>NZ_BAAATZ010000029.1:163182-183939 GCF_039533685.1 Actinocorallia aurantiaca | reverse complement strand
GGTCTTCCGGATGATCAGCGCTTCAAGATCGGACACCGCCGCATCATCTCAGCCGACACCCGGCTTCGCTCCCGATTTATCCTCCTTGACCACGAAAACACCACCCCCACGGGTAGGAGCAGCAGCAGGGTCCCGGAAGCCAGCCGGCACCGGCGGTGATCCCGGTAAGGTCGGCCACGAGAGTCACGGATTGCGGGGTCAAGGGTGTCGGCTGGGCGGGATTCGAAGAGCACGCGAACGCGGCGATACGGGTGGATGCTCGTGCCGGCCGCAATGGTCCTTCTCGCGGACCAGGCCTCCAAGCTCTGGGCGACCTCGGCCCTCTCTGGCGGTGAGCGCGTCACGGTGATCCCGCGGTTGATCCAGTTCCGGCTGACGTTCAACCCCGGTGCCGCCTTCTCGATCGGCGCGGGGGCGACATGGGTGTTCACCCTGACGACCGCCGCCGCGGTCGTCGGCGTCCTGTACTACGGCAGGAGGTCGCACTCGACCACCTGGACCGTCGTGCTGGGCGCGCTGCTGGGCGGCGCCGTCTCCCACCTGCTCGACCGGCTCTTCCGCGAGCCCGGCTTCGCCCGGGGCCACGTCGTCGACTTCATCGACTACGGACCGTTCGTCGGCAACGTCGCCGACATCGTCCTCGTCGGGAGCTGCGCCCTCCTCATGCTCCTCAGCCTGCGCGGCGTCCCCTTCGAGGCCCCGGTCGACGAGGAGCGTCCCCCCTCCTGAACCGGATCCCGCCGTCGCCCCCGTCGAGCGGAGGAGCGGGCTCGGGCTCACGGTTTGAGGCAGAGGTCGGTCAGGACGTGGAGATGACGGCGGAAGCGGACCTGGTCGGCGGGAGTCCGGCTCCCGTCGTGGCGGGGGATGCCGGCGAGGACGAACAGGTGGGAGGTCCAGGCCAGGGTCCAGATCAGGAGTTCGGAGTCCACCTCTTCCCGGAAGAGGCCGTCGAGGATCTTTCCCACCGCGTCCACCTGGGGCAGGACGTAGTCGGCTTCGACGTCGTGGAAGTCCGTCGCGTCGTTCATCCAGCGCTGCACCGTCAGGGCCGCGTTCTCGGGATACTCATAAAGGTGGTCGAGGTAGGCGTCGAGGAACCGGTGGTAGGACGCCCTGTCCGAACCCATCCCGGCGAACCGCTCCAGCAGGGCCCCGTCCTCGGCCTGGGCCTGCCGGAAGACCTCCAGGTACAGGTACCGCCTGTCGCCGAACTCCCGCGCTATGGACTCGACGGGCACTCCCGCGATCTCGGCGATCATCTCGTTCGTCGTCTGGTCGTAGCCCAGTTCCGCGAACAGCCTCTTACCCGCGGACAGCAGGCTGTCGCGCACGGAGACATCAGGTACCGACACAGGCCACCACCCTTCGGTCTCCCTCACTGTAACCACGGCCCGGCGCCCGAAGTCCACGCGCGAATACAGACCAAGCCATGACTCGTTTACCCGCATTGAGCCGAAAAGCCGGTTTCAGCCTTTGAGATGCATGTCCGCCAGGGCATGGAGGTGGCGGCGGAAACGGTCCCGGTCCGCGGGGTCCCGCGCCCCCTCCTCCGTGATGGACCAAGCCGTCGACATGATTTGATCTCCGCTTTCCGCTTCATGGGAAGAAGCTCTTTGAACAGGACACGGCCTCAGCCCGCGCAGTAGGCCTCGAAGGCCGCCCTGGCCGCTTCGGCGCAGCGGACGTCCTGCTCGGCCGACGCGCCGCTGACGCCGATCGCGCCGACGAGTTCGCCTTCGCGCTTGAGGGGGAGGCCACCCGGGAGAGTGGTCAGGCGGTAGGGGACCTGGTCGTCCACCAGGGTGAACAGGTCGGGATAGGTCTCACGGAGGCCGGCCATGGCCTCGCTGGGGCCTCGGAGGTCGGTCGACGTCCTGGCCTTGGCCCGGGCGACGCCGGGGCTGAACCAGGGGGCTCCGTCGGCGCGGACGACGAGGATGTCGGCGCCCCTGGCGTCGACCAGGGCGACACCGACCCTGAGCCCGTCGGCGGCGGCCCGGTCCAGCGCGGCGTCGACGGCGGCGCGTGCGGCCTCGAGCGGCAGTCTTTTTCCCATGGGCGGCTTTATACCGTTCGCCGGGCCGCGGGAACAGGCGGGCCCCTGCGGACGGCGCCCCGCTCCCAGGGCAGAATCTTCGACGCGAAGGAGAGGTGCCGAGGTGGGCAAGGGTTCGGAGCGTTCCCGGGCGGAGGATCCCGCTCCCCCGTCCGGACTGCGCCACGCGGTCCGGGCCTTCAGGCACCGGAACTACGTGCTGTTCTGGTGCGGGGCGCTGGCGTCGAACACGGGGAGCTGGCTGAGCAACCTCACGGTGCCGTACGTGCTCTACCAGATGACCGGGAGCGCGCTGTGGGTGGGAATGGTGAGCGTCTGGCAGTTCCTGCCGGGCCTGTTCCTGGGGCCGGTGGGCGGGGCGCTCGCCGACCGGCACGAGCGCAGGCGCGTGGTGTTCCTCACCCAGACGGGCATGGCCGCCGCGGCGTTCCTGATGTGGGCGGCCTGGCAGTGGGGGCTGCGGGAGCCCCTCGTCCTGCTGGCGCTCGTCGGCCTCTCCGGGATCTTCCAGGGGCTCAACCTGCCGAGCTGGCAGTCGCTCGTCAGCGACCTGGTGCCGCGCGGCGACCTGACCTCGGCGGTGTCGCTCAACTCCCTGCAGTTCAACGCCGCCCGCGCCATCGGCCCGGCGATCGCCGGAGCGCTGCTGGCCGCGCTCGGCCCCTCCTGGGCGTTCTTCCTCAACGGCCTGTCGTTCTTCTTCGTGCTGGCCGCGCTCTCCTTCATCCGCGGGCTGGGCGGCGCGGAGCCGGCGGACGCCCCGTCCTCCGGCGTCGCCCGCCAGTTCGCCGAAGCGGTGCGCTACATCCGCGGCAAGCCCGGCATCCTCGTCTCCCTGCTGATCTCCGTGCTGATCGGGGTGCTCGGCAACCCGGTCTTCCAGCTCACCGTCGTCTTCGCCGAGAGCGTCTTCCACACCGGTGCCGTGGGGCTGGGCCTGCTCAACGCGTCCCTCGGCGTCGGCGCCGTCCTCGCCGCACCGCTCGTCTCCGGCGGTTTCCGCGGCGTGAGCCTCAGCCGGACGGTCCGCTGGGGCCTGGTCGTCTACGGGATCGCCCTCATGGCCTTCGCCGCCGCCCCCGGCTACCTCTTCGCCCTCCTCTCCCTGGTCGTGGTGGGCGGGTGCTTCCTCGCCGTCGTCTCGGGGATCAACACCTCCGTCCAGCTCATGGTCGCCGACCGGCTGCGCGGCCGCGTGATGGCCTGCCGGATCATGGTCACCACCGCCTCCTTCCCCGTCGGCGGCCTCCTCCAGGGCTACCTCACCGACCTGCTGGGCCCGCGCGCCGCCCTCTGCGGCGTGGGCGCGGTGATGCTGCTCTCCGCCCTCCTCCTGATGCGCGGCTTCGGCCGGCTCCGCCTGGACCGCCTCGACGACCCCCACGACACCGACGCCCCCGCCCCGGCGCCGCTCGGATGAATTAGCCATTCATTCGCAGAACGTTAGCCACCGCATCATTCACCGGACAAGAATTCTTTTGAACACCCACCATTCCAACGGTGACCATTCATAGGCCTTCTGGCGTTTTATATCGGTATTTAACGTCCGCGCTTATGAACCTCAAAAGAATCTCGACGGGAATCGCGGCGCTGACGCTCACGGGCGGGACCCTGGCCGTCACCGCCCCGGCCCCGGCCGTGGCCAGGCCCGGGGACGTCGTCGTCTCCGAGGACTTCTCCGGCGGGACCCTGCCGTCCGGATGGAACGCGGTCGACGGCACCTGGTCGGTGCAGAACGGGCGGCTGGTCGGGACGGCGGCCAACGGCGCCAACAACAAGATCACCTTCGGGAGCCGGCTGAACGACTTCCGGTTCGAGGCCGACGTCCGGTTCGAGAGCGTCGTCAACTCGAGCCGCTGGGCCGCCCTCGGGCTGGACGTCCCCGCGAACGGCGCCGCCCCCTGGTGGATCGCGACCATGCGCAGCGGGAGCACCGCCTCCAACGGGCTGGAGTTCGCCCAGCGCACCGCCTCCAACGCCTGGAACGTCACCAAGACCGCCGCCGCGCCCTACGCGGCGGGCACCGGGCGGAACGTCAAGGTGTCCGTCGAGGTGCACGGCGGCCAGGCGCGCTGGAGCTTCGACGGCACCGAGATCATGCGCACCAGCGGCCTCGTGAGGTCGGCGAACGGCAGGCAGGGCCTGTTCGTCAACGGCGCCACCGTCTCCTTCGACAACATCAAGATCACCGAGCTGCCGCGGAACACCCACCTGCGGTCCTCCGGCGGCCCCGTGACCGTCATCGCCCACCGCGGCGCGTCGGCGGCGGCCCCCGAGAACACCATCGCCGCCCAGGACATCGCCCGCCGCGCCGGCGCCGACCTCATCGAGAACGACGTGCAGCCGAGCTCCGACGGCGTCCCGTTCGTCCTGCACGACAGCACCGTCGACCGCACCACCGACGGGTCCGGCGCCATCCGCGACCTCACCTCCACCCACCTCAAGACCTTGGACGCCGGCTCCTGGTTCTCCCCCCAGTACGCGGGCGAGAGGATGCCGACCCTCGCCGAGCAGCTCGCCGACCTCCGCACCCGCGGCGGCGACCTCCTGCTGGAGATCAAGGGCTCCCACACCAGAGCACAGGTCGCCAAGATCATCGAAGTGGTCCGCGCCCAGCAGATGGCCTCCCGCGTCTTCGTCCAGAGCTTCGACACCGGCTCCCTGAAGTACGTCCGCGAACTCGCCCCCGAGCTCCCCCTCGGCCTGCTGCGTACCACCCTCGACGCCGACCCCGCCGCCGTCGCCGCCGACCTGGGCCTGACCGCCTACAACCCCAGCGCCTCCTCCATCCTCGCCAGGCCCTCCGCCATCACCGCCCTGCACAACGCGGACATCGCCGTCATGGCCTGGACCTCCGACTCCGCCACCCAGTGGACCTCCCTCGAAGCCGCCGGCGTCGACGGCATCATCACCAACAAGCCCGCCGAACTCGTCGCCTGGAACCAGAACTGACCCGGGCGGTCGCAGCACCCATGAAGGAGGTGCGTGCGTAGAAGTCGCGGAACTGTCCGTCGGGTCGGCGTGCGCGACTCCAAGAACCCCACCGGGCACGTGCACACCTTCACGGCGGCCACGTTCGGCGCCTTCGTGCACGCACTCCGGGCGGAAGACCGCGGCCGGTGAGACCGCGCTCTCCGTATCCGGCGGACGGCCTCGTCCGTCGCGGACGGGCCGCCGGCCTCGAAGCGGTCAGCGAGAACGGGGCAGGGGTGCCAGGCCCGTCTCGTAGGCGATGATGACCAGGTGGACGCGGTCGCGGGCGTCCAGCTTGGCGAGCAGCCGGGTCACGTACGCCTTGACGGTGGCGACGCTGATCACGAGCCGGGCCGCGATCTCGTGGTTGGTCAGGCCGCCGCCGACCAGGGACAGCACCTGCTGCTCCCGGTCCGTGAGGGCGTCCGGCGGACGGTGCCGGGGAGCGGGGGGCGGCTCGGGGCTCCGGGCGAACCGCTCGATCAGGCGGCGCGTGACGCCCGGCGCGATCAGTCCGTCGCCGGCGGCGATCACCCGGATCGCCGCGAGGATCTCCGGCAGCGCCATGTCCTTGACCAGGAAGCCCGACGCGCCGGAGCGGAGGGCGCCGTAGACGTGCTCGTCGTCGTCGAACGTGGTCAGGACGACCACGCGCGGGCCCTCCGGGTCCGCCGTGATGATCCGGGTGGCCTCGATGCCGTCCATTCCGGGCATGCGGATGTCCATGACCACGACGTCCGGCCGCAGGTCGCGGACGAGTAGGACGGCCTCGTCTCCCGTTCCGGCCTCGCCGGCGATCTCGAGGCCGGGATCCTCGTCGATGACCATGCGCAGGCCAGCCCGTATCAGCGGCTGATCGTCGACCAGGACGACCCGTACCGTCAACGCGATCCCACCGGCAGCCGGGCGGCGACGCGGAATCCGCCTTCGGGACGGGGGCCCGCGGTGAAGTCGCCGTGCAGGAGGCCGACGCGCTCGCGCATACCGACGATGCCGTAACCGGCGCCGAGGCCGGTGCCGACGCCTCGGCCCGAGTCCACGACCTCGATGGCCAGCTCGTCGTCCCGGTGCTCGATGGAGACCCGGCAGCGGCGGGTACCCGAATGGCGCACCACGTTGGTCACCGCCTCCTGGACGATGCGGAACGCCGACAGGTCGATCTCGGCGGGCAGCGAGCGGTGCTGTCCCCGCCAGCGCACGTCGACGTGGACGCCTGCGGCCGCCGTCGTCGCGGTGAGTCGTTCGAGGTCGGCCAGGCCGGGCGCCGAGGCGGTCGCCATCGGATCGTCGGCCTGGCGGAGCGCGCCGAGCATCCGCCTCAGGCCTGCGAGGGTCTCCCTGCTGGCGTTCTCGATCGTGCCGAGCGCCTCGCGGGCCGCGGCGGGCCGGGTGTCGATGACCATCTTGGCCGCGCCCGCCTGGATGGCGATGATGCCGATGCTGTGCGCCACCGAGTCGTGCAGCTCGCGGGCGATCCGGAGCCGTTCGCCCGCGACCGCCTGTGCGTGCATCGTCTGGGCGTGCTCGCGGCTCTGCCGGGTCCAGCCGCCGGCCAGCCAGGCGATGACGGCGGTCAGCGCGACGGTCAGCTGCGTCGAGGTGCCGATGGGGAAATCGAGCATCAACCGGGTGGCGGCGTGGCCGGTCAGGACGGCGAGCGCCATCGACACCGCGATGACCGAGGCCCGGCGGGACCGGGTGGCCGCGATGTAGCCGAGGGCGACGTCGGCCGCCAGGAACTGCGGGAACGTGATCTCGGTCGAGTTCAACGCCATCGCCGCGAACACGGACCCGGCCAGGAACAGCGCCAGGGTCGGCAGCGGCCGGCGGCCCAGTAGGAGGCTGCCGGCCAGCGCCAGGCCGGTGGCCATCACGACGAACGGCACATTGCCGGGAAACAGGAGGTCGAACCCCGCGGGAAAGAAATGCGGTACCTCGCCCGGCAGCCTGATGCTGATGAGCATCGAGTACGCCATCGCGGCCGACCAGGCCAGGGCCGTCCATGTTCCGGGAGGCAGGCGCCTGAACAAGGGGGCGTTCATGCCGTGATCGTAAACGGCGGGCCCGCAGGACGCATCGGCCCGTGGGTGTACACCCGTGGTCCATACGGGACTGGACGACGGCCCGATGCGGCGCGGGCACCGCCTTCGGCACCGTTGGCCGCATGATCGAAGCCAGAGGACTGACCAAACGGTACGGCCGGACCACGGCCGTGAACGCGCTGAGTTTCACCGTACGGCCCGGGGCCGTCACCGGGTTCCTCGGCCCGAACGGCGCCGGGAAGACCACCACATTGCGAATGGTCCTCGGCCTGAACACGCCGACCGAGGGGAGCGTGACCGTCGGCGGCCGCCCGTTCCGGGACCGTCCGCGCGGGCTGCGCCATGTCGGCGCGCTGCTCGACGCGGGAGACGTCCACGGCGGGCGCAGCGCGCTGGCGCACCTGTCGGCGCTGGCCCGCGGCAACGCCGTCCCGCGCCGCCGGGTCACCGAGGTGCTGGAGGAGGTGGGGCTGGCGGGCGTGGCGCGACGGCGCGTCGGCGGTTTCTCGCTGGGGATGAAGCAGCGGCTCGGGATCGCCGCCGCGCTGCTCGGCGACCCGCCGGTGCTGCTGTTCGACGAGCCGCTGAACGGGCTGGACCCCGAGGGCGTGCTGTGGGTGCGCGGCCTGTTCCGCCGGCTGGCCGCCGAGGGCCGGACCGTGTTCGTCTCCAGCCACCTGATGACCGAGATGGAGCACACCGCCGACCGGCTGATCGTGATCGGCCGCGGCGAGCTGATCGCCTCCGAGTCCCTGGCCGATTTCGCGGCCCGCGGTACCCGGCGGAGCGTGACCGTCCGGACGTCCGATCCCGCCGCGCTGGCGGCCGTCGTCGACTCCGCGGGCGGCGCGATGGAGCAGGGGGACGACGGGTCGTACACGGTGACCGGGCTCAGCGCGGACCGCGTCAGCGAACTCGCCTTCGAGAAGCGCGTCCTGCTGCACGAGGTCACCGCCCGGAATTCGTCCCTGGAGCAGGCCTTCATGGAACTCACCGCCGACAGCGCCGAATACCTGTCAGGAGAATCCCGATGAGCACGATGACACCACCCGTGGCGGAACCCCGCGCCCGGTTCGGCGACCTGCTGGCCGCCGAATGGATCAAGATGCGGTCGCTCCGCTCGTCCTACGCGGTCTTCGCGGCCGGGGCTCTGGTCTCCATCGGGATCTGTGCGAACTCCGCCCGGTCCAACGTCCACCTCATAGAGCACAGCGCGATCCCGGACGACCAGCGCACGGCCATCGACCCGCTGCACGCCGCGTTCGTTCCCGAGGCGTTCCAGATCCTCATGGTCGTCGCCGCCGCCGTGGGCGCCGCCACGATCTTCGGCGAGTACTCCAGCGGGATGATCCGTACGACGTTCGCGGCCGTCCCGGCAAGACGTTCGGTGGTCGCGGCCAAGGCGGCGGTGGCGGCGGCGGTCATGCTCGTCTACGGCACGGTCGTCGCCACGGCCTCGTTCGGCGTGACGCAGGCGATCTACGACTCGCAGCGGATCGGGCTGCCGATCACCGCGCCCGGCGCGTTCCGGGCCGTCGCGGCGTCCGCGCTCCTGGCCCCGGTCGCCGCTCTGGTGGGCATGGCCCTGGGCGCCCTCGTCCGGCACGCCGCCGGCACCGTCGTCGCGATCGTCGGCGTGCTCGTCCTGCTGCCGAGGCTCTTCGAGGGCGAGACGTACCGGTGGGTCAAGGAGATCGGCAACGCGATGCCGTTCAGCGCCTGGAGCGCCCTGGTCGAGAATTCCGCGCCGCGGCTCGAGCCCGACGGGCCGATCCGCTGGACGAGCAGGTATCCGGTGTCGGTCGCCGAGGCCTGGATCGTCTTCGGGGCCTGGGCGTTCGCCGCTGTGGTCATCGCCGTGACGGTCGTCCACCGCCGGGATGTCTGAGGAACGGCGGGTCCGCTCCCCCACGCGGATCAGGAGCCTCTGACGCCGATGGCATGCGAACCTCGAATGCCGAGAGGCATGATGAGCCGGTGACAGATGACACGAACCGGGCGGAGCCGCCCTCGACGTCTTCGCGTCCCGAAGGTCTCGAACCCGGGGGCTCCTCCGCCCCCGGCCGTTACGGGTA
The DNA here is from genome assembly GCF_039533685.1 of Actinocorallia aurantiaca. NCBI lineage: Bacteria > Bacillati > Actinomycetota > Actinomycetes > Streptosporangiales > Thermomonosporaceae > Actinocorallia > Actinocorallia aurantiaca. The sequence goes on along the minus strand of NZ_BAAATZ010000029.1, from coordinate 174,790 downwards.
CGGCGTCGAACTGGTGCCGAACGGCGAGGGCGGCGAAGCCCGGTTCAGGGCCGACCTGGCCGCCGTCGCGGAGCTGCTCGGACCGCTCGCGCAGGAGATCGAGCCGATCGGCAGCCGCCTCGTCCCCGGCATCGAGGCCAAGCCGATCACGGACCTCATCGTCCAGATCCTGCCCGAGGACCTGCCCCGGGCCGAAGCCCGCCTCGCCGGCGCCGGACTTCAGGAGATCAAGCTCGACCATCCCGCCCGCACCATGTTCCGCCGCTACCGGCCGGGAACCACGACCCCCGACCTTCACGTCCACCTGGCCACCCCCGAGGCCTGGCACAGCAGCCGCGAACGCGCCTTCTACCGCCTCCTCCAGAGCCGCCCGACCGTGGCCGCCGCCTACTCCGCCGTCAAACGCCTCGCCCTGGAACTCAGCGACGGCGATCCGAAGCGCTACGGCGATCTGAAGAGCAGGTTCATCGAATGGGCCCTTGAGGTCACCGAAGAGCGCGGGGACGCCTGACTTTCGCCCTCCAAGTAGCTTCCAAGGCAGCGCCTTTACGCAGTAAGGTTCTTTTCGGCTCCGGCCGAAGGCCGGTGATCTCACCGATGGCGCCCGGGGCCGCGCCGTTCATCATCTCGCGTACACGGGCAGGGCACCGGCCCACCCCGCGAGAGGAGCAATCGATGACCCTTCGGTCTCGCACATCCCGGATTCTGCTGGGCGTGCTCGTCGCGACCGTCACGGCGGTGCCGGCCGACGCCGCCGCCCGGCAGGAGGCGGTCGTCCAGGGACCCGTTCCCGGGGCCGTTCCCGGTGATCCGTCGGCCCCCGAAGTGAAGGACACCTATCCGTGGATGGCCACCGACGTGGATCTGGCCTCCGCCGGTTATGTGGAGCAGGAGTTCTACCTCTCCGGAAAGGCGGACGGGTACAGCACCACAGGTGAGGTCGTGGCCTCGGACGTTCCGTACCGGACGCGCATCATCGTGCGCAGGCCCGCTGACGCGGCCGATTTCAACGGCACGGTACTGACCGAGTGGCAGAACGTCACCGCGGGGTACGACCTGGACGCGCTGTGGAGCCCCGAGCAGATCACGCGCGCGGGTTACGCGTGGGTCGGGGTCTCGGCGCAGCGTGTCGGGGTGGACCATCTGCGCGGCTGGAGCCCCGCCCGTTACGGCGGGCTCGACGTCACCGGCGGCGGACGCCTCACCGCGGACGAGCTCTCCTACGACGTGTTCGCGCAGGCCGCCAAGGCGTTGCGCGGTTCGCGACGCGGCGGTCCGCTGGGCGGGCTCCGGGCCAGGACGGTCCTCGCGGTCGGGGCCTCGCAGTCCGCGGCGCGGATGACGGTCTACTACGACGCGGTCCTGCCCCGGACCGAGGCCGTCTTCGACGGGTTCGCCCACATCGTCGGGCCCGCGCCGACCAGGAAGGGCGCCGAACCGGTGTTCCAGGTGCTGTCGGAGACCGACGTGCGCTCTCCCGTCCGGCGTCCCGACGACGCGCTCTTCCGCCGCTGGGAGGTCGCGGGCACCGCCCACTCCGGGTGGCAGGGCCAGGAGTACCGCGCGTCCATCCTCGAACGCGATCTGGGAGCGGCGCCGACCTACGACTGCGCCCGGCCGCCGTTCAGCCGCGCGCCGCTGCACCACGTGATCGCCGCGTCCTACGACCACCTGGTCCGGTGGGCCGGCAGGGGCGTCCTGCCGCCGTCGGCCCCCGTTCTGGAACTCGCGGCCGACGGCGCCAAGGTCCGCGACGAGCTAGGCCTGGCCGTCGGCGGTATCCGGCTGTCCCAGGTGGAGGTCCCGACCGCCCTCAACACCGGCGACAACGCGGGCGAGACCTTCTGCTTCCTGTTCGGTACCCACGTCCCGTTCGACAAGGACCTGCTCGGACGGCTCTACCCCGCCCGCGGCCGCTATGTCTCGGCCGTGGCCGAGCAAGACGGGCGCAACGTCCGCGCCGGCTACCTCCTCCCGGCCGACGCCCGCCAGAACCTCCGCGACGCCGCCGCGTCCGACGTGGGCCGACGCTGACCGCCCTGTTCCCTGCGTGAGGGCGGGCCCGGCGCTCCTCTGCCCACCAGCCGCATCCATACCTGCGGCTTCGGCTCCACCGACCGGAACATCATGCGCGAACCCGGCCTGACGTCCTCCGGGCGGGAACGGCCGATCCGGCCGCGACCCAGAGTCCTCCTTCGGTTACGCGCCAGGCTCGGGGTGATTAGGATGCTTTGACGTGGCTAGTGGGGGCGAGCGGGTCGGCGGGCGTTACCGGTTGGTCGAGCAGATCGGGACCGGGGGCATGGGGCGGGTCTGGCGCGCCGTGGACGAGGTGCTCGACCGGCAGGTCGCGGTCAAGGAGATCCGGCTGGACGAGCGGCTCGACGAGGAGTCGCGGGAGGTGCTCGTCCAGCGGGCGTCGCGGGAGGCCCGCGCCGCGGCGGGGCTCAACCATCCGGCGATCGTCACGGTGCACGACGTGGCCGAGCACGACGGCGCGCCGATGATCGTCATGGAGCTGCTGAAGGGCATGTCGCTCGGCCAGACCATCGAGGCGGCGGGGCGGATCTCCCCGCAGCGCGTCGCGGAGATCGGGCTGGCGGTGGCCGGGGCGCTCCGGGTCGCGCACGGGGCGGGGATCCTGCACCGGGACCTCAAACCCGCCAACGTCATGCTGGACGGACGGCGCGTGGTCCTCACCGACTTCGGCGTCGTCCAGGTGGCGGGCGACCCGCGGCTCACCCAGACGGGCGCCCTGGTGGGCACCCCCGCCTACATGTCGCCCGAGCAGGCGTGCCGCGTGGAGCTCGGGCCGGCCTCCGACCTGTGGTCGCTCGGCGCGACCCTCTACACCGCGGTGGAAGGGCATCCCCCGTTCCCCGCCCGCAGCTTCACCGCCGTCCTCGCGCTGGTGCTGGAGGGAAAATTCGAGCCGATGGAGCACGCGGGAGCGCTCGAGCCCCTGCTCCGCAAGCTGCTCCAGCGCGATCCGGAACTCCGTCCCGACATCACCCGGGTGATCGCCGAGCTGGGCGAGACAGCCGACCCGCGACGGCCCGACGTCCCGTCCTTTCCCACGCTCGTCGAGAACACGCTCCCCCCGACCGAGATCGTGCCGCCGCCGGAGCCCGCCGCACCTCCGGCGCGCAGGCCGTCCCGCGTGATCGGACGCCGCGCCGTGCTGGCCGCCGCCGGCGCACTCGGTGCCGCGGCCGCCTCTGCGTTCCTGTTCGACCGGGAGCCGGACGAGCCTTCGGCCGCGGCCACGCCGTCGTCCCTCACCGGAGACGGTCCCCCGCTGACGGGCCACACCGGCCGGGTCGACGCGCTGGCCTTCCATCCGAACCGCCCGATCCTGGCCAGCGGCGGCTGGGGCGGCACCGTCCTTCTCTGGGACACCGGATCCCGCACCTCACGCCCGCTCACCGGCCACCGGAAACCGGTCACCTGCGCCGTCTTCACCCCCGGCGGAGTCCTCCTGACGGGCAGCTGGGACCGCCGCATCCTGGCCTGGGACGTCGACCGCGGCGCCGAGACCGGCGTCTACAGCGGTCACACCGACATCGTCTACGCCCTGTCCGTCTCCTCTGACGGCAAACTGCTGGCCTCCGGAGGCAAGGACAAGACGGTCCGCGTCTGGTCGACCGAGACCCGTCGGCCGCTCCACACCCTGCGCGGGCACTCCGGCACCGTCTACGCCGTCTCCTTCCACCCCGACGGCTCCACCCTCGCCTCCGCGGGCGCCGACGGCACGATCCGCCTCTGGGACCCCTCCACCGGTGCTCCCCGCACCCCTCTCACCGGCCACACCGGCGAGGTCTGGTCCCTCGCCCACACCTCCGACGGCACGCTGGTCTCGGCAGGCCAGGACCAGGCCGTCCGGCTCTGGCGTCCCGGCGCCGCGGCCCGCGTCCTCTCCGGTCATCAGAGCCCCGTCACCTCGCTCGTCCCCCACCCGGCCGACGGCACCTTCTACTCCGCCGACGTCGCCCGCACCATCCGGCACTGGAACCCGGGCACCGCGGCCTCCTCCGTCGTCTCCACCCCCCACACCGACCGCATCGACACCCTGGCCGTCTCCCCCGACGGCCGCACCCTCGCCTCCGCCGCCTGGGACCACACCCTGCGCCTGTGGAACTCCGCCTGAGCGGATCCAACGGAGCCGAAGCCTCCCGCTGACGACGGGAGAACGCCGCCGCGGATCCCGGGCTTCCGGGTCAGGCCGTCTCGGCTCCGAGGACGGCGGCGGCGGTCAGTTCGATGGAGCGGACGCGGTCCTCGACGCGGGGGGCCGAGTGGACGAGGATGAGCTCGTCGGCCTGGGCGGAGGCGGCGAATTCCTGGAGGTAGTCGCGGACTTCGGCGGGTGTGCCGACGGCGGTGTAGCGGGCCATGGACGCGATCTGGCGGCCGTTCGGGGAGGCCAGGAACAGGTCGATCTGCTCGTCGGTGAGGTCGCCGCCGGCCGCCGGGCCCCGTGCGATCAGCGAGCGCGTGCGGGAGCGGTGGGCGATCTTCATCTGGGTCACGGCCTCGTCGTGGTCCTCGGCCGCGAACACGTTGACGCCCGCGATGGCGTACGGCTCGGACAGCTGCTCCGACGGCTTGAACGTGTCGCGGTAGAGGGCGATCGCCTCGAGCAGGGAGCCCGGCGCGAAGTGGGACGCGAAGGCGTAGGGCAGGCCCAGGTGTGCGGCGAGCTGCGCCCCGAACAGCGACGAGCCCAGGATGTACAGCGGCACGACGCCCTCCGGACGGGGCACCGCCTGCACTCCGGGCACCCGGGACTCCCCGTTCAGGTAGCCCTGCACCTCCAGGACGTCCTCGGGGAAGGAGTCCGCCGACGCGGCGTTGCGCCGCAGCGCCCGCATGGTGGTCTGGTCGGTGCCCGGCGCTCTGCCGAGCCCGAGGTCGATCCGTCCCGGAAAGAGCGTCTCCAGGGTGCCGAACTGTTCCGCTATCACCAGCGGCGAGTGGTTCGGGAGCATGACGCCGCCCGAACCGAGCCGGATGCTCTCGGTGTGCGCCGCGACGTACCCGATGAGCACGCTGGTGGCGGTCGAGGCGATCGTGGGCATGTTGTGGTGCTCGGCGTACCAGACCCGCCGGTACCCGCTGCGCTCCGCCGTCCGGGCGAGCAGGACACTGGCCTCGAAGCTCTCGCGCGCGCTCCGCCCGGACGACACCGGGGCGAGATCGAGAAGAGACAGTGCAATCGACATGGCGAGTCGCCCTCCACACGTAACGAATCGCGGCGAAACCGCATGGCGAAGTCGTGACCACGCGGTTTCGCCGCTCTCAGGCAGAACACCACCCTATGCGGAAGAAGCCTGACTCGTCAGAGGCGGCGGGAGGCTCTACGATCAGAAGTCCTTCTTTTTCGATAGGGTATATGGAGTACATATGAGGACCGCCGTCGTCGTGGGCAACCCCAAACCCGCCTCGCGTACCGCGAAAGCCGCCGAAGCGATCGCCGAGAGCCTGGCCGGCGCTCCCGTCGACGTGACCGTCGACGTCATCGGACTCGGCCCGGGGCTGCTCGGCTGGGGCGACCCCGCGGTGAAGGAGGCCGTCGAGTCGGTGGCCTCCGCCGAACTCGTGGTGTTCGCCAGCCCGACGTTCAAGGCCACCTACACCGGACTGCTGAAGCTGTTCCTCGACCAGTTCGCCACCGGCGACGGGCTGAAGGGCGTCACCGCGCTGCCGCTCATGCTCGGCGCGGGCCCCGCCCACGCCCTGGCCCCGGACCTGCTGCTCAAGCCCGTCCTGGTGGAGCTCGGGGCCACCTGCCCCTCCCCCGGCCTGTACCTCAACGACAAGCGCGCGGAGGAACTGGGCGCCGGCGCCCCGGAGGTCACCGCATACCTGGACACCTGGCGGCCCGTACTGCTGGCGACCGTCCAGGCCTGGTCCGGCACCTCCCGGGGCTGAGGCCCGGGGACGTCAGGCGGAGAGCGGGGTCACCGGGTAGCGCAGGATCGTCCGCATCTTCTCCTGGGCGACGCGGCGGGCGTCGGAGAGGTAGATCTCGTGGTGGCGGCCCGTGATGGCCAGACCCTCCTTCTCGATGAATTCGTAGAGGCGGTCGAGGGTGGTGTGCTCGGTGGCGAAGGGTCCGGTGTGGAGGACCTGCACGCACGCGCCCTCGTGGAGGCGTTCGGCCCGAACGTCCGGGACGGGCAGGCCGGGCTTCTTCTTCGCCGCCGCGGTGAGCGCCTCCCGGACGACCTCGTCGGTGGCCTGGGCCGGCTGCATGATCATTATGGTCCAGCGCCAGGCGTCACGCGTGAGGTCGTGGGAGAAGTCCTGTCCCTCGGCCGTCCACCACAACCCCTGGAGCGGCATGACGGGATACTCCAGGACCTCCGCGTCCTTGAGGGCGAAGCGGACGGTGTAGGCGACGCTGTACAGGGCCTCGACCGCCTGCCGGTAGCCGTCCCCGTTCGGGTCCCCCGCCCCGTCGATCATGAGGAAGGGAAAGTCGGGGACGTCGACCCGGCGGGGGTCCGCGGTCGCGGTGTAGAGGGCCTTGTGGACCTTCTTCAGGTCGGTCTTCGGCATGGTCACGGGGTGTCCTGTCGTGTCGGGTCGATGGGGATGGTCAGCCGCGTGAGCAGTTCGTGCGGCTCGGCTTCGCCGGGTGAGACGAGGTAGTCCTCCCGCGCCGGACCCCGGGCGGTGAGCCCCTGTTCGTGGATCCAGGCCTGCAGCGCGTGGTAGGCCAGGGGAAGCTGCTCGTAGGGGCCGGTGTGCAGGGTCGTGGCGGCGGGGCCCGCGGGAAGGGTCGTCGCGACGGTGCCCGGCACGTCCTCGTCCGTCCGGGCGCCCGCCGCGATGGTCATCCCGTCCTCGAGATCCAGGGGATACAGGCCGTGCAGCGGCGGAACCCAGCCCACCGCGCTCCGGCCCAGGGCCCCCAGGAGGGCGGTGATGCACTCTCGGGTCCGCGCCCCCACCTCGTCCGGGTCGCACCGCCCGCGCACCACGGCCAGCCGGAGGGCGGGGTCGTCCACGACCTCCACCTCGTAGGCGGGTGCCGGACCTTCGGCCAGCCTGTCCAGCACGGCCAGCCGTTCGGTGTCCCGGGCGATCCGCGCCGCGATCCTGTCCCGTTCGGCCCTCAGCAGCCGCGTCCGCTCCTCGTCACCGGCCGCCAGCAGCTCGGCGATCACCTGGAGCGGTACGTCCAGGTCCCGCAGCAGCGCGACGGTCAGGGCGTCGCGCACCCTCGCCGGGGCGTAGTACCGGTACCCGGTGGACGGATCCACCCGGTCCGGCGGCAGCAGCCCGAGCTCGTCGTAGTGCCGCAGCTGCTTCACGCTCAGCCGGCACATCCGGGCGAAGCGCCCGATCGTCAGTGGTTCATCTCGCACGCGCTCCATGCTGGACCCTCCCACCGTGGCAGGGTCCAGCCGAACGAACGGCCTGTTCTCTTTCCCTTTCATCTCATACAGAATTGAATATATTTACTGGGAGGAGAGCGGATGAACGACGGCGAACCCGTACTGGTCATCGGAGCCAGCGGTTTCCTGGGCGGTCACGTGGTCCGGGCGCTGGCGGCCCGAGGGCGGCCGGTCCGGATTCTCGCCCGGCCCGCCAGCGACCTCTCCGGGCTGGCCGGTCTCGACTACGACAGGAGGACCGGCGATCTGGCCGATCCCGGGTCGCTGCGCGAGGCCATGGCTGGATGCGGGACGGTCTTCCACAGCGCGGTCGACACCCGTGCCTGGCTCAGCGACTCCGCCCCGCTCCACCGCACGAACGTGGACGGGCTCGTGAACTCCATGGACGCCGCACTCGAGGCGGGAGTCACCCGGTTCGTCCATACCGGCACCATCGGCACGATCGGCCGGAACAAGCGGCGGCCCGTCACGGAGGACGACGCCTTCGACTGGTACGAGCGCGCGCCCCGGTACCTGCGCTCCCGGGCCGACGGGGAGCGGAAGTTCTTCGAGTACTGCCGGGAGCGGGGCCTTCCCGGCGTCTCACTGTGCGTCGCCAACACCTACGGGCCCGAGGACCGGCAGCCCACCCCGCACGGCGGGCTCCTGTGGCAGGCCGCGAAGGGGACGCTGCCGTTCGTGCTCAAGGCCGGAGTTCCCTGGGTCGACGTGCGGGACGCGGCGGAGGCCCTCCTCCTCGCCGAGGAGAAGGGAGGGACCGGCACCCGGTACATCGTGTCCGCCGGACACACCACCCAGGCGGAGCTGCACGCCCTGGCCGCGCGGGTCCTCGGCAAGCGACCGCCCAGGACGCTGCCGACCGGGGCGGCCCTCTTCGCCGCGAGGGTCAACCACCTGCTGTGCCGGGTCCGAGGGCTCCGCGACCAGCGGCTCTGCCCCGACTCGATCGTCCTGGCCGCGGCCTTCGGCCCTCTGGACTCCACCCGGGCCCGTACCGAACTCGGATGGACCCCCCGCCCTCTGGAGGAGAGCGTCCAGGACGCCGTCCGCTGGTTCTCCGAGCACCACCGCGCGGAGGCGGACGCGACCCGGTGAGAAAGCGCGCCGCCGGTGACCCTCCGGATCGGCGCCAAGCGCCTCGCCTCGGGTTCGGCGAGCACCGAGCACATCAACCTGGTCACCGGGCGGGCCGACTCTGCGGCGCGGGGCGGTCAGGAAACGCTCGTACCGGTGCCGTCCCGCGCCTCCCCGCTCATCTGGGCCCGTTCGTCTGGAGGAAGAGGATGGGACCGTCCCCGAAGCGCCCCTCCTCGTTCATCGCCCGCAGCGCGGCGACGGCCTTGGCCGTGTAGACGGGCTCCAGCACGAGGCCCTCGCGCCCGGCCGCGTGCTCCCGCGCCCGCTCCCCTTCCGGAGTGGGATGCCCGTAGCCCTTCCCGAGCCGGTCCCGGACGACGGTGAGATCCTCTTCGCCGGACTCGAACCGCAGCGGACCGGCGCCGCGCCGTTCGAGCAGTTTCGCGGTCCGCCGCGCGAGCCGGGGCAGCGTGACCCCGTCCAGCCGCAGGGTGTCGTTGACCACGACGCCGACGACCCGCGTCCGCAGCCCGGCGAGCCTGAGCCCGAGCAACAGGCCGGCGGTGGTGCCGCCCGACCCCACCGCCGTGACGATGTGCGACGGTTCGGGGAGCAGCCCGTCCTCCACCTGAGCCGCGATCTCCAGGGCGGCTTCGACGTAGCCCAGCGCCCCCACCGGCGAGGACCCTCCGGCGCCCAGCACGTACGGAGGGCGCCCGCCTGAGAAGTGGCGTGCGAACAGCCAGGGGACCGCGGCGACCGTTCGTCCTTTCGTCCGGGTGAAGTACAGTTTCGCCCCGGACTCCCGGAGCCTTCCGAGCTGAGCCCGGACGTAGTCGTCGACGGGCTGGTCCACGAGCGCGAGCACCGTTCGCAGCCCGTGCTCGCGGGCGTACAGCGCGGTCGCCAGCCCCCAGTTCGTGCCGAGCCCGCCGACGCTCAGGATCGTCTTCCGCCCGCTGTGCCGGACATCGGGGAGCAGCCATTCGAGCTTGCGGACCTTGTTCCCGCCCCAGCCGCCGTTCCCGTAGGCTCCGTCGTCCTTGAGCCACACCTGCGCGGCGCCTTCGGAGAGCCCTGGAAGCGGCCGGACGGGCGTCGGCCCGTCTCCGAGAGGAAGGCGCGGAAGGCTTTCCTTCAGCCGGGGGAAACGTACGTGCAGGTAGGTCATCACGGACTCACGCGCGGTGGACGCTGACGGCGTAGCCGCCGCCGTCGTAGGGCTCGGCGTCCCAGGTGGCGAAGCGGTCGACGAGAGTGAGGCCGGCCGCCGCGCAGTAGGCGTCGTACTCGGCCAGGGTGATGCTCGGCGGCACCGGGAGGTGGGCGCGGTCCAGGCCGAACCCGGCGACGAGCAGGCCGCCCGGCTTCAGGGCGGCGGCGACGCGGCGGGCCGCGTCCGGCTCGGTGCCGGGCGCGAGCAGCGGGAAGATGTTGCCGGCGGCGACCACGAGGTCGAAGTCCGCCGGGATGCCGAGCGCCGCCGGGTCGAACTCGGCGAGGTCGGCCTGGAGCCAGGTCAGCTCCGGGGCGTTCTTCCGCGCCACCGCCAGCATGGAGTCGTCGAGGTCCACGCCGACGCAGTCGTATCCGAGCTCCGCGAGGCGGATCATGACCCGGCCGGTGCCGCAGCCCGCGTCCAGCACCCGGGCCCCCGGCGGCACGAGCGCCGCGCAGAACCGCGCCTCGCCATGCAGGTCCTTCCCGGACTCCGCCAGGGCGGCGAAGCGCGCGGCGTACTCCTCGCCGGAGGTTCCCCCGGTCAGCTCTTCCCAGCGACTCATGCCCGCCAGCATAGGCCGACCCTCCGGGCGGGCCCGTTCCGTCAGGCGCCGGGCCGGACGACCATCAGGACGACGACCGCCGCCCAGACGAGATTGAAGAACCCCGTGAGCATGTGCAGCCGGGAGACCGCCGGGCCCGTCTCCTCCCCGGCCGCCCGTCCGGCCAGCAGGCGGCGCTGGGCAGGCAGGATCCCCAGGGCCAGCAGCGCCGCGGCCAGGGCGGTCAGGATGATCGAGGCGATCAGCCATGCCTGGGCCAGGACTCCGAGAAGGATGCCGGTGACGAGGCCGAAGACCGGGACGGCGAGGCCCGCGAACGCGTAACCGCGGCAGATCCGGTGCAGGAGCCCCGAGGCCGAGGGCTCCCGGCCCTCCTCGTGGTCCCGGCTCGCGTAGCGGGGGAAGAGCGAGCCCGCGACGGCGATCGGGCCGATCGCCAGGACCGCCGCCAGCACGTGCAACGTCAGGAAGACCTCTGCCATCACGACTCCTTCTGGATTGGCAGCCAATGGGTTGGCTGCCAATAGGTAGGGAGATAGCATAATCCTGCGTTCCCCGGGTAGGCTGCCCACCGTGAGAACGGACGCGGTACGAGGCCATCTGGACGGGCTGCTCCTGTCCGCGCTGGAGGACGGCCCCCTCCACGGCTACGCGATCATCACCGCCGTCCAGGAGCGCAGCGACGGCGTCCTGGAGCTCCGCAAGGGCACCGTCTACCCCGCCCTCAACCGGCTGGAACGCCTCGGGCTGCTCCGCAGCGACTGGCAGGCCCTGGGCGAGCGCCGCCGCCGCTGCTACGAGCTCACCGACGCGGGGCGCCGCGCCCTCTCCGACGAGCGCACGGCCTGGCGGGAGTTCACCGCCGCCATCGGCTCCGTCCTGGACCCCGCCGCCGGGGTCGCGACATGAGCGCGCTCGACCCCGTCGAGGCCCACGTCGCCGCACTGTCGGCGGCCCTGCACGGCCCCGCGCGGCTGAAGGACCGCATGCTCGAGGAGTTGCGCGACGGTCTCGTGGACGCCGCCGCGGACCTCTCGTCCGACGGTCCCCCTGACGCCCGCGCGGCCCGTCAGGCCGTCGCCGAGTTCGGCACCGTCCTCGAACTCGCGCCCGCGTTCCAGCGGGAACTCACCATCGCCCAGGCCCGCCGCACCGCCCGCACCACGGCTCTCCTCATCCCCCTTCTGCTCGCGGCCTGGTATCTGGCGGGCACACCCGGCGCCTCTTCCCCTCTCCCCCTTCAGCTGGCGGCGGCGAACGCGGGCGGCGTGGCCCTGGCGGCGGCCTTCCTGGTCGCCGCCTCCCCCGCCGTCCAAGCCGAGACCGCCGCAGAATCCGTCGATT
>NZ_BAAATZ010000029.1:161610-163096 GCF_039533685.1 Actinocorallia aurantiaca | reverse complement strand
CCCCCGAACGGCTACCCCTGGCCGTCGCCTGGACGGGCACGGCCGCCGCCGCGGCCGTGGCGGTCAGCGCCCTGGCCCTCGCCGCCGCCTCGGCACTGGCCGCGAACTGGCTCCTGACCGCGCTGACCGTCGTCCTCGCGCTCGCCTCGCACGCCGGCATCGCCTCCTCCGCCCGGGCGTGCCGCCACTGCGCCCTCCTGCCCGCACCGGACTCCGCAGCCGTGACTTAGGCTCCCCAGGGCACGGAAGGGCCGAGAGCGGGCGGACCGCCCGGTTCTCCGCGGAGGGAGAGGAACGGCATGGGCGGGCTGGGCGAGGAGGAGAAGGCGGTCGTCGCGACCGTCCGCGAGTGGGTCGACCGGGAGGTCAAGCCGGTCGTGCGGGAGCTCGAGCACGCCGACGCCTACCCCGAGGAGCTCATCGAGCAGATGAAGGAGCTCGGGATCTACGGGCTGGCCATCCCCGAGCCGTACGGGGAGGTGCTGGTCTCGACGCCCTGCTACGCGCTGGTCACCGAAGAGCTGTCGCGGGGGTGGATGAGCCTGGCCGGGGCCATGGGCGGGCACACCGTCGTGGCCAAGCTGCTGCTGGCCTTCGGGACCGAGGAGCAGAAGCAGCGATATCTGCCGCGCATGGCGACCGGGGAGGTCCGCGCGACCATGGCGCTGACGGAGCCCGGCGGCGGCTCCGACCTGCAGGCCATGACGACGACCGCCCGCCGCGACGGCGACGGGTACGTCGTCAGCGGTTCCAAGACGTGGATCAGCAACGCGCGGCGCTCCCGGCTCATCGCGCTGCTGTGCAAGACCGACCCCGAGGCCGAGCCCGCCCACAAGGGCATCAGCATCCTGCTCATCGAACACGGGCCCGGCCTCACCGTCTCCCGCGACCTGCCCAAGCTCGGTTACAAGGGCGTGGAGTCCTGCGAACTCGTCTTCGACGGCCACCGGGCCCCCGCCGACGCCGTGCTCGGCGGGGTCGAGGGCAAGGGCTTCGGCCAGATGATGAAGGGCCTCGAGACCGGACGGATCCAGGTCGCCGCCCGCGCCCTCGGCGTCGGCAGGGCGGCCTTCGAGGACGCCCTGCGCTACGCCCAGGAGCGCGAGAGCTTCGGCAAGCCGATCTGGAAGCACCAGTCCATCGGCAATCACCTCGCCGACATGGCCACCAAGCTCACCGCCGCCCGCCAGCTCGTCCTGCACGCCGCCGAACGGCTCGACTCCGGCGAGCGCTGCGACATGGAGGCCGGCATGGCCAAGCTCTTCGCGTCCGAGACCGCCATGGAGATCGCGCTGAACGCCGTGCGCGTCCACGGCGGCTACGGCTATTCCACCGAGTTCGACGTGGAGCGCTACTTCCGCGACGCGCCCCTCATGATCGTCGGCGAGGGCACCAACGAGATCCAGCGCGACGTCATCGTCCGGCAGCTCATCAGCCGGGGCGGCCTCGAGCCCTGAGCAGCCCCCCGGCGCACCTCGTCGACGAC
>NZ_BAAATZ010000029.1:120470-161543 GCF_039533685.1 Actinocorallia aurantiaca | reverse complement strand
GCTCCGGAGCCGTCAGCCCACCGTGATGGCGCGCTCGGGGCAGTTGGCCGCGGCCTTGCGGACGGACTCCTCGAGCTCGGCGGGGATCACGTCCAGCAGGACCTCGGCGTAGCCGTCGTCGTTGATGTCGAACACGTCGGGGCTGATCGCGCAGCAAGCGCCGTGGCCGCGGCAGTTGTCGTCGTCGATCGTGACTTTCATCAGGACTCGCCCTCCGCGAGGGTGAACTCCAGGTTGAGGCTCATCAGGCCGCGGAGGATGAAGGTCGGCAGGTACTGGTAGTCGCGGGCGTCCGCGGGACCGTGGACCTTCTCGGAGACCCGGATGTCGGCGGTGCGGGCGAGGAGCCGCTCGATGCAGACCTTCGCCTCGGCCCGGGCGAGGGGCGCGCCGGGGCAGGTGTGGATGCCGCGGCCGAACGCGATGTGGTGGCGGGCGTTCTTGCGCTCGAGGTCGAAGGTGTCGGGGTCCTCGAAGTGGGCGGGGTCGCGGTTGGCGGCGCCGTTCATCAGCATGACCGTGGTGCCGGCGGGCAGGTCGACCCCGCCCACGGTGACCGGCACCTTCGACAGCCGGAAGTCGCCCTTGATCGGGCTCTCCGTGCGCAGCGTCTCCTCGATGAAGTTCCCGATGAGCGCGGGCTCCTCGCGGAGCCGCTTCTGGATGTCGGGGTTGTCGGCGAGGATCTGGACGGCCGAGCTGATGAGCCGGACGGTGGTCTCCTGGCCGGCCGAGTACAGGTTGGCGGCCACGCGCACGACGTCCATGACCTCGGGGAGGGAGCCGTCGGGGAACGTCGCCTGGGCCATGGCCGTGAGCACGTCCTCGCGCGGCTCGGTGCGGCGCTCCTCGATGTACTTGACGAAGCTCTTGTACAGGAACTCCATCGGGGAGTGCGCCAGCTCGCCCTCGGTGCTGCCCAGGGTGGTCTCCTCGACCGACTTGCCCTGCAGCACCGCGGCGAACGAGTCCCGGTCCTCCTCGGGCACGCCCAGGAGGTCGGCGATGACGTAAAGGGAGAAGGGGACGGCCAGCTCGCTGAGCGTCTCGCCCTCGCCGCCGGCGAGGAAGTCGTCCAGGACGGCGTCGGCGAACTCGACCAGGCGGTCGCTGTTCTCCTTGAGGCGCTTGGGGGTGATCAGCTTCATGAGCAGCGCACGGTGCTTGGTGTGCATCGGCGGGTCGAACGTGGGGAGCTGGTCGTTCATCGGGAGCTGGTCCCGGTACTCCTCGATCAAGGCGGTGATGTCGTCGCCCTCGAGCGGCACGGGGAAGCTCGCGAAGGGTCCGATCACCGAGGTGCAGGACGACCACTTCTCGGCGTCCTGGGCCACCTCGGACACCTCGTCGTACCCGCTCAGCATCACCACGTTGTGGTGGGGCTCGTGCGCTACGGGGCACTTGTCACGCAGTGCCTTGTAGTACGGGTAGGGGTCCGCGACCAGGTCCTGGTCTTGGAAGAAGTTCTTCGTCTCGAGGTCGCTCACTGCTTGTCGGCTCCTTGTAGATCATAAAGGCTTCGTCGGTTATAGCGGATAATTCACACTTTTGCGCAGGAAACGCAGCATCCGGGATGAACATCGTGCCACCGGCCACGCCCTCGGACCTCCGGGAGTCGGACCAGGTCAGCGGTGGCGGCACATAACCGAATCGCATTCGGTTATGTGCGGATAAAGAGACATCACACCTTCCCAACAACACATCGGGACGTTCACGAGAACAAGCGCATCGGGCGCCGCGGCGACACGGGATACCGCCCCCGCCGCAAGCCCACGCGCCTCGATCCCCGTGGCGAGAATAACATTCTCTGTTGTGCGAGTCACGTTTTCATGGCGCGACCACGACGTCAAGACCGACCCCGAAGCGGGCGGTCCCTGTTTGATCACTCCACGACAGGTAACTCTAAGCAAGGAGATCTTCACTCTCCGGAACAGCCGGGGTGGGCGCTCCACCGGAGCGGGAGGCGAGGAGGTTCCATGGCGGTGGCGGCCCCGACCGACGAGGGGGTCCTCGCACTGGTCGAGCTGCGGCTCGGCGAACTGGTCGAGCGGGAGCTCCGGCGGATGCCCTTCCTCGGCCCGGAGGAGCACGAGATGCTGGCCCGCCACCTGACGGGGCTCGTGTGCGGCGGCGGAAAGCGGCTGCGGTCCCGCCTCGTGCACTGGGGGTACCGGGCGTCGGGGGGCCTCCCCGGCGACCCCGCCGGAGAGGCCGCGGTGCTCGCGGCCGGGTGCGCGGTCGAACTGCTGCACGCCTGCGCCCTGCTCCTCGACGACGTGATGGACGAGGCGGATCTGCGCCGCGGCCGGCGCACCGCGCACCTGGCGCTGGCCGACCGGCACGGGGACGCGCGGTGGCAGGGCGATTCAGCGCGGTTCGGCGAGTCCGCGGCGACCCTGCTCGGGATGCTCGCCTTCACCTGGGCGGACGCGGCGCTGCTGGGCACCGGCCCCCGGCTCGCGGAGTCGCTGGAGGTGTTCAACCGGCTGAGGTCCGAGGTCATCGGCGGCCAGCTCCTGGACCTCACGTGCGCCGCCCGCGGCACGAGCACCCTGCGGGAGACCGCTCTCGTCTCGGTCTACAAGTCCGGCAAGTACACCGTCGAACGGCCGCTGCACCTGGGGCACGCGATCGCCGGGGGCGATCCCGCGCTGCGCGCCGTGCTGAGCGCGTACGCGCTGCCCCTCGGAGAGGCGTTCCAGCTCAGGGACGACGTGCTCGGTGTGTTCGGCGACCCCGCGCTGACCGGAAAGCCCGCCGGGGCCGACCTCCGCCAGGGCAAGCAGACGTATCTGGTCGTCGAGACCCGGCGGAGGACGGGCTCGTACGGCGCCGCGCTGCTGGACGGCGTGCACGACGAGGCCGGCCTCGCGACGGCACGCGAACTCATCGTCGCCTGCGGCGCGCTGAGCGCCGTCGAGGACCGCATCGCCGGGCTGGCACGGCGCGCGTCCGCCGCGCTCGACGACGCCGGCGTCCCCGCCGACGCGGCGGCCGCGCTGGCGGAGCTGGCCTTCCTTGCTACGGACAGGAGCGCGTGATGGGGGTCGTCGTGATCGGGGCCGGGCTCGGCGGGCTGGCGGCCGCCGTGCGCCTGGCGGCGGCGGGGCGCGACGTGACGGTGGTCGAGGCGCGGGACGAGCCGGGCGGCTGCTGCGGCACGGCGACCGAGGGCCCGTACCGGTTCGACACCGGCCCTTCGGTGCTCACCATGCCCGGCGTGCTCGCCGACGTCTTCGGCGCCGCCGGAGAGGACATGGACTCCTGGCTGCCGCTGCGCCGCCTCGACCCCTACTACCGGCTCTCCTACCATGACGGCTCCCACCTGGACGTCCTGTCCGGAGCCGACGCGATGGCCGAGCAGGTCCGCGCGCTGTGCGGTCCGGCCGAGGCCGCCCGCTACCTGCGGTTCCGCTCCCTGCTGAGCGAGATGTTCGAGGTGGAGTGGTCGTCCTTCATCGACCGGGACATGACCTCGCTGCGCGACCTCGCACGCCCGTACGCCCTGCTGCGGCTGGCCGCGCTCGGCGGGTTCCGGCGGCTGGACCGGCTGGTCGGCTCCCACCTCACCGACGACCGGCTGATCAGGGCGCATACCTTCCAGGCGCTGTACGTCGGCCTGCCTCCCGGGCAGGCCCTCGGCATCTACGCCGTGATCGCGCACATGGACACCGTCGGCGGAGTCTTCTTCCCCGAGAAGGGCGGCATGCACGCCATCCCGAAGGCACTGGCGGCGCTGGCGGAGAAGAAGGGCGCCTCCCTCCGGTACGGGGTGCGCGCGGCCGAGGTCGAGGCCGACGGCTCCAGCGTCACCGGAGTGCGGCTGGAAACCGGGGAACGGCTCGCCGCACGGCACGTCGTGGTCGCCTGCGACCTGCCGCACGCGCACGCATCCGGGCTGCTCCCGAAGGCGGCCCGGGACTGGCGGCTGCGCGATCCCCGCTTCTCCCCCTCGTGCCTGGTGATGCACTTCGGCCTGGACCGGAGGCTCCCCGGGCAGGCCCACCACACCCTGCACTTCGGCACGGAGTGGGACTCGACGTTCACCGCGCTCCGGCAGGGCCTTCCGCAGCCCGACCCGAGCCTGCTGGTCACCCACCCCTTCTCGGACGCCGGAGCCGCCCCGGACGGGCACTCCACGCTGAGCGTCCTGGAACCGGTTCCCAACCTGAAGGGCAGCTGGGATCCCGGCCTCGCCGGCCGGCTGCGGGAACGCCTGCTCTCCCGGCTCGCCCGGCTCGGATACGAAGGCCTGGACGAAGCGCCCCGCCTGGTGCTGGACCCGGACTCCTGGGCGCGGGAGGGCCACTCGGCGGGCACCCCCTTCGCGCTGGACCACCGCTTCACCCAGACCGCCTGGTTCCGCCCCGCGGGAGCCGCCCGGCGCGTGCCGGGCCTGCACTTCGCGGGCATGCACACCGCCCCCGGCGTCGGAGTCCCGCCCGTGCTGATCTCGGGGCGCCTCGCGGCGCACCGCATCCTGGAGGACCGAAGATGACCCTGACCGCCAGCTACGAGACCTGCCGGAGGCTGCACGCCCGGTTCGGCCGCTCCTACTACCTCGCCACGAGGCTGCTGCCGGCCTGGAAGCGGCGGCACGTGCACGCCATCTACGGCTTCGCCAGGTACGCCGACGAGATCGTGGACGCCCTCGACGGCGCGGACGACCGCGCCGCGGCGCTGGACCGCCTGACCTCCCGGCTCGCGACGGGCCTGGCCGGCGAGCCGTCCGACGACCACGTCCTGCCCGCGTTCATCCACACCGTCCGGTCCTTCAGGATCGACCACGGCGACATCGACGCCTTCCTCCGGTCGATGCGCGCGGACCTGGCGATCGCCCGGTACTCCTCCTACGACGACCTGCTGGACTACATGGAGGGCTCCGCGGCGGTGATCGGCACCATGATGCTCCCGGTGCTGGAGCCCATGCCCGGCCGGGAGAAGGAGGCCCGCGAGCCCGCCCGCCAGCTCGGCCTGGCCTTCCAGCTCACCAACTTCCTGCGCGACGTGAAGGAGGACCTGGCCAGGGGCCGGGTGTACCTGCCGCTGGACGACCTGGCCCGGTTCGGAGTGGAGGAGGCCGATCTCGGCAGGCCGCTGGTCTCGCCGCGGCTGCGCGAGCTCCTCGCCTTCGAGGCCGAACGAGCCCGTGAGCACTACCGGGCGGCGCTGCCCGGCGTCGAGCTGCTCGTCCCCTCCTCCCGCCCCTGCATACGGGCGGCCCACGAACTGTACGGCGGCATCCTGGACGAGATCGAGCGGTCGGGCTTCGAGGTCCTCTCCCGCCGCGCCGCGGTCCCGCACCACCGCAGGCTCGCCGTCTTCGCCCGCCATCTGGCGGCGGCTTCGTCCGCGGCCAGGACCGACCGCCGCCTGGGGACGGAGATCCCCGGATGGGCCTGACGGGAGGGAGCCCGGAGCACCGGGCGAAGGGCTCAGCCGAGCGGGTCCGTCCCGTCCCAGGTGCCCTCGCTGCCGTAGGGGGAGAACCGGGCGAAGAGCTCCTCGGAGTACCAGCTCTCCGAGCGCACGCGCTCGATCACCCGGCGGTGCGCCAGGCCCCCGTAGGCGAACTCCCGCACCGAGGCGGCGTCCCGCCACAGGGAGAAGGTCGCCTGCCGGGCCAGCGGCCACTCCCCCACCCCGACCGAGGCCAGGCAGCCCTTCTGCCGCAGCAGCGCATCCTGGACCGGTGCGACGGAGCGGTAGAAGGCGAGCAGCCTGGCGGGGCGGATGGAGGCGCGGGTGAGTACCGCGACCGGGCCGGAGAAGGGCTCCGCCGCCGTCGGCCGTCCCGTCCCGAACGGGTCCGTCCCGCCCCACCGGCCACGTGAGGCCAGCGGAGCCAGCCGGACCTGCCAGTGCTCGGACGCCTCGTTCCGCCAGCGGTCCGCGACGGGCGAGCGCCGCAGGAAGTCGTCCAGGTGCCGTTCTTCACGCCATACCGCGAGCATCGCCCAGCGCCTCAGATCCGCACCGAGTGTCATCGACGCGCCACGGCCCGTGCCCAGTAGCCTCCAGAACAGCAGACCTCCGGTCCGGCGCAGCACCGGCCGGTCGAAGCCCATGTGCCGCATGGCTCCGGTACCGGCATACCTGACGAGGTGGAACGAGGCGATGGTTCTCCTGTTCGCGGTGGTCATCGGCGGTTACCTTCTCGGCTCGGTGCCGGTGGCGGTGCTGGTCGCCCGGGCCCACGGGTTCGACCCGCGGCTGGTGGGCGACCGCAACCCCGGCTTCTGGAACATGAAGGAGCAGCTCGGCCCCCGGTATTCGGCCCCGGTGTTCGTCGGCGACCTGCTGAAGGGCGTGTGCGCGGGACTGCTCGGGCTGCTCGGCTCGGCCTGCGCGCCCGGCACCGGCATGCGGTCCGTCCTGTGGACGGTGCCCGACGTCGTGCTGGTGTACGCGGCGGTGGGCGCCGCCATGGTGGGGCACGCGTGGCCGGTCTTCGCCGGGTTCCGGGGAGGGAGGTCGATCCTCACCTTCGTCGGAGGCTTCGCGGTGATCTGCCCGCCCGCCTTTCTGCTGGGCCTGGCGGTGCTGGCCGCGACGACGGCGGCCACCCGCTCGTTCGCGGTCGGCGCCAGAGTCGCGGTCTTCGGCGCGCCCGTCCTGCAACTGCTGTTCACCCCGGCGAGGCAGGTGGTCCTCACCGGGCTGCTGATGTGCCTCATCGGGCTCCGGTTCGGGCAGGCCGCGCTGGCATCTCGCCGCCGCTGACCCGCGCCGCGCCCTCCCCGGAGGCGGGGTAGACGCGTCCGCGCCAGGTGCGGACCGGGCGCAGCGCCGTCCACGTCAGGCGGACGGCCGCGGCCGGGTCGAGCAGCGGCGACAGCCACATGCCCGTACCGGGACGGGTGTAGCTGCCGCGCAGCGCCCCCGTCAGCAGCAGCCGGGTCCCCAGCAGCACCAGATCGAGCCGGGTGGGGCGGCCGAGCGCCAGGCGCGCCGCGGGCAGGGCGCACGTCAGCCAGACCACCGCCAGGTCGGCGGCGAGCGGGCCCGCGCCGGTCACGTCCCTGAGCGGGAGGGAACGGCCCCACTCGCGCCAGACCTCGCCCGCCGACGCGTGCATGTCCACTTCCAGCAGGCCGCCCGCGTCGAGGAAGCCGACCTTCCACCCGTCGGCGGCCAGGGTGCGGGCGAGCGCGACGTCGTCCGTCATGTGCTTGCGGACGCGTTCGAAGCCGCCCGCCGCGGCCATCCGGTCCCTGTGGAAGGCGACGCACTGGCCGTTGGCGAGAACGCGGTGCGGCGGAGGCGGGACCCGCGGGCCCACCGGGCCGAACCGGTAGACGAGGGTGGCCAGGAACGCCGCGTGCAGAGCCTGCTCCGCGGCGCCGTCGCAGACGAACCGGGGCGCGGCCGTCACCAGGTCGTACTCGTCGAGGGCCGCGACCAGCGCGGAGACCAGGCCGGCCCGTGGCCGCGCGTCGGCGTCGAGGGCGACCACCACCTCGTGCGCCGCCGCCTCCGCGCCCTGGTGCAGGGCCCACTGCTTTCCCACCCAGCCCGGCGGCAGCGGAGCCCCCCGCACCACCCGCGCGCCGAGTCCGGCGGCCAGCCGCGCGGTGCCGTCCCGGGACTCGTCGTCGACGACGATCACCTCGCCGACCGCGGGGTCGGCGAGCACCGCGCGCAGGCAGGGGCCCAGGCGCGCCTCCTCGTCCCGGGCGGGGACCACCACCGAGACGGGCTTCACCGGCCGTGCGGCGGGCACCAGGGCGGGCAGCCGGTCCCGTCCCTGGGCGAGGCGCGTCCAGACCACCGCCGCCGCTCCCGCCTGAGCGGCCGTGACCAGCCGCGAGAACCTCATCGGGCTCCCCCCGTCACCGGGAAGTCCTCGCCGACGAGGGACGCGACGATACGTCCGCCCATCGCCACCAGCGGCAGGCCGCCGCCGGGGTGGACCGAGCCGCCCACCAGGTACAGCCCGCGCCGGGGCCCGCGGTTGCCGGGGCGGCGCAGCGGCGCCAGCACCCCGTCGTAGGCGGTGCCGTAGATCGCCCCGTTCCATCCGCCGTAGCGTTCGCGCAGGTCGGCGGGGGTGAAGAGGTCGACGAACCGCAGCCTTCCCGACAGGTCGTGGCCCCGGGCCGCCAGCCGCTCCAGCACCAGGTCGCGGTAGGCCTCGGGCATCAGCGGCCAGCGCGACGGGTCGTGCGCGGGCACGTTGACCAGCATCGTCCAGTTCTCCATGCCGTCGGGCGCCTGCGAGGGATCGTCCACCGCGGAGCAGCCGATGTAGACGGTCGGGTCCAGGGACGGGCGGCGGCGCTCGAAGATGTCGTCGAACTCCGCCCGGTAGCCGCCGGAGAAGACGACCGTGTGGTGCGCCAGCCCCTCTGTCCGGCCCTCCACTCCGGCCAGCATCAGGAACGCCGAGGACGACGGGCCGAGTCCCGCGATGCGGCGCAGCCTTCTTCGGTTGGGCAGGAGCCGCGCGTACAGGACCGTCGCGTCGGTGTTGGCGACGACGGCGTCCGCGCGCACCGTCTCGCCGTCCGCGAGGCGCACGCCCTGGACCTTCTCTCCGTCGGCGACGATCGCCTCGACCCGGGCGGAGAGGAAGACCTCCACTCCGGCGTCCTTCAGCAGCACCGCCAGGTCGTCGGCCAGGCGCGGCAGCCCTCCGGGGACGTACCAGCCGCCCTGGTCGTGTTCGATCGCCGGGACGCAGCCCAGCGCGGCGGGCGCCCGGTAGGGGTTCGACCCGGCGTAGGTGGCGTAGCGGCCGACGTACTGCTGCAGTCTGGGGTCGCGGAAGTACTTGCGTGCCAGCCCGGCGAGCGTCTGTCCGGGGGCCACCGCCAGCACGTCCGAGATCCCCGTTCCTCGTGTCGGCCTTCCGAACAGCGGGCCGGAGAAGAACGTGCGGCGGGAGGCGTCCATGCAGCCGCGCGCCCACGCGTGGAAGGCGCGCCAGCGCGGCCCCTCCCCCGGCGCGAGCCTGTCCACCTCGGCGGCCATCCGCGCCGGATCTCTGGGCGCGGACAGCCGGGAGCCGTCGGCGAAGCGGTAGTCGCACAGCACGGCGGGTTCCACGAGGTTCCGGGTGATCCCGAGTTCGGTGAAGACCTCCGGGAGCGTCAGCAGCGAGGGGCCCAAGGAGAAGGTGAAACCGTCACGCCGGTGTTCGGCAAGCTTGCCTCCCAGCCGCGGCAGCCGCTCGTACAGGCGGACGGCGTGTCCTTCCCGGGCCAGGAGCAGTGCCGCGACCATGCCGCCCACACCCCCGCCGACCACGACGACCTCAGCCACACCCGACTCCGTTCCGATCCGTCCGGCGTCTCCACGCCGACACCGCGAAACCCCCCATGGCCGCTCCTCCCACGACGGCCACGAACGGATCGCGCGGCTCGAACACCGCCGCGAACCCGACCGTCTCCATCACCGCCATGACCGTGTACAGGCCGACCAGCCCTGCGGCGCCCGAGGCGTTCCGGCCGACGACGACGTGGATCACCGCCATCAGCACCGCCGACACCAGCAGCCAGCCGGCGAAGTTGCTCAGCGGCACGCCCCGGTATGCCCCGGGCTCGGCCCACGTCCACGCACCCAGCCGGAGCATCTGCGGGTCGAGGAACAGGTCCCAGGCCGTCAGCGCGACCGCTCCCGTCCCGATCCGCGCCAGTCCCTCGCCCGGCGCGACCGCGTACGCGGCCAGCCCCATCCCGGCCCACGCCAGCGCGACGACCACCGGGACGCCGCCGAGCTGCGGCCACAGCACGTCCGTGTAGCGGTAGCCGCCGAACGGGAACCCCGTCCGCGTCCCCACCCACTCCGCCGCCAGCCCGATGCACGCCGCCACGCAGAACGCGACGGCGGCCGCCCGCCAGGAGGTGACCGCCGCGGTGAAGGCGACCGCGCACCCGGCCAGCAGCAGCACGACCACGGCGACGAGAAGAACCGACCCGGGACGCACCCCCGACGCGACCTGCGCGGCCGTCATGGCCGCCAGCGACACCGCCCCCGCGGCGACGGCCCCCTGCCGTACCGGAGGGGAGGCCCTGATTCCCGTGTCTCCCACGTCAAGGACGCTACGTCCCGCACCTTAAAGAACTCCGCGGCCTCCGCCCCGATCACATGCACGAGACGGAAAAGAAGCCCGGGACCGCCGGGGCCCTCGCCCCGGCGGAACCGCTCGACGATCCAGGTCTGTGCGTGTCGCTTATTTCAGCTTGGCCTTCATCTCGTCGAGCTTCACCAGAATCGGGTAGCCGCTGACGCTGAGGGCGTTGCCGTGGCCGGTCTGGTGGATGTCGAACACCGACTGGATCGCGGCATAGAAACCCTGCACGTCCTGGGTCTGGTTGACCGCACGCTTGGCCTGACGCAACCCGAAGGGAGGCATCTCCGCGATCTGCGCGGCGAGCTCACGAGACGCGGTGTCCAGGTCGGCGCGGGCCACGACGCGGTTGACCATGCCGACCTTCTCGGCCTCCTCGGCCGTCAGAGGACGGCCGGTGAACAAGATCTCCTTGGCCTTACGCGGGCCCAGCTCCCAAGTGTGGCCGTGGTACTCGACGCCGCCGATGCCCATCGTGACGACCGGATCCGAGAACAGGGCGTCCTCCGAGGCGACGATGAGGTCGCACGGCCAGCACAGCAGCAGGCCGCCGGCGATGCAGCGGCCCTGCACGGCCGCGATCGACGGCTTGGGCACGTTGCGCCAGCGCAGGGAGAAGTCCAGGTAGCGCCGAGTCTCCTCCTGGTAGATCCACTCCAGAGTGATCTTCTCCGGAGCCGGACCGCCCCCTCTCAGGTCGTGGCCCGCGGAGAAGTGCTTTCCCTCCGCCCGCAGAAGGATCACCGCGACCTCCTCGTCCGCCGCCGCCCTGCTCCAGGCGGCGTCGAGTTCCTCGAGGAGCTCCTTGTTCTGGGCGTTGGCTGCTTCGGGACGGTTGAGGGTGATGGTCGCGATCTTGTCGGCGACCTCGTAGTCGATGTACACGTCGGGCTCCTCAGCCTCGGGGCAGACCGAGCACCCGCTCGGCGATGACCGTGCGCTGGATCTCGGAGGTACCGCCGGCGATGGTGCCGCCGAAGCTCCGCGCATAGCGTTCGAACCAGCCCGTGATGAACACGTCCAGATTCAGGTGGGCGTAGGGACCCGTGGGCGTGGGGTACAAGCCCTCGGCACCTTGTGCCTCCAGCGTCCGCTCCGCCGCCTTCTGCGCCGCTTCGGAGCCGAACAGCTTGAGGACGGACAGCGCGGCGACGTCCTGCTCGCCGCGGGCCGCGCGGGCCAGGGCCGCCGAACCCATCAGCCGCAGGGCCTGGGCGTCCATGACGAGCGTGGCGTACCAGTCGCGGTCGAGCTCCGTCGCCGGGCGGAAGTCGCGGACCTGCTCCTCCAGCCGGGTGGCGAAGTGCAGCCACAACATGTTGCGCTCGTGGCCGAGGGAGCCGTTGGCCACCCGCCACCCGTCGTTCAGCCCGCCGACGAGGTTCTCCTTGGGGACCCGGACGTCCTCGAAGAAGACCTCGTTGAAGTCCAGGTCGTCGCGGCCCGCGATCGAGCCGAACGGGCGGCGGGTCAGCCCCGGGGTGTCCGTCGGGATCAGCAGCACGCTGATGCCCTTGTGCTTGGGGGCGTCCGGGTCGGTGCGGACGAAGGTGAGCAGGACGTCGGCGTCGTGCGCGCCGGACGTCCAGACCTTCTGCCCGTTCACCGTGAAGTGGTCGCCCTCCAGCACCGCGCGGGTGCGCAGGGACGCCAGGTCGGAGCCCGCGCCGGGCTCGCTCATCCCGAGTGACGCGGTGATCTCCGCGCGCAGGATCGGGACGACCCAGCGGCGCTTCTGCTCCTCGGTGCCGAAGGACAGCAGCGAGGCCGCGATGATGCCCAGTCCCTGGGGGTTGAAGCTGTGGTACATCTTCCGGGCGGCCATCTCCTCCAGGTGCACGTACTGCTGGAGGAGCGTCGCGTCGCGGCCGCCGAACTCCGGCGGGTTGCCGGGCAGCAGCCAGCCCTCGTCGAACATCAGCCGCTGCCAGCGGCGCGCCCATTCGGGGATGTGCGAGCTGGAGCGCGGCCGTTCGGCGGCCTCGGCCTCCTCGGGCGCGTGCTCGGCGAGGAAGGCCGCGAACTCGGCGCGGAACTCCTCCACCTCGGGGTCGAAGGTCAGCCGCACAGGTGCTCCTCTGCGATCAGCGCCCGGTGCTCGGCGGCGCCGCCGAGCAGCAGCTCACCCGCCTTGGCCCGTTTGAGCGCGAACTGAAGGTCGTTCTCCCACGTGTAGCCCATGCCGCCGAACAGCTGGAAGCCGTGGCGGAACACCAGCGACTGGCACTCGCCCGCCGCGGCCTTGGCCATCGAGGCCGCCAGTCCGCGGAGCGGGTCGTCGGCGGCGATCGTCAGCGCCGCGTAGTAGGCCAGGGCGCGTGCGCGTTCGACCGCCACGTGCATGTCGGCGAGCTTGTGCTTGACCGCCTGGAACGACCCGATCGGCGCGCCGAACTGCTGACGGGTGCGAGCGTGCTCCAACGTCAGGTCGAGGATGCGCTGGCAGGCTCCGACCATCGTCAGTGCCAGGCCGGTGAGCGCGAGGTGGCGGGCCCTGCCCGGATCGGCCGCGCTCAGGTCCCCTTCGGTGACCCGGACGTCCGTGAACGAGACCTCCGCGATGTGAAGGAGCGGATCGAAGACCGGCGTGCCGACCGCGGTGGCCAGGGACGCGGGCACGGCGAAGGCCCCTTCCCCGGTGACGACCGCGAACCAGTCCGCGCGGTCCCCGTCCAGGACGTGGCGGGCGGTGCCGTTCAGCAGCCACCCGCCTTCGTCCCGGCGGGCGGTGACGCCGTCGAAGACGGCGGTGCCGGACTCTCCGCGGCCGACGGTCGCGGGGAAGAACGGCACGAACTGCGTCATCGTCGCCAGGTACGGGGTCGGGTCGACGGCCCGGCCCAGTTCCTCCAGCACGATCGCCAGTTCCACCGCCTCCGCGGGCTCGGTCAGCTCGGTCCAGCCGTGGCGGGTGTAGGCCGCCCAGAGCGGTCCGGGGTCGACTCCCTCGTCGACGATCCCCCGGACCAGCGACGGCGGGCACTCCTTGGCGACCGCCTCACGGACGGTCGTCTGCCACAACCTCTGGTCGTCATCGAATTCGAAGATCATCGCTTCTCCTTCACACGCCGATCAGTCTGGCCAGGTTGCCGCCCATGATCAGGGCCTTGTGCTCCTCGCTGAGGCCCTTGAGCTCGTCCACGTAGGTGATCGGGTCGGCCAGGCCCTCGGGGTGGGGGTAGTCGGAGCCGAACAGGACCCGCTCCGGGCCGATGACCTCGGCCAGCTCGGCCATGTCGTCCTCCCAGAACGGGCTGACGTGGACGGAGCGCTTGACCGCGGCGACCGGGTCCTCGGTGAACTCGTGCGGCATCTTCTTGTAGATGGAGGAGAGCTGCCTGAGCAGCGGCTCCACCCAGACCGAGCCGTTCTCGATCACGGCGATCTTCAGGTCGGGGAAGCGGGAGAGCGCGCCGTGGCAGACCAGGGCGGCGACGGTGTCCTGGATCGGCCTCCACTCGAACACCATCTTGAAGGTGCTGGGCTGGAACGGCAGCATCTCCTGGTCGACGCCCATCCAGTCGCTGACGTAGCGGTTGTAGCCGCTGTCGGAGGAGTGCAGCGCGACCAGGACGCCGTGGTCGACGACCCGCTGCCAGAACGGGTCGAACTCCGGCAGCCCGAAGGAGCGGGAGCCCCGGTAGCCGGGGACCGGGGCGGGACGCACCAGGATGGCCCGTGCGCCGTTCTCCACCACCCAGTCGAGTTCCTCGATCGCCTTCTCGACGACGGGGAGGCTGATGACCGGGGTGGTGAAGATGCGGTCCTGGTAGTTGAAGGACCAGGTCTCCAGCAGCCACTGGTTGAGGGCGTGGATGACCGCGTGGATCATGTCCGGGTCGTCCCGCATCCGCTCCTCGATGAGGCTGGCGAGGGTGGGGAACATCAGTGTCCGCTGGATGCCCAGCTCGTCCATCAGCTCGAGGCGGGGCCCGGGCTCGCGGAAGGCGGGGATCGAGCGCATCGGCTCGCCGAAGATCGCCCGGCGGTCCTTGCCCTCGGGGTTGCCCACGCGGAAGTACTCCTCCATCGCACCGGGCCGGGCGACGACCTCGAAGGTGGGGTTGGGGATGTACTCGCTGATGTGGCCGCGGACGGCGATCTTCGTACGGCCGTCGACCTTCACGTACTTGATCGCGCCCTTGTACTTCTCCGGGAGGTACTTGGTCAGCGCCTCCTCGGTCTCGTACAGGTGGTTGTCCGCGTCGAACAGCGGATAGGCCAGCTCACGCGAGGGCATGGGGATCTCCTTCGTCGGACTCGTCGAACTAAGAAGAGAGTAGCGTTCTCCGATCTGAAATTGAACTTCTCTTTATCTGGTATCGCGATATCGGCTCTTCGCGGCCCCGATCCGGGGCTCCTGACCGGCGAATCTGTTACCACTGGGTAAACGGTGTATCCAAAACGAAGGGGCGCGGCGTACGATCGACGCCGACCTCTGACCTCCCAGGAGCGGCCATGCGCAAGGCAGTCATCACCGGCAGCACCAAGGGGATCGGCTTCGCGCTCGCGCGCGAGCTGCTCCGGCGCGGGCACTCCGTCGTCGTCTCGGGACGCACCCGGGAGGCGGTGGACGAGGCCGTCGAGAAGCTGCGCCCGGAGGCGGCCGGAGACGCCGCCGTCCACGGCCTCCCGGTGGACGTCACCGACGCCGCGCAGGTCGAGGGGCTGTGGAACGCCGCGGCGGAGGCGCTCGGCGGCCTCGACCTGTGGATCAACAACGCCGGCGTCGCCAACACCACGCGGCCCATCATCGAGACCTCGCCCGACGACGTCCGCACGATGGTCGAGACGAACATGCTCGGCACCATCCACGGTTCCCAGACCGCCGTCCGCGGCATGCTCGCCGGCGGCGGAGGCCAGGTCTTCAACGTCCTCGGCGGCGGCAGCGACGGCCGCACCCGCCCCGGCATGGGCGTCTACTCCGCCACCAAGCGCGGCCTCGACTCCTTCACCAAGGCGCTGGTCAAGGAGGTCGCGGGCACGGGCGTACGCGTCGGCCAGGTCAGCCCCGGCGTGCTCATCACCGAAGGATGGCTCCGCGAGGCCGCCGCCGCCCCCGAGCAGGTGGCGAAGCAGCGCAAGATCCTCAACATCCTGTGCGACCACGTCGACGACGTCGCCCCGTACCTCGTCGACAAGATGCTCGCCAGCACCAAGAACGGCGACGCCATCGCCTGGCTCACCACCGCCCGCATGACCCGCAAGTTCCTCATCCCGGGCAAGCGCGACGTCCTGGGGCGCTACGGATTGTGAGCGGAGAAAGATTCGCCGGATAGAACTTGAATCTATCCGGCGAAGAACACTATTCTCATTCTTGAAAGTCCGGTGAGCGGACGAGCCCCTACGGCGTCGCGTCCGCGAACCTCGGCTCGCCCTCGAGCTTGCGGATCTGCTGTTCGACGAGCTCCAGCGTCTCGGCGTGGCCGGTGGTGAAACCGAGCGCGTCCTCCAGCATGATCATGCGGGAGAGACTGGAGAGGAGGACCGTCAGCACCACGGGCGGAAGCTCCTCGGGAGGGATCCCGTAGCGCTCCAGGATCGCGGGCAGCGCCTCGATCTGCGCGACGCGAAACCTCTCCGAGTAGTGGGCGATCTCCGCGCGGATCACCTCGCTCCGGTTGGCGAGGCCGGTGAACTCCATCGTCAGCGAGGTTCCCGCCGTGTCGGTGCTGAACTTCCACAGCGCCCACAGCGGCTGTTCCGACGCCAGCGCCAGCGCCTGGTACTCCAGCCCCTCCTCCGCACGGCGCCGGAAGACCTCCAGGAGCAGATCGTCCATGCTCCGGAAGTAGTAGTGCACCAGTTGCGGCTTGAGGCCGGCCCTCGCGGCGACCCGCCGCGAGCTCACCGCGGTGTGGCCCTCCTCCAGCAGGAGCCGTTCGGCCGCGTCGATCAGAACGGTGCGGTTCTTCGCGTCCAACGCACCGATCCGGCGCGGCGATGTCATGTCATGACCTCCAGGAACTCGGTCCGGTCGCGCCGCCCGGCGCCGACCGGCACTCCGATGCCGCCCCGCTTGTGACCTTGACCACAAGATTCGAGCCGTGCTAAGCATGTGCTCAGCATTGCTGTGCAGCTGCTCAGCAGAATGGTACACGCAGAGTCTCGGCAGGGCATTTTCCCACCCCCTGGAGAAAGAGCCGGCATGGCCTCTCCCTCGCTGTCCCCCCACCGCTCCCTCCTCGACCGCCCGCCCCTGAACCGCGCCCACCGCGGCCTGGTCTCCACCGGAGAGCTGTTCTCCGTCGGCCTGGAGGGACTTCGCCGCACGTGGGACGTGAAGAACTGGTTCTGGGAGTTCATCGACCAGTTCGCCTTCCTGGCGCGGGTGACCACCCTCCCGGTGATCCTGGTGGCGCTGCCGCTGGGCGCCACCGTCGCCCTCCAGGTCGGCGACCTGGCCGGCCAGCTCGGCGCCCAGTCGGCCACCGGCGGCGCCGTCATCGTCGGCCTCGTCCGCGAGGTCGCCCCGATGGCGGCGGCCCTCATCATCGCCGGGGCCGGCGGCTCGGCGATGACCGCCGACATGGGCGCGCGCAACATCCGCGACGAACTGGCGGCCATGGAGGTGATGGGGGTCAACCCCGTCCACCGCCTGGTCACCCCGCGCATGTGGGCGGCGAGCATCGTGTCCATGATGCTCGCCTCGCTGGTGATCATGTCGGGGGCCGTCGGCGGGTTCGTCTTCAACGTCCTGCTCCAGGGCGTGACCCCCGGCGCCTACTTCGACGGCGCCCTCGGCATGCTGCGGGTGTCCGACCTGTTCGTCACCCTGCTCAAGGCCTGGCTGTTCGGGCTGATCGCCGCGCTGGTCGCCTGCCACAAGGGCATGAACTGCGAGCTGAGCCCGGTCGGGGTGGGACGCGCGGTCAACCAGGCGACGGTCGTGGCCTTCATGCTCGTCTTCGCCTTCAACTACATCATCACCACCATCTACTACCTCGCCTACCCGCCGGAGGTCTGATGATCATCGTCGACGCCCCCCGCAGCGCGGCGGTGCGGCTCCTGCGGGTCTCGTCCACGGCCGCGGACCGCACGGCCGACCTCGCCGAATGGCCGCTGTTCTTCCTCAAGGTGGT
Organism: Actinocorallia aurantiaca; assembly: GCF_039533685.1. NCBI lineage: Bacteria > Bacillati > Actinomycetota > Actinomycetes > Streptosporangiales > Thermomonosporaceae > Actinocorallia > Actinocorallia aurantiaca. Next base: position 144,389 of record NZ_BAAATZ010000029.1, on the reverse strand, counting down.
CTTCTACTCGATCCGCGACATCGTGTTCCGGTTCAAGTACGCCAAGACCGTCGCCCTCCAGGTCAGCGACATCGTCATCGGCGTCGGCGCCACCGTCGTCGGCGGCGGCATGATCTTCGTCATCTTCATCATGTCGCTGTTCCTGGGCACCGAGGTCGGCCTGCAGGCCTACACCGGCCTCCAGGTCATCGGCGCCGAGTCGTTCATGGGGCTGATCGGGGCGTTCATGAACGTCCGCGAGACCACCCCGATCATCGCCGCGATCGCCCTGGCCGCCCAGTGCGGCTCCTCCTTCACCGCGGAGCTCGGCGCGATGCGCATCGCCGAGGAGATCGACGCCCTCGAGGTGATGGGCATCAACTCGTTCGTCTACCTCGTGTGCACCCGCGTCGTCGCCGCGCTCATCGCGCTGGTGCCGCTGTACCTCATCGCCCTGTTCGCCAGCTTCTTCGCCACCCGGTTCATCTCCACGTCCTTCTTCACCCTGGCGCCGGGCGTCTACGACTACTACTTCTACATGTACCTGCCGCCCCTCGACCTGTTCTACAGCGCGATCAAGGTGGGGGTCTTCGCCTTCGCCGTCATCACGATCCACTGCTACTACGGCTACTACGCCAGCGGCGGCCCGGTCGGCGTCGGCCGCGCCGCGGGCCAGGCGATCCGCCTGTCGATCATCACGATCGTGACGCTGAACCTGCTGCTGTCGTACGTGTTCTGGGGGCAGGGCGGAACAGTGAGGCTCGCCGGATGAACCAGAATCCCTCCCGCGGCCGGCGCATCATGGTCACCTGGGCCACCGCGCTGGTCCTCGCCCTGGCCCTCTACCTCCTGACCACCAAGCCGTTCGCCGCCGAGGGAACCCGGCTGACCGCCGACTTCGGCGGCGCAGGGCAGGGGCTCACCACCTCCTCACCGGTCAAGCTGCGCGGGGTCTCGGTCGGCCGGGTCGAGGAGATCGGGCTGGCGCCCGACGGCGGCGCACGGCTGACGCTGCGCATCGACGAGGGCGTCCGGATCCCCGACACCGCGCTGGCCTCCCTGGAGCCCGAGTCCGTGTTCGGCCCCAAGTTCATCGACCTCGTCCCCGGCGACCACGAGACCGCCGGGCCGTTCCTGCGCGACGGCGCCCGGATCGCCCGCACCTCCGACAGCCTCGACCTCACCTCGATGCTCGGCGACGCCGACGCCATCGTGTCCGCCGTCGATCCGCGGGACATGGTGGTGATCATGGACGCGCTCGGCCAGGGGCTGCACGGCACTGGCCCCGACCTCGCCGGGATGCTGCAGAGCACCGGAACCCTGGTGGACGTCGCGCACCGTCAGCGCGAGCGGGCCCAGGGCTTCCTGGCCGACCTCGCCCGGATCGCCGAGATACGCGGCGTGGGCGACGACCTGAACACCCTCGTCACCTCCGCCGACCCGCTGATGGACGCCCTCGTCTCGGGGCAGGACCGCGGACTGCGCTTCGCCCGGGGCATCACGGAGATGACCTCCGCGGTCGCCCACGGCCTGGGCGCGCACGAGAACGACCTGAGGCAGCTGTTCCGGTCCATGGAGAGGTCCTCGGCCTTCATCGCCTCGCTGCTCCCCCTCGCCGGGGACAGCGTCCGCGCGATCATCGACATGATCCCCGTCTACAAGGCGCTGGGCTGGACCCCGGGCCCGGGGGACAGGCACCTGATCGGAGCCCAGGTCCTCCTGCCGACCGATCCGTGCAAGCTGATCCTCGGCATCTGCCCCGGCTCCGAGGGAGGCCGCTGACATGCCGAGAGCACGTCTCAAGGACGCCCGGACCCGGCAGCGCGGATCCTCGGTGGTCCAGGTCGTCGCGTTCCTCCTCCTCACCGGGCTGCTCACCTTCTTCATCACCGTCCAGATCGCGCGGGTCGGGTTCGGCGACACCTACCGGCTCACCGCGGTCTTCACCGACGCCAGCGGGCTCATGGAGGGCGACAAGGTGAAGATCGCCGGAACGCCGGTCGGCCAGGTCGGCGCGATCCGGATCCGCCAGGGCAAGGCCGAGGTCGAACTGAAGATCGCGGTCAAGCACCGGGTGCCGAAGGACAGCGAGGCGGCGATCCGCTGGCGCGACGCCATCGGCCAGCGGGTGGTGTACCTGATGCCCGGCACCGAGGCGGCCATGCTGCGCGACGGCGACCGGGTGGCGCGCACCCGGTCGGTCGTCGACCTCAGCGACCTGATCAACCGGCTCGAGCCGCTGGCCCACGGGCTCAAGCCCGAGCAGCTCAACACCATCCTCCTGGCGATCTACACCGCCATGGACGGCACCGAGGACGACGCCTCGCGGCTGCTGGCCAACGTCGACCGGCTGTCGTCGACCATCGCCGGACGCAAGCAGACGCTGCGGAACATGCTGGACGACTTCTCCACCGTCACCCGCGTCCTGGCCCGGCGCGACCAGCAGATCGCCCGCGCCGCCGACGACCTGGCCACGCTGACCGAGGCGTTCGGCGAGAACCGCGCCCTCGTGGACACCGCCATCAGCCAGTTGTCCGAGACCCTGCGCACCACTGACAAGGTCGCAGGCGACAACGCCGACGAACTGGACGAGATGATCGAGCGGCTGTCCTTCGTGATGGGCGGTACCCAGCGCAACCTGGGGCTGCTCAAGGAGATGCTGCCCGTCACCTGGCCCAAGTTCCAGCACGTGTTCGAACTCTCCAAGCGCGGAGGGTTTCTCGTCGGCGCCGCCCCCTGCATCTTCCTGACGCCCAGCCCGTGCCCCGACGACATGCGGCTCACCGAGATCCCCGAAGGCCCCATGACCTCCCGTTCCCTGAACGAACTCGTCGTAGGGGGGAACTGATGGCGCTCAAGTCCTTCCGCGACCGCGACCCCGCGATGCTCGGCATCTCCTCGCTGCTGGTCCTCACCCTGGCGCTCGTCGCCGTGTTCGTCGTCGGCAGCACCGGCCTGCTCCAGAGCAGGTACACGATGACCGGCGTGTTCGCCGGGACGGGCGGCCTGCACTCGGGCAACGAGGTGAGGGTCGCCGGGATCAAGGCCGGCGAGGTCACCGCGGTCGAGCCGGACTTCACCCGCGGCACCGTCCTCGTCACCTGGAAGGTGGACCGGGACGTCGACCTCGGCCGCCAGATCCGTGCCGAGATCAGCACCTCCAACATCCTGGGCGGCCGCTACCTGCGGCTCAGCGGCCCCATCACCAGGCCCTACCTGGCCGGCCTCCCCGACGAGCAGCGCCGCGTCCCCCTGGAGCGCACCCGCCTGCCCGTCACCGCCAACGACCTGGTCGCCACCGGCACCCGCACGTTCGCGCAGCTGGACACCAAGCTGATCGGCGACGTCGTCGACCAGCTCGGCGGAGCCTCCCCCCGGACCCGCGAGCGCCTCGCCGGGGCGCTGCACGACCTGGCGCAGCTGGCCGACGCCATGGAGAAGGCGAGCCCGCAGCTGCGCGAGCTCATCTCCAGCAGCGACCGCCTCCTGGGCATGGTCCGGGCCAAGGACGCCCAGCTCGCCCGGCTCGCCCGCGGCCTCCAGGGGCTGCTCGACCAGCTGCGCGACCGGCAGGCCGAACTGTCGGTCCTGCTGGGCAGCGGCAGCAGGGCGGTCACCCGGCTCTCCAAGCTCATCGACCACCAGCAGCAGAAGCTGATCAGCCTAATGGAGGACATGGGCGGCACCGTCGGCGGTCTCCAGCCGGAGCTCGACGACATCAACACCCTGCTGGCCTGGCTCGGCCCCGCCATGTCCGGCTTCTCCACCGCCAACTCCTACGGCCCCTTCCTCGACGCCGCCATCACGCAGCTCGGCCCGGTCGCCCCCGAGGACCTGTCCAAGCTCGCCGCCCAGTTCGGGAGGAAGCGATGAGACCCCCGCGGATCCTCACCGCCGCCCTGCTCGCCGCAGGGCTGGCCGTCACCGCCGGAGGATGCTCTGTCCTCGGTGGACTCGGCGGATCCGACGGCTACCGGATCTCCGTGTACTTCACCAAGGCCCCGTCGATGTACGAGAAGTCACGGGTGAAGATCATGGGGGCGAACGTCGGCGTGGTGGAGGGCGTCCACATCGCCGGGCAGCGGGTCCGGATCGACCTGCGCGTCGACGGACACGTCCCCGTCCCCGCCGACGCGCGCGCCACGATCGCCGCGGACAGCGCGATCGGCGAACGGAGCGTCATCCTGTACCCGGCGTGGAAGCCTGGAGCGGAGCGGGCCGAGTCCGGCTCGGTGATCCCCGTCGAGCGCACCGACCCGCCGGTCGAGATCGACGAGGCGCTCGGCTCCTTCACCGCCCTGGCCGACTCCCTCGACCCCGACAAACTGCGCGGGCTCGTGCACACCGGGGCCGGGCTCCTGGACGGCCGCGGCGAGGGCATGAACGACGCGCTGGGCGACACCGCGGCGCTGGCCGAGACCCTGGCCTCGCAGGACGAGCAGATCGTGTCCGCGGCGACCAGGCTGCGCGACCTGGCCGCCTCGCTGAACCGGCGCGACACCCAGCTGAGGTCGCTCATCGACGCGTTCAGCGCCACCGGCAGGCAGCTCGCCGACGAGCGGACGCAGCTGAAGAACCTGCTCGTCGGCCTCGAGGCCCTGATCCGCAGGGGGCAGCTGATCGTCGTCTCCTACCGCGAGACGCTGCCCCCCACCCTCGCGCAGGCCTCGTCCCTGCTGATGACCATGAAGGCCAACAGCGCCGCGCTCGGCCAGGCCATGACCGGCATGTCCGGGATGACCGATGCGATCGCCGACGCCTGGGACCCGGAGCAGCACGTCTTCGTCATCCGGGCCCAGCTCAGCCCGACCCTGCGCATCTGGCTCCAGCCGATCTTCACCGCCATGGGCTGGGGCCGGGTGCCCTGCCTCGACGCGCCGATCGGCAACTGCCCCACGAAGATCGAGAAGAAGGGGCGGCCATGAGACGCGTCCTGGCGCTGCTGCTGGCCCTCTCCTCGCTGACGGGCTGCTCCCTGCAGACCCTCGGCGCCCCCAAGGGCGACCTCACCCTGTACGCGGTCTTCGACGACGTGCAGAACCTGGTGGCCGGCCACGGCGTGCAGATGTACGACGTGCGGATCGGCTCGGTCGTCGACATCCGGCTCCAGGGCTACCGCAGCAGGGTGACGCTCTCGCTGGTCGACGGCACGCGGATCCCGGTGGGGACGAGCGCGACCATCGCCCAGACCAGCCTGCTCGGCGAGAACTACGTGCGGCTGACCCCGCCCGTCGGCTCCGTGCCGCGGATCGCGCCCGCGATGGCCGGCGGATCCCTGATCACGCAGACCGCCGTCCAGCCCGACCTGGAGCGGATCACCGACCGGGTCGGGCCGGTGCTGGGCGCGCTCGGCGGGGAGAACCTGACGGACATCGTCTCCGAGCTCTCCACCGGGCTCGACGGCGCCGGGCCTCGCCTGCAGAAGATCATCAAGCGGGCCGCGGACATCTCCGAGAGCTACGCGGACGCGGGCCGCGACCTGCGCACGCTGATCGACGGCCTGGGGCGGCTGGGCGACTCCCTGGCCAAGGCGTCGCCCGCCCTGGACCGGCTGCCCGGCTCCCTGCTGGAGATGACCGAACGGGTCGACAAGGACCGGACCGAACTCAAGAAGACGCTGACCGGCCTCACCGACCTCGCCGAGGAGGCGAACAGCGTGATCAAGGAGCGGCACGGCGCACGGCTGCGGACCACGCTGCTGAGGCTGGACGCCGTCCTGCGCGCGATGACCCGCGGCAAGGACCAGCTGAAGACCGTCCTCAAGGACATCACGGACAAGCTCATGCTGGCGCCGCGCATCTCGAACGGGGGGCAGGTCCTCGCCGTCGCCTGGCTGGCCGGATTCCTGCCCGGCGAGAAGAAGCCGAAGCCCGGGCTCGACGAGAGCCTCAAGACCCTGCTGGCACCGAAGTGAGGGGGCCGCGTTGAGGCCGCGCATCCTGCTGAACCTCGCCGTCTTCGCCGCGGTCGCCGTCCTCATGTTCGCCTGGGCGGCGCTGACGCTGCTGCCGATCCGGTTCGGCGAGGACTTCATCGAGGTGAAGGCCGACTTCGCCTCCTCCCCCGGCCTGCGCTCCGGCCTGGAGGTCGACTACCTGGGCGTGCCGATCGGCAGTGTCGAGTCCGTCGAGCTGCGTCCCGGCCGGGTGACGGTCACCCTGCTCGTGGAGCAGGGCAGGAAGGTGCCGAACACCGTGACCGCACAGGTCCTGCGCAAGTCCGCGGTCGGCGAACCCTATGTGGAACTCGCCCCGCCCTCTTCGGGCCCCATCGCGACGGCGCTGAAGGACGGCGACGTCATCCCGGTGGAGCGCACCGACTCCACTGTCCAGTACCAGAAGCTGTTCGACAGCGCCGGGCGGATGCTGCGCTCGATCGACCCAGCCGACCTGAAGACCCTCACGCGCGAGCTGGCGGTCGGGCTGGACGGCCGCGGCCAGCAGCTGCACGACGCCCTCGCCGACCTCGACCACCTCACCGGCGCCATCGCCGACCAGGCGGGCGTGCTCGACGCCCTCTCGGTGCAGTTGACCGCCCTGGCCGGCACCCTCTCGGACAAGAGGACGCAGCTCGCCTCCGGGATGAACGACCTCGCGCTCTTCACCTCCACGCTGAGCGGCGACAGCAAGAAGATCGACAGCCTGCTCGACAACGGGCCGAATCTCATGCAGCAGGTGAACGCGCTGCTCAAGGAGGTGCGTCCGGGCCTGCGGTGCGTGCTCACCGCGGCGGGAACCCCCGCCCCCTCGGTGTTCGACGACACGAACAGCGAGGCCGTCCGGCACGCCATGAAGAACCTCCGTGACGTCTTCCCCAAGATGGTCGCGGACGTCCTGGAGAGGCCCGGGAACGGCGGTACCTACGTCCGGGCCACCGCCGTCATCAGCGTCGCCGGGCCGGTGCCGAACCCGCCGGAGTACTCGCAGCCGCGGCCCGACCCCGAGGAGCCGCCGATCTACCACTGCCGCGACGCACCCGCCAGGAGCAGTGCCCCGAAGAAGACCGAGCGGCCGGAGCAGAAGCCCGAAGAGGCGGCGCGTCCCGCGGGGACCGATCCCCAGGACGTCTTCCGGACCGTCGCGCCCCGTCCCGTCGCCGCGCCGGAGGAAGAGAGCCTGACCGACACCTGGCTGCCGCGGCTCCCGATGGTGGTCGCCGCCCTGGTCCTGCTGGGCACCGCAGCCCACACCGTACGCCGGGTACGTTCCGTGTCCGGTCCGAGGAGGAGATCATGACCACGAAGACCACGGAAGGGCTCCCGGCCGAAGAGGCCCCGGAGGACACCGCCTCCGCGGAGGGCGCTCTCGAGGAGCCCGCAGCCGAAGAGGCCGAGGCCGCGGTCGAAGAGGCCGCGGTCGAGAAGACGCCGAAGAAGCCCGGGCCGAAGAGTTCCGCCGCGAAGCCGAAGCCGCGGCGGGCGCCACGGCTGTCCGCGGGGGTGTCGAGGCGGCTGGTCGTGGCAGCGCTGGCGCTGGTGTTCCTCACCGCCTTGGCGACGGCCGGCATCCAGTGGCGGGAGGCCGGCCGGCTGGCCGACCAGGACGGCACCGAGCAGCGGGTGCGCACCCGGTCCGCGGACTTCGCGCGGGCGCTGCTCGCCTACCGGCACACCGACCTGGCCTCCACGCAGAAGCGCATCCGCGACCTGACGTCAGCGGATTTCGGCGACTCCTACCAGACTGCCTTCGACGGCCTGGCCGACGTCATCACCAAGTACAAGGCGGACGCCACCGCCACCGTGCGCGACGTCTACCTCAACGACCTCGACGGCGGGCGCGCCAAGACCCTCGTCACCCTCGACAGCGAGGTGCGCAGCACCATCGGGGTGCGCCAGGTCCTGGGCACGAAGCTCCTGCTGGAACTGGTCCTGGAGAAGGGATCCTGGCGCGTCGACGACATGGAGACGCTCCCCGCCGACGACGAGACGCTCACCAAGCCCGACGGCACCGTCGAGAACCCCCGGGACGGCGACACCGGCGACGGCACGGAACCCGCGGCCCCGTAAGGGACCCGCACAGGATGGGAAGACGGAAACGCCATGCGTGAGATCGCCGAGAGGCTCGCGGCCTGGAACGCGGCGGGCGTGCGGTACGCCCTGGCCACCGTCATCGGCACCGGAGGCAGCGCTCCCCGCTCTCCCGGGGCCGCCATGGCCGTCGCCGAGGACGGCGAAGCGGTGGGCAGCGTCTCCGGAGGGTGCGTCGAAGGCGCGGTGTACGAACTGTGCCGCGAGGCCCTGGAGACCGGGGAGGCGGTGCGGGAGAGCTTCGGCTACTCCGACGACACCGCGTTCTCGGTCGGCCTGACGTGCGGCGGCACCGTCGAGGTGTTCGTGCAGCCGGCGCCGCCGCCACGGGTGGTCGAGGCCGTCTCGGGTGAGGCCCCGGTGGCCGTGGCGCACCTCCTGGACGCCTCGGGCGCGACCCTCGCGGTCCTGGCCGGCCGGCACCACGGCTCCACCGGCCTGGCCGACGTCGACTCCGTGGTGGTGGCGGAGGCGCGGGCCATGCTGGACGGCGGCGCGACCGGGATCCGCTCGGTCCGCTGCCGTCCCGGCCTGGACGTCTTCATCCGCTCGTACGCGACCAGGCCGCGCCTCCTGGTCTTCGGCGCGATCGACCACGCCGCCGCCGTGGCGACCCTCGGGAGGTTCCTCGGCTACCACGTGACGGTCTGCGACGCCCGTCCCGTGTTCGCCACCGAGGCCCGGTTCCCCGACGCCGACGAGGTCGTCGTGGACTGGCCGCACCGCTACCTGGCCTCGACCGAGGTCGACGCCCGCACCAACGTCGTGGTGCTCACCCATGACGCGAAGTTCGACATACCGCTGCTGAAGGTGGCCCTCCGGCTGCCCGTCGGCTACGTCGGCGCGATGGGCTCGCGCCGCACCCACGCCGAACGGCTGGCCCGGCTGCGCGAGGCCGGGCTCACGGACGGGGAGCTGGCGCGGCTGCGCTCCCCCATCGGGCTCGACCTGGGCGCCCGCACCCCGGCGGAGACCGCGGTGTCCATCGCGGCGGAGTTCGTCGCGTCGCGCCGCGGGGGCGGCGCGCTGCCCCTGAGCCGGACCGGCGGGCCCATCCACCACGACCGCGACCGCGACGTCGCGGCCGTGGCGGACCGGTCCGGCTGATCCGGTTCAGCCGAGGACGAGCGGAAGGGTCTCCCAGCCGCGGACCGTCGAGGTCTGCGCCAGCTTCGCGCCGTCCCAGTCCACGTCCCATTCCGGGAAGCGCCGCAGGATCTCCTCCATCGCGATCCGGCCCTCCAGCCGCGCGAGCGCGGCGCCCAGGCAGTAGTGGCCGCCCAGGCCGAAGGTCAGGTGCTGGCTCATGGTGCGGCGGATGTCGAAACCGTCCCCTTCGGGATAGCGCCGGTCGTCGCGGTTGGCGGAGGCCACCAGGAGGAGCAGGGCGCTGCCGGCCGGCACGGTCGTGCCGTGGAACTCCAGATCCTCGGTCACGTACCGGGCGATGGAGTGGCCGGCCGGCTCGAACCGCAGGACCTCCTCGACGGCGCCGGGGATCAGGGACGGGTCGGCCACCAGGTCGCGGCGCTGGTCGGGGTGCTGGGCCAGCAGGGACCCCATCCAGCCGACGAGCCGTCCCGTCGTCTCGTTCCCGGCGCCCGCGACGACCGTGATGTAGGTCAGGATCTCGTCGCGGGTGAGGGTGCGGGTGACGCCGGTCTCGTCCTCGAACTCGACGTTCAGCAGCTCGGTCATGAGGTCGTCCGACGGGTTCTTCATCCGCCAGTCGATGTACTCGCCGAACGCCTCGTTGCTGAGGACATCGCCCTCCTTGAAGTCCATCTGCCCGCCGTCCTCGGTGCGCAGGACCTCGTCCGTCGTGTCGCGGATGGCGGCCTGGTCGGCCTCGGGGATGCCGAGGAGCATGCCGATCACGCGCATCGGCATCTCGGCGCCGAGGGCCGCCATGAGGTCGAAGCGGTCCGCGCCGACCACCTGGTCGAGGGCGTTGGTGCAGAACCGCCGCACCTGCGGCTCCAGCATGCCGATCCGCCGGGGGGTGAAGACGCGGGAGAGCATGCGGCGGCGGATGTCGTGGGTGGGCGGGTCCTCGAAGATGAGGGTGCCCGGCGGGATCTCGAAGTCCGATTTGATCAGTTCGAGGATGTTGCCGCGGCCCGACGGGAGGGACTTCCAGTCCGGGAGGCCGCGCTCGCAGTCCTCGAAGCGGCTGACCGCGTAGAAGTCGTATTTCTCGTTGTGGTAGAGCGGCGCCTCTTCCCTGAGCCGCCGGTATATCGGGTAGGGGTCCTTCGCGAACGCGGCGTCGTAGGGGTCCCAGTAGACCTCGTCGTTGGCTTCCATCTGCGCATCTCCAGGAATCGTACGGATCGTCCCGAGGCCACCGCGCGCCCTCCTCCGGTTCCGGCCGGAGGGTCACGCGGTGGCCGTCCCTGCGCCGCCGCGGGCCGGGTGCGGCGCGTTCACCCGGTCACTTGAGCATGGATCCCGCGTCGATCGGGAGGGTCACACCGGTGATGTAGCGGCCCTCGTCCGAACTGAGGAAGAGCACCGCGTTGCTGATGTCCACCGCCTCCACCCACGGGATGGGCAGCGCGTTCATCATCTGGGAGATCGGCGCCATGTCCTCGGCGGTCGGGTTCTCCAGGTCGGGCCGGAACATCCGGAACGTCATGTCGTTCAGCAGCATCGGCGTGCTCACCTGGGTGGGGTGGACGGAGTTGACCCGGATGTTGTGCTGCGCGAGCTCCACCGCCATGGTGCGCATCAGGCCGACCACCCCGTGCTTGGACGAGATGTAGTTGCCGACGTTCGGGTAGGCCTTCAGCCCGCCCACGGAGCTGGTCAGCACGACGGAGCCGCCGCGGCCGCCGTCGATGAGGTGCTGGACCGAGGCCTTGGCGGTGTGCCAGACACCGGTCAGGTTGACGTCGATCGAATCCTGCCAGAGCTCCCTCTCCATCTTGTGGATCTCGTTGCCGGCGGCCGCGAGGCCGGCGTTGGCCACGACGATGTCCAGCCGGCCCAGCTGGCGCACGCCCTCGTCGACGGCGTCCTTCAGCGCGTCGAAGTCGCGCACGTCCACCTGGGCGGTGACGATGCGCCGGCCCAGTGCCTTCACCTGGGCCGCCGTCTCCTCCAGGTCCTCCGGGGTGGACATGGGGATGGGCACCGTGTCGATCTGCTTGCAGATGTCGACGGCGATGATGTCCGCCCCCTCCTCTGCCAGCCGTACGGCGTGGCTGCGGCCCTGGCCGCGTGCCGCGCCGGTGATGAAGGCGACCTTTCCTTCTACTCGTCCGGACATCGTTACCTCGTTTCTTGACATTGCTGTCTCAGGGGGGCGCGCCGGCGGTGGGCGGCGCGGTGGGCATGGCGAACAGAGCCGAGGGCCGTCCGGGAGCGTCGGGGACGCGGGATCGGGACGGCTCGAGCGGGTTCGGCGGATCTCGGGGCGGGTCCGGGGTAGGCCGGCGTCAGGCGGATCCGTTGTTTCGCCGGCGGCGCAGGATGGTGAGCAGGAGGATCAGCAGGACCGTCGCGGCCGCGACGGGTCCGAACTGCTTGAGGAGCCCTCCGCCGGTCGCCTGAAGAAGGTCGATCGGTTCGGCGGAGGGCTGGGGGGCGTGGGTTGCGGGCTGTGGGGCGGCGGTGTCGGCCGCCTCCGGCTCCCGCACGTCGGGTGCGGTGGGGGCGGCAGGGGTCGCGGATGCGGTCAGGTCGGCGGCGAGGTTGGCCGCGAACTGGTCGATGAGGGTGGCGGCGACGTCGGCGAGCGTGCTGCGGCCGAACTGCGCCGGCCTGCCGGTGATGGCGAGGTCGGTGTCGACGAGGACGCCGGTGGTGTCCCCGTGGTCGGTGAGCGTGCAGGTGATGACGGCCTTGGCGGTCCCGCCGCCCCGGGTCTCCCGGCCGCTGGCCTCCATGACCACGGTTCCGGCCTCCTCGTCGCGGGAGACGAAGGCGACGGTGCCGCTGTAGGTCAGCCCGATCGGCCCGAGCCTGACCTTGACCTTGCCGCCGAAGCGGTCTCCGTCGTGCGAGGTCAGGGTCGCGCCGGGCACGCAGGGGGCGATCCGCTCGATGTCGAGCAGGACCTTCCACGCCTCGCGGGCGGGTACGGGGACGCTGAGGGTGTTCTGGAGTTTCACGCGGTCTCCTCCGCGGCGCCCGTGCCGTCGGCCGCCGCCCGGACGGCCTTGAGGATCCCCTGGTAGCCGGTGCAGCGGCACAGGTTCCCGGAGAGGCCGTCGCGGATCTGCTCGTCGGTGGGGTCGGGGTTGTCGCGCAGGAACGCGGTGGCGGAGACGACCAGGCCCGGGGTGCAGAAACCGCACTGCAGCCCGTGGTGGTCGCGGAAGGCGCACTGGACCGGGGAGAGCGCTCCGTCCGCCGCGGCCATCCCCTCCACGGTGGTGACCTCCGCCCCGTCGGCCTGCACGGCGAACATCAGGCAGGCGCGGACCGCCTCCCCGTCCAGGAGCACCGTGCACGAGCCGCAGACGCCGTGCTCGCAGCCCAGATGGGTGCCGGTGAGCCCGCAGGTCTCGCGCAGGTAGTCGGCGAGGGTCAGCCGGGGCGGCACGGTCGCGCGCCTCGGCCTTCCGTTGACGGTCACCCGGATCTCGATGTCAGGCATCGCTCGCCTCCTTGACGGCTCTCTGCCAGGCGCGCGCCACCATGACGGCCCCGAGGTGTCTTCGGTAGTCGGCGGAGGCGTGCAGGTCGGAGGGAACCGAGTCCAGTTCCGCGATGGCGTCGCGCCCGATCTCCTCCGCCGAAAGGGAGTCGGCGCCGCCGCCGGTCGCCGCGGCCTCCGCGGCCGAGGCCCGCCTCGGGGTCGAGCCGAGGCCGAACAGGCCGATGCCGCAGCGGAGGACGCGCCCGTCGGCGTCGAGTTCGACGGCGACCGCGGCGCCCGCGATGGCGAAGTCGCCGCTCCGCCGGGCGAACTCCTCGACGGCGAACCCGCTGCGGGCTCCCCGGACGGGGAACGAGATCCCCGTCAGCAGTTCGTCCGGCTCCAGGGCGGTGCTCCACAGGCCGGTGAAGAACTCCGTGGCGGGGATGGTCCGGCTGCCGCGAGGCGACAGCGCCTCGAGCCGGGCGTCGAGCGCCAGGGCCACCGCCGGGTACTCCGCCGCGGCGTCGGCGTGGGCGATCGACCCGCCGATCGTGCCGCGGTTGCGGATCTGGAAGTGCCCGATCAGCGGGGTGGCGCGGGACAGGAGCGGGACGGCCTCGGCGACCAGGGCGGACCGCTGGACCTCGGTCTGGGTCGTCCCTGCTCCGATCCACACGTCCCCGTTCCGCCGCTCGACGCCGCGCAGTCCCCCGACGCGGCGCAGGTCGACGAGGTGGTCGAAGACCGCCAGCCGCAGGGCGAGCATGGGGACCAGGCTCTGTCCTCCGGCGATGGCCTTGGCCTCGTCTCCCAGGTCGGCGAGCAGGCCGGCGGCCTCTGCCGCGGTCTCGGGCGCGTGGTAGGTGAAAGCTGCGGGCTTCATCCGGCCGCCTCCTGACGGGCCTTCGCTTCGCGTACCAGCGTCACGAGCGACTCCGGCGTCAGCGGCAGGCGGGTGATCTTCACTCCGAGCGGCGCGAGCGCGTCGGCGACCGCGTTCACGACCGCGGGAGGCGCTCCGATCGCGCCGCCCTCGCCGACCCCCTTGTAGCCGCCGGGGCCCGGCCCCGGGGTCTCGATGTGGCCGTACTCGATGACCGGGACCTCGGTGGACGTGGGCAGGAGGTAGTCCATGAAGGTCGTGGAGACGGGGTTGCCGTCCTCGTCGTAGGCGAGGTGCTCGTACAGCGCTCCGCCGATCCCCTGGACGACGCCGCCCGCGATCTGGCCCTCCACCACGGTGGGGTTGATCATGGGGCCGCAGTCCTCGCTGACGATGTAGCGCAGCAGCTTCACCGCGCCCGTCGTCAGGTCCACCTCGCAGGTGCACAGGTGGGTGGCGTTGGCCCAGATCACCGGGCTCTGCGCCCGGTACCGGCCGCTGGCCTCCAGGCCCGGCGGCACGCCCGGCGGCAGGCTCTCCGGCTGGAAGTAGGCGATCGACGCGATCTCCGACAGCGGCAGGCCGGTCTCGGGCTTGCCCCGGACCCGCGCGTGGCCGCCGACCGTCTCGACGTCCTCCGCCGAGACCCCCAGGCGGTCCGCGGCGATCGCGGCGATCCGCTCCCGCAGGATGGAGGCGGTCGCCTCGACGGCCCCCGCGTTCATCGAGCCGGACCGGCTGCCGCCCGTGCCGCCGCCGAACGGCGTGACGGCGGTGTCGCCCTGGATGGTGTTGACGTCTTCGATGTCCACGCCCAGGGCGTCGGCGGTGAGCTGGACGACAGTCGTCTCGATGCTGTTGCCGCTCGAGCCGCCCGAGACGTACACGTTCACCTTGCCCGAGGGCTCGATCCGGATCGTCGCGCCCTCGGTGGCGTGCAGCGACAGCGAGTCCGTGGTGGGCTCGATGTAGGTGGACGTGCCCACGCCCAGGTAGCGCCCCTCGGCCCTGGCCCGCTCCTGCTCCCGGCGGAAGGCGTCGTAGTCCAGCATCTCCAGGGCCTGCTCGAACGTCTCCAGGGGGGTGACGTCGCTGTAGGGCATGCCGCTGTGGTTGGTGCAGGGGAACTCGTCGCGCCGCAGCAGGTTCTTGCGGCGCAGCTCGGCGGGATCCCTGCCCATCTCGCGCGCCGCGATGTCCAGGAGCACCTCGCGCGCCACCGACTCGAACTGCCACGGCCCCCGGTAGGCGGTGCGGCCCACGGTGTTGGAGAAGACCCCCGTGGTCGCGAACGTGCCCTGCGGGATCCGGTAGGGGCCGGGGAACAGGATGCCGACGACGGCGCAGGTGTTCATCGGAGCCGGTGTCGGGTAGGCGCCCACGTCCTGGACGTAGTCGATCGCGGTGGCCAGGATCATGCCGTCGGCGTCGAAGGCGATCCGCGCGTCGGCGTGCTCGTGGCGCGCCTGCCCGGCCGCCAGCAGGTTCTCCCGCCGGTCCTCGATCCACTTCAGCGGGCCCGGCACCTTCACCGAGGCCAGCATCACGCAGATCTCCTCGCGCAGCGGCAGGACCTTCTGCCCGAAGCCGCCGCCGGTGTCGCGCATGACGACGCGCACCCGGTGCTCGTCGAGGCCGAGCAGCCGGGCGCAGAACAGGCGCACCTCGTGCGGCGACTGGGTCGCCGCCCAGATCGTCATCTCGCCGGTGGAGGGCGACCACTCGGCCACGAGCCCCCGCGTCTCGATGGGGACCGCCGCGTAGGCCTGCTGGTAGATCGTCTCCCGTGCCGTGAACGCGGCCTCGTCGAACACCGGCAGGTCCTCGACGGGAAGCCCCGCGAGCTCGCACGCGATGTTGTTCGGGAAGCCTTCGTGCACCAGATCGCCGGACTCCCGCCCCGTCGCGTAGTCGACGACCGGCGGCAGCGGCTCGTACTCGACGACGACCAGTTCAGCGGCGTCCTCGGCGATGTAGCGGTCGTCGGCGATCACCAGCGCCACCGGGTCGCCGACGAAGCGCACCTCGTCCTCGGCCAGCGGGGGCCGCGGCGTGTCGGGGACGTCCTTGCCGATCAGGGTGTACCACTGCTCGCGCGCGGTCGGGTTGAGGTCCTCCGCCGTGAAGACGGCGTGGACGCCTTCGAGGGCGAGCGCCTCGGAGGCGTCGACGCCCTCGATCCGGGCGCGCGCCAGGGGGCTGCGCACGAAGCACGCGTGGAGCATGCCGGGGCGCACCACGTCGTCCACGTAGGTCCCGCGGCCGGTCAGCAGCCGGGCGTCCTCCACCCGGGGCACCCGGGTGCCGGCGTAGCGGCGCGCCGGCGCCTCCTCCGCGCTCACCGGCCCACCGGCCTCGTACCGCTCGCGGCCGGACGGCCGGCGGAGCCGCGGAGCGCCCGGTCCGGTCCACGACCGGGGGGATCAGAAATCACACGTTCACCAGCGAAGCGGTCGACCGGACCGAAGTCGCTCACCCAGGCCTCCTCTGACCAGATGCGCGGCCACCACCGCGCGTCGAGGTGCGCGGGGCGCCTGCGCCCCGCACTGCTGGGCGACTGCTCAGCAGTGCTGAGCACATGCCTAGCATCAGCCGAATCCGCCGTCAAGGTTCGCCCACTCCGATACCCCGAGAACACGACAAAGCGGGCATGTTTCGCCACCGCGCGCAGCACGCCGGAAGCGGCTCGTTCACGCGGGCAGTGCGGGCTTCGGAATCCGCCTCGGCCGAATTCGGCCACGTCAGGCGGGCAAGGGCAGCGCAAAGGGCGGCCCGGCGCCGAAGTCGGCGAACGGGTCCGGCCGTCCCCGCCGAACCCGTTCCCGGCCCGGCCGCGCGCCGGGCCGGATCAGGGCTCCCTCACCGCCGTGAAGACCTGTTCGGCGCGATCAGATCCGGCCGAAAGGGTGGAGCAGCGCGACCGGCCGGAACGTCTCCGTGCCCTCCACCGGACCGGCCGGCACGGCCAGCGCGGCCAGGGCCTGGGCCTTGAACGCCCGCGCCGCCGCGCTCAGCCGGTGCCGCACCGCGGCGTCCTCCTCGCCGGGCGCCGCGGGATCGGACCAGAACCTGCAGTCGGAGACTCCGCTCTCGAGCGCCGCGTTCACCATCCGCCTGACCCGCTCGTCGCGATCGTAGAGGCCGGGGTCGACCGCGACGGCCGTCGGCCACCGGCCCGACTCCGCCGTGCCCAGCGCGCACTCCAGGTCGTGGCAGCGCGCGCCCAGGATCCGCATCGCCGGATCGGCGCGGCCTTCGGTGAGCACCATGACCTCCCAGCCGACGAACACCTGGTCGACCATCCAGCCCCCGGCCATCCGCACGATGTCGGCGGGCCTGCGCGCGACCACCAGCAGCCGCTGCCTCATCAGGTGGCCCCGGGACCGGCGAGCCGCCGGGCGAGCGATGCGATGTACTCCCTGAACACCTCGTTCACCGGTGTCGAGGGGGCGATGAGCCATATGGGACCTCTCCATCCGAGCTACTGAAGACACGTTAGGTCAGTCGCCCCGCCTGCGGTACGAGCGGCCTCCGTCCGAAACCGGCCTCAGCCGCGCCTCGGGGCGGAGGACTCGTCCGCAGGCCGCGCGGCCGGGTCTCAGGTGATGGCGCCGGCCGTCTTGAGCTCGATGATGCGCTCCCAGTCCAGGCCGAGTTCCAGGAGGACCTCCTCGGTCTGGGCCGCGAACCCGGGGGCCGGGCCCGAGGCGGGGCTGCGGACGTCGAACTGCACGGGGCTCGCCGCCAGCCTGAGCCCGCCCGCCTGGACCACGTAGTCGTTCGCCCGGATCTGCCCGTCGTCGAGCGCCTGCAGGGAGTCCTGCACCGGGGCCCAGGGCCCCGCGAGGGTGGCGAAGCGCTCCGACCACTCGGCCAGAGTGCGGGTGGCGATCACCTCCCGGAGGATCTCGACGGCCTCCGCCGTGTTGGCCGCGACGAGCTCGCCGGTGGCGAAGCGCGGATCGTCGATCAGTTCCGGGCGGTCGATGTGCCGGCACACGTCCGCCCAGAACTTGCCGGGCTGCAGCATGACGAGGGACAGGTACCGGCCGTCGGCCGTGCGGTACAGGCCGACCAGGGGGTTGACCGGCGAGCCGTGGGTCCCCGTCGCGGAGGCCGCCAGGGGTTGGCCGAGGTGAGCCGACAGTGCGACGCCGTGCCCCAGCGACCACACGCCGCTGCCGAGCAGCGAGACGTCCACGACCGACGGCTCGCCCGTGCGGCCGAGCTTCACCAGCGCCGCCGCGATGCCTCCCGCGAGGTTCGTGCCGGAGATGGTGTCGCCGTAGGCGGGGGACGGCGGGTTGATCAGCCCCTCGACGTCCGGCGGGGTGATGCTGGCGGCGGTGCCGGCCCTCGACCAGAAGGCCGTCATGTCGTACCCGCCGCGTTCGGCCTCCGCGCCGCGGGGTCCGAGCGCGCTGCCCCGCGCGTAGATGATCTTCGGGTTGGCCGCGCGGACGTCGTCCACGTCGATGCCGAACTTCCGGCGGTGGCCGGGCAGGAAGCTGGTCAGGAACACATCGGACCGCTTGGCCAGCTCGTAGAGGACCTCGCGGCCCTCCGGCGTCGACATGTCGAGGCCGATGCTGCGCTTCCCCCGGTTGGCGTGCTCGAAGTTGGGGTTCGGATCGCCCTCGACGCGCATCGTGCCGGTCTGCCGGAGCCCGCGCTGAGGGTCGCCGTTGACGGCGTGCTCGACCTTGACGACGTCCGCGCCCCAGTCGGCGAGCACCCCGCCGGCCGAGGGGACGAACCCGTACATCGCGACTTCGAGGACTCTGATGCCCTCCAGCGGCCCGGACGTCATGAGACCACCGTCGCGAGCGTCTTGTGCTCCAGGAACTCCTCCATGCCCGGGACTCCGCCCTCCCGGCCGATGCCCGACTGCTTGTACCCGCCGAAGGGCGCGTTCCCGCCGAAGTAGTAGCCGCCGTTGACGCTCATCGTCCCGGTGCGGATCCTGCGGGCCACGGAGAGGGCGCGCTCCTCGTCGGCGCCGAAGACCGCGCCGGAGAGCCCGTAGATCGAGTTGTTGGCGATGCGCACCGCGTCGTCGTCGTCATCGAACGGGATGACCACGAGCACCGGCCCGAAGACCTCCTCCTGGGCGATCTCGCTGTCGGGGTCGACGCCGGTGAGGAGGGTCGGCTGGTAGAAGTGGCCCGGATCGACCTTCTGGCCGCCGGCCACCAGCGTCGCCCCCGCCTCGACGGCGCGCTGGACCAGGCCGTGGACCTTGTCGCGCTGCCGCTCGCTGATGAGCGGCCCCATGTAGACCGCGGGGTCGGCGGGGTCGCCGTAGTTGATCCCGGCCATCATGCCCGCGATCTGCCCGACGAGCTCGTCGTGCCGCTCCCTCGGCACGAGCACCCGGGAGGTGATCGCGCAGCCCTGTCCCGCGTGGCTGCAGATCATGAACGCGGAGGCCATCGCGCACAGGCCGAGGTCGGCGTCGTCGAGCACGACCATGGCGGACTTGCCGCCGAGCTCCAGGAAGACCTTCTTCACCGTCCCGCTCGCGGCCGCCATGATGCGCCGTCCGGTGGCGGTCGAGCCGGTGAAGGTGACCAGGTCGACGTCGGGGTGGGTGGTGAGCGCCTCGCCCACGGCGACGTCGGTCGAGGACAGGACGTTGATGACGCCGGGCGGGATGTCGGTGTGCTGGTGGATGAGCTCGCCCAGGGCCTGCGTGACGAGGGGGGTGTCGGGCGCGCCCTTGAGCACGACCGTGCAGCCCGCGGCGAGCGCGGGCGCCGCCTTGGCCAGCGCGATCTGGACCGGGTAGTTGTACGGGATGACCGCCGCGACGACGCCCGTGGCCTCCTTCTCCACCCAGCGGCGGTGGCGCCGGCCCCTGGCCTCGATCTCGCCGAGCTCCTCGGACATCGGGTAGGTCTTCAGCAGGTCGGCGTAGTAGCGGACGATCTCGATCGGCTCGTCGAGCTGGGCCCCGTAGGTGATCATGCGGGGGGCGCCGACCTCGGCGATCACCAGTTCGCGCAGCTCCTCCTTGTGCTCGACCAGCGCCCGGTGCAGCTGGTCGAGGCAGCGGACGCGCAGCTCGGTGTCGGTCGACCAGGCCGTCGTGTCGAAGGCGCGGCGCGCGGCCGCGACGGCGGCCTCGGCGTCGGCGACCGTGGCGTCCGGGGCGTGGCCGACCACCTCGCCGGTAGCGGGGTTGAGCGAAGCGAACGTCTTGCCGTCGTCCAGCAACCGCCCGTCGATGAGCAACTTGGCGCGCCTGCCCTGTTCTTCCACCGGTTCTCCTCCTCGTCGAGTGACCGTCACTCTAGATAAGTAAGTGGTCACTCATCAATATCTGGCATTGACACTGTTCCGAGAATAAGGTTCTCTCTAGCTGAAATCGAGCTTCTAAAAAAAGTAACCGATCTCACCCGGCGAGAGCGGTCTGCTTTCTCCCCTGTGCTCAGAACGACCCGAAAATGAAGGAGCCACCCCATGGGACGAGTTGAGGGAAAGGTCGCGTTCATCACCGGCGCCGCCCGCGGCCAGGGCCGCAGCCACGCGGTCCGGCTGGCCGAGGAGGGCGCCGACATCATCGCGGTCGACCTCTGCCAGGACTACGGGACCGTCGACTACCCGATGTCCACCCCGGACGACCTGAAGGAGACCGCCCGGCTGGTGGAGGCGCAGGGCCGCCGCATCGTGGCGCTGCAGGCCGACGTCCGCGAGGCGGCGCAGCTGCGCGAGGCCCTGGAGCAGGGCATCGGCGAGCTCGGCAAGGTCGACGTGGTCGTCGCGCAGGCCGGCATCGCCCCGCTGCACGGCAACCCGCCGCTCCAGGCGTGGACCGACGTCGTCAACGTCAACCTCATCGGGTCGATCAACGCCGTCCAGGCCGCCCTCCCCCACCTGTCCGAGGGCGCCTCGGTCATCACGGTGGCCTCCGCCGCCGCCCTCATGTCCCAGGGCATGGTCCAGAACCCGGGCTCCAACCCCGGCGGCAGCGGCTACGCCTGGGCCAAGCGCGCCCTGTCGGACTACACGCACGAACTGGCGCGCCAGCTCGCCCCCCGCTCCATCCGGGCCAACGTCGTGCACCCGACCAACGTCAACACCCAGATGCTGCAGAGCAAGCCGATGTACCGGTCCTTCCGCCCCGACCTCGAGGACCCGCAGCGCGAGGACGCCGAGCCGGCCTTCCGCGTGCAGCAGGCCATGCCGGTCCCCTACATCGACCCGGTGGACATCAGCAACGCCATCCTCTTCCTCGCCTCCGACGAGGCCCGCTACGTGACCGGCATGCAGCTGCGGGTCGACGCCGGCGGCTACCTCAAGTGGCACGACTTCCACATCTGAGCGGCGAAGGAGAAACCATCGTGAAGGTCAAAGTCGATCAGTCACTCTGCCAGGGGCACACGCTGTGCGCGATGAAGGCCCCCGAGGTCTTCGAACTGGACGACGTCGACGGCCACTCGTCGCCGATCAGCCCGGAGGTCCCGGCGGGCCAGGAGGCCAACGTCCTCAACGCCGTCAAGTCCTGCCCGGAGCGGGCCATCTCCGTGGAGGGAGCACCGTGAGCGACGACGTCGTCAGCGACGAGGAGCGCAAGAAGATCTCGTTCCACTTCGACCGGCACGCGGAGGGCTACCGCGAGCGGTTCGAGGACATCACGCACGAGATGCACTCCCGGTGCCCCATCGCCTGGACGGAGACCCACGGCGGGCACTGGGTCGCCGCCGGCAACCGCGAGGTCTTCGAGCTGGCCGCCCGGTCCGCCGAGTACCTCTCCAACGACAACGACGTCAAGGGCGAGCGCCGCGGCTACCAGGGCATCTCCATCCCCGCGCCGCCGCGGGCGCGCGGCCGCCGCGGCGGGTTCCTGGAGATGGACCCGCCCGAGCAGCGGCACTACCGCCAGGCGCTCAACCCCTACCTCTCCCCCGCTGCCATCAGCCGCTGGATCCCGTGGATCGACGAGGTGGTGCGCGCCTGCCTGGACGAGAAGATCGAGGAAGGCCGCATCGACTTCGTCGAGGACCTCGTCAACATCGTGCCGGCCGTGTTCACCCTGGCCATGATGGGCATCCCCATCAAGGACTGGACCATCTACTGCGAGCCCGCCCACGCCGCCATCTACACGCCTCTGACCTCGCCCGACATCATGCGGGTCGGGGAGCTCCACATGGCGATGGGGATGGAGCTGGTCAAGCGGCTCGGAGAGATCAAGGCGAACCCCCGGCCGGGCCTGATCGACGGGCTGCTCAACGCCGACATCAACGGCAAGAAGGCGCCCGACGACGAGCTGCTCGGCGTGCTCGGCCTGCTCATCGGCGGCGGGTTCGACACCACCACCGCGCTCAGCGCCCACGCCATCGAGTGGCTCTCGGAGAACCCGGCGGAACGCGAGCGGCTCAGCCGCGAGCGCGACACCCTGCTGGACTCGGCGACCGAGGAGTTCCTGCGCTTCTACACCCCCGCCGTCGGCGACGGGCGCACCGTCTCCGCCGACTGCGAGGTCGCCGGGGTGCGGTTCAAGGAGGGCGACCGCCTCTGGCTGTCGTGGGCGATGGCCAACCGCGACCCCGCGGTCTTCGAGGACCCCGACCAGATCAAGATGGAGCGGGAGGGCAACCGGCACGCCAGCTTCGGGCTGGGCATCCACCGGTGCATCGGCTCGAACGTCGCGCGCACGGTGTTCAAGCGGATGATGCTCCAGGTGCTCGACCGGATGCCGGACTACGTGTGCGACCCCGAGGGGACGATGCACTACGACACGATCGCCGTCATCAACGGCATGCGCTTCCTCCCCGCGACCTTCACCCCGGGCCCCCGGCTGGGCCCCGGACTCGAGGAGACCCTCGAGAAGCTCCAGAAGGTCTGCGACGAACAGCGCCTCGCCGAGCCCGTGACCGTCCGCAAGGCGAGGGCTAAAGTCGCCGATTAGCGGATCTTCCGGACGGCGGGCATGCCCGCCGTCCGGCGGTCACCCCCGGAGATGACGGAGGATCGAACGCATGGAAGCCGAAACCGCCGCACTGCTGCTCGTGCGGCTCGTCGTGGGCGTCACCATGATCGCCCACGGCTACAACCACTGGAGGGGCGGAGGCCGCATCGAGGGCACCGCCCGCTGGTTCAGCGGGCTGGGGCTCAAGCAGGGCACCCTCCAAGCCTGGATGAGCGTCGTCACCGAGATCGGCGCGGGCGCGCTGCTGGTCCTCGGCCTGCTCACCCCGCTGGCCTGCGCCGCGGTCATCTCCGTGATGCTCGTCGCGGGGCTGCTCGCCCACCGGGGGAACGGGTTCTTCGTCTTCAAGGACGGCTACGAGTACGTCCTGGTCCTGGCCGTGGTCTGCCTGTCCCTGGCCCTGCTGGGCCCGGGCGACTGGTCGCTCGACCACGCCGCCGACATCGCGATCACGGGCTGGGCCGGAGGCGCCATCGCCCTCGGCGTCGCCGTGGCCGCGACCGCCGGAATGCTCGCGACCTTCTGGCGGCCGCAGCCGAAGGACGCCGAAGCGCCGGTCTGACCCCCGGCGTGGAGGGTTCCGCAGGGCGTGCGGCCGGCCGGCGAACCCGCCTTCACGGCCGCTGACGAGGCCCTGAAAAAGACCGAAGGTGAGCCGCCGGTGTCCTCTGGGACACCGGCGGCTCACCTTCGCGTGCCCGGATGGACACGCTGGATCACCGGGTCTGGATCAAGTGCGGGGCCGCACCGACTAATATGAAAGTATGTGCCCACTCACCTCCTGCGGAGGACCGGCCTTCAGGAGCCGGCCATGAGCGAACCGGTCACCTCCTCGCCGACCGCCGAGAAGCCCGCGCGGCCGCGCCGCCGGCTCACCGCCGAGGCCCGCAAGAGCTCGATCCTGGCCGCCGCGAGACGCGCCTTCATCGAGACCGGTGACATGAACGGCACGACGATCAAGGTGATCGCCGAGCACAGCGGCATCAGCGAAGGCGTGATCTACCGCCACTTCGAGAGCAAGGACCAGCTGTTCTTCGAGGCCGTCGTGGAGCCGCTCCAGCAGGCCGTGGACGACCTCGTCGCCGCGACCGAGTCCATCGACCGGGAGCAGCCCCTCACCCCCGAGCGGCAGCTGAGGACGATGACCGGCCTGTACCGGCAGCTCATCTCGACGCTGGAGGAGATCCTCCCGCTGCTGGGCCTGGTCCTCTTCGGCGACCCGCAGGTGGCCCGGCGGTTCTACCAGGAGAACTTCACCGTGGCCATGGACCGCCTGGCCGAGGCCTGGCGCGAGGTGGAGGACCGGTACGGCTACCCGTTCGAGTCCCCCGACATCTCGGCCCGCGCGGTGATGGGCATCGCGCTCGTCCTGGCCCTGGAGAGCCACCACGGCGGGGGTTTCGACCGCCACCGCGCGATCACCCTGATCAGCGAGGGCACCGTCAAGGGCTTCTTCCCGCCCCTGGAGCCGGCCCGCCGCCGGAAGTGATCCGCTGAAAACGGCCGGGGAG
>NZ_BAAATZ010000029.1:113795-120442 GCF_039533685.1 Actinocorallia aurantiaca | reverse complement strand
CCCGGCCGTCCGCTTGCCCGGCCTCACGCCGGGGCGGGCACCTCGAGCACGAGCGCGGTCCCCATGCCCCCGCCCGCGCACATCGCGGCGACGGCGAAGCCTCCGCCGCGGCGGCGCAGTTCGTGGACGAGCGTGAGGACCATCCGGGTTCCGGTCATCGCGACCGGGTGCCCCAGGCTGCAGCCGCTGCCCAGGACGTTCACGGTGTCCTCGTCGAGGCCCAGCGCCCGGGTCGCGGCGACGCTCACCGAGGCGAAGGCCTCGTTGATCTCCCAGAGGGCGACGTCCCCGACCGACAGCCCGGCGCGGTCGAGGGCCTTGGGGACGGCCAGGATCGGCGCGAGACCGGTCTCGGACGGCGGCACCCCCACCGAGGCCCAGGACCGCACGGTCGCCAGCGGGCTCAGCCCCGACTCCTCGGCGAACGCCCGGCTGGTGACGACCAGCGCCGCCGCGCCGTCGTTCACCCCGGCCGAGTTGCCCGCGGTGATGCTGAAACCCGCGATCTCCGGGTGCAGCGGCTTCAGTGACGCGAGCTTCTCCAGCGTCGAACTCCTGCGTGGGTGCTCGTCGACCTCGAAGGTGAAGCCCGTCCCGTCGCGGCGGGCCACCTCCAAGGGGAAGATCTCCTCGGCGAAGCTTCCGGCGTCGATCCCGGCGACGGCCCGCTGGTGGGAGCGGAACGCCCAGGCGTCCATCTCCTCGCGGGTGATCCCGGCCCTGACCGCGGCGTTCCACCCCACGGTGATGGTCATGTCGTCGATCGGCGCGTCGGGGGTCGCGCGGTGGCTGGGGGCCAGCCAGTCCTCCTCCCACTCGTCGGTCCCCGGGACGCGCCGCTTCACCTTGGGCATCGTCGAGGTGGACTGGACTCCGCCCGCGACGACGACGCGGTCCATGCCGGCGATGACCGACGCCGCCGCGGTCTGCAGCGTGGACAGCCCCGAGGCGCAGTGCCGGTTGTGCGCGATGCCGGGGGCGTTCACCAGCCCGGCCTCGATCGCGGCGTAGCGGCCGATGGCTCCGCCGCCGTAGAGGGATTCGCCCATCACCACGTCGTCGAAGAGCTCCGGCGCGACGCCCGAGCGCCGTACGGCCTCGGCGACGGCGCGCGTCCCGAGCTCGAGCGCGTCGACGTCGGCCAGCGAGCCCCGGTACGCGGTCCCGACCGCGGTCCGCGCGCCCGAGACGATCACTGCCTCATGGGTCATCGGTCAGCCCTCCAATAAGTAAGTGAGTATTCCCTTACATGTATTCGGATAGTAACTTCGGGGTATGGCGACGGCAAGCGTGAACGGGCTGAAGGTCGGTTACGAGGTGGTCGGCGAGGGACGCCCCTGGGTGATCACACCCGGAGACCGAGCGGGCAGGGACGCCCCCGGCGTCCGGGAACTCGCGGAGGCACTGGCCGGACACGGCAACCGGGTACTGATCTGGGACCGCCCCAACACCGGCGAGTCGGACGTCTGCTTCGAGGGGGACTCCGAGTCCGCGATGCAGGCCGACGTCCTGGCGGGGCTGCTGCGGGAGCTCGGCATGGCGCCCGCCGTGATCGCCGGCGGGTCGGGCGGCTCCCGGGTGTCGCTGCTGACCGCGGCACGCCACCGCGACGTCGCCGAAGGGCTGGCCCTGTGGTGGATCAGCGGCGGCGTCTTCGGCCTCCTGTCCATCGGCCTCCACTACTGCGCCGGATCGATCCGGGCGGCCTGGGAAGGCGGCATGGAGGCGGTCGCCGAGCTCCCCGAATGGGCCGGGGTCATCGATCGCGACCCCGCCAACAAGCAGAGGATCCTCGACCAGGACCCCCGGCGGTTCATCGAGACGATGGAGCGCTGGCTGGCCGCGTACTGCCCGTCGGAAGGCGAACTCGTCCCCGGCCTGCCCTACGAGGAGGCGCACCTCCTTGACGTCCCGACGCTGGTCTTCCGCAGCGGCGCGAGCGACATCCACCACCGGCGCGAGACATCGGAGCGGGTCGCGCTGGAACTCCCCTGCTCCCGGCTCGTCGAGCCGCCGTGGGAGGACACCGAGTGGCGTGAACGGCAGGCGGCGCGCACCGCGGGCGAGGCCCCCGGCGTGTTCGTACGCTGGCCGCTGCTCGCCCCCGCCCTCCAGAAGTGGGCGGAGGAAGCCCTGCCTCCGCACGAGGGAGCCTGAATGGAAGCCGTCAGCAATGTGAGCCGGATCCGCGCGCTGTCGGCGCGGTGCTCCGGCGAGACCGTCCTGAGCCACCTCGGCCCCGACGGGGCGGAGTCGGGCTTCACCTGGCGCGAACTCGACCTGCGCTCCGACCGGCTCGCGGGCGCCCTCGCCGCACGCGGGCTGGGCTTCGGCGACCGCCTCGGCCTCGGTCTCGGCAACTCGCCGCAGTTCGTGCTCGCCGTCTTCGCCGCCTGGAAGCTCGGCGCGGTGCCCGTCCCCGTCCGCTGGGACCTGCCCGAATGGGAGCTGACCCGCCTGCGCGAGGTCGTGGCCGCACCCGTCCACCTGGACACCGGCGACCTGCCGTGGATCGACGTGGCGGCGGCCGGGCACGCCGTGCCCGACCTGCCCGACGTCGTCTCCCCGCGCGTGCACGGCATCTGCAGCAGCGGCTCGACGGGCACGCCGAAGGTCATCCTCAGCGAGCGGCCCGCCCTCCACGACCCGGTCTTCAGCACCCCGTTCATGCAGATGTGGGCCCCCGTCCCCCGGCCCCAGACGATCCTCGTGCTCGCGCCGATGTACCACGCCAACGGGCTCGTCACCCTGTACGGGCTGCTCGACGGCGACCGCCTCGTGGTGATGGAGAGGTTCGACGCCGCCCTGACCGTCGACGCCGTCGAACGCCACCGGGTCACGACCTTCACCGCCACCCCGACGATGCTGCAGCGCATCGCCGACCTGCCCGGCGTCGACGAGCGCGACCTCTCCAGCCTCCAGTGGATCCTGCAGGGCGCCGCCCCCATGCCCCCGTCCCTGGTACACCGCTGGGGCGACCTGATCGGCCTGGAACGCATCGTCATGGCGTACGGAATGACCGAGGCGCTGGGCGTCACCGCCCTGCGCGGCGACGAGTGGACGACCCGCAGGGGAAGCGTCGGCAGGGGCCTGCGCGGCACGGAACTGCGCGTCCTCGACGACGAGGGGAACGACCTCCCGCCCGGCGGGGTCGGCGAGATCTACCTGCGCTCCCCCACCTACCGCGGCTACACCTACCTGGGCGACGCTCCCCGCCTGCGGGGCACGCCCGACGGCTTCCAGTCCGCCGGAGACGTCGGCCACCTGGACGAGGACGGCTACCTCTACCTCCTCGACCGCCGGGTCGACATCATCATCACCGGCGGGGCCAACGTCTTCCCCGCCGAGGTCGAGGCGGCCCTCATCGGGCACCCGCGCATCGCCGACGTCGTCGTCATCGGCCTGCGCGACGAGGAGTGGGGGCGCCGGGTCCACGCGATCGTCCAGCCCGCCGGCCACGGCGCCCCGCCGACGCCGTCGGAGGTCGTCGCCTACGCCAAGAGCCGCCTCGCGGCGTACAAGGTCCCCAAGAGCGTCGAGTTCGTCGACGCCGTCCCCCGCAGCGCCGCCACCAAGGTCAACCGCGGCGCCCTGGTCGCGGCCCGCGGCGGCTGACCGCCCCGGGCCGTCCGCGGGCCGGCCGCGCCGGGCCGGGTCCGCTTCAGGTGCGGGCCGGCCAAGCCGGGTCCGGCCCGCACCTGAAGCGGAGCGGTGTTCAGGACGAGGTGACCAGGCGGCCGGGGCGGTCGTCGGTCAGTTCGTCGTGGTCGACCAGGACGGTGCCGTTGACGAGGGTGTAGTCGTAGCCCCTGGCCCGCTGGGTGAAGCGCTGGGCGCCCAGGGGGAAGTCCGCCAGCATCTCGGGGGTGTGCAGGTAGAGGCCGTCGAGGTCCAGGACGTTGATGTCGGCGAAGGCTCCCGGCGTCAGGATTCCCCGGTCGGTGATGCCCCACAGGTCGGCGGCCTCCCCGGTCAGCTTCCCGACGGCCCGGCCGACGTCCAGCAGGCCCCTGTCCCGGACCCAGTGCTTCAGGAAGAAGGTCGAGTTGCCCGCGTCCATCGTCAGGGCGACGTGGGCGCCCGCGTCGGCGACGCCGATCACGACGTCGGGGTTGGTGATCATCTGGGCGACGGCGTCCAGGTCCTGGTTGAGGACGGGGTAGTACAGGAGGCCCAGGCCGCGGGTCTCCAGGGTGTAGGCGAGGAAGGCCTCGGCGGGGCCGGTGCCGCGCCTGGCGGCCTCGGCGGCGAGGCTGTTCTCCGGGCTCACGTCGTAGTCGGCCGAGCCGGGGGGCATGAGGTAGATCTTGGCGGGGTCCTTGGGGGCCAGCGGGCCCGACAGCTTGGACGGCTGCCCGGCCTCCTCGACCAGCCGGGCCCGCGTCCCCTCTTCGGCCAGGGCCGCCAGGCGTGCGGGGAAGGGCAGGGCCATCAGCTCCGCCCAGGAGTTCAGGGTGTCGTAGGGGGTGCGGCTGACCAGGCCGTAGACGATGGCGCTGCCCCGCACCGAGGTCATCGGGCGCAGGTCGGCGTCCCTGGAGCGGGCCGCGGCGGTCTCGTCCATCACCCAGGACCACAGGCCGGGGCGGCGGTCGCTCTGCATGATGGAGAACGCCAGAGGGCGGCCCGAGGCGCGGCTCACCTCCTCCATCCACGCCATCTCGGAGATGGAGTTGCGCCGGTCGGCGCCGTCGCGCTCGCCGATGCGGGGAACCACCTGGAAGGTGCCGCGTCCGCGCACGGCCATGGCCTCGGCGATGGCGGCGAGCTCTTCGGGCAGCGCGTACGTGCCGGGGATCGGGCGTCCGTCGGGGACGGTGTGCATGAAGCTGCGGGACGTCGAGAAGCCCAGGGCCCCGTTGTCGACGGCCTCGCCCACGATGGCGGCCATGGCGGCGATGTCGTCCTGCGTGGCGGGCGCCTCCTCCAGGCTCCGTTCGCCCATCACGTAGTGGCGCAGGGCGCTGTGCCCGATCAGGCCGCCGGCGTTCACGCCGAGGGGGCGACGGCCCAGGGTCTTCAGGTACTCGCCGTAGGTCTCCCACTCCCAGTCGAGACCGGCCATGATCGTGTCGGCGGGGATGTCCTCGACCGACTCCATCATCGCGGCGAGGTAGGCCTCCTCGCCGGGGCGGACGGGGGCGAAGGTGACGCCGCAGTTGCCCATCACCACGGTGGTGACGCCGTGGTGGCAGGACGGCGTGGCCGCCGGATCCCAGAAGAGCTGGGCGTCGAGGTGGGTGTGCACGTCGACGAACCCGGGGGTCACCAGCCTGCCGGCGGCGTCGATCTCGCGCCTTCCCCGGGCGTCGACCTCGCCCACCGCCGTGACGCGGTCGCCGTCGACGGCGACGTCGGCCCGCCTCGGGGGCGAGCCCGTCCCGTCGGCCACCTCGCCGCCGCGGATCACGATGTCATGCATGGGCTCAGCTCCTTCCGGCGGAACCGGGAGACTAAAAGAGCGGGTACTCACTTACAATAGCGCCCCGTCCTTGCCAAAATAAGAGAGTAGGTACTCACTTTTCTCGGCTGGCGGAAACAGCCCTGACCCCTCGGGAGCTCTCTGTGGGATCGATGGACGGCCGGGTGGCGATCGTCACCGGCGCGAGCCGCGGCATCGGAAGGCACATCGCCGAGCGCATGGCGGCCGAAGGGGCGGCGATCGCCCTGGTGGCGCGGACGGTCACGCGGGGCTCGTCCGCGCTTCCCGGCTCGCTCGAAGAGGTCATGGAGGGCATCGAGGCCAGAGGCGGGCGGGTCGCGGCGATCCGCGCCGACCTCACCGCGCCCGAGGACGTCGAGACGGTCGTGGCCCGGGCGGAGGAGGCGCTCGGACCGGTGGACACCCTGGTGAACAACGCCGGCGTGAACTTCTACGGGCCCGCGCTGGAGATCCGTCCCCGCCGCTACGCGCTGATGTTCCAGATGATGGTCCATGCCCCGTTCCGACTGTGCCAGCTCGCCGTCCCCGGCATGGTCGGACGCGGACGGGGCTGGATCCTGAACATCACCTCCAAGCAGGCCAGGCACCCGATGGGCCCGCCGTACCCGGACTGGGCGGCCGACGGCTGCGTCCCCTACGGGATGTGCAAGGCCGCGCTCGACCGGCTCACGACCGGCCTCGCGGCGGAGGTCCACGGCACGGGCGTGAGCGTCAACGCCCTCGGGACGTCGGGTCTGGTGATGACGCCTGGCGTCGCCGTAGTCTCACCCCACACGCCCGACAACGCCCCGGTCGAGGACGACGGCGCCATGGCGGACGCCGCCCTCGTCCTCTGCGGCTCCTCCCCCGGCGCCGTGACCGGCCGGATCGCCTACAGCATGGACCTGCTCGAACGCCCCTTCCCCGAGGGCCCGTGGTCCCTCTCCGCCACGTTCTGAGCCACCCCGACGACCGCCCGAGAAGAAGGAGGACGACCGATGAAGGCCATCGTGGATCCGGACCGCTGCCAGGGGCACGCGCGCTGCTGGGAGATCGCCCCCGAGGTGTTCGACCTCGACGAGGGGGGCCACGGCGTGGTGCTGACCGCCGAGGTACCCGCGGAGTTCGAGGAGCGGGCGCGCCGGGCCGCGCTCAACTGCCCCGAACGCGCCATCACCGTGCACTGATCTGCCGGTCCGGGAGAACGACTCCGAGCACGGGTCGG
>NZ_BAAATZ010000029.1:55194-113739 GCF_039533685.1 Actinocorallia aurantiaca | reverse complement strand
CCGCTCAGGGGACCTTGATGGTGGCGGGGTCGGCCGGGGTGAAGTCGTAGACCCGCGACGCGTTACCCACCGTGATCTTGTGCTGGACGTCCTCGGGAAGGTGCCCGAGCCACTTGTTCGCCCTCTCGATGGTGTCGGGCCAGGTGGAGTCCGAGTGCGGGTAGTCGCACTCGAGCATCACGTTGTCCTCGCCGATGACGTCCAGCAGCCGCAGGCCCGCGTGGTCCTCGATGAACGTCCCGTAGACGTGGTCCTTGAACAGCCTGCGGATGTCGGTGTCCAGGTCGAAGGAGGCGGAGCCCTTCTCCTCGCCCCGGTCGTGCGCGGCGTTCATGTCGATGTCGAAGCGGGAGGCCCAGTACTTCTGCTTGTCGACGACCTGCTCGGCCCGCTCCAGGAAGTAGGGGATCCAGCCGATCGAGCCCTCCGAAAGGGCGATCTTCAGGTTGGCGAACCTGGTGAAGTTGCCGCTGAACAGCCAGTCGAGCAGTGTGCCCGCCTGGTTGGCCGCCGCCGAGTAGGCCATGAACGCCAGCGTCGGCATGTCGTCGGACGTGCGGATCAGGTTGGACGAGGAGCCCACGTGCATCGACACGACCAGGCCTGTCTCGTCGCAGGCCCGCCAGACCGGGTCCCAGTGCCCGGTGTGGATCGACGGCAGCCCGAGCTTGGTCGGGTTCTCCGAGAACGCGATGGACTTGGCGCCCAGGCCCGCGGTCCGCTCGATCTCCGCCGCCGCGGCGGCCGGGTCCCAGAGCGGGATGATCATCATCGGGATGAACCGGCCCGGGTGGGCCGCGGCGAACTCCTCGAGGATGAAGTCGTTCCAGGCCCGCACGCACAGGAGCGCGAGCTCCTTGTCCTTCGCCTCGTGGAAGACCTGTCCGCAGTAGCGCGGGAAGGACGGGAAGAGCATCGAGGCCAGCACCCGGCCCTGGTCCATGTCGGCGACCCGGGCCGCGGGGTCGTAGCAGCCGGGCCGCATCTCGTCGTAGGTGATGGGCTCGGGCGAGAACTCCTCCCGCCGCTTTCCGGCCACGGCGTTGAGGCCGGTGGTGACGATCTGGCGGTCCTCGTAGACCCAGAACTCCGAGTCGCCGTCCCGCACGATCCGGGGCCCGGTGTCCCGCCATCGCCCGGGCAGCCGTTCCCGCCACAGGCGGGACGGCTCGATGAGGTGGTCATCTACCGAGATGAACCAGCTGAATGCCATGTGAGAACTCCCCACTGCTCCGCTCGGGAAAGAGCCGCGCTAAGAAAGCGAACGCTCACATACCACCTTAGGCGTCGAGCCGCCCCCGCACCAGAGGCGAGTACCTCTCGGCCAGACGCCGGCGATGGGCGGCGGCGGAACCGAACAGCGAGCGGTTGAGCGCGGCGCGCTTGAGGTAGACGTGGATGCCGCTCTCCCACGTGTAGCCCATGCCCCCGTGCAACTGCATCGCCTTGCCCGCGACCTCGACGGCGGCGGAGCAGGCGTAGGACTTCGCCATGGACGCCGCGACGGCGGCCTCCGGAGCGTCGACGACCTGGGCCCGGACCGCGGCGTCGACGAGTTTCCGGGACACCGTCACCTGGACGAGCATGTCGGCGCACGCGTGCTTCACAGCCTGGAAGGAACCGATCGGGCGGCCGAACTGCTCCCGCACCCCGGCGTAAGCGACGGTGGCGTCCAGCATCGCCTCACTCAGACCGAGGCTGTCGCAGGCGACGGCGACCGCGGCCCGGTCGTAGAGCCGCTGGACGACGGCACCGGGATCGCCTCGAAAGCGCCACACCGACTCCGCGTCCACGCCGACCCCGTCGGCGGCGACCGAGCCGAAACGGCGGGTCTCGTCGAGGACCGGCTGCTCGGCGACGTTCAGGCCCGCCGCTCGCGGATCGGCGCTCACCACCACGGGGACGCCGTCCGGATCGAGAGCCGGGAGCAGCAGCCGGTCGGCTTGGTGCGCGTCGGGGACGAAGGTGGCCGTGCCATGCAGAAGCGGCCCGTCCGGGGTCCGGTCGATCCAGAACGGCACACCTCTGGTGGCGCCGCCTTCCAGCGCCACCGCCGGAACGACGGCGCCCGACACGGTCTCGAGGAGCAGGGCGTCTCTGCCGGGTCTCGGCTCCAGCAGGTTGAGCGTCCCCACGCCGAGGACGGCCGCCGTCGGGTACGGGCCGGATGCCGCCGCGCGGCCCGTCTCCCGGAGGATGACGGCCACCTCGGCGAAGGTCGCGTCAGCGCCGTCCAGCTCGTCCGGCGCCTCGAGGCCGAGCCATCCGGCTTCGGCGACCGACCGCCAGTCGGCGGCGGCCCCGGCTCCGGCCTTGCCGAGCAGGTCGCGGGCGACCGCGCGCAGCTCGCCGTGGAGCTCGGCGAGCTCGGATTCCTGTGCGGTCATCGGTTCCCCTTCGGTTCGCGGGGCAGGCCGAGACCGCGCTCGCCGATGATGGAGCGCTGGATCTCGCTGCTCCCGCCCGGGATCGTCCATTCCCACGAGCCGACGAAGTCCAGGACCCAGGCCCCCGACTCCCACCCGCTCGACAGAGGTTTGCGCAGCACGGTGTGGGCGGCGAGCCCCGCGGTCTCGGCGCCGAAGTCCGTCATCCTCTGCAGCAGCTCGCTGTAGTACAACTTCACGATCGAGGCGTCCGCCGGGCCCGGACTGTCGTTGGCGACGAGTTCCGAGCAGAGGGCCCGCAGCCCGGTGAGCTCGGTCTCGAGCTCCGCCAGCCGGTCCCGCACCAGCGGATCGTCGATCGGGCGCGCCCCTTCGGGCCCCGGCCGCGCGCACAGCTCCACGAGCCACCGGAACCCCCCGTTGCCCAACCGTTCGGCCAGTTCCAGCATGGTCATGCCGCGTTCGGCGCCCAGCGTCTCCTGTGCCACCCGCCAGCCGTCGTTCTCCGGCCCGATGAGGTTTTCGGCCGGGATGACGACGTCGTCCAGGAAGATCTCGCAGAAATGGTGCTCCCCCGTCGCCTGCCGGATGGAGCGTACGTCGACGCCGGGCGTCCGCATGTCCATCAGGAAGTAGGAGATGCCGCGCCGCTTCGGAGCGTCCGGATCGGTACGGGCCAGCAGCAGGCACCAGTCGGCGTGCGCGGCGCCGCTCGCCCACAGCTTCTGCCCGTTGACGACGTAGGTGTCGCCTTCCTTCCGAGCGCTCGTACTGAGCGCCGCGAGATCGGACCCCGCCCCCGGCTCGGAGAAGCCCTGCACCCAGATCTCCCCGTCGAGGATCGCCGGAAGGTGCTTCTTCCGCTGCTCGTCGGTGCCCGCCGCCAGCAGCGTGGACGCCGCGTGGTGGATCGACACGAAGGCCAGCACCAGCCGCGGCGCGTCATGCGCGGCGAGCTCCTGGTAGAGCACGACCTGCTCGGCCACGGACATCCCGCCGCCCCACTCCGCCGGCCAGTGCGGCACCGCGAAACCCGCCCGCCGCAACTCCTGGAACCACTCCTTCTGAAAGGCCACGAACTCCTCGTCCGGCACCCCCGTCTGCGCCCCCCGCCAGTCGCCCGGAACGTGCGCCCGGCACCAGTCCCGCACATGCGCACGGAACCCGTCGAGATCCGTATTCGTCATCGGCGGGCCTTTCTCGCCAGGGTCAGCAGGCGCTCGCGGTGCTCGTCGGAGCGCATGGTGACGGCCTCGGCGGCGAAGCCGGCCTGCATCGCGCCGCTCAGGGCCTGTGACAGGTGCATGTTGGTCACTCGCTTCGTGCCCTGGAGCGCCTCCTTCGGCTGGGCGGCGAGGCGGCGGGCGAGTTCTCGTGCCTGCGGGAGCAGGTCGTCGGGAGGGGTGGTGCGGGTGGCGAGGCCCAGGTCGACGGCGGTGGCGGCGGGGATGCGCGCGCCGGTGTACAGGTATTCGCGGGATCGCAGGATGGGGGTGAGCAGCGGCCAGAATGCGGCGCCGCCGTCGCCCGCGACCAGGCCGACGCTGACGTGCGGGTCGGCCAGGTGCGCGGACTCCGAGATCAGCACGATGTCGCAGAGCACGGCCAGGCTGCAGCCGAGACCGACCGCCGGGCCGTTGACGGCGGCGACCACCGGCAGGGGGAAGCGGAGCAGCTCCTCGATGATCTGCGCGCCCTCGCGCAGACTCTCGTCGCGGGCGACGGGGTCGTCGAGGAAGGAGGTGATCCAGTCGAGGTCGCCGCCCGCGCTGAACGCCCGGCCCGCCCCCGTCAGGACCACGACCCGGGCCTCGGCGTCCTGGGAGAGGCGCTGCCAGACGTTGGCGAGCGCCCAGTGCAGGCGCTTGTTGACGGCGTTGAGCTCCGCGGGCCGGTTGAGGACGACCGTGCGGACGGGGCCGTCGATCTCGACGGACAGCTCTTCGGGCAGGTCGTCGTACTTCACGCCGTCACCTCCGTGTCGCGGAACAGGCCGGTCAGGCCGCGCCTGCCGATCTGCCGGGTCAGCCGGTCCCGGGTCGCGGACAGGCCCAGGGGCAGCCGCCGGATCGGCTGGCTGTAGCGCGACACCCACGACAGGGCCGTCTCGTCGCAGAACCCGACGGCCCCGTGCAGCAGGTGCGCGGTGCGGAACACGGTCTCGGCGGCCTCCAGAGCCGCCAGCCGGAGCGCCAGCGCGTCGTCGAGCGCCTCGCCGAGTCCCGCCTGGACGCTCCACAGCGCGTACCGGGCGAGCATCTCCACCCCGCTGCGCTCCACTTCGGCGTCGGTCAGCTGGAACCGGACGCCCTGCTGCTCGGCGAGCGGCTTGCCGAACTGCCTGCGGACGAGCACGTGCGACCGGGCCAGCTCGATCGCCCGGTCGAGCATCCCGAGGAGCGTCCAGCACGGCAGGACCAGGCCCAGCGCCACGTCCCGTGCTCCGGCTCCGTCGATCGGCGTGAGATCGAGTTCCGTGACGAACGCCGAGGTCCGGGCCAGCGCGCCGGGCTCCCGGCTGACCGCCTGGCTGCGCAGCCCGTCCGGCGTCACCGCCGCCCAGCGGAGCCCGAGCCCCGCCACCGCGCCTTCGGGAACGACGCCGTCGACGACCACCAGCCCGTCGACGTCGAGGTCGGCCGGACGCGCGAGCCGCTCCGCCACCGGATAGGCCAGGGCCCAGTACCCGGCGCTGCGGCACAGCGCCGCCGCGGCCTCCAGGTCGTCGGCGTCGCCGCGCGGCTCGAGCTCCCACGCTCCGAGCTCGCCCAGCACCGGCTCCACGAGGCTCCCCCGCCGCCCGGGCTCCTCTTCCGCGAGCCGCACGAGCCGGTCCCCGCCCGCGGCCTCGATCGCCCGCAGCGCCTCCCGCCCGTACTCGGCGGCTTCCGCGCTCAGATCGATGTTCATGACTTCTCCTCCAGGAGGGCGCGGGCGAGCAGGACGCGCTGGATGTCGATGCTGCCCGAGGCGACGGTCGAGGCGTGCGAGTAGCGCCAGTGGTCCTGCACCTCGGAGCGGAAGCGGCTGGTCTCCTCCCCTTCGCGCGGTGTCAGGGCGGCGATGTCCATGAGGACCTCGGCGCTCTCCTGGTCGAGTCTGGTGACCGCGATCCGGTACGCCGCGGCGTCGCCGGGCCTCACCCGGCCCTCGTTCTGCAGGGCGATCACCCGGTAGGCGAGCAGGCGGGCGCGGCGGCAGTGCGTCAGCATCCGCGCCCACCGGACCCGCAGCTCGGCGGGGAGGTCGTCCCACGCGTCGCCCAGCACTCCGGGCGCGGCCTGGAGCAGCATCTCGCAGCGGGCGTACCGGGCGATGCCCACGCGCTCGAACGCCAGGACCTCCTGGACGACCTTCCAGCCCTGGTCGACCTCGCCGAGGACGTCGGCCTCGGTGACCCGCAGGTCGTTGAAGAAGACCTCGTTGAGGTGGTGCGGGCCCATCAGGCAGTCGATGGGCCGGACCTCGATGGCGGGGTCGTCCATCGGCACCAGGAAGATCGTCAACCCGTCCTGCCTGCGCTCGCCCCTGGAGGTGCGGGCCAGCAGGAAGCACCACTGCGCCATGGTGGCGTAGGACGTCCAGACCTTCTGGCCCGAGACGAGCCAGCCGTCGCCGTCCCGGCGGGCGGCGGTGCGCAGCGACGCCAGGTCGGAGCCGGCGTCGGGCTCGCTGAAGCCCTGGCACCAGATCACCTCGCCGCGCGCGATCGGCGGGAGGTGCCTGCTCCGCTGCGCGGCGGTGCCGTGCCTCATGATCGTCGGTCCGACCCAGTTGACGCCCATGTACTGGGCGCCGCGCGGCTCGTGCCCGGCCCACATCTCCTCGCGCACGACGGTCTGCTCCCACACCGAGGCGTCCCTCCCGCCGTACTCCTGCGGCCAGGCCAGGCAGAGGAGGCCGCGCTCGGCGAGCAGGCGGCAGAACTTCTGCGCCGTCTCCAGGTCCGCCGGGTCGTCCGTGAAGGCGCCGAGGTAGTCCGGCGGGACGTGCTCCGACACCAGGGCGCGCAGCTCGTCCCGGAGCTCCGCGGCGGCCGTGCCCATCGTGAAGTCCATGAGGGCAACGTAGATTTTCCTTATAAGGATTGCAATACTTGCTGCTTGTCTTCCGGGAACGCTACGATCCGCCGTACCCCCGAAGGCCGCGTCCCGAGACCCGCGCCCGGGGCGCCGCGGCGTCCGCCGGCACCGGAGGGCCGGGCCGGACGGGCGGCCCGGCTCCACGCAATTCCTCCGACCATCCCTTCGCACTTCCTTTCGACCGATCCGAAGTGATCTATCAGCCCCCTCGAAGCAGAGGACGGGTTGACGCACCGATCACGTCGTGTAAAAATCCCGAATCATATGAGAATAACGTTCTCAATCCTGAGATTGATATAACCAGAGGGGCGGGTACTTCATGTTCTCGGCAATTCTGCTCGAGAAGAATGAGTCGGGGCAGACCGTCGCGCTCACCGGCCTGGACGAGGCGCGGCTCCCCGAAGGGGACGTCACCGTCGAGGTCGAATACTCCACGCTGAACTACAAGGACGGCTTGGCCATCACCGGTTCGTCACCCGTCGTCCGCAGGTTCCCGATGGTCCCCGGGATCGACTTCGCGGGCGTCGTCACCGACAGCACGCACGCGGAGTGGGAGAAGGGCGACCGCGTGGTGCTCAACGGCTGGGGCGTGGGCGAGACGCACTGGGGCGGCCTGGCCCAGCGCGCCCGGCTCGACGGGGACTGGCTGGTGCCGCTGCCCTCCGCCTTCACCGGCCGCCAGGCGATGGCGATCGGCACCGCCGGCTACACGGCGAGCCTGTGCGTCGACGCCCTGCTGGCCCACGGCGTCGTCCCGGACCGGGGCGAAGTCCTGGTGACCGGGGCCACCGGCGGCGTCGGCAGCATCGCGATCGCGCTCCTGGCGAAGGCCGGCTTCGAGGTGGCGGCCTCCACCGGGAAGCCCTCGGAGGAGGAGTACCTGCGGCGGCTCGGCGCCACGACGGTGCTGGACCGCGCCGAACTCTCCGCACCCGGAAGACCCATGCAGAAGGAGCGCTGGGCGGCCGTCGTCGACACCGCCGGCAGCCACACCCTGGCGAACGCCTGCGCCCAGACGCGTTACGGCGGCGCGGTCGCCGCGTGCGGCCTGGCCCAGGGAATGGACTTCCCCGCCAGCGTCGCGCCGTTCATCCTGCGCGGCGTCTCCCTGCTCGGCATCGACAGCGTGATGGCGCCCAGGCCGCGGCGCCTCGCCGCCTGGGACCGGCTGGCGCGGGATCTGGACGCGGGCGCACTCGACGAGATCGCGCGGGAGATCGCGCTGGGCGACGTCATCTCCGCCGCGGACCGGCTCATGAAGGGCGAGGTCCGGGGCCGCATCGTCGTCGACGTCAACCGATAGCAGGGAGCGACATGAGCGAGAAGACCCCCGAACTCGACCTCTCCGACGTCGACCACCGCGTCGGCAAGCCGGTCGGCGGCGGCCAGCTGTGGGATCCATGCAGCTCGTCGGACATCCGCCGCTGGGCGATGGCCATGGACTACCCGAATCCGCTGCACTGGGACGAGGAGTTCGCCCGCGAGTCCCGGTACGGCGGGATCGTCGCACCGCAGTCCATCGCCGTGGGCCTCGACTACGGGCACGGCGCGCAGCCCGCCTGCGTGGGACACATCCCCGACAGCCACCTGATCTTCGGCGGCGAGGAGTGGTGGTTCTACGGCTGCCCTGTGCGGCCGGGAGACAAGCTGTTCCAGGAGCGCCGCTTCCACGACTACAAGGTGGCCGAGACGAAGTTCGCCGGGCCCACGATGTTCTCCCGCGGGGACACCACCCACACCAACCAGCACGGGGTCCTGGTGGCCCGCGAGCGCTCGACCGCGATCCGCTACCTCTTCGAGGAGGCCAGGAAGCGCGGCATGTACGAGAACCAGCTCGGCGAGGTGAAGCGCTGGACCGAGACCGAGCTGGCCGAGGTCGGGAGGGTCCGCCACGAGTGGCTCATGTCGAACCGGCTGGGCGTCTCGCCGCGCTTCGAGGAGGTGAAGGTCGGCGACACGCTGCCCCGCAGGGTCATCGGACCGCACAGCATCGCGAGTTTCACCACCGAGTACCGCGCCTTCCTGTTCAATATCTGGGGCACCTTCCACTGGACCGCCCCGCCCGGCCTCGAGGACCCCTGGATCAACCAGGACCCCGGCTGGGGCCCGGGCTTCGGCTTCGACGAGGAGGGCGCCCGGATCGACCCGCGCAAGCGCGACGGTCTCTACGTGGGCCCCTCGCGCGGCCACA
The DNA here is from genome assembly GCF_039533685.1 of Actinocorallia aurantiaca. NCBI lineage: Bacteria > Bacillati > Actinomycetota > Actinomycetes > Streptosporangiales > Thermomonosporaceae > Actinocorallia > Actinocorallia aurantiaca. Next base: position 105,079 of record NZ_BAAATZ010000029.1, on the reverse strand, counting down.
TCGACGGCGACAAGGCGAGCGAGGTCGGCATGGCGCGCGCCTACGGCTACGGCGCCACGATGGGCGCCTGGTGCACCGACTACCTCGCCTACTGGGCCGGCCACGACGGCATGGTGCGCCACTCCAAGGCGAACTTCCGCCTCCCCGCCTTCGAGGGCGACGTGACCTACTTCGACGCCGAGGTCGTCGGCAAGGAGGCGTCGTCCGCGTGGGGCGTGCCGCTCGTCCAGGTGAAGCTGCGGCTCACCGACCAGAACGGCGGGGTGCTGGTGGACTGCACGGCCGAGATCGAACTCCCCTTCTAACCCGACCAGGACACAGAAGCAGGCAGGTGGGCGATGAGTACCCAGACCGCGGAGTCCGCACTTTCCATCGTGTCGGGCCCGCCGCTCGACTCCGAGCCCGGCCTCGGGACGCTCACGCTCCCCGGCTTCCTGCGCGAGGTGACGGAGGCGTACGGCGAGCGCGAGGCGGTCGTGCTCCGCTCGGAGGAGGGCGACACGCGCTGGACGTACGCCGAGCTGTGGGAGCGGGCGGTCGCCGTGGCCCGCTCGCTGCGCGCCTGCGGCCTGGACAAGGGCGGCCGCGTGGGCGTCCTGATGACCAACCGCCCCGAGTGGATCGCCTCGGTGTTCGGCACGTCGCTCGCCGGGGGCGTGGCCGTCACGCTCAGCACGTTCTCGACGCCGTCCGAGCTCGACCACATGCTCCAGGTCTCCGGGGTCTCGGTCCTGCTGCTGGAGCGGGCGGTGCTGAAGACCGACTTCGCCGCCGTGCTGGCCGAACTGGAGCCGGAGATCGCCGAGACCTCGCCCGGTGCGCTGCGATCGACGCGGTACCCGTTCCTGCGCCGTCTCGCGGCGGTCGGGGACACCCCCGTCTCGGGGATCGACGGCTGGGAGGACTTCCTCTCCCTCGGCGACCGGGTGCCGCGCGAGCTGGTCGAGGCGACGGCCGCCGCGGTGCTCCCCAGCGACACGGCCGTGCTCTTCTTCTCTTCGGGCTCGACGAGCAGGCCGAAGGGCATCCTGAGCGCGCACCGGGGCGTCTCCATCCAGATGTGGCGGTTCCGGCGCATGTTCGGGTTCGAGCCGCAGGACGGCGTCCGCTGCTGGACGGCCAACGGCTTCTTCTGGTCGGGGAACTTCGGCCAGGCGCTCGGCGCCACCCTGGCGGCCGGCGGCAGCCTCGTGCTGCAGCGGGTCTTCTCCCCCTCCGAGGCGCTCGAGCTCATGCAGGCCGAGCGGGTGAACTTCCCGGTCGCCTGGCCGCACCAGTGGGCGCAGCTGGAGGGCGCGCCCGAATGGGGCGGCGCGGACCTGAGCGCCATGCGGTTCGCCGACCGGAACACCCCGATCTCGCGCCACCCCACGGTGACGGCCGACTGGACCGAGCCGGGCCACGCCTACGGCAACACCGAGACCTTCACGATCACGACCTGCTTCCCGGCGAACACCCCGCCGGAGGTGCACGCGGGCAGCAGCGGCGAACCGCTGCCGGGCGTCACGGTCAAGGTGGTGGACCCGCTCACCGGCGCCGTCGTCCCGCGCGGCGAACGCGGCGAGATCTGCGTCAAGGGCCCCACGCTCATGCTGGGCTACGCCGGCACGCCGCTCGACGAGACGCTCGACGCGGGCGGCTTCTTCCACACCGGCGACGGCGGCTACCTCGACGCCGACGGGCGGCTCTACTGGGAGGGCCGGCTCACCGACATCATCAAGACGGGCGGCGCGAACGTCTCGCCCCTGGAGGTGGACGAGGCGCTGGCCGGCCATCCCGGGGTCAAGGTCGCCAAGACGGTCGGCGTGCCGCACGAGACGCTCGGCGAGGAGGTCGTCTCCTGCGTCGTGCCGCACGACGGCGCGGACCTCGGCGCCGAGGGGCTCCGCGCGTTCCTGCGCGAGAGCCTGGCGAGCTACAAGGTGCCGCGCCGGGTTCTGTTCTTCACCGGGGAGGAGCTTCCGCTCACCGGCAGCGCGAAGATCAAGTCGAGTGAGCTCCGGGAGCTGGTCACCGCCCGGCTGGAGGCCTGACCCCGGGGACGATCGGGCGTCCGCCGGAGGCCTCGGCCAGGACGGACGCCGCCGCCCCCCGCCCGAGCGAGGCCAGGCCCAGCAGGAGGTGCCTGCAGCCGATCGGGCTCTCCTCCTCCAGCGCCAGCTCGTGCGCGGCGACCACGGCCTTGCGGGTGTAGGGGGTCCAGGCGATGCGCTTGGCCGCCTGCGAGGCCCCCATGGTCAGCGAGCTCCGCACCCGCTGCCGGACGGAGTCCGCCGGGATGCCGAGGGACCCCAGGTGGCGGACCGCGCTGTTGTTCCCGGTGAGCAGCCCGTAGAGCACGTGCTCGGTGCCGATGAAGCTGTTGCGGTGCTGCACGGCGGCCTCCTTCATGTGCGCCACCGCCGCGCAGACCTCCTCCTCGAACTCGCCGGGCTCGTACTTCCACCGGCGCGCGAGGTAGCGCTGCTGGGCGGCCTGGCGGGTGATGCCCAGCGCCGTCCCGATCTCGGTCCAGGAGCAGCCCTGCAGGCGGCAGTGCTCGACGTAGCCCTCGACGAGGTCGTCGGCCAGCCCGCGGAGCTGCTCCGCCAGGGAGACCGCGTTGCCCAGGAGGGCGATCCGCTCGCCCCGCTCCCCTCCCCCGTCCGGTCCGGCCTCGCCGCGGGCGTGCTCGACATCGGCGATCAGTGCGTCAAGGTCCGGAAGAGCCATGGGTCGATTCTCAGCCGCCGAATCCGGGGTGTCAACCTCGCCTGACAAATCAAAAAGTGTCAACCGCACCTTACAAAAACAGCGATCACTATCGAGTCTTGACACCGAACATCGGCGGTGGAACTATTATTCTTGCATTAAGAGAGTGGCGTTTTCAGTTTTTAAAATGGCACTCTAAAACAGGCCGCGAAGCCGGAGAACACATTCCACCTCGACCCACCTCGACCCACCTAGACGAGTTGTTCCTGGGAGTCCTTCACCATGTTCTTGCAAGGGTCGCGCCACGCCGGCGCCACACCGATCGGCCTCGCCGAAGGATGGAGCCTGGAACGGCTCACGCCGCCGAGCCGCCTGTTCGGCGCCAACGGTCTGCGCACCGGTCCGGACGGCCGCATCTACGTGGCGCAGGTGGCCGGCAGCCAGATCAGCGCGCTCGACGTCGAGACCGGCGAGCTGGAGACCGTCAGCGCGCAGGGCGCCGACATCGTCGCGCCCGACGACGTGGCCTTCGACGCCCAGGGCGACCTCTACGCCACGGAGTACTACGACGGGCGCGTGAGCGTGCGCGGCGCCGACGGCCGCACGCGGGTGCTGCGCGACGACGTGCCGGGCGCCAACGGCATCACCATCCACCGGGGCCGGCTGTTCATCGACGAGTGCCGCATCGGCGGGCGCCTGCTGGAGCTCGACCCGAACGGCGGCGCGCCCCGGGTCCTGCTGGAGAACCTGCCGATGCCCAACGCCATGGAGTTCGGGCCGGACGGCAAGCTGTACTACCCGCTGCTGGGCACCAACGACATCTGGCGGATCGACCCGGACGGCGGCGAGCCCGAGCGGGTGGCCGGAGACCTGGGGGTCCCGGACGCGGTGAAGTTCGACGCCGAGGGCCACATCGTCTCCACCCAGGTGGGCACCGGCGAGGTCCTGCGGATCGACCCCCGCAGCGGCGACCGCACCGTCCTGGCCACCATCGCCCCCGGCCTGGACAACCTGACGTTCGTGGGGAACCGCCTGTTCGTCTCGAGCTTCACCGGCCAGATCACCGAGATCCTCGGCGGCGGCGCGACCCGGGCGGTACTGCCGGGCGGTCTGACCTGGCCGCTGGACCTCACCACGGGCGCCGACGGCACCCTGTACGTCTCCGACGGCACCTACTTCTACGTCCTCACGCCCGGCGGCGAGCTGCGGATGCTGGGAATGCTCTTCAGCCCCGGCTGGCCGGGATACATCCGCGGGGTGACCGCCGACGGCGAGGGCGAGTTCGTCGTCACCACCTCCAACGGCCAGATCGCGCGGTGGCGGCCCGCGAGCGGCGAGCACGACGTGCTCGCCGGCGAGACCGAGCCGCTCGACCAGCTCTACGGCGTGGCGGTAGCACCCGACGGCGCCGTGGTCGCCGCCGAGCTCGGCACCGGACGCGTGCTGTCCGTGCGCAACGGCGAGGGCACGACCCTGGCCTCCGGGCTGGACCGGCCGATGGGCGTGGCGTTCGACGCGGACGGCGCCTGCCTGGTCTCGGAGTCCGGCGCCGGGCGCGTCGTCTCGATCACCGGCTCCGGCGTCGACACCGTGGTGGACGGCCTGGAGACGCCCCAGGGCATCCTCGTCCGCGGCGGAAAGCTCCTGATCGTGGACGCCGGTGTCAAGGCCCTGATCGAGGTCGACCTCGACAGCAAGTCCCGGACCGTGATCGCCCGCGACCTGCCGGTGGGCGCCCCTCCCGGAGTCGACCCCAAGCCCCTCAAGGGCCTGCCGCCGTTCTCCGGCCCCCAGGGACTCTTCGCCGGCATCGCCGCAGGACCGGACGGCACGCTGTACATCTCCGCCGACGCCGAAGGCAGCGTCCTGGCGCTCCGGAAGGCGGGGTGAGCGGCCATGCGGTATGACTCCCAGACTCTCCTCAGCATGGACGGACGCGTCGTCATCGTCTCCGGCGCGGGCGGCGGAGGCATCGGCACCACGGTCACCGAGATGATCGCCCGCGCGGGGGCGACCGTGATCGCGGTGAGCCGCTCCCAGGACAACCTCGACACCCACATCGGGCCCCTGGTGAAGGAGGGCCTGCCGGTCGTGCCCGTCGCGGCCGACGCCTCCACCGATGAGGGCATCGCGACGGTGATGGAGCGGGCCGGGCGGACGGAAGGCGAGCTGTACGGGCTCGTCAACGTCGCCGGCGGCGCCGCCCCCTCGGACTGGAAGCCCTCGACCAGGGTGACCAGGGAGTCCTGGCGGTCGCTGTTCACCCAGAACCTCGAGACGATGTTCTTCATGAGCCAGGCGGTCGCCGCCGAGCTCAAGTCGCGGGGCCGCCCCGGCTCGATCGTCTCGGTCTCCTCGATCAGCGGCATGAACACCGCGCCCTTCCACATCGGCTACGGCACGGCCAAGGCGGCGCTGGTCGCGGCGACCCGCACGATGGCCGTCGAACTCGCCGGGGACGAGATCCGGGTGAACGCGATCGCGCCCGGCGTGACCGCGACCCCCGCCTCGCGCACCTACGTCGAGGAGGACCCCGAACGGGACCGCCGCGCCATCGCCATGGGGCGGCGCGCCCGGCCGGAGGAGCAGGCGGGGGCGATCCTCTTCCTGCTGTCCGACCTGTCGTCCTACGTCACGGGCCAGACCCTGCTGGTGGACGGCGGCCTCAATCTCAAGTGGACCTGGCTGGCCGCCGACAACACCTCCCTGTTCCTCAAGGACGAGGCGTTCCGCGCCGAGATCACGCGTTTCTGACCGCACACGCGGTACCGGCAAGAGCCCCGAAAGTCATCGCAACCGCACCCGCGGCCACCCCCGACGCGGGTTGGAGGAAGTCATGAGCGAAACCGGCGACATCCAGGCAACGGCCTCCGAGACGACCACGGCGGAAGCGCTGTCGCGGCCGCTCACGATCGGCGTGGAGGCGTACATCTCCGAGGAGTACGCCCGCGCCGAGCGCGACAGGCTGTGGAGCAAGGTGTGGCAGCAGGTCGGCCGCGTCGAGGAGATCCCCGAGGTGGGGGACTTCCTCACCTACGAGATCCTCGACGACTCGTTCATCGTCGTGCGCACGACCCCGGACACCGTCCAGGCCTACTACAACGTCTGCTCGCACCGCGGCCGGCGGCTCGTCGACACCCCGCCCGGCGCGCGGGACGCCCGGGGCCGCGGCAGGCAGTTCGTCTGCGGCTTCCACGGGTGGAGCTACAACCTGGACGGCCAGTGCACCCGCGTACCCGAGCGGGAGGACTGGCAGGACCGGCTGACCGACGAGAAGATCCGGCTGGGCGCGGTCAAGACCGACACCTGGGGCGGCTGGATCTGGATCAACATGGATCCCGACTGCGAGCCCCTGCTCGACTACCTGGGTCCCGCCGCCACCCTGCTGGAGCCCTTCCAGCTCGAGAGGTTCCGCTACCGGTGGCGCCGCTGGCTGGTCTTCGACTGCAACTGGAAGGTCGCCCTCGAGGCGTTCAACGAGACCTACCACGTGCCCTACACCCACCCGGAGTTCATTCCCTTCGGCGCCTTCCTCGGCTGGTCCAGGGTCCAGGGCCGGCACAGCAACATCGGCTACGACGCGCCCAAGGGCCAGGAGGGGAACCAGGGCAAGCTGCGGATCAGCGACAGCGGCGACGCCCGCGTGTCGACGGCCGTGATGCAGAACTTCATCTGGGAGAACGCCAACACCAACACCACCGAGACGCTGGTGGAGGTCGCGAACCGGCTGGTCGCCGAACTGCCGGAGGGAACTCCCCCCACCGAGGTGGCGAGGTACTGGCTGGAGACGGCGCGGCGCGAGGACGCCGAGCGCGGCGTGGTCTGGCCGACCATCGACCCCCAGACCGTCGCCGAGAGCGGCACCGCCTGGCAGATCTTCCCCAACTTCCAGATCGGGCAGGGCCAGAACAACATGCTGTGCTACAGCGCCCGCCCCCACGGCTACGACCCCGGCAAGTGCGTCTTCGAGGTCGCCGTCTACCAGCTCTTCCCCGCGGGCGAGGAGCCGGAGACCGAGTGGCTCCACACGCCGCCGGACGACCCGGACTGGCGCACCGTCCTGCCCCAGGACTTCTCCAACATGGCCGCCGTCCAGCAGGGCATGAAGGCGCGCGGTTTCACCGGCGCCAAGCCCAACCCCTACCGCGAGCGCGCCATCGCGAACCTCCACCACAACCTCGCCAAGTACATGGGCACCGGCGCTCCCCGCGATCTGGACTGATCCCCGGCCCCGCAGCCGATGCCCACCCCCTCCCCCGACGAACGACCCTGAGCCCGAGGAACCCGCATGCAGAGTTGCGAACCCACACAGACGCCTGAGATCGACCACGCGGCTCTCAGGGCGAAGTACCTGGCCGAGCGGGACAAGCGCCTGCGCCCCGAGGGGCAGCAGCAGTACCTGGTGGCCGAAGGCGAGTTCGAGGACTTCTACGAGGCCGACCCGTACATGCCGGTCGAACCCCGCTCTCCGATCACCGAGGAGATCGAGGTGGCGGTGCTCGGGGCGGGCTTCGCCGGCCTCGTCGCCGGGGCCCGGCTCAAGGAGGCCGGCGTCACCGACTTCCGGATCATCGACCTGGCGGGCGACTTCGGCGGCGCCTGGTACTGGAACCGCTACCCCGGCATCCAGTGCGACACCGACAGCTACTGCTACCTCCCGCTGCTCGAAGAGGTCGGCTACATGCCGAAGCAGAAGTACGCCTTCGGGGACGAGGCCTTCGAGCACTGCCAGCGCATCGGCAAGCACTTCGGCCTCTACGACAAGGCCCTCTTCCACACCCTGACCCGCTCGCTGGAGTGGGACCCCTCCATCGAGCGCTGGCGGATCGGGACCAACCGGGGCGACGACATCCGCGCCCGCCATGTCGTGATGTGCCAGGGTCCGTTCAACAAGCCGAAGCTGCCCGGGATCCCCGGCATCACCGACTTCCAGGGCCACACCTTCCACACGGCCCGCTGGGACTACTCCTACACCGGCGGCGACATGACCGGCGGCCTGGAGGGGCTCGCCGGCAAGAGGGTCGCCGTGATCGGCACGGGCGCGAGCGGCATCCAGGTGATCCCGCACGTCGCGCGCTCCGCCGAGCACCTGTACGTCTTCCAGCGGACGCCGTCGTACATCGACGAGCGCGGCGACGTGCCGACCGACCCCGAATGGGTGAAGACGCTGAAGCCGGGCTGGCAGAAGGAACGGCAGCGCAACTTCCACACCGCGGCGTTCGAGGCGTTCGCCCCCGGCCAGCCGGACCTGGTCTGCGACGGCTGGACCGAGGTCAGCCGCAACCTGGCCGCGCACCTGGACGCCACCGACGGCTGGGCCGCGCTGATGGACCCGGCGAAGTTCATGGAGCTCAGGGAGCTCCAGGACTACCGGGCGATGCAGCGGCTGCGCGAGCGCATCGACGCCATCGTCGAGGACCCCGCGACCGCCGAGGCGCTGAAGCCCTACTACCGCTTCCTGTGCAAGCGGCCATGCTTCAACGACCAGTACCTGCCGACCTTCAACCGCCCGAACGTCACCCTCGTCGACGTCTCCGGCACCAAGGGCGTCGAGCGCATCACGGCCGGGGGCATCGTCGCGGACGGCGTCGAGCACGAGGTCGACTGCATCATCTTCGCCAGCGGCTTCGAGATCACCACCGACCTCGACCGCCGCTTCGGCATCCAGCCGTTCACCGGCAGGGACGGGCTTTCGCTCTACGACCACTGGGCCGACGGGTACCGCACCCTGCACGGCATCACCAGCCCCGGCTTCCCCAACCTGTTCTTCACGGGGTTCATCCAGGGCGGCGTGACCGCGAGCACGACGGCGATGTTCGACCAGCAGGCCCGGCACATCGCCTATGTCATCCGGGAGGCCGCGGAACGCGGCGCCTCGACCGTCGAGCCGACCGTGGAGGCCCAGGAGCAGTGGTGCGCGACCGTCAGGGAGACCGCGGTCGACAACAGCAACTTCCAGCGGGAGTGCACGCCCGGTTACTACAACAACGAGGGCGAGCGGAACATCCGGTCGCACCTGGGCGAGCCCTACTGGCCCGGCTTCTACGCCATGGAGGACCTGCTGCAGGCCTGGCGCGAGTCGGGCGCCCTGGAAGGCCTCACCCTGGACGGAGGGGCGGCCCATGCCTGAGCCGGGGTCGCCTGAGACCGGATCGCCCGGGCCGGGATTCGACGGCCGCGTGGCCGTGGTCACCGGCGCCGGGCGGGGGCTGGGGCGCGCCTACGCCCTGCTGCTCGCCTCCCGGGGCGCCAAGGTCGTCGTCAACGACCCCGGCGGCAGCCTGACCGGCGACGGCGCCGATTCCGGTCCCGCCAAAGAGGTCGTCGACGAGATCACGGCGGCCGGGGGCGAGGCAGTCGCCTGCACCGAGTCCGTGGCGACGGCCGAGGGCGGACGGGCGATCGTCCAGGCGGCGCTCGACCACTACGGCCGGATCGACGTCCTCATCCACAACGCCGGAATCGTCCGCTCGGCGTCGTTGAAGGAGATGACGTACGAGGACTTCGACGCCGTCCTGGACGTGCACCTGCGGGGTGCCTTCCATGTCGTGCGGGCCGCGTTCCCCCTGATGTGCGAGGCGGGTTACGGCCGCATCGTGCTGACCTCCTCGATCGGCGGCCTGTACGGCAACCACCGGGTCGCCGGCTACGGCGCGGCCAAGGCGGGCATGATCGGCCTGTCCAACGTGGTCGCGCTCGAAGGCGCCGCCGAGGGCGTGAAGTGCAACATCATCGTGCCCGGCGCCGTGACGAGGATGGCCGAGGGCATCGACACCTCCGTCTACCCGCCGATGGAACCCGAACTGGTGGCCCCCGTCGTGGGCTGGCTCGCGCACGAGTCCTGCTCGATCACCGGGGAGATGCTGGTGTCGATCGCCGGCCGGGTGGCGAGGGCCTTCGTCGCCGAGACCCCTGGCGTGTACCGGCCGTCCTGGTCGATCGAGCAGGTCGGCGAGCGGATCGACGACATCCGCGACACCCGCGACCCCTGGATCCTGCCGGTCGTCCCCTCGGCTCACGTCGACCACATCCGCGACAGCTTCGCCATGGCCATGAAAGGGCAGTGAGCATGCCGGTCAAAGTCTACGAACGCATCCTCGACCTCTTCGAGGCCGAGGGCATCAACACGATCTTCGGCATCCCCGATCCGAACTTCGTGCACATGTTCCACCTCGCCGAGGAGCGCGGCTGGACCGTGGTCGCCCCCCACCACGAGGCGTCGGGCGGCTTCATGGCCGAAGCCGTGTCGCGGATGACCGGAAAGCCCGCGGTGTGCATCGGCACGCTCGGCCCGGGCATGGCCAACCTGGCCCCGGCCATGATGTGCGCCCTGGTGGAGAACTCCCCGGTCGTCTTCCTGGGCGGGCAGCGCGCGCGCATCACCGAGCAGCGGGTCCGCCGCGGCCGGATCCAGTTCGTCCAGCAGTCCCCGCTGTTCGAGGCCTCGGTGAAGTACAGCGCCAGCCTCGAGTACGCCGACCAGACCGACGAGGTCGTCCGCGAGGGCATCCGCAGGGCCATGTCGGGAACGCCCGGCCCGGTCTACATCGAATACCCCTCCCACGTGATCCAGGAGGAGCTGGACGTCCCGGCGGCGCTGCCGCCCTCGGCCTACCGCCTGGTCGGCCAGCAGGCCGGTCCCGACCTGGTCGCCAAGGCAGCGGAGGCCATCCGTGCCGCGAAGCAGCCGATCCTCCTCGTCGGGCACGGCGTCCACACCTCGCGCACCGGAGAGGCGGTCAGGGCGCTCGCCGACCTGATGGCCTGCCCGGTCATCCAGACCTCCGGCGGCACCTCCTACATCGAGGGCCTGGAGGACCGCACCTTCCCGTACGGCTTCTCGCCCTCGGCGATCGACGCGGTGGTCCAGTCGGACCTGTGCCTGGCCCTCGGCACCGAACTCGGCGAGCCGGTCCACTACGGGCGCGGCCGCCACTGGGTCGCGGGCGAGGCCGAACGCACCTGGATCCTCGTCGAGCAGGACTCCGAGGCGATCGGCGTGAACCGCCCGATCGACATCCCCCTGGTGGGAGACCTGCGGGCGGTCGTCCCGCAGCTCGTCGAGGCGCTCAAGGACACGCCGCGCACCGCGTCGCCGGAACTCGAAGGCTGGATCAGGCAGGACGCGGCCCGGCTGGCGGAGCTGGCGGAGACCGCCCCCTCCGGCATGTCGCCCGTGCACCCGGCACGCCTGATCGTCGAGGCGACCAAGGTCTTCCCGCCGGACGGCATCATGGTGCGCGACGGCGGCGCCACCACGATCTTCGGCTGGACCTACTCGCAGGCCAAGCCGCACGACGTCATGTGGAACCAGAACTTCGGCCACCTGGGCACGGGGCTCCCCTACGCCGTCGGCGCGGGAGTCGCGGACGGCGGCCGGCGGCCCATGATGCTCATCACCGGGGACTCCTCCTTCCAGTTCCACATCGCCGAGCTGGAGACGGCGGCGCGCCTGAACCTGCCGCTCGTCTGCGTCGTCGCCGTCGACTACGCCTGGGGCCTGGAGGTGGGCGTCTACAAGCGCACCTTCGGCCAGGGGTCGCTGGAGACGGGCACGCACTGGAGCAAGAACACGCGCCTGGACAAGGTCGCCGAGGGCTTCGGCTGCTACGGCGAGTACGTCGAACGCGACGAGGACATCGCGCCCGCCATCAAGCGCGCCTACGCCAGCGGCAGGACCGCCGTCATCCACGTGGCGGTCGACCCGAAGGCCAACTCGGAGGAGATGCCGAGTTACGACGAGTTCCGCACCTGGTACGCGGAAGGAACCCAGTGAAGGGGCAGGCCATGCGTGAATACCTGAAGTTCTACATCGGCGGGCAGTGGGTCGACCCGGCCGAGTCGCAGACCATGGACGTGGTGAACCCCGCGACCGAGGAGGTCTGCGGCAAGGTGGCGGCCGGTTCGGCCGCCGACGTGGACCGGGCCGTCGCGGCCGCCAGGTCCGCCTTCACGAGCTGGTCGGAGACCAGCCGCGAGGAGCGGGTCCAGGTCCTCCAGAACATCCTCGAGGAGTACCAAAAGCGCGCGGGCGACCTCGCTTCGGCACTGACCGAGGAGATGGGCGCGCCGGCCGCGCTCGCCGGCGGCTTCCAGGTCGGGCTCGGGGCCGGCCACCTGGGCACGGCGATCGAGCTGCTCAAGGGCTTCGTCTTCGAGGAGCAGCGCGGCGCGACGCTCGTCGTCAAGGAGCCGATCGGCGTCTGCGGCCTGATCACGCCGTGGAACTGGCCGCTGAACCAGATCGCGGTGAAGGTCTTCCCCGCGCTGGCGTCCGGCTGCACCGTGGTGCTCAAGCCGTCGGAGCAGTCGCCGTTCACCGGGCAGATCTTCGCCGAGATCCTGCACGCCGCGGGCGTGCCCGCCGGGGTGTTCAACCTCGTGCAGGGCGACGGCCTCGGCGTCGGCGTGCCGCTCTCCAGCCACCCCGGCGTCGACATGGTCTCCTTCACCGGCTCGACGCGGGCAGGCGTGGAGGTCGCGCGGAACGCCGCGCCGACCGTCAAGCGGGTGACCCAGGAGCTGGGCGGCAAGGGCCCGAACATCATCCTGGACGACGAGGCCTTCGCCTCGAACGTCGCGCAGGGCGTCGGCGACATGATGGGCAACTCCGGGCAGACCTGCAGCGCCCCCTCGCGCATGCTGGTGCCCGCCGCGCGGATGGCGGAGGCCATCGGCATCGCCCGGGAGGCCGCCGCCGCGATCACCGTCGGCGACCCCCAGGGCGAGTTCACGATCGGCCCGGTGGTCTCGGGAGCCCAGTTCGAGAAGATCCAGGCGCTGATCCAGAAGGGCGTCGACGAGGGCGCCACGCTGGTGGCGGGCGGCCCCGGCCGTCCCGAGGGGCTGGAGCGCGGCTTCTACGTGAAGCCCACCGTCTTCGCCGACGTCACCAACGACATGACCATCGCCCGCGAGGAGATCTTCGGCCCGGTCCTCACGATCCTCGGCTACGACGACGTGGACCACGCCGTCGAGATCGCGAACGACACCGAGTACGGCCTCGCCGGCTACGTGGCGGGCGCCGACCTGGCACAGGCCCGCGCCGTCGCCCGCCGCATCCGCGCGGGCTGGGTCGCGATCAACGGCGGTTTCGACTTCGCCTGCCCCTTCGGCGGCTACAAGAAGAGCGGCAACGGCCGCGAGTGGGGCGAGTTCGGCTTCCACGAGTACCTGGAGACCAAGGGCATCCTCGGCTACGCCCCCGACGAGGAGGACGCATGACCGCCATCGCCACGAGGAAGTTGAGCGAGAACGTCGGGGCGGAGGTCCTGGACGTCGGTATCGACCGCCTGCTGAACGACGACGAGTTCCCCGAGGCGTGCATGGAGGCGCTCGAGGAGTACGGTGTGCTGCTGTTCCGCGAGCTGCATGTGGACGACCACGCCCAGGTGGAGTTCTGCCGGAGGCTGGGCGACCTGGCCCGGTTCCCCAAGTACGCGAACCCGAACGTCATGGAGATCAGCTTCGATCCCGGCAACCCGAACGTCGAGTACTTCGCCAGCAACGACTACTGGCACATCGACGGCGCCCTGGACGAGATCCCGGCGAAGGCCTCGGTGCTGAGCGCCCGCGTCACCGCCCGGGAGGGCGGCGAGACGGAGTTCGCCAGCACCTACGCCGCCTACGACCTCCTGTCCGACGAGGAGAAGGAGCGGTACGCCGGCCTGCGGGTGGTTCACACCTTCGAGGCGATCCAGCGCCTGACCTACCCGAACCCGACTCCGGAGCAGCTGGAGGAGTGGGCCTCTCGGGCCGTCCGGGAGCTTCCCCTGGTGTGGGAGCACCGGTCCGGGCGGCGCTCGCTGGTGTTCGGGGCGACCGCCTCGCACATCGCCGGAATGGACGTCGAGGAGGGCCGCGCCCTGCTGGCGGACCTCGAACGGCGGGCCACCGCCCCCGACCGGGTGCTCCGCCACTCCTGGTCGGTCGGCGACATGGTCATGTGGGACAACCGGGGCCTGGTCCACCGGGCCTGCGCCTTCGACCGGACGGAACCGCGCAGGATGCACCGCACGACCCTCCTCGGAGACGAGTCGATCAAATGAGCGCGCGTACGGCCATCGTCACCGGCGGGGCCTCGGGGATCGGCGAGGCCGTCAGCCGGCGGCTGGCCGCCGACGGGGCCCTGGTGGCGATCTTCGACCTCAACGGCGAGGCGGCCCGGGACACGGCGGCCTCGATCGAGAAGGAAGGCGGGAAAGCCGTCGGGCTGGCCGTCGACGTGACCGACCGCGCGGCCGTCGACGCCGGGGTCGCGGAGGTGCGGGCCCGGCTGGGACGGCCGGCGATCCTGGTGAACAACGCCGGGCTGGCCGTCGTCCAGCCCTCCCTCGAGGTCACCGCCGAGGACTGGAACCGGCTGCTGGCCGTCAACCTCACGGGCACGTTCTCCTGCTGCCAGGCGGTGCTCCCGGACATGCTCGATGAGGGCTGGGGCCGCATCGTCAACATCTCGTCGTCGAGCGTGCACAGCGGCTCGTCCAGGATGGCCGCCTATGTGGCGGCGAAGTCCGGGGTCGTGGGCCTCACCAAGGTCCTGGCGCTGGAGTTCTCCCCGAAAGGCATCACGGTCAACACGATCCCGCCCGGATTCATCGACTCGCCCATGCTCCGCGACACCGTGGAGCGGGGCTTCGTCGACCTCGAGCAGCAGACGAGGCAGACCCCGGTCGGCCGGATCGGGCGGCCCGAGGACGTCGCCGCCGCCTGCGCGTTCCTGGTGAGCGAGGAGGCCGGCTACATCACGGGTCAGGTCATCGGCGTCAACGGCGGACGCAACACATGACGGCGTCCGGAGAGGAGACGGCGGCCCGGATACCTCCCCTGCCCAAGGCCGAGTGGTCACCGGAGATGGCGGAGTTCATCGGCGGATTCCGGTCCGCCGTCAAAGGCGACGGGCCGGACGAGGACCGCCAGTCCGGGAGCAACCTGCTCGGCACCTTCGCCCGCTACCCGGAGCTGGCGAAGGCCTTCCTCACCTTCAACGGCCACCTCCTGTACGGCTCGACGCTGACGGCCCGGCAACGAGAACTGCTCATCCTGCGGGTCGCGGCACTACGGAACTGCGGCTACGAATGGGCCCAGCACACGATCCTCGCCGAGAAGGCCGGACTCTCCCCCGAGGAGATCGCCCGGGTCGCCGAGGGCCCGGACGCACCGGGCTGGCCCCCTCTCGAGCGGGCCCTGGTGCGAGCAGCCGACGAACTGCTCTCCGACGGGGCCGTAGGAGGCGCGACCTGGGGCATCCTGGCCCGGGAGTTCGACGACCGGCAGCTCATGGACGTCGTCTTCACCGTCGGCACGTACGAGCTGCTGGCCATGGCGCTCAGCTCCTTCGGAGTACAGCCCGAGGCCGCCCTCGTCCCGTACCTCCCCGACAGCCGATGAACCCCGTACCGCCCGTCCAGGGCCTCAGAGGGTCTAACAAACCGATTACCGCAGTATGGACCGTAGGCCCTGGGGAGTGGCGCCGAAATGATGCATCATCGTGAGCCGGGAAGTGCGGCTGCGCGCTGCTGAGCCCGATGATTACGATCAGATCATCGCCGTGGTGGACCACTGGTGGGGACGGCCGGTTCGGTCGGTCCTTCCTCGTCTGTTCCTGGACCACTTTCACCGCCCCAGCCTGGTCGCCGAGGACGGTGACGGACTGGCGGGATTCCTCATCGGGTTCCTGTCGCCCTCGATGCCCGATACGGGCTACATCCACTTCGCCGGTGTCGCACCGCGTATTCGCGGCACTGGAGTGGCACGTCGGCTCTACCGGCGATTCTTCGAACTCGCCGCGACCGGGAACCGGACGGAAGTCCAGGCGATCACCTCGCCGCAGAACCGTGGTTCCATCGTCTTCCACGTCGCGATGGGATTCTCTGTCGCGGGTCCCGTACCCGGATACAACGGCCCGGCGGCCGACCGGATCGTCTTTCGACTCGCTCTCTCGCCCGACGCGACATGAGAATCCGTATCGCGGAACCTCGCTCCCACTCTGTTAAAAGCTCTAGAACCCCCGCCGCTGGATGGTGTGGGCCCCCCGCTCCAGATCTTTCCGGAAGTCGGGCTGGACGACGGCGATCAGGCGGCGGCTGCGCTCGGCGAGGGTGCGGCCCTTGATTTCGGCGGTGCCGCCTGCGCGTTCCTGGTGAGCGAGGAGGCCGGCTACATGTTTCTCGACACGTGCGCTCCGAGTGGGCGGGTCGTGAAGAGGGCTTCGAGCAGGGTGTTGTAAATCGAAGAACGATTCCCCACACCCCCGCCGGGAGCTGAGGCGTTGCCGCCGTTCACTGCCGCGATGCGGATCCGCTTGGTGCGGCGGGACGGCTTCCGGTCAGCTTCGGGTCGGCACGGTGGTGAGCTTGTGGACGAGGAGGTCGATCACGGCTCGTTTGTCGGCGTCGTCGTGCCGGTGGGTGAGGAGGCCCTCGATGACGAAGGTGCCGATCGCGGTCATGGCGGGTAGGTCGGCTTCGGCGGCGCCTGTTTTGCGGAGGTCGTCGACGACCAGGGTGGCGGCGAGTTCGTGGAAGCCGGTGTGCCAGGTGTGGACGGCGGGTGAGGCCGGGGCGCGGGTGTGGACGGTGTTGACGAGGCCGTGCAGCCTTTCGAGCTGGTCGACGGCCCACAGGAGCCGGTCGTTGAGCGGCCGGTCGGCGATGGTCGCGTACTGGGCGAGGGCCTCGGCCAGCAGCCGGTCCAGGACGGCGACGAGCAGGTCGTCCTTGTCGCGGAAGTACCAGTAGATCGTGTTGACGGTGACGCCGGCGCTCTTGGCGATCTGGCCCATGGACGCCGACTCGTAGCCGTC
Source organism: Actinocorallia aurantiaca (assembly GCF_039533685.1). Lineage (NCBI taxonomy): Bacteria > Bacillati > Actinomycetota > Actinomycetes > Streptosporangiales > Thermomonosporaceae > Actinocorallia > Actinocorallia aurantiaca. The sequence goes on along the minus strand of NZ_BAAATZ010000029.1, from coordinate 88,584 downwards.
GTCGATGAACAGCCGCTGGGCGGCGGCGAGGATCTCTTCGCGTTTCTCCTCGCGATCCTGGGGACGTCGGTTCCGGGGCACCCCCACACCCTATCTTGAACGCCCCTCAAGAACACGCTAAGTTTCTTGAGGACCATTCAAGAAGTGAGGTGGGACCCCTCCATGGAGACCGACCCCGCGGCTGCCGAGCTGCTCGGGCGGAACACGACCGAGCTGCTGGCGTTCTTCGCCACGCTGCCCGCCCCGGAGATCGAGGAGATGGACGGGGAGTACACCGCCCGGCTGCTGGCCCAGCCCGGCGTGTTCGCCTCGGTGACCGGGCGCGCGACGGTGTCGAACCCGTTCGCGCCCTGGCTGTGCAAGGCGTTCCGGCCCGTCGACGGCCGGACCGGGCGCGGCTACAACACCTTCCGCCAGTTCGGCCGCGTCCGGCAGCGCTATGCGATGCACACGCTCATCGCGCCGTCGCGCTATGACGGCCGCCCCGCCTACACGCTGGTCTACCGCGCCTACGGCTCGATGTGCGGGGCGATCAACATGGTCGACGAGGTCCGCCGCGCCGCGCCCGGCGTCTACCTGGGCATCGGGACGTGGGGGTTCACCGCACGCCAGCGCCGCATCCCGCTGCCCTTCCTGCTCACCGGCCCCGTCGGCGCCTACCGCGGTGACATCGGCACCGCACGCCGCGTCTTCACCCCCGGCCCGCGTGAACTGCCCGGCCGAAAGGAAGCCGTCCAGTGACGAGGTGGCTGCTGCACGGCGCCAACGGCTATACGGGTGAGCTGATCGCCCGGGAGGCCCGCAAGAGGGGCCTGGCGCCGGTCCTCGCCGGCCGGAACCTTCCCGCCGTCAAGCCGCTGGCCGAGGACCTCGGCCTGGACTACCGGATCTTCGACCTGCGCGACGCCGACGCGCAGCTGTCCGACATCGACGTGGTGCTGCACTGCGCCGGGCCGTTCTCGGTGACGGCGGCCCCGATGATCGACGCGTGCGTGCGCACCCGCACCCACTACCTCGACATCACCGGCGAGATGGACGTCTTCGCCTACGCCCGCGAGATCGACGCCCAGGCCCGCACCGCCGGTGTCGTGGTCTGTCCCGGAGTCGGGTTCGACGTCATCCCCACCGACTGCCTCGCCGCCGCCCTCCACCAGGCCATGCCCGAGGCCACCCACCTGCGGCTCGGGTTCGACCTGCCGCTGGCGCTGTCCCCGGGGACGGTCAAGACGATCCTGGACGGGATGGCCGCCGGAGGCCGCGCCCGCATCGACGGCCGGATCACCCCGATCCCTCTGGGCCGACGCACCGCCCGCATCACCACGGCCAACCCCTACCGCCTCACCATCGACGGCACCCTCGCCGCCGTCACCGAGCTCCTCGCCGCCCCCGCCGTCCGGCCCGGCGCGCACACACCCGCGACCCTGTTCGGCGCCGACCTCATCACCCGGCTCCCCGGCAGCGGCCCCCTCACCATCAACCCGACCGAAGGAACCCCCACATGACCACCACCCCCCGCACCGCGCTCATCACCGGCGCCTCCGCAGGCATCGGCGCGACCTTCGCCCGCCACCTGGCCGCCCGCGGCTACCAGCTCCTGCTGGTCGCCCGCCGCACCGACCGCCTCCAGGAGCTGGCCGCGGAGCTGACCCGGCGGCACGGCGGGCGGCGCTACGAGGTGTTCGCCGCCGACCTCACCGACCCCGCCGCCCCCAAGGCGATCATGGACTACGCGAACGCCCAGGGCTTGGACATCGACGTCCTCATCAACAACGCCGGACTGTCGGGCAAGACCGCGTTCGCCGACACCCCCTGGGACGCCCTGGCCGGGGAGATCCAGCTGATGGTGACCGCCCAGACCGAACTCGCCCATCTGGTCATTCCCGGCATGAAGAAACGCCGCTGGGGCCGCATCGTCAACCTGTCCTCCGTCGCCGCATTCGCACCACCCGCCGCGAGCCTCCTCTACACCGGCATCAAGTCCTACGTTCTCAACACCTCCCAGGCCCTCGACATGGAGCTCAAACCGCACGGCATCCACGTCACCGCCCTGTGCCCCGGCTTCACCCACACCGAATTCCACGACGTCATGGGCACCCGCGACAAAGCCAACCGCCTCCCCCGCATCCTGTGGCAGCAACCCGAAGCCGTCGTGACCGAAGGCTGGCAAGCCGTCCAGAACGGCAAACCCGTGTGCATCCCCGGCCTCGTCAACAAGATCTCCGCCGCCGCCATGAAACCCCTGCCCATCCGCCTGGGCTACCTCGCAGGACGCACCTTCAACCCCTTCAAGAACAGCTGACCTCCCCGAGACCAGCGGCCTGAGGTCAAGGGATCGGTGGTCTTTGGCCAGAATGGCCGAGGGCCTGGGGTCCGACCCTGCGGTGCCGCCTCACGTCCGCGCGGGTCTTCGTGGTCTCGATGGTCAAGGGGAGGGAACTCGTAGCGGTAGAGGCTGTCGGGGAGGCGGGTGAACGTGGAACCGGGGTGGTAGCGCCGGATCGCGGCCCGGGCCGCGCTGTTCTCCGGGAGGACGTCGGCCCTGAACCGGGTGACGCCCGCCGACGCCGCGATGGTCGCGAGCCTCATGAGCAGGGGGCGGGAGAGGCCGCGCCGCTGCCATGGGTCGGTGACGAGGAAGGCCAGTTCGGACGTCGCCGGATCGGCGGCGTCGCGGATGTACTCGGCGATCGCGTGGACGCCCGCCGCGGACACGGCGAGGAGCACCACTCGACCGCGGTGGTCGACGGTGGACAGCGAGCGCAGGTAGGAGTCGGGGAGCCGCGGCGTGCCGACGAAGAAGCGCTGGTAGAGGCTGGCGGACGACAGCCGGTCCGACATGGCGCGGACGCCTTCGAGGTCGTCTGCCCGGTAGGGGCGGATCACGAGATCGGACTCCTTCATGCTCCGGCCTTCCGGGGGGTGATGCCGAGGGCGGTGACGGCGCTGAGCGCGGCCGCCCCCGCGATGAACCACCAGCCGTGCTGGAAGGCCGAGTGCGCGTCGTCGGCGTCGAGGGAGCCGAGAATCGCGACGAGGATCGCGACGCCCAGCACATAGCCGAGCTGGCGGCTGGTGTTGACCACGGCGCTGCCGGTCGCGGCCTGTGCGGGAGGAAGCCCCGTGGTCGCCGCGGCGAGCAGGCTGGGCAGCGCCAGGCCGATCCCGACGCCGATGATCATCCAGCCGGGCAGGATCTGCGTCGCGTAGCGCACGTCCGCGGAGGTGCTGAGCGCCAGCAGCGCCGCGCCCGCGAAGAACAGCAGGTTCCCGGCGGCGACCAGGACGCCCGTCGGGACGCGTCGCGCCGGCCGCTGTCCGACGGCCGCGAAGATCATGACCATGAGAGGTCCGGGCACGATCGCCAGACCGGTCTCGATCGCGCTGAACCCGCCCGCGTTCTCGAGCCACAGCACGACGCAGGGGAAGGACGCGCCGAACGCCGTGCAGAACACCAGTGCCGTGGTGTTGGCCCAGACGAAGCTCGGCACCCGGAACAGCGCGGGATCGACGACGGGAGCGGGATGCCGCAGGCTCCGCCGGACGAAGACGCCGGTCCCGGCCGCCGCGACGGCGAAGGCGCCCAGCGTCGCGGCGTCGTCCCAGCCCCGCTCCCCGCCCTTCACGAGTCCGAGCGCGGCGCCGCCGATCGCGAGGGCGAGCACCGCCGCGCCGAGCAGGTCGGGCATCGGCGAGGAGGCGTCCCGCGAGTCGGGGACCAGCCGCCGCGCCCAGACGAAGGCCGCGATCCCGACCGGCAGATTGATCAGGAAGACCCACCGCCAGGACAGCCCGACCAGCGCGCCGCCGACCACGGGACCGACCGCCCCGGCGAAGGAGCTCGTGGTCGCCCAGACCTTCACCGCCCCCGCGCGCCGTTCGGCGGGCAGCGCGGTGAGCAGCAGTCCCAGGCTGGTCGGGGTGAGGGCCGCGGCTCCTGCGGCCTGGAGCACCCGGAACGCGACCAGCCACCAGAGCGAGGGCGCGGCGGCGCAGGCGGCGCTGGCCAGGGTGAACACCGCGAGCCCGACCAGGAATCCGGCCTTGCGGCCATGCCGGTCGGCCAGGCGTCCGGCCGGGATCAGCAGCGCGGCATAGACGATGGTGTAGCCGTTGAGCACCCAGCTGAGATCGGCGAGCGACGATCCGCAGAAGTCCGCGGCGAGGTCGGTGAAGGCGACGTTGACCACGAAGACGTCGAGCATCGCCATGAACGCCGCGGCGCAGAGCACGAGCACGATCGCGGCCGACCGGTCGCGTTCCCTCGTCGGCACCGATGATTCCGAGGACACGGGCACTCCCCTCCAGGCTGACTATACTTTTGTATAGTCAGGAAGCGCTGACTATACATGGGTGAAGTCATCGCCGGTAGAGTCGGGGCATGTCCGCTGTGATGGAAGGCCCGCTGGCCGATCTCGGCTCCTGGAAGCCGGACCACTGCTCGCTGGTGAAGGCGCTCGAGATCGTCGGCACCCGCTCGGCTCTGCTGATCCTGCGCGAGGCCTACTACGGCACCACCCGCTTCAGCGCCTTCGCCCGCCGCATCGGCGTCACCGAACGGATCGCCGCCCAGCAGCTGCGCCATCTCACCGAGGCGGGCCTGCTCGCCAAGCGCCCCTACCGCGACGAGGGCGGCCGGACCCGTGACGAGTACGGCATCACCGAGATGGGCCGCGACCTGCTCCCCGCCGTTCTCGGCCTGATGCAATGGGGCGACAAGTACTTCCAGGACGACACCCCGCCGCTCCTCTATGTCGAACACGAAACCGGCGAGGCGGTCACCGTCGAACTGCGCAGCGACTCCGGCCACCGCGTGGAGCTGGAGGAGCTGGGCGTCCGCCTCAACCCCGACTGGCGTCCTCCACGAGACTGACCGCGAACGCGGCATCCGATCATGCCTCGACGGAGACCGTGCCCTCGGCGCGGGAGACGCACAGAATCATGTGCTCCTCACGTTCTGACTCGGTCAGGACGTGATCGCGGTGCTCGACCCTGCCTGCGAGCACCCGGACCCTGCAGGTACCGCAGAATCCCTGCCGGCACGAGTAGGCCTGGCCTGGGAGGACGCGCCGCACGGCGCTCAGCGCGGACTCGTCCGACTCCACCCGGACCTCGGTGTCCCTGTTGGCCAGCCGAACGGTGAACGGCTTGCCGCCGACGACCGGCGGCGGGCTGAAGCGCTCATAGTGCAGCGTGTCGATCCGCGGATCCGGGATCGCGGCACGGATCGCGTCGATCATCGGTGCCGGGCCGCAGGCGTAGAGCGCCGCTCCCCGTGGCGCGAGATCGATGATGGACGCGGCGTCCGGAACGCCGTGCTCGTCGTCCGGCCACACATGGACCTCGTGACCGCCGGTGAGCGATCGCAGCTCGTCGAGGAACGGCATCGACTCGCGAGTCCTGCCCGTGTAGACGAGGACGTACGGATCGCGACGACGCACCGCGTCGCGCAGCATCGGCAGGATCGGCGTGATCCCGATTCCTCCGGCCACGAAGACGTATCCGCTGGGCGAGGCGATGAACGGGAACGCGTTGCGCGGCCCCTTGAGCGTCAGTTCCCGGCCGGCCTGAAGCGAGTGGACTTCGACCGATCCCCCGCCACCGCCCTGGCCCTCGTCGATGCGGCGTACGGCGATGCGGTAGGAGCCCAGGTCGTCGGGATCGCCGTTGAGGCTGTACTGACGCATGCGACCGCTCGGGAGGAGCAGGTCGACGTGCGCTCCCGGGTCCCACGCGGACAGCGGGGCGCCGTCGGTCCGCACGAACGACAGTGCGCGGACGTCATCGGTCAGCTGTTCGACGCGCTCGACCCTGACCCGCAGGTCTCGCTCGACAGGCGCCACGGGGACGCGGTCGCGCGCGGCCCGGTCCGCGGCCTTGATCCACCAGCGGTCGACCACCGTCTCGAAGAAGCGGTAGACGAACGCACTGGGAATGTCGGTGCCGGGTTTGAAGCGGGCAGGGCGGCTGGACGCCTCGGCCTCACCGGGGAACGAGGTCGAGCGGTTCACGATCTGGCGCTTTCCACAGCGGATCCGGCCTCGGCGAGCGCGTCGGCCCGCATGGCGGCGGGCGACTTCGCGAGGAAGGCCACCGCCTGGGACGTCGACCCTTCTTTGGACGGGTGGTAGTTGGGAAGGAGGTACTTCCACGAAGCCCAGCCCAGCGTGAACAGCCCGGGGACCAGGTGGCGCGCCTCCGCCGAAAGGAGCCGCAGCATACCGGCCCGCGGACGCCTGCTGATCGTGATGCTCGGGTCGTTCGCCATCATGTACTTCGTGCCGCGCCACCACAGCGTGAAGAGGAGCGTCGCTCCCACGGCGTAGGTGCGGACGCGGCGCCAGTAGCGGCCGTCGACATGCGTGAAAACGTCGTAGGCGACGCAGCGATGCTCGACTTCTTCGGCGCCGTGCCAGCGCAGCAGGTCCAGCATCGTCTCGTTCGACCCCAGCCGGTCGAGCTTCGGGGAGTTGAGGGCCCAGTGCCCGAACACCGCCGTCAAGTGCTCGATGCCGGCGATCGTGGCGACACGCTCGATCAACCACTCTTCCTTGGCGCGCCCCTCCAGACCGCGGTCTCCGAGGATCTTGCGGAACGTGGCCTCGAGTTCGGACACGAACGGCCTGACGTCGAGGCCGTTGGCCGCGAAGTAATCCTGGACGCCCTGGTGCGAGGCCGCGTGGACGCCTTCCTGGCCGATGAAGCCGACGACGTCCTCGTGCAGCTGATCGTCGTGGATGAGCGGCAGGATCTCGCTGAAGACCTTCACGAACCAGCGCTCGCCCTCAGGGAGCAGGAGGTGGACGACGTTGATGTAGTGGGAGGCGAACCGCTCGCCGGGGATCCATTCGAACGGCAGACCACTCCATTCGAACTTGACGTTGCGCGCGTGGAGCGCGACTTTGCTCGGTTCCTTCGAGCGAAGGTGACCGGTGGCCATCGTGCGATCTCCGTTCTCGTGCTTCATGAGGTGGTGATGAACTGCGTGAAACGACCCGCGATCAGGGCCGGGTCCTGCTCGACGACCCAGTGGTTGCCCGGGATCGTCTCGACCCGCAAGTCGTCGACGTACGGCCGTGGTGCCCCGAGGGCGAGAGGCACCGTGACGTGCGCGTCGTCCAGCGGCGCGAGAATCTGCACTGGGCACACCGCCCGCCGGGGCCTGGGGAACATCAAGGAGCCGATGTTCGCGCGATAGAGGTTGATTCCGTTGATCAGGTCTCGGCGTGGTCGACGCCCGGCGGGCATGTGCCGCGTCGCCGGGGCGCCGATGCGCTCGGAGCGCGCCACGAGCGCGTCGACCACGCCTCGCCGGACGAGGAACTCCGGAAGGAACGGCACCTGAAAGGCGAAGATGTACCAGGAGTCGGCGCATTGCCGCAGGAAGTCGGACGGATACCGTCTCCCCTTCCTGAGCCACACACCGGCCATGTCCAGGCTCGGTCCCGAGACGGAGGTGAACGACAGGACTCGATCCGCGAACGCCGGGGACGTCACCGAGTGCCAGGTCTGGATCGAGCCCCAGTCGTGGGCCATGAGGTGCACCGGCGCGTTCGGGCTCGTCAGTCCGATCACCGTCGCCAGATCCTCGCTGAGCTGCGCCATCCGGTACCCCCGGCGTTTCCGCGGCGCACCCGAATCGCCCGTCCCACGGACGTCGTAGGTGACGACGTGGAAGTCCCGGGCGAGCCGCTCGGCCACCGGCGCCCACACGGACCGGTTGTCGGGAAACCCGTGGACGAGGACGACCGTCTGCCGGGCGACGTCGCCCCGCTCCTGGACGGCGAGCTTCACCCCGTCGGTCGCGACGGCGAAACGCGTCACCTCATCGGCGCCGGATGCGGGGTCGGTGTTCATGTCAGCTCCCTGCGAGTGATTCCGTGCGACCTCGTCAACGATCATCACAGCGCAGCGCCGCCACAGACTTACCCTTAGGCGACAAATACTTACCTTTGCGCGACACCATGTGGCGCGTGGGCCATTCCCGGAAGTCGCTTTCCACTGGCTTGGGCGCCGATTCAGCCGGCAGGACGGACGTGTCCCACCGGTTGCTCCGGGGGCTCGCCTGCGCGCTGCCGGATGAGCGTCCGGGGCGATTCACCGAACCAGCGGCGACACGCCCGCGTGAAGCCGCTCTGCTCGGCGTACCCCAGTGCTCTGGCGATCTGAGCGGCCTGCACGCCGGTCGCGGCGAGCTCCCAGGCCATCGCCTTTCGCACCTCGTCGAGGATCCTCTCGAAGGTCGTCCCAGAAGCCGCCAGCTCGCGTTGGAGGGTCCGCTCATGGACGGACAGCGCCTGCGCCACCTGCCTCAGCCCCACCTCGTGCCCCAGAAGCAACCGCCGCGTGACCTCACGTACATGCTCGGCCAACGCGACACTCGGGCGCAGACGGCCGAGGTACTCCTCGGCGAGCTCGAGCGCCGCCTGGTCGCGAGCACGGACGCCGCGCCCGAGGTAGGCCTTCGGGAAGTGAATGCCGTTGTGCTCCTGACCGAACGCGACCTGGCAGCCGAAGACGTCACGGTATCGATCCCGCGGCGCCGACCGCTCGTGCTGAAACGTGACCTTGATCGGCGTGAAGTCCTCGCCGGCCACGAGCCGGAAAGCCAGCAGCGCCAGCGTCAGATTCTTCTCGACCATCTGCCGACGGTCGAACTCATCGTGCAGCATCGTGGAGTACGAGTAGATCGCCGGACCCTGGGCTTCGATGAGCTCCGCGGTGTCAGCCGGTGCGATGTTGCCGAGGAAACGGCACACGTTGCCGACCGCGGCACCGACCGTCTCGGCATTGCGCAGGCTGACGCCCAACGGCCCCAGGGATTCCACGCCCTGCAACAGACCGAGGCGCAAGCCGAACTCGGGACAGTCGAGCTGACGAGCGGCATGCCCCAGAACCGCCGCAGCGTCGACATAGGAGACGTAGCGCGCGAAATCATCGGTCGCGACCGGATCGATGCCGTACCGCCGGAGCACGGCCTCACCGTCCCCGCCGAGATCAGCGACGAGATCCCTCACGCGGTACAGGATGGTTCCGCGAATCAGGATCGCCATGCGGCACCAGACCTTGTCCCGGCCAAGGTCGCGTCCCGGCCTCGCCCGTCCCCGAGCGCAGCTGGGAGAAACCGCGCCGGGCGAGCACCCGGTCGTCCATCAGGGTCCGTCACAGCCAACAAGTGTCACCGATGTGCCACGTCGCGCAAAGCCCGCTGTCCGACCTTTTCGACGCCATGTCCCGCGTCCAGCGGGTGGCGAAGATCGGTACTCCGGAAAGTCGGGGACGGTCGGGGTGGTCAAGACGACGTGGACGTCCTCAAAACCCCCGCCGCTGGATGGTGTGGGCTTCCCGCTCCAGGTCCTCCCGGAAGTCGGGGTGGGCGACGGCGATCAGGCGGCGGCTGCGTTCGGCGAGGGTCCGGCCCTTGAGTTCGGCGGCGCCGAACTCGGTGACGATGACGTCCACGTCGCTGCGCGCGGTGGTGACCGGGCCCGACAGGCTCGCGGTGATCCTGCTGATGGTGCCGCCCTTGGCGGTGGCGGGCAGGGCGATGATGGCGTGGCCTCCCCGCGAGCGCGCGCCGGCACGGACGAAGTCCACCTGGCCGCCGGTGCCGCCGAGGTAGGACGGGCCGCTCTGCTCGGCGTTCACCTGGCCGGTCAGGTCGACCTCCATCGCCGAGTTGACGGTCACCAGCCTGTCCAGCCGCGCGAGCACGGCCGGGTCGTGGGTGTAGGAAGTGGCGCACATGCGGACCTGCGGATTGCGGTCGGCGAACTCGTAGAGGCGCCTGGTGCCGATCAGGGCGCCGTTGATCGAGATCCCCCTGTCGATGTTCTTGCGCGCGTTGGTGACGACGCCCGCCTCGACGAGTTCCACCAGGCCGTCGCCGAGCATGCCGGAGTGCACGCCGAGGTCCCTGCGGTCGTGCAGCAGCCGGAGGATGGCGTCCGGCACCGCGCCGACGCCGGTCTGCAGGACCGAGCCGTCCTCGATGTAGGCGGCGGCGTACTCCGCGATGGCCTGGTCTGTCTCGCCGATCCTCGCCGGCGGCACCTCGACCGGGGGCCGTGAGATGTGCACGGCGCAGTCGATCTCGGCGGCGGGCAGCAGTTCGCCGTGAGTGTAGGGGACCTGGTCGTTCACCTCCGCGATGACGACGCGCGCCTTCGCGACGGCGGCCCGCACGTAGTCGCTGATGAGGCCGAAGCTGTGGTTCCCGTCCTCGTCCGCCGGGCTGACCTGGACGAGGGCGGCGTCGCAGCCGAGAATCCCGGCCTCGATCATCGGGCCGACCTGGCTGACGTGGCAGGGGATCACGCTGAGCCGGTGCGCCTTCGCCAGCGTGCGCAGCGCGCCGATCGCCCCCATGCTGGAGGTGGAGAAGGAGCCCGCCGTCTCCGGGCCGAGGAGGCCGGAGAAGCTGGTCGCGATGAAGACCGAGAGCCCTCCGATGCCGGGGCCCTGCTCGATCAGCGCTTCGACGAGCGTGGTCGGTTCACCGCAGGCCTGGCCGAGGACGATGCGGTCGCCGGGACGCAGAAACAGGCCGAGGTCCAGGTTCCGCGCGTCGGAGACGGTCTTCACGCGCGTCCTCCCGACGCCAGCAGCGCCCGCGCCCGGGCGAGGTGGGGGCGGTCGAGCATGGCTCCCCGGTGGGCGATCGTGCCGGCGCCGGGATGGGCGGCGAACAGGTCGACGATCTCCTGGGCGGCGGCCAGCTCCTCCTCGGTGGGGGTGAAGGCCTCATTGATGACGTCGACCTGGGCGGGGTGGATGGCGAGCATGCCGCGGAAGCCGTCACGGCGTACCTTCTCGGCCCGGTCGCGCAGCCCCTTCAGGTCGCGGAAGTCACCCTGGATGGTGTCGACGGCCGCCACACCGGCGGCGGACGCCCCCAGCAGGCACAGGCTCCTGGCCAGCTCGTAGGTGAACCCGTAGCTTCCATCGGCGTCGCGGTTCTCGCTGGCGCCCACAGCGTCGGCGAGGTCCTCGGCGCCCCACGTCATCGCGGCCAGCCTCGGAGCGCCCTTGTAGGTGCCGGTGGTGAACATGCCCTCGGCCGTCTCCGTCACGAGGACGATGACCTTCGTCGTGCCCTGCTCGACGCCTGCGGAGACCTCCAGTGCCGAGAGATAGTGGTCCAGCACCTCCACGTCCTGGCGGCTGCGAGCCTTGGGGAGCATGACGCCTCCGGGCCGGGCGGGGACCACCGCCGCGAGGTCGGCCAGCGCGTGGGGGCCGTCCAGGGGGTTGATCCTCACCCACAACCGCGCCCGGGCGTCCTCGGGCCGGGAGCGGAGGAAGTCCGAGACCATCGTCCGGGCCCGGGGCTTGCCCTCTTCGGCCACCGCGTCCTCCAGGTCGAAGATCGCGATGTCCGCCGCGCCGGCCGCGGCCTTCTCCATCTTCCTTTCGCTGTCGCCCGGGGCGAACAGCCAGGAACGCGCGCTGAGGATCTCTCCGGTGCCGATCATCGTCTCTCCGGTCTCAGTAGGACTTGGGCAGGCCGAGGACCTTCTCGGCGAGGAAGTTCAGGATCATGTGGGGGCTCACCGGCGCGGTGCGCGGGATGAGGATCTCCCGCAGGTAGCGCTCGACGTGGTACTCCTGCGCGTAGCCCATGCCGCCCAGGGTCAGCATCGCGGTGTGGCACGCCTCGAACCCGGCCTCGGCCGCCAGGTACTTCCCGGCGTTCGCCTCGACGCCGCACTCCAGGCCCTGGTCGAACATCGTGGCGGCCTTCATGACCATCAGGTTGGCGGCCTCCAGTTGCGCCCAGCACTTGGCCAGCGGGTGCTGGATGCCCTGGTTCATTCCGATGGGCCGGTCGAAGACGACGCGCTCCCTGGCGTAGCGGGCGGCGTGCCTGAGCGCCGCGCGGCCCAGCCCGACCGCCTCGGCGGCGAGCAGGATGCGCTCGGGGTTCAGGCCGTGAAGGATGATCTTGAAGCCCTCCCCCTCGTCCCCGATGCGGTCCTCCTCGGGGATCCACAGGTCGGAGATGAAGAGCAGGTTGGAGTCGACGGCGTGCCTGCCCATCTTCCGGATCTTGCGGATCTCGATCCGGGAGCGGTCGAGGTCGGTGAAGAACAGCGACAACCCCTCGGTCTTGCGCTTCACCTCCTCCAGGGGCGTGGTGCGGGCGAGCAGCATCATCTTGTCCGCCTCCTGGGCGACGGAGATCCAGATCTTCTCCCCGTTGACCAGGTAGCCGCCGTCCCGGCGCTCGGCGCGGGTCCGGAGCTTCGTGGTGTCGAGGCCGGTGTTCGGCTCGGTCACCGCGAAGCAGATCATGCTGTCGCCGCCGAGCACCGGCGGGATCATGCGCCGCCGCTGCTCGGCGGTGCCGAAGAGGGCCACGGGCTGCATGCTGAAGACCGGGCCGTGGATGCTGGAGGCGGCCGCCATCCCGCCGCCCGACTCGGCGACGGCCTGCATCATGACGGCCGCCTCGGTGATGCCGAGGCCCTCCCCGCCGACGTCCTCCGGCATGGCGACGCCGAGCCAGCCCGCCTCGGCCATCGCCTTGTGGAAGTCGTGCGGGAAGACGCCGTCGTCGTCGCGTTCGAGCCAGTACTGGTCGGGGAACCGGGTGCAGTACTCGAGAACCGCGTCGCGGATGCTCTGCTGGTCCTCCGTGAGGGAGAAGTCCACGATCCTGATCCTTTTCATCCGGTGGGGGCGGTGGTGTCCGGGGAGTCAGGCCGGGCCGAGTCCGTCCAGGACGTCCTCGGTGTCGGCGCCGAGCCTGGGGGCGGGGCCCGCGACGCGGCCCGGCGTCCGCGAGAACCAGGCCGGCACGCCGGGGAAGCGCACCGGCCCGTTGGGGGTGTCGACCGTCTCGAAGAACCCGGCCTCGTTCAGGTGCGGGTTGTCGAAGAGCTCGTCGAGCGTGCGGACGGGGGCCGACGGGATGTCGCGGGAGCGGAGCAGGTCGAGCCAGTCCCGCGTCGTGCGCTCCAGGAAGGTCTCCCCCAGCAGGGCGTAGACCTCGCCGATCCGGCGCGCCCTCTGCTCGAGCGTGGCCAGGTGTTCACCTGCCCACGCCGGTCTCACCGCGTCGACGAACGCCGCCCACTGCTTGTCGTTGTAGACCAGCGCGGAGATGTAGCCGTCCTTGGTCCGGTAGGGCCGCCGGTCGGGCGTCACGGCGCGGGGATAGGCGGCGGGGCCCAGCGGAGGGCTGAACATCGCGCCGTTGGCGTGCTCGACCAGCATGAACGCGGCCATGGTCTCGAACATCGCGACCTCGACCTCCTGGCCCTCGCCGGTCCGCTCGCGGTGGAACAGCGCCATCACGGTGGCGTACAGCGCGGTCAGCCCGGCCACCTTGTCCGCCAGGATCGTGCCGACGTAGCCGACCTCGCCGGTCAGCCGCTCCTGCACGGAGGGCAGCCCGCACTCCGCCTGGATGGTGTCGTCGTAGGCGGTGAGGTCGGCGTCCGGGCCCCGGCGTCCGTAGCCGTAGCAGTTGGTGTAGACGATCGACGGGTTGATCGCGGCCACCTCCTCGTAGCCGAATCCGAGCCTGGCGATCGCCTTCGCGCGCATCGAGTGGATGAGCACGTCGCTGCGTTCGATGAGCTCGCGCAGGGCGTCCTTGCCGTGCTCTGAGCGCAGATCCAGCACCACGCTGCGCTTGCCTCGGTTCACGTTGACGAAGACGCCGCCCATGCCGGGCTCCGGGCCGACCGAGATGTAGCGCGTGTCGTCTCCCGCCGGGGACTCGACCTTGATCACGTCGGCCCCCATGTCGGCCATGATCTGCGTGCTGTAGGGGCCCATGACCATCGTCGTCAGGTCGAGGACCCGGACTCCGGCCAGAGGACCCGTGCGCTCGGGGAAGGTCTGGTGTGCTCGTCCGCCTGGCATGTGGCCCCGCCTTCCGCCCGATGTTCCGTCGCCATACATTGAATACTTATAAGGATAGTGATAGCAAGATTGTCATGAGCGACATCGACGGCAGCGGCCGGCCCGGCACGATCGCCCGGGTCCTGGACGCCACGCTCGCCTCGCGCCCGCACGCCACCGCGATCGAGGCCGCGTCCGGGGCGTGGTCCTACGCCGAACTCGACGACCGCGCGCGGCGGGCGGCCGGCGCGCTGTGGTCGCTGGGCGTCCGCCCCGGCGACCGCGTCGCGGCCTGCCTGCCCAACGACCTGGACATCGTCGCGGTCTTCCACGGCGCGCAGCGGATCGGGGCGATCTGGGCGGGGATCGGCGAAGCGCTCTCGGCGAACGAGCAGCAGGGGCTGCACGACCTCTGCGAACCGGCGGTCGTACTGGCCGGAGCACGCTACCTGCCGGATTCGCCGGGCCGCGTCGACCCCGGCCGGTGGGCGGAGCTGACGGCCCGCGGCGAGGCGGCGCCCCCGATCGAGACGGACCCCGACGCGCCCGCCGGGATCTCCTTCACCAGCGGCACGTCCGGGCACCCCAAGGCGGTCGTGCACAGCCAGCGCAACCTGCTCCTGCCGGGCGCGGTCCTCGTCGCGACCCGCGGCTGGGGGCCCGACCTGCGCAAGGGCGACAGCTTCCCGCTGACGATCCTCAACCTCATGGTCCTGTCCACCCTGCTCACCGCGCAGGCGGGCGGGTGCTCCGTCGTGATGGACCGGCGGGACGTCGAAGGCGTCGCCGGCTGGATCTCCTCGCGGCGCGTCACGGTGTGGAACGGCGCCCCCGCGCAGCTCCACGACCTCGCCCGGCGCCCGGACCTCGACCTCGGCCCGCTCCAAGAGGTGTGGAGCGGCGGCGGCGACACCCCGGACGCCCTGCGCCGGGCATTCGCCGAGACGCACAGACTCCTCCCCCGGGTCACCTACGGCCTGACCGAGGCGCCGACCGTCGTCTCGATCGACCCCGCCGGCGAGGAGTGGCGGCCGGGCACGAGCGGGCGGGTGCTCCCCCACTACGACGTCGCGGCGTACGACGACGACGGCAACCGGCTCCCGGCCGGTGAGCTCGGTGAGCTGCGGTTGAGCGGAGCCTCCGCCGGGCCGTGGGCGGGCGCGTGGACGCCGATGCTCGGCTACTGGGAGAAGGGCGGCGTCCGGCCGCCGGAGCCCGGGCCGGTCCCCACCGGCGACGTCGGCACCGTCGACGGCGACGGATGGCTGACAGTGCTGGACCGCAAGAAGCTGGTCATCATCCGCGGCGGCGCGAACGTCTATCCGCTCGAGGTGGAACGGGTGATCTCGGCGTACCCCGGCGTCGCCGCGGTGGCCGTGTGCCCCGTGCCCGACGACCGGCTCGGCCAGCGGGTGGCCGCCGTGGTCCAGAGCGCGGGCCCCCGGCTCGACTTCGACGCGCTCGCCGAGCACTGCCGCCGGGAGCTCGCGGCGTACAAGGTCCCGGAGATCTGGTCCCAGGTCGACGCCCTGCCGCTGAACGCCATGGGCAAGGTGCAGCGCACCCGGCTGGCCGAGCTCCTCGGGCCGCCGGGGCGGTCCGGAACGGCATGAGGACCAGGCTCCATCACTGCTAACCTTGCAATCATGGAAGCCGCAGGGGCCGGGCACGCCGAGCACCAGAAGATCGGGCAGCTGCGCATGGCGGAGCTGATCGCCGCCGAGCTGCGCGAGCGGATCCTCGCGGGCGGCTTCGCCGACGGGTCGACACTCCCCAAGCAGGACGAGCTCGTCGCGCAGTTCGGCGTCAGCTACCCCTCGGTGCGCGAGGCGCTGCGGATCCTGGAGACCGAGGGCTTCGTCACCGTACGGCGCGGCAACCGCGGCGGCGCCACGGTGCACGCCCCGAACATCGGGACCGCCGGCTACGCCCTCGGCCTGACACTCCAGGCGATGCAGGTCGAGGTCCCCGACCTCGGCGCCGCGCTCGCCACCCTCGAGCCGATCTGCGCGGCCGACTGCGCCCGGCGGCCCGACCGCCTGGAGACCGTGGTGCCGCGGCTGCGGGAGCTCCTCACCGTGAGCGAGGGCCGCCTCGACGACGGCGCGGCGTTCACCCGCGCCTCGCGCGAGTTCCACGACGCCCTCGTCGGCTTCGACCCCAACGCGACGCTGCGGGTCGTCGTCAAGAGCCTCACCTCCCTCTGGTCGGTCCAGGAGGAGGCCTGGGCGGACGCCCAGATCTCGCGCGGCGCCTACCCCTCGCGCGAGGACTGCGCCGCCGCGCAGCGCGCCCACGAACGCCTGGTGGAGAGCATCGCCAAGGGCGACGCCGAGGAGGCCGAGCGCCTCGCCCGCGCCCACCTCAACGCGACCCAGGACTGGGTGTACCGCACCCTCAAGGACAGGGTCATCGACGCCGCCTCCCCCCGCAGCCGCAAGCGCTTCCGCCGCGGCTGAGCGACCGTCCCGAGTCCGTGGTTCCGACACAGGCCCGCTTTCCTTATAAGTATTAACATCCTTATTGAGAACGCGTAGGGTTGCCCTGCGGCGGTCCCGAGCACCGTCGCGCGCTCCAGGGCACGCGCCCATGCGGACGGGCCGCCGAGGCTTCGCACGCGACGCGTCCCGCGACCGAAGGGAGACGCCCGTGCCTACGGACCACGGTGACATCACGCGGATGTTCGAGCTCAAGGGACGGGTGGCGATCGTGACGGGCGCCTCGTCGGGGCTCGGGGCCTCGGTGGCGCGGACGCTCGCCTCGGCCGGGGCGCGGGTCGCCGTGGTGGCCCGCCGCCGCGACCGGCTGGAGGGACTCGCCGGGGAGATCGACGGCATGGCCGTCGCCTGCGACCTGTCCGAGCTGGACGGGGTCGGCTCCGTCGTGCCGGCCGTCGCCGCGGAACTCGGGCCGCCGGAGATCCTCGTCAACGCCGCGGGGAGCATGTTCACGACCGAGCGCGCCGAGTCCGAGCCGCTCGACGCCGTCCGGCAGACCATGAGCCTCAACCTGATGGCGCCGCTCCTGCTCGCGCAGGCCGTCTTCCCCCACATGCGCGCCGCCGGCCGGGGCTCGATCGTCAACATCTCGTCCATCAGCGGCCGGGTCGGCATCCCCGGCATCCCGCAGGCGTCCTACGCGGCGAGCAAGGCCGGCCTGTCCGGTCTGGCGGCCGAGCTCGCGGTGCAGTGGGCGCGGCACTCCATCCGGGTGAACACGGTGGCTCCCGGCTTCTTCCGCAGCGAGATCACCGGCGTGCTCTACGAGAGCGAGCGCGCCGCCGAGTACCTGCGCCGCAACACCCCCCTGCCGATGGAGGGCTCCGCCGAGGACATCGTCGGCGCCGTCCTCTGGCTGGCCTCCGACGCCGGACGCTACGTCACAGGGCAGACCATCGTCGTCGACGGCGGCTGGACCGCCCGCTGACCAGGGCCGCCGCGCCGACGAACCGATACCTGTCACCCATCGAACATCAATGGCCGTCAGCACCACGCCATGCGGCCCCGCGACCTGCGACCCCGAGCCCGCGCCCCGTCGAACCGCTCTTCCCATGATCTAATAAACCGCATTTACGGGGCTGAAGCCCCGGTCCAAGGCGAAGCAGGCGTGAACATGCGGATCAGCGGAGTGCAGGCGGAACCCGGCGGAGACGTCACGATCACCTTCGTGCCCCACGGCTACGAGGTGCAGGGAATCCACATGGAAACCCGAATGGAGAACTGGTACGAACGGGTCTTCCGTTCCCGCTACGTCTTCTCGGCGCTCATCGGCTCGGCCGTGTTCGGCTTCCTGGCCATCCTCGCCGGCGATCAGGGAGCCTCCAGCACCGCCCAGACCCTGATCTTCGCCCCCGGCATCGTCGGCATCGCTTACGCCCTGCTCTGGCTCGTCGCCTCCAGGATCGTCGTCCTGACCAGCGCCGCCCAGACCCTCCGACAGGCCGACTACAAGCACCACCCGGCGCACACCATCCATCAGGCGTGGGTCCACCAGTCCCCCGGCGCCCTCGCCATCACCGTCCGGCACGCCGACGGCACCCAGGTCCGCTACACCGCCACCGGCCCCGCCGCCCCTGCTCTGGGCCAGGGCTTCCACCATCTCCTGGGCCCCCGCCTGATCGCCTACTGACCCCGAGCGACCGGACCGGCGTTCTCCCGGCTCAGACCCGGCGGACTCAGACGATGACGGTGCGGACGCCCTCGGCGCGGGCCACGAGTTCGATGCCGTGGGCGATCTCGTCGAGCTTGATCCGCTGGGAGACCATCGAGCCGAGGTCCAGCCTGCCCGACTCGGCGAGGCGGATGAACTTCGGGAAGTCGCGCAGGATCTGGGCGCCGCCGAGGACCGAGCCGGCCAGGCGCTTGCCCGAGAACACAGCCTGGACGGCGGGGAGCGTCAGGGTGGAGCCGACCGGCGGCATGCCGACCAGGGTCACCGTGCCGTGGCCGCGCGCCATGTCGAAGGCCTGGACCATGAGCTCGGGGCGGCCGACCGCCTCGAAGGCGTAGTCCGCTCCCCTTCCGCCGGTCAGCTCCCTGACCTGCGCGACCGGGTCGCCCGCCGCAGGGTCGACGGCGTGGGTGGCACCGGCGCGGACGCTCGCCTCCCGCCGTCCGGGCACCGGGTCGACGGCGATGATGACCGCGGCCCCGGCGATGCGGGCGCCCTGGACCACCGACTGGCCGACGCCGCCGCAGCCGATCACCGCGACGCTGGAGCCGGGGGTGACGGCGGCCGTGTTGAGGACGGCGCCGAGGCCGGTGGTGACGCCGCAGCCGAGCAGGGCGAGCTCCTCGTCGGCCAGGTCGGTCCGCACGGGGACGACCGACGCCTCGTGGACGACCATGGCCTCCGCGAACGTCCCGCAGCCGCAGACGGCGGCGACCCGCCTTCCGTCCGGGAGCTCGAAGCGCTGAGCCGCCTTCACCAGCGGGTTCAGCTCGCACTGGTTGGACATCCCGTTGACGCACTGCCAGCAGATCCCGCACGCGGGCGCCACCGACGCCAGGACGCGGTCCCCCGGCCTGACGCGGCGCGCCTCCGCGCCGACCTCCTCGACGGTCCCGCACCCCTCGTGGCCGAGCGCGATCGGGAGCGGGAGCGCCGACAGCCCTTCGAGCACGTTGAGGTCGGTGTGGCAGATGCCGCTCGCGGCGATCCGCACCAGGACATCACGGGGCCCGACGGCCGGCACGGGGAGGTCCTCCACGACCGGCGCCGCGCCCGCCTCGTAGGCGATGGCCACTTTCACGGCCGCGTCAGCCCATCACCGGGGTGTGGTCGCGCAGGCCGAGCAGCCCGGCGGTGTTGCCGCGCAGCACCTTGCGGGTGACCTCCGCGTCGCATCCGGCGAGCCTGGGGATGTAGTCGCGGGGTTCCCTGAGCCCTTCGGGGTGCGGGTAGTCCGAGCCGAACAGGACGTGGTCGGCCCCGATGGCCCCGATGAGCTCGTTCACGTCGTCCTCCGGGAACGGGCAGACCCACAGGTGCTCGGCCAGCGCCAGGCTGGGGCGGTCCGGGAGCCTTCCGCCGATCATGGGGCCGCGGCGGCCCAGCGCCGCCGCCTTGTCGACCGTCTTCATCAGGGACTTCAGCCAGCTCGACCCGTTCTCGATCGAGAGGATCCTCACCTGGGGGTGGCGGCCGAAGAGGTTGTGCAGCGTCAGCGCGGTGAGCGTGTCGACGAGCGGCCGCTCGGTGTTGCACAGCGCCCACTGCAGCGGGGACTGTCGGTGCGAGGGGTTGGCGGGGTCCTCGGACCACCGGTTGCCGTAGAAGTGCTGGTATCCGCTGTTGGAGACGTGGAACACCACCGGGATCCCGGCTTCGGCCACGGTCGCCCAGAACGGGTCGAAGACCGGATCGGCGGGCGACCTCCCCCCGGTCGGCCCGGGGCACAGGTGGACGAGCCGGGCGCCCGCGTCCATCACCCGGCGCAGCTCGGTCATGGCATGGCCGAGGTCCAGGAGCGAGAGCATCGGCACGGCGAAGATCCGGCCGTCGTCCCCGTAGCCCCAGTCCTCCTCCAGCCAGCGGTTGAACGCGCGAAGGCTCGCGTACGTCAGCTCGACGTCGTCCCGCATGTCGTTCTCGACGGCGACGCCCATGGTGGGGAGCATGATGGTCGCCTCGAGCCCCTGCTCGTCCATCAGGGCGAGCCGGGCGGTCCGCTCGATGAACTCCGGGTAGTCCCTGGCGTTGATGACCTCGCGGTGCGTGAACCCGTCGGAGACGCCGCCCGCGAACAGTCCTTCCAGGGCTCCGGGCGCCGAGGCGTAGTCGCCCGGCATCACGCTCATGAACGTGCGCCCCTCGCGGAGGAAGACCCGGCCGAGGCCGTCCGCGCCCCGCCTGACGCGCACCGTCTCGTCCTTGAAGCGCGACTCGATGTGCCGGGTGAAGCAGTCGTCGGGCTCGTAGTAGTGCCCGTCGGCATCGATCAGCTGGTACTCCATCGCCGCGCACCCTCCGGACGGTCGGTCGCCAAGATCCAATTAAGTAAGTGAGTAACCATTTACTATGTTCCCCCCGCCCTTTCGGCCTGTCAAGGAATCACTCCGTCCGTGGTGGCCAGCAGCGCGTGCGTGTCCTGCTGGAAGACCCTGATCTCCCTGATGAGGCCGTCGGCGACCGTGAACAGCTCGACGACGTCGACCGTCGCGGAGCGGCCCGTCGCCTTGGCCGTCCAGGTCTGGGTGGTGATCTGCACGGCCCGCTCTCCACCGCAGCCGAGGATGTGCGGTTCGCCGATCACGCGATCCCAGTACCGGGCGAAGACCGCGCCCATCCCGACCATGCCGTCGCGGCCGTGATGCCAGCCGCCGTGCGGGAACGACGCGGGCTGCTGGATGCGGAACTCCGGATGAAGGAGCGCGAACGCCCCGTCGAAGTCACCCGCCGTGAAGCGGCGCCCCATCTCGCGTACGAGCCCGGCCGCGTCCGTCGCTCCGGTGTCCTCCGTGCTCATGCCCGCTCCTCGTCCAGTTGCCGGGCGACCTTCGCCGCCAGGAGCCCGTCCACTTCCTCCGGAGAGAGGCCCAGTTCGGTGAGGACCTCCGTGGTGTGCTCACCGACGCGCGGGATCATCAGCGGAGGGCCGTCGGCGGGCCCCTGCCCGTACCGCAGCAGCGGGCCGATCTGCTCGAAACGGCCCCAGTCGGCGGTCTCGTACGTCACGACCCGGCCCGTCCGGCGGTTCACCGGGTCGTCGAGGAGGGCACTGCGGAAACCGTCACGGTCCAGCGGCTCGATCGGCTCGACGAGCAGGTCCAGGCCGCGCAGCCGGTCCACCCACACGGACGCGGGCTCGGTCGCGAAGGCCGCCTCCAGGACGCCCTCCGCCTCACGGGCCGAGGCGTCGGCGGCTCCCCCGCGCAACGGCGCGTACGTCTCGGAGAGCGACGCGACCTCCGAGGCCAGCCGCCGCCACGCCTCGCCGTCCGGGACGACCAGCGCGAACCAGGCGCCGTCACCGCCCTCGTAGATGCGGTAGCCCGGCCCGTAGCCCGTCTGCCGCGCGTCGAGTCCGGGGCCGCGCACGAGCTCGCCGTCGCGTTCGAAGACGCCGCTGTGCGCCAGCATCCCCGCTCCGAGCAGGCTCGTCACCACACGACGGCCGCCGCCGTCCACCGCCCTCGCGTACAGTCCTGCGAGGATGCCCGCCGCGGCCACCCACCCGCCGGCCATGTCGATCGGGATCCACGTGGCGGCGATCGGTTCGTTGCCCTCGCCGCCGATGGCCCGTTCGAACCCGGTGACCGCCTGCATGAGTGCATCGTTGCCGGGGAAGCGCGCCCGGGGGCCGGTGTCGCCGAAGGCGCTGGCATGGCAGTACACCGCGCCCGGGTTCAGCCGGGCGACGGTCTCCGCCCCGATGCCCAGCCGCTCGGCGACCCCGACCCGGAAGTTGTGCACCACGACGTCGGCCCAGCCCAGCAGCCTCTCCACGGCGTCCCGCGCCTCCGGGGCGCCGATGTCCAGCGCCACGCTCCGCTTCCCCCGCTGGCACGCCGCGACGGCGTACGCGGCGGCCCGCATCGCCTCCCCCCCGGGCGGCTCCACCTTGACGACGTCCGCCCCCAGGTCGGCGAGGACCTCGGCGGCCAGCGGCCCCGCCACGAACGCCGAGAAGTCCGCGACCCGCAGCCCTGAGAGCAGCCCCCGCCCACCGCCGGGCGGCCGGTTCACGGCCGGGGCGTCCGCGAGCGGAGCATCCGAAATCAGGCCGGCCGCGAGCGGGCTCACCGAGATCGGCGCGCCGAAGACGACGTCGCGGTGGCCGCCTTCGGTCCGCGTGACGGCCAGCCCGACCTCGGCCGAGTGCGGGTCGGCGAGCGCCTCGCCGGGACCGAGCACCGGCTCGCAGGCCACCCCGGCCTCGCGCAACTCCCGGATCCAGACGTCCCGCGGCCGTTTCGCGAACAGCGACACCCACCGCTCGGCCCGTACTCCGAGCCGCCCGGTCATCTGGTCGGCGTAGTAGCCCTCCTCGCTCGGCTCGTCCCCGAGCACACCGATCAGCGAGGCGTACATGCCCTTGCCGCCGAACCACACCTGGATCAGCTCGCCGTCGGCGCACCGGTAGAGGAAGTTCGGGAACGTCGACCCCTTCTCCCAGTACCCCTCGATCTCGGGCGCCGCGCGCTCCGACCGGCCGATCATGCATCCGAGCGTGGCGAGCATCCCGTCGTACAGGGAGGTCTCGGCCCACCCGCCCTCCCCCGTGAGCGCCCTGCGCCGCAGCAGCCCCAGCACGGACACCGTCAGCAGGGACGCCGTCCCGATGCCGGGCGCCCGCACATCGGCGAAGATCGGCCCCGGCCGGTGCCCGGCGAGCTGGGTGCAGAACCCGGCGGCGGCCTCCACCAGCAGTCCGTGGTCCGCGACGGCACCTTTGGCCGTACGGCTGGGACGGCACCGGGCGTAGACCAGCGACGGGTTCGCCGCCGCCGGCTCCCGGTACCCCAGCCCGCGCCGCTCCACGAGCTCCTCCGGCCCGTAGACCAGCGCGACGTCCGCGTCACGGAGCAGCGCGAAGACCTCGTCCCGGTCATCGATGGCGACGACCCGCTTGTCCCGATGCCAGACCCGCCCCCACGGCACGTCCGCGTCGATGGGCGCGCTCTCGGTACCCGTCACCCGGGTCACCTCGGCGCCGAGCCCGGCGAGCAGCATCCCCGGCACTCCTCCGGCGAGCCCGAGGCCGAGTTCACTGGTGCCGACCACGACCTCGACCACGGACAGCCCCGCGCAGGGCCCTGCGGAGAGGGAACCGCTCATCGCGTCACCTCACCTCCGCCGGGAGGGACAGGCGCGGGAGCACTTCCTCGGCGGCGAGCCTGACGACTTCGAGGGTGTCGTCGTGGGCCGCCGGGGAGATGATGAGATGCCGAACTCCCGCGTCGATGTACGCCTGGAAGCGCTCGGCGACCTCTTCGGGGGTGCCGGCGGGTGCGATCCGGTCGAGCATGGCGGCGGGTTTGTCGCCGTAGGCGGAGCCGAGGAAGGTCGCGACGTCGTCGCGGGCGCGGTCGCCGTCGCGGCGGATCGAGCAGTAGAGGTACATCGCCCATTCGAAGCCCGCCAGGTCCCGGCCGATCGTGCGGGCCTCCTCCTGGACGGTCTGCACGGAGCGGGCGTAGGCGCCGGGGGACATCAGGTAGGGCATCCAGCCGTCGCCGAGGCGGGCGGCCCGGCGCATGGCGGGGGCCTTGCGGCCGGAGACGACGAGCGGCGGGCCGCCCTTCCGCCCCGCCGGGCCGGCGGCTCCCGGCGGCCTCACCGGGTGCAGCTCCACGTCCTCGAACGCGAAGAACCTGCCCCGGTGGGTGGCGGGGCCGCCGCTCCAGAGCTTGCGGAGGATCTCCATCGCCTCGTCGGTGCGGGGACCGCGCTCGCCGACCGGCACTCCGACGGCGTCGAACTCGTGGCGGAACTCCCCTCCCGCGCCCACGCCGACGGTGAGCCTGCCGCCCGAGCGGGAGTCGAGGTCGGCCAGCTGCTTGGCCACGACCACGGGCTGGTACAGGGGCAGCACCAGGACGGCGCTGCCCACGCGCACCCGCTCGGTCCAGGCCGACATCAGCGCGAGCCGGGTGACGGCCTCTCCGGTGGCGCCCGGCGGCAGGACGTGGCCGCCCTGCCAGACCGACTCGACCGGAAGCCGTTCGACCGCGGCCAGCCAGTCCCGTTCGGGTTCGGGGATCGCCGCCGCTCCCAGGGTGATGCGATCGCCTGGCACCGCGTCTCCTCCACGTCCCGGCGTCCGGTCTGTCCCGGACCGCACTGCCGCGAAGATAGCAAACGCTCACTTTTTTATGTAGTAGTAAGAGAATGACATTCTCCCCCATCGGAGGTCGAATGCCCATGGACGCGACGACCGGGATACCGCCCGCCGTCACCGAGGAGACCGAGCCGTTCTGGACCGCCGCGAAGGAGGGCCGCCTGCTCGTCGAGCACTGCCCGGCCTGCGGCGCCGAGTCCTTCCCTCCACGCGGGATCTGCCGCTCGTGCCGGGCCAGGCCGACCGGGTTCGCTGAGGTCACCGGACGCGGCGAGGTCTACAGCCTCACCGTCAACCATCAGCGCTGGCTTCCCGGCCTCGAAGTGCCGTACGCCGTCGTCCTCGTGGAGTTTCCCGGGCGGCCCGGCGTGCGGGTCGCGGGGCGGCTGCGGGGCTGTCCGCCCGAGGAGGTGTCCGTCGGCATGGCCGTCGAGGTCGGCTTCGAACCGGGCCCGGGCGGGTTCGCCATCCCCAGCTTCACGGCCGTGCGCTGAACGGAGGACTTCTTGGGCACCGACCTCTTCGAACGCCGGGCCGTGATCTCCGGCGTCGGCCAGTCCGAGATCGGCCGCCAGGTCGGCCGGTCCGGATTCCAGCTCACGCTCGACGCCGTCCTCGCCGCGGTCGAGGACGCGGGCCTGACCGTCGACGACATCGACGGCCTGGCCATGTTCCCCGGCGGCGGCGCGGCCAACCTGCCCGGCTACGCCAACGGCAACCTCTACGAGGTCCAGGACGCACTGCGGATCACCACCACCTGGCGGCAGGGGATCAACGAGGGCATGGCCCTGCCTTTCTACGGGCCGGCCCAGGCGGTGGCCACCGGGCAGGCCCGCCACGTCGTCATCTGGCGGACCGTGAAGGAGGGCAGCGCCGCCCGGGGAGCCGGAGGGCGTCCGGCGTACGGGTCGACCAAACCCGTCGCCGAAGGGCCACTGGCCTGGCTGCTGCCCGTCGGCATGTTGTCGCCCGTCTGCCAGGTGGCCCCCTACGCCACCCGCTACATGCACGAGTATGGCGTCACCCGCGAACAGCTGGCGTGGATCCCGGTGACACAGCGGGCGCACGCCGCCCTCAACCCGGACGCGGTCTACCGGTCACCGCTGACCGTCGAGGACTACCTGGACTCGCGGATGATCTCGACGCCGATGTGCCTGTACGACTGCGACGTCCCGGCCGACGGGGCCACAGCGATCGTCGTCTCCGCCGCCGAGACCGCGCCCGACCTGCGGGCGCCCGTCGGTATCGAGGCGATGGCCGGGGTCGTCGAAGGTCGTCCATCCTGGGAGCAGTGGGAGGACATGGGACGTGTCGGGCACGGCGCCGCACGGGCGATGTGGGCGCGGACGGATCTGCGTCCCGCCGACGTCGACACCGCCCAGCTCTACGACGGTTTCACCATCGAGGCCGTCTGGTGGCTGGAGGCCATGGGCTTCTGCGGGACCGGGGAGGCCGGGGCGTTCGTGGAGGGCGGCAAGCGCATCGCCCTCGGCGGCGAACTTCCGCTGAACACCTGGGGCGGCCAGCTGTCCGGCGGCCGGCTGCACGCCGCTTTCGGCCATACCGCGGAGGCGGTGCGGCAGCTGCGCGGCGAGGCGGGCGCCCGTCAGGTCGAGGGCGCCGAGGTCGCCGCGGTGACCAACGTCGGGGGCATCGAGGCGGGCGCGGCGCTGCTGACCCGCTGGTAGCACGACCATTCGCACGACGGAGAAGGAGATCCCATGGTGGAGCGCAGGGGCCGGGTCGAAGGCAGGGCCGCGATCGTCACGGGAGCGGGCTCGACGCCCGGTCCCGGCATCGGCACGGGGAAAGCGACCGCGATCGTGCTGGCGCGGGAGGGCGCGAGTGTCCTGCTCGTCGACCTGCACGCCGAGCGGGCCGAGGAGACACGCAAGCTGATCGAGGAGGAGGGCGGCCGCGCCGAGGTCTTCTCCGGCGACGTCTCTCTGGCGGCCGACTGCGAGGAGATGGTCGCCGCGGCCGTCGAGGCGTTCGGGACGGTCGACATCCTGGTCAACAACATCGGCCGCGCCGCCCTCGGGACGGTCGTCGACACCACGGAGGAGGACTGGGACAGGGCCTTCGACATCAACCTGCGCACCGCGTTCCTGGCGTCGAAGTACGCGGTCCCCGTGATGGCCGCCCAGGGCGGCGGCTCGATCGTGAACATCTCGTCCATCTCGGCCCTGCGCGGCGACGGCACGGTCGCCTATTCGGCGGCCAAGGGCGGGCTGATCGCGATGACCGTCGACATGGCGTACGCGCACGGCCGTCAGGGCATCCGGGTCAACGCCGTCGCGCCCGGGCACATCACCACGCCGATGGTCATGTCGGTCTCCGCGCCGGGGCCGCGCGCGGAGTTCATGAACACGATGCGCAGCGAGGCGGGCCTGCTGGGGACACCCGGCGACGGCTGGGACGTCGGCTGGGCGGCGGCGTTCCTGGTGAGCGACGAGGCCCGGTGGATCACGGGCGCCGTCCTGCCGGTGGACTCCGGCGTGCTCAGCGTGACCCCGCTGATGATGGCCCCGCGTCTGCGCGGCGTCCCCGAACCGGAGTCCTGAACCGTTGCGCGCCCGGGACCCCGAGCCTAATGTAAGTGAGTACACACTCTCTTACTCGACGCAGAAGGAGCCCACGCGCATGGCCGACCAGGAAACGCCCGAGACCGCGCTGTGCGAGCGTTACGCGGTCGCCGACGTCGACTCCCACATCATCGAGCCCGCCGACCTGTGGACCTCCCGCATCCCGACGGCGAAATGGGGCGACCTCGTGCCGCACGTCAGGTTCCACGAGCGGCGGCAGGAGGACGTCTGGTACATCGGCGACCGCAAGCTGTACGGCGTGGGCGCCTTCGCCCAGGCGGGCTGGGCGGAGTTCCCCCCGTCGCACCCCAAGCGCCTGTCGGAGGCGCTGCCCGCCGCGATCGACCCCAAGGAGCGCCTGGCCTACAACGACCAGGTGGGCGTCTACTACCAGGTGATGTATCCGAACATCGTCGGCTTCCACAGCCACCGGTTCCTCAACCAGATGCCGCGCGAGCTGGCGACCCTGTGCGTCAAGGCCTACAACGACTGGGTCACCGAGTTCTGCTCGGCCGACCCCAAGCGCCTCATCCCCATGATGATGCTCCCGTTCTGGGACATCGACGAGTCCGTCGCGGAGATGAAGCGCGCACACGCGATGGGCCACAAGGGCGTCCTATTCGCCGCCCGCTACGACAAGGTCGGCCTCCCCCGCCTCATCGACGACTACTGGGAGCCGCTGCTGGGCCTGGCCCAGGAGATGGGCCTCAGCATGAACTTCCACGTCGGCTTCCTCGCCACCGACGAGGACCTCAAGGGCGCCGTCGACCAGTCCAAGAAGATGGACTTCACCCGCGAGAGCTCCCTCGTCCTGCTAGGCAACGCCCAGAACATCGCCGAGGTCGTGCTGAGCGGCGTCTGCCACCGCTACCCCGACCTGAAGTTCGTCTCGGTGGAGAACGGCGCCGGCTGGCTCCCGTTCTTCAGCGAGACCATGGACTGGCAGTGGCTGAACGTCGGAGCCCACAAGGACTACCCCGACCGCCTCCTCCCCAGCGAGTACATGAAGCGCCAGATCTACGGCATGTTCTGGTTCGAACGCCAGTCCGTCCGCTCGGTCATCGACCAGCTCGGCGACAACCTCATGTTCGAGACCGACTTCCCCCACGCCACCAGCCTCTCCCCCGGCCCCGCCTCGGAGTCCCCCAGCCCCCGCGACGTCATGGAACTCGCCCTCGGCGGCCTCCCCGAGGAGACCATCGGCAAGGTCCTCCAGCACACCGCGACCGCGCTCTACAACCTGGAGCCCCCGGTCCGAGGCTGACAGAGCAGCGTTCCCCTACCGAACGGGCCGCCTCGACCCTGCTCGCGGCGGCCCACGGGAGTGCGGCCCAGCGCGGGTCCGTCGGAACCCACCAAAAACGGGCGGGCTTTCTCCCGGATGGACAAGCTCGGATGAATTACCGACGTGCCGCCCTTCGGGAAACTTTTCCCCGAGGAGCGCGATGAACCTTCTCCGCTCGGCCGCCGCCGGGGCGGCCGCCCTGGTGTCCGTCCTGACCCTGGCCTCACCCGCTCACGCCGATCTCACCTGGGACCGGGCGACCGCCAACTTCACCTGGCCGCGCGGCGCCCTGCTGGACGTCGAGGCCACCGGGCCGAACGACGTCTGGATCGTCGGGACCCAGGGCGAGTTCTGCTACTTCGAGACCGCCACCCACACCCCCGACACGGGCCCGCCGTACGAGGTCCGCCACCGCATCTGCCCGGTCCCGCCCAAGCCGGTCACCCAACGCTGGGACGGCACCCGCTGGACCAGCTACGACCCGTGGAACTTCTTCGGCGGCATGGGCAGCGTCCACAAGATCCACGCCAAGGGTCCCGGCAACGTCTACCTCCAGGGAACCGGCGTCGACGGCACTCCGGTCTTCGCGCACTGGAACGGCACCGCCCTCACCAGGCTCCCGGCATTCCCAGACAGGTGCCGTTTCGGCACCACGAAGTCGTGCACGGCACCTTCTGGGTGCTGAACGGCCAGTCTGCCAACTGCGCGTGGAATGGCACGTCCTGGACCGTGGTCCCGGACCTCTGGCGGACGGCGTTCCTCCCCGAGGGCGTCTTCGGCCTCCACCGCAGGGACGACCCAAACGGATCCGGCATGCACGACACCCAGGGCTACGTCGCGAAGTTCATGGACAACGCCTGGGAGGAGATCTTCGCCATCGACGTGAAGGAGATCGACCCGGCCGCGACCGACATGTTCCTCGAACTCAGGGTCGACACCGAGAACGACATCTGGGTCCAGATCAACGTCATCAAGGGTTCCGGCATGCCCGGGTCCCGGCACTTCGGCCACTGGGACGGCACGACCTTCACCTACGATCCGGCGCAGGCCCCACCGGAGAACTGCTGCCACACCCCGGTCCCCTACGACCCCGAGCCGACCGAACCGCCCGAAGAGCTGCGGCCGACCCCGCCCGCCGGCTACTACCTCACCGCGTTCACCCAGATCCCCGGCACCGGGCAGTACTGGGCGGTGGGAGCCGGCCAGGAGGACGTGCCCAACGCCAAGACCGACCTCCTCATCCTGAAGTCACGCTGAACGGGAAGCGGACGGGCTCACGGCGCGTGAACCCCGTCCCGACCGAGTCCTGACCCACCTACCGCGTGACTGCAAGCGTCGCGGCATGCGTCTCCACCGAAGCTCTCGACTACCTGACATGTCCGTCCTTGGAGAACGAATCGCAGGAACATCAGGCGATTCCGTGGACGAGACGAGGACGGATCGCGAAGAGGGCGGGCCTCCTACGCGAAGGCCCGCCCCTCCTGCCCGGGGTTCAGGAGACGCGGGCGGGCAGCGACTCCCAGCCGCGGACGGTCGAGGTCGGGGCCAGTTTGGCGGCGCTGACGTCGACCTCCCATTCGGGGAAGCGCTTCAGGATCTCCTCCAGGGCGATGCGGCCCTCCAGGCGGGCCAGGGCGGCGCCGAGGCAGAAGTGGGCGCCCTTGCCGAAGGTGAGCGACTGGGTGGGCTTGCGGTGGATGTCGAAGGTGTCGCCGTCGGGGAAGCGGCGGTCGTCGCGGTTGGCGGAGGCGACCAGGAAGAGCATCGAGCTGCCCTCGGGCACTGTGCGGCCGTGCAGTTCCACGTCACGCGTCACGTATCGGGCCATGTGGTGGGCGGGTGGTTCGAAGCGCAGCAGTTCCTCGATCGCGGCGGGGATGAGGGAGGGGTTCTCCGCCAGTTCGCGGCGCTGGTCGTGGTGGTCGCCCAGGACCTTTCCCGCCCAGCCGATCAGGCGGTTGGTGGTCTCGTTGCCCGCTCCGGCGACCACGGTCACGTAGGTGAGGATCTCCTCGCGGGTCAGCTTCCGGCGGGTGCCGGTCTCGTCCTCGAACTCGGCCTGGAGCAGGTCGGTCATGATGTCGTCGGACGGGTTCTCGGCGCGCCAGTCGATGTAGGCGCCGAACGCCTCCCCGGCGAGGAACTCCATATTCAGCTCCATGGGGCGGCCGTCCTCGGTGCGGAGGCTGTCGTCGACCCGGTCGCGGATCGCCTCCTGGTCGGCCTCCGGGATGCCCAGCAGCATGCCGATCGTGCGCATCGGCACCTGCGCGCCGAGGTCGGCGACGAAGTCGAACCGCCCGGGATCGGGCAGCGTGTCGAGGCTGCGGGCGCAGAAGTCCCTGATCTTCGGTTCGAGGGCGAGCACCTTGCGCGGGGTGAAGATCCCCGAGAGCAGCTTGCGGTGGACGGTGTGCAGCGGCGGGTCCTCGAAGATGACAACACCGGGCGGGTACTCGAGGTTCGCCTTGATCAGCTCGAGGATCGCGCCCCGGCCCGAGATGAAGGTCCGGTGGTCGCCCAGGCCCGCCTCGACGTCGTCGAAACGGCTGACCGCGTAGAAGTCGTACTGCTCGTTGTAGTAGAGCGGCGACTCCTCCCGCAGCCGCCGGAACACCGGGTAGGGGTCGGCGTCTATCTCGACGTCGTACGGGTCGTAGTAGGCCTCGGTGCTGTCCGCCATCAGGGGCTCCTCTTCAGAACGGGGGTGACTGCCGTGGGCCTCAGCTGCGGATGAGGCGTCCGGGCGCGGCGCCGGCGATCTCCTCGCCGCCGGCGCGGGTGGCGGTGCCGTTGACCCACATGTGCTCGACTCCGGTGCTGCGCACGACGAGGCGGTCGGCGCCGCCGGGCTGGTCGTGGACGCGTTCGACGGGGGTGGTGCCGACCGTCCACGGGTCGAAGGCGACGAGGTCGGCGTGGAAGCCCTCCTTCACCAGGCCGCGTTCCTTGATGCGGAACGCCTGGTGGGGGTGGCCGGTCAGCCGCCAGACGGCCTCCTCCAACGTGATCGCCCCGCGTTCGCGCACCCAGTGCCCGAGCAGGTGGGTGGAGTAGCAGGCGTCGCACAGCTGGGTGGCGTGCGCGCCCGCGTCCGACAGGCCGAGCAGCGTGCGCCGGTCGGCGAGCAGTCCGCCGATCTCGCCGTCGCCGTCGTTGTCCAGGACGATCCGGAAGCGGGTGGCCATGCCGTCGCTGAGGGCCAGGTCGAGCATCAGGTCGAAGGGCGTGGTGCCTCGCTCCTCGGCCAGCCGGTCGAGGGGGATGCCGACGGCGTCGTGATGGACGTCAGTTTCCTCCACGGCGGTCTTCGGCCAGCGGTGGCTCCAGGCCTTGAGCGTCGTCTCGCGGGCGCGGTCCCGCCACTCCGCGTCCCGGTAGAGGCCGGCCCGCTCGGCGCGGGGCAGGGCCAGGGCCTCCTTCCACTCGTCGATCTCGGCGAGCGGGACGGGGTCGGCCATGCCGATCTGCATGACGATCGGGCGGCAGGCGATCTGCGGGTAGACCTCGCCGGGGAGCGCGCCGCCGCGCTCGACCGTGCGCAGCGCCGCGCCGGGCTTGTCCGCACGCGCCATCAGCGCCGTCCAGGTGACGGGGATGCCGTAACGGGTGGCGATCTCGGAGAACTGCTCGACGAACATCCCCGGCCCGATCGACACCTGTAGGACGCCCTTGCCGAGCTCGCCGAGCACCGACGCGATCGCGTACACCTCGTCGGTCTCGGCGAACCGGCTCGGCACCGGACGCCCGAAGGCCCCCTGGTGGGCGGGCTGCCGCGAGGTCGAGAACCCGATGGCCCCGGCCTCCAGCGCCTCGCGCACCACGCGCCGCATGGCGTCCACCTCGTCGGCGGTGGCGGGGCGCTCCTCTCCTCCGGTCACGAAGAGCCGCAGCGGGGTGTGCCCGATGAACGCGCCGACGTTGAGGCGTTTGCGCCGCCGGTCGACGGCGTCCAGGTATTCGGGGAAGTCCTCGAAGCACCAGTCGATGCCGGCGTCGAGGGCCTCCATCGACATGCCTTCGACGTTCTCCAGCGTGCGGACGACGATCTCGCGGTGCTCCGGACGGGTCGGGGCGACGCCGAAACCGCAGTTGCCCATGACGACGCTGGTCACGCCGTGCCAGCTGGAGGGGGTGAGGTCGGCGTCCCAGAGGATCTGCGCGTCGTAGTGCGTGTGGACGTCGATGAAGCCGGGCGCCAGGGTGAGCCCGTCCAGGTCGACGACCTCGGTGCCGAGCCCTGGGACGAGTTCTCCCGGATCGCGAACCGCGGTGATGCGGTCTCCTTCGACGGCGACGTCGGCGGGGCGGGCGGGAGCTCCCGTGCCGTCGACCAGTGAAGCCCCGCGCAGCAGCAGATCCATCAGCACTCCGATAGCAAGTGAATACTCACATACTTTCGTCTTAGAATAGCGGGCGTTCACTCACCAAGCTAGGCTCCGGATCCTGATCGCGGGAGGGCATGTGGACGACCGGCTCATGTACCGGCGGGAGTTCTTCATCGGAGGCTCCTGGGCCGCGCCCTCGGGCAGAGACCGCCTCGAGGTGGTCTCCCCCTCCACCGAGGAGGTCGTCGGCGAGGTCCCCGTCGCCCTCGAGGCCGACGTCGACCGCGCGGTCGACGCGGCGCGCACGGCGTTCGACGAGGGCCCCTGGCCCCGCATGACGCCGGACGAGCGCGCCGACGTCCTGGCACGGGCGGCGGTCGTCCTGCGCAAGCGCGAAGCCGAGATCGCCGGAATCACCGTCGACGAGATGGGCTGCGCCATCAGCCAGGCGCCCCGCGCCCAGACCGGGATGGTCGCGCCCCTCTTCGACTACTACGCCGGACTGATCCGCACCCACCCGTTCGAACGCGAGGTGGCCACGGGCGACCGCGCCGGACTGGTGACCGGCGAACCCGTCGGGGTGGTCGCGGTGATCGTCCCGTGGAACGCCCCGGTCACCCTCGCCGCGTGGAAGACCGCCCCGGCGCTGGCCGCAGGATGCAGCGTGGTCGTCAAGCCGCCGCCGGAGGCCCCCCTCAGCGGATACCTCCTGGCCGAGGCCCTCGCCGAGGCGGGCGTCCCGGACGGCGTGGTCAACCTGCTCCCGGGCGGCCGCGAGGCGGGCGAGCACCTGGTGCGCCACCCCGGCACCGACAAGATCGCCTTCACCGGCTCGACGGCGGCGGGCAAGCGGATCATGAGCCTCTGCGGCGAGCAGGTCAAACGGGTCTCGCTGGAACTCGGCGGAAAGTCCGCGGCCGTCGTCCTCGACGACGCCGACATCGCCGTGGTCGTCCCGGCCCTCGTGGCCGGAGCCATGCACCTGTCAGGCCAGGTCTGCGGCGCCCACACCAGAGTCCTGCTCCCCCGCTCCCGGTACGCCGAGGCCGTCGAGGCCGCCGC
>NZ_BAAATZ010000029.1:0-55172 GCF_039533685.1 Actinocorallia aurantiaca | reverse complement strand
CCATACCCGTCGGCGACCCCCACGACCCGGCGACCGTGGTCGGCCCCCTCGTCGCCGAACGCCAGCGCACCCGCGTAGAGGGCTACATCGCCCTGGCCCGCGAGGCGGGCGCCCGTGTCGCGGCGGGCGGCGGCCGTCCCGCACACCTCCCCCGAGGCTGGTACGTCGAGCCCACGGTCCTGGCCGACGTGGACAACTCCATGCGCGTGGCCCGCGAGGAGATCTTCGGCCCGGTGCTCTGCCTCATCCCCTATGACGACGAGGACGACGCCGTCCGCATCGCCAACGACTCCCCCTACGGCCTCGCGGGCGCCGTCTGGTCGGCCGACCCGGCCCGAGGCCTGCGGATCGCCCGCCGCCTGCGCACCGGAAGCATCGCGATCAACGGCCACTACCCGCCGTTCCCCCACGTCCCCTTCGGCGGCTTCAAGGAATCCGGCCTGGGCCGCGAACTCGGCCCCGAAGGCCTCCAGAGCTTCCTGGAACCCCGCAGCATCGGCCTCCCCCCGCAGCTCCGCTCGACCGGGTGAACGCTTCCGGGATCAGACCGACGGCGACCAGACGTAAGGAGTCGTGGTGGTGACAGCCTCGAAGCCGAGGCGTTCCAGAATGGGTCGGCTGTCCTCGGAGGCGTCCACCTGCAGATACCGGTAGCCGAGCTCGGCGGCCAGCCCGGCCCGGGCGGCCACGAGCGCCCGGTAGACGCCACGGCCCCGCCACTCCTCCAACGTCGATCCGCCCCACAGGGACGCGAAGACCCCGTCCTCGCGCAACCCCATCCACCCGGCCGCGACGACCCGGCCGGCACTCTCCGCCGTGAAGACCGCCAGACGGTCGGGATTCGCGGCCAGGTTCCCCGCCAGACGATCGCCGACGAAAGCGCAGTCGTACCCCCAGACCTGCGACTCCAGTTCAACGATCGCCGGAATCGCCTCGCCACCGACCCGGCGGATCACCAACCCGTCCAGAACGGGCGGAGCGGTCGGGACATCGGCGAGCTGCCCGATCATGACCGTCTCGACGGGCTCGGCGACGAATCCCGCGGCCCGCAACTTCTCGGGCAGGTCGGCAGGCAGATCATGACCGTGGGTCTTCCACTCCACGGCCTCACCGCGGGCTCCGAAGAAAGCGGCCTGCGCGGCGATAAGGGCATCGACGTCACAGCCGGACAGGTCCTGCGGCCCGAGAACGAGCCCCTGATGCTCCCCCACGACCCTCAGCACCGGACCATCCCGTTCGACCCGGGCGCCTGGGGAGGGAAGGCTCGCCCCCCGTAGATGCTCGTCATAGGCCGCCAGAAGATCCTCGCTCATCCGGCCGAAAATAACGCAGCCCGGGCCCGGATGGCGAAGGCTTTTCGGGGCGGCATCCCCTGCGCGCTCCGCCCGACCGACGAACATCATCGCGGTCGACGAACGCCTGCCCGATCACCCCGTGGTGTCTTTCTGTCGTGTTCCGGATGCACCCCATGTGTCTTCGCATGTGGCCTGGGTGAACCGGAGGAGGTTCCCGGAGGGGTCGAGGAAGGCGCAGTCGCGGATTCCCGGACGGTCGATCGGTTCCTGCATCACCTCGGCGCCTGCAGCTTCCAGGCGCTCGAAGACGGCGTCGCAGTCGTCGGTCGCGAAGACGAGGCGGCGCACGAGGTCGTCCGCGGCCGTCCAACGCCCGGTCGGCGGGTCCGTGGGGCGTGGGACGAGGAGGATCCGCATGTCCGGCTGTTGTGGCGGTGCGACGGCCCGGCACGGTTCTTCCCGGGAGGCGGCGTCGTCGTTCACCTCGAAGCCGAGTACGTCCCGGTAGAAGGCGAGCGTCTGATCGAGATCGTCGACGGCCAGGGCGCAGGACGAGAGCCGCAGGCTCATGCCCGTGGCGCGAATCGGCCGAATGTTGTCGTTCATCACGGCTCTTTCGGGTGGGAGGGCAGGAAGACGATGTCGAGGGCGCGGAGCCGGTCGGGGTCGGTGTCGACGGTGATGCGGGTGATCCGGTTGTCTTCGACGGTGAAGGCGATGACGGCTTTGGCCGCGCCGTGGCGGGTCCAGACGGCGGCGGGATCGCCGTTGACGAGGGCGAGGCGGGCGGCCCGGGCCCGGCCCGTGAAGAAGGACGCCACGGCTTCGGCGCCGCGGAACTCGCCGACGGCCACCGCGTCGGGGTCGAGGAGGTCGAGCAGGGCGTGGAAGTCACCGCCGCGCGCCGCCGCGAGGAACGCCGCGACGATCTCCCGTTTCGCCGAACGCGCGGCGTCGGACGCCTCGGCGGCGCCCTGCACGCGGCGCCGCGCCCGGCTGGCGAGCTGCCGGGTCGCCGCCGGGGAGCGGTCGATGATGGAGCCGATCTCCCCGAACGGCACCGCGAAGACGTCGTGCAGAACGAACGCGAGCCGTTCGGCGGGCGTCAGCGTGTCCAGCACCACCATCAGCGCGACGCCCACCGAGTCGGCCAGCAGCGCCTCGTCCTCGGGGTCGGCCCCGCCGACCGGATGGACGCGCGCCTGAGGCGTCCCCGGCTCGGGCGGCAGCGCCCCTGTGGCCTCCTCACGCCTGCTCCGGCGCGCCTCCATCATGTTCAGGCACACCCGCGCGACGACGGTCGTCAGCCACCCGCCCGGGTTCTCCACCTGGCCGGTGTCGGCGCGGCCGACCCGGGCCCACGCCTCCTGCACCGCGTCCTCGGCCTCGCTCCGCGAGCCCAGCATCCGGTACGCCACCGCCTGCAGGTGCCGCTGGTGCTCGGCGAACTGCGCGCTCAGCCAATCCTGCTCTGCCATCCGTCACACTCCCGCGAGAACTCTTGTCATACGAAGTGACCGGTGCGATCGCGCCGATGTGACACAAGGAGACGAGTATGAAGGCTCACGTCAGTTCCATTCTTCTCGGCGTCCGGGACATGGACCGGGCCAAGAGGTTCTACACCGACGGACTGGGCTGGACGATCAAGAACGACTGGGGCATCTCGGTGTTCTTCGCCTCCGACGGTGCCTCGCCCGTCGGCTTCTACAGCCGCGAGGGCCTGGCCGACCAGGTCGGCACCAGCCCGGACGGCAGCGGCTTCAGCGGCCTGGTCCTCACCTACGTCGTCCGCAGCCAGGCCCGGGTCGACGAGGTCATGGCGGAGGCCGAGAAGGCCGGCGCCACGGTCCTCAAGCCCGCCGGCCCCCTGCCGTGGGGAGGCTACGGCGGCGCCTTCGCCGACCCCGAAGGCTACATCTGGAGCCTCGGATACAGCGACCAGGGCGAGGACCAGCCCTACGCCGAGTAGCGCACACGATCACGCACCAGACGCCCGGGCACCGGCCCGGGCGTTCCAGAACGCCGATTCAAAACGGACACCCGTGAGGAGAACACTGTGTCACCGCAGATGAGCGCCGTCATGCTCGGCGTCGACGACCTGGACCGCGCCAAGCGGTTCTACGCCGAAGGCCTGGGCTGCGAGATCGACAAGGACACCCGTCACTTCGTCTCGTTCCGCCTGGGAGAGGGGTCCCCGCAGCTCGCCCTCTACGAGTGGGAGGCCGCGGCGAAGGACGCCGGCGTCCCGCCCGAGGGATCCGGGTTCCGAGGGTCCTCCTTCCACCTGAACCCCGACTCGCGGGACGCCGTGGACGAGACGATGCGCAAGGCCGTCGCGGCCGGCGGCAGCGTGGTCAGGGAAGCGGCCCCCGCCCCCTGGGGCGGCTACTTCGGCTACTTCGCCGACCCCGACGGGTACCTGTGGAAGGTCACCACCTACGCCTCGTGATCGCATGCATCCACGCGTGGGCCCCGGCCGACACGGCCGGGGCCCACGCATCCGTGGCGATCCGGCACGGACGCATCGACCAGATGCTTTCGACGCTGCGAACCGGGGACGACCGGCCGACTTAGGAGCACAAAACCGATAAAGGGCCGAGGTGTTCCGGATCAGAGGAATGCCCGGCGTTCCCGGTCGGCAGGTGCGGTGTTCGGCTCCGAGGGCGTTCGCAGAGGGTCGGACGGGTGGGAGAAGGCGCGGCGGTAGGCGTGGGGGCTGACGCCGGTGGTGCGCTTGAAGCGGTCGCGGAAGGCGGCGGGTGAACCGAAGCCGACCTGGACTCCGATGCGTTCGACGGGGTGGCGCGTGGTCTCCAGCAGGTGCTGGGCCTGGCGGATGCGGGCGTGGTGGAGCCATTGGAGCGGGGTGGTTCCGGTCTGCTCCCGGAAGCGGCGGATGAGGGTGCGGGTGCTGACTCCGGCACGGGCGGCGATGTCGTCCAGGGTGAGCGGGCGGGCCAGGTTGTCCCCGATCCAGGCCAGGACCGGTTCCAGTGTCGAGCCCGCGGGAACGGGGACGCGGTCGTGGACGATGAACTGGGCCTGCCCGCCTTCGCGTTCCAGCGGCGTCACCGCCAGGCGGGCGGCGTCGGCGGCCACGGCGGAGCCGTAGTCGCGGCGGACCAGGTGCAGGCACAGGTCCAGTCCGGCCGCGGCTCCGGCGGAGGTGAGGACCTGCCCGTTGTCGACGTACAGGACGTTCGGGTCGACGTCGATGTCCGGGTGGGCCTCGGCGAGCCGGTCCGCGGCGATCCAGTGGGTGGTGGCGCGCAGGCCGTCGAGGAGCCCGGTGGCGGCCAGGGGGAAGGTGCCCGTGCAGATGGAGGCGATGCGGGTGCCCCGGGCGGCGGCCCGGCGCAGGGCCGCACGGACGGCGGGGGCGAGCGGGGCCTCGGGGTCGGCGGTGCCGGGCACGATGACGGTGTCCGCGTCCTCCAGTCCCTCCAAGCCCCAGGGCGCGCGCAGGGTGAACACGCCGGCGTCGACCTCCGGACGTTCGGCGCAGACTCGGACCCGGTACCCCGGCCGCCCGTCGGGCAGGCGGACCCGGGAGAAGACCTCGATCGGGGTGGACAGGTCGAACGGGATGACCTGGGCGAGCGCGAGGACGGCGACCGTGTGCATGTCGGAAACGTACCTCCTCGCCAGGCGTGAGCCGAGGTGGTCAGACCTCTTTCCGCAGGCAGGATGGGAAGAATCGGCTCTGGCATTATCCCGGCGGAAGTAGTCATTAATGCCACTGGGTTGCGTGGTGTCGGCCGGTTAGCGTCAGGACGGTTCTCGGCCGCGGCCGACATACCGTCTCCGGAAAGGCGCACGCATGCAGTACCTCCTGCCGATCGGCATCGGCCTCCTCTACGCGCTGCTGATGTCCCTCATCCGCGAACCGCACCGGCGGCGCTTCAACGCGATCATGGTCGCCGGGGCGGGCGCCGCATACCTCAGCGGCGGCGGCTTCGGCCCCTGGGAGCTCGCGTTCACCGCGCTCGTCACCTACGTCGCCTACCGCGGCCTGGACTCGTGGACGTTCATCGGCGTCGGCTGGCTGCTGCACACCGCCTGGGACGTCGTCCACCACCTCCAGGGCAGTCCCCTGCTCCCCTTCGCCCACGACTCCTCGCTGGGCTGCGCGATCTGCGACCCGGTCATCGCGCTGTGGTGCCTGCTCGGAGGCCCGACGCCCCGCGAACTCCTCGCCGCCGCGAGAGCCGCCCTGCGCCCGCCCGTCCGAGAGGAACAATTCAGGTGAACAATGGCTGCTCACGCCCAGACCCCAGACGGAAGAGGTTCCGGTGGAGCAGACGAGGGCGTTCCGGGCCCCAGCGGAACGCCGCCCGAACCAGGACCACGAAGGTCTTTCCGGTCCCAAGCCTCAGTCGAGGAGTTCGTAGATCGTCACCACCGGGGGCGGGCCCAGTGGGGGAAGGTCGCTCTTGGTGGTCCCGCCGGAGGCGGAGCGGGCGCGGAGTTCCTTGACGGGGGCGGTGAGGTCGTCGGCCTCGAGTTCGTAGACCGCCAGGTAGGCGTGCTGCGAGGGGCCCGCGCCGCCGAGCACCTTGTAGCGGCGCGCGGAGACGAAGCCCGGCACGGCGAGGACCTCGGGCAGGTGCGTGTTGTCATACCAGTCGTTGTACTCGTCCTCCTTTGATGGATCGGACGGGCTGGACTGGACGACCATGATGCCCTTGGGCATGAACGACCTCCTTGTTGTCTTCTCACGTCCGGGCCGCCCTCACGGGACCGGAATGACCGCTTCCCGTACCGCGAGGAAAGAGGACCGGCCGAAGAGGCCGGGGTCCGCGCCGTCGGGAATGTTCTCGGCGAACCACGCGATGCGCGTCCGCAGGCCCTCGAGATCGTCGAAGTAGACCTCGTTGATCGCGTCGTAGGCCCATGCGCCCGCCTTCCGCGGGCACGGGTGGCTCTGCACGTAGGCCAGGCCGCGGGCCTCCTCGGGGATGGGCGTCTCCTGCTCCGCACCCGGCCTGCGGACCCGGCCCGCGTGGCCGCGCCAGCGTTCGGAGAACTCGGCCGGGGTCAGGCCGGCGGCCCGCACCGCGACGGCCATGTGCTTGAGCTTCACGCCGCCTTCCCGCCACCGGCGGTCCAGCCAGTCGGCGCCGCGCGGCACCGCTTCTCCCGCGACGACCACCGGGCTCGCGTCGTGGTCGATGATCCGGCCGAGCCCGCCCGGCACCGCCCTTCCTTCAGGCGTGTCGACCCAGCGCCGGAACCTGCGCAGGTGGTCCGCGTCGGTGAACCAGCCGATCGCGGCCCCGTCGTGCGCGGGATCGGGACCCGTGAGCTCGGGCAGGATCGTGCACAGTGCGATCCGGAACGGGCGGACGTCCGAAGGAGCTCGCGTGACCGCCGAGACCGAGTGCGGCCAGACTTCGGCGAACTCCTCGGGCGAGACACCCGCACGTCTCGTGACGAACCGGATCCCCTTGATCATTCGGACGACCCGGTGAGCTCGGCGGCCCGCTCCCGCCAGGCGGCCACGGACTGCTCCTTGATCTCGGCGTAGCCCTTGACCGACATGACGGACGACGCGAGGTCCACGAGAGTGTCGTACGGCAGGCCGGACTGAAGGCTCTCGCCGATCAGCCGCTCGTACTCCGCGATGAGGGCCCGCTCCAGCCGCCGGTCCGGGTCGAGGCCGAAGACGTCGAACGGCGTCCCCCGGAGGCGCTTCATGCGGCGGAGCAGGCGGAACGCCAGCTCGTACGGTCTGCCCATCGGCAGTTTCCGCTTCATGCCGAGCCTGCGCAGGGTCGGCGGGTGAAGGTGGAACGTCACCGAGTACGGCCCCTCGATGCCGAGATCGCTCGCGATCCGGTCGTAGTCGGCCTTCAGGTGCAGGCGGGCCACCTCGTACTCGTCCTTGTAGGTGAGGAGCTTGAACCAGGCCTCGGCCACGGCGCGGGTGAGCGCCCAACCCCGGTCGGCATCATCGTGCGCCGCTGCCCGTTCCACCAGGTCGAGGAACCGGCTGGCCCGTGCCGCGTCCTGGTAGTCGACGGCCTGCGCGGCCCGCCGGACGAGGACGTCGCGCAGTTCGTCCGGTACGTCTCTGCCGTCGAGCAGCGGGCTCGCCGCTGCCAATGCGGCGGGCGAAGGGTCCAGGAGGGTGCCCCCACTCCCTACCTCGTCCAGGGCCGCTTCGACGGTCGCTGGATCGTGCGCCGCCCAGCGACCCCACGCGAACGCCTCCAGGTTGGCCTCGGCGGCCCGGCCCCTCCGCATCGTTTTCTCGAGTTCGCCGAACGGAATCGGCAGGCCGCCCAGCTGGAACGCCGCGCCGAGCAGCACCACGTTCGCGAGCAGGTGGTCGGCGAAGACGCTTTCGGCGATGCGCTTGGAGTCGATGAAGGCGGTGTTCTCCTTGCCGACGCGCTCGATGATCTCTTTTTCGAGGTCCGCGACGTCGGGTGGGGCGAGTCCGCTCTGCAGCATGGCCGCGGTGGGGGTGAGCCGGGAGTCGACGACCGCGACCGTGCGGCCGGGACTGACCTTCGCAAG
Source organism: Actinocorallia aurantiaca (assembly GCF_039533685.1). Taxonomy (NCBI): domain Bacteria; kingdom Bacillati; phylum Actinomycetota; class Actinomycetes; order Streptosporangiales; family Thermomonosporaceae; genus Actinocorallia; species Actinocorallia aurantiaca. The sequence goes on along the minus strand of NZ_BAAATZ010000029.1, from coordinate 47,355 downwards.
GTGATTTCCGGCGGCGGCCTGCAGGATGTCGCCGGACAGGTAAAGGTCGGCTCCACCCGAGCTGACGGTCGCCGAGCCCAGGGCGTCCCGGTCGGTGGCCAGGTGGAGGTGCGAGACGACCGCGCCCGCCTTCTGGGAGAGCCCCGTCTGGTCCATGCCGCCGACCGCCAACCCCGCCGACTCGGCTGAGGAGGCGATGAGCCGGTTGGCGGTGATGACGCCGGTGCCGCCGATGCCGGTGAAGTAGACGCCGTACCGGCCGTCGATTCCGGGAGTACGAGGGTCGGGGAGCGCACCGGTCGGCAGCGTCGGCCGCGCTTCGGTCCGTTTCCTCGCTCTGCGCCGTCCGCGCCGCTTGGGCTTCAGGGTCACGAACGACGGGCAGTCGCCTTCGAGGCAGGTGTAGTCGCGGTTGCAGGACGGGTCGTGGATCTGCCGTTTGTCGCCGAACTCCGTCTCGACCGGCAGCACCGACAGGCAGTTGCTCTTGGTCCCGCAGTCCCCGCACCCCTCGCACACCGCCTCGTTGATGACGACCCGTCTGGGCGGTTCGGGGAGCAGGCCGCGCTTGCGCAGCCGCCGGGACTCGGCCGCGCACCGCTGGTCATAGATGATCACGGTGACGCCGGGCACCTCCCGGAGCCGCTCCTGCGCCTCGGCCAGCCGGTCACGGCCCAGCACCTCCACGCCCCGCGCCCACCGCGCCCGGCGGCCGTACCGCCTGGGCTCCTCGGCGCACACGACGATCCTCCCGACGCCCTCGGCCTCCAGCGCGCGGGTCATCGCCGGGACGTCCATCAGCCCGGTGACGTCCTGGCCGCCGGTCATGGCCACGGCCGCGTTGTAGAGGATCTTGAAGGTGACGTTCACGCCGGCGGCCGCGCTCGCCCGGATCGCCAGGGTCCCGGAGTGGCTGAGCGTGCCGTCGCCGAGGTTCTGGATGAGGTGCGGTTCGGCGACGAACGGCGACAGCCCGATCCAGGGCACGCCCTCGGCGCCCATCGGCGTCGGCGGCAGGCTCCGCGTGCCCTGGTGGCGCGCCTCGAAGTACATGATCCCGTGGCAGCCGACGCCCCCGCCCGCCAGCGCGCCGTCGGGCAGGACGGTGGAGCGGTTGTGCGGGCACCCGCTGCAGTAGCCCGGGGCGCGGGAGGCGACGGGCAGCAGCGGCAGCCGGATCCGCCGAGGCTCCTCCGGGCGGGCGAGCCCGGGCAGGAGGCGGACGAGGATCCTCGTCACCGAGGCCGGGTCCAGCTCTCCGGCGGAGGACGCGAGGGGGCTTCCCGCTCTGTCCCGTTTTCCGCTCACGCGCACCGGGCTCCCGGCCTCGTGCAGGATGCTCCGCAGCTGCGTCTCGACGAACGGCCGCTTCTCCTCGATGACGGCGAGTTCCCCGACGGAGGCCGCGAACTCCAGGACGGTCTCCTCGACCAGCGGGTAGGTCATGCCGAGCCGCAGGATCCGCACGCCGAGTTCCTCCGGGGACGTCCCGAGGTCGGCGAGCGCCTGGAGCACGTCGAAATAGGTCTTGCCCGCGCAGACCACGCCCAGCCGCGCCCCAGGCCCGGCGCCCGTGACGCGGTCGAGCCCGTTGTGGCGCGCGTAGGCGCGGGCGGCGCGGAGCCGGTACTCGGCTATCAGCGCCTCCTGGCCGGGCACGGCGTGCGGGCCGATCCTGCCCAATGGCCGGTGACGCCAAGGTTCGCCGTCGATGACGACGCCCTCGGGGTCGCTCGGGGCATGCCGTGCGGGGTCGAGGTCGACGGTGCCGATGCCGTCGGCGACAGCGGTGACGATCTTCATCCCGGCCCAGGTCCCGGCGTACCGGGAGAGCCGGAAGGCGTGTATCCCGAGGTCGAGCACGTCCTGCTGGTCTCCGGGGACGAGCACGGGGATGCACATGTCCTCGAAGGTGTACTGGCTGTCGCAGGCCAGCGTGGAGGACTTGGACGCGGGGTCGTCGCCGCAGAACACGACCGCTCCGCCGTTCGGGCCCGCGCCCATCGCGTTGGCGTGTTTGAGCGCGTCCCCGCAGCGGTCGAGGCCCGGGCCCTTGCCGTACCAGGCGCCCGCCACGCCGTCGACGCCGTCGTAGTCCACGACCGCGCCCATCTGGCTGCCCCACACGACGGCGGCGGCGAGTTCCTCGTTGAGGCCGGGTCGGTGGACGATCCGGTTCTCGGCGAGGGCGTCGCCCAGCCGGTCGACGGCCAGGTCGAAGCCGCCCAGCGGGGACCCCGGATAGCCGGAGACCATCGTGGCGGTATTCAGCCCGTCCCTCTCGTCCAGCTGACGGCGCAGGACCAGCAGACGTACGAGCGCGTCGACCCCTGAGATCACCGTGCCCGTCACGGATAGAGCCCGGGGTTGAGGTAGGCGAACCTTCCGTCCTTCATGACGGCCCGGCGGAGGCCGGGATCGAGCAGGACCCCCACGTCCGTGCTCGGATCGCCGTCGACGATGAGGAGGTCGGCCAGGAAGCCCTCGCGGACCTGGCCCAGGTCGAGCCCCACGGCCGGTCCCATGTTCCGGGTGGCCGTGTGGATCGCCTCGGCGGGGGTCATGCCCGCGAGCTCGACGTACCGCTGCAGTTCGGCGGCGTAGGTGCCGTGGCGCGTCCATTGGTGCCCGAAGTCGCCGCCGGAGAGGATCCTGATCCGGGACTCCCGCAGCCGGTGCAGTCCCTCGATCTGGGAGCGGAGCTCCTCGGGGTAGCCCGCCGCCTCGATCCTCTCGGGCGTCATGCCGTACGGGCCGGCGTGGCCGTTGACCATCGCGTACAGATAGTGCAGGCCGGGGCACACCCAGATGTCGTCCCGCCTGGCTTCGAGCGCCTTGAGCGCCTCGTCGTCGAGGAAGCAGGCGTGGTGGACGATCCGAACGCCGGTGCGCGCCGCCATCGCGACGCTCGCCGAGCCGCGGGCGTGGACGGTGAGGAACGCGCCGTGCCTGTCGGCCTCCTCCACCGCGGCGAGGAGCATCTCGTCGTTCATGTAGACGTCGTCGGAGGGGAACTCCGGCACGACGCCGTCTCCGGAGATGAACAGCTTGAGCGCCTTCACCCCCAGGTCGCACTGGCGGGCGACGAGCTCGCGGAGTTCCTTGGCGTTCGCGGCGACCTCCATCATCTCGCCGTCGCCGCCGAGGCCGTCGACCTCCGCGATCATCGGCCCGCTGGGGACGACGCGAGGCCCGGGGACCAGCCCGCGGTCTATGGCGTCCTTGACGAGCAGGTCGTCGAGCGGCTGGGTGGTTCCCGCTCCGATGACGGTGGTGTAGCCGGATTCCAGGAACGTGCGGGTCACGGCGGCGACGTCGAGCATGTGCGGTCCGGGCGGGGCCGCGGCCACGGCGGCGTGGTCGAACACGAAGTCCAGGGGCCAGCTCAGGTGGACGTGCGCGTCGCCGAGGCCGGGCAGGACAGTGGCTCCGCGCAGGTCGACGACTCTGGCCGAGTCCGTTCCGATGCCCGGAGCCACTCGGACGACCCGGTCGCCCTCGATCAGGACGTCGGCGTCGATCGGTGTCTCGTCCGGCCCCCCGGAGCAGGTGAGGACCCGGGCGTTCGTCAGGAGGACGCGTCCGGCCATGGCGTCAGGAGCCCGAGGCCAGGCGCGGCCCGGGGGTGAAGGCGATGGGCAGCGTGTCGGGTGAGCGGGTCAGGCCGCGGTGGTAGGAGACGGTCGCGCCTTCCTGAAGCTTGATGTCGTCCAGGCGCTTGAGCAGTTCCTCCAGGGCCACCCGCAGGTTGAGGCGGGCGAGGTTCGACCCGGCGCAGCGGTGCGGGCCCGCGCCGAAGCTGAGGTGCCGGTTGCGTTCGCGGCCGAGGTCGAAGATGTCGGCGTTCTCGAACTCGCCGGAGTCGCGGTTGGCCGACGCCCAGTGGATCAGCACCTTGTCGCCTTCCTTGATCCGGCGTCCGCCGAGCTCGGTGTCGCGCATCGCGGTGCGTCCGACGGCGACGAAGGAGGGCTCGAGCCTGAGCAGCTCCAGTGAGGCGGCCGGGATCAGCTCGGGCCGGGCGCGCAGCAGCGCGGGGATCTCCGGCTGGGCGCAGAACCGGTCGAACATCAGCCCGAGCGCGCCGGCCGTCGTCTCCAGCCCGCCGAGGATGAGCAGCTGGACGGTGCCGATGACCTCCTCCTCGGTGATCGGCCTGCCGTCGATCTCGGCGTTCACCACCGCGTCGACGACGTCGCCGCGCGACGGCTCGCCGCGCCTCCGCCGGGTGAAGTCGCTGATCCAGTCGCGGAGGCCCAGCCAGCACTCGCGCGCCTGCGGGTCGTCGGGAGTGGAGGACTTGGACGCCAGGTAGGCGACCTTCTCGAGGTCCTCGGCCGGGGCGTTGATGGCGAGCTGAAAGAAGGTCAGGCTGGGGAAAGGCCGGGCGAAGTCGTCCATGAACTCGCAGGAGCCCGCCTCGATGAAGCCGTCGATGAGGCGGCCCGCGAGGTCCCGGGTCGCCCGCTCCCACGGCGCGACGGCGGCGGGGGTGAAGAAGGGGTTGATGAGGCGCTTGAAGACGCGCTGCTCCGGCGGGTCGGCCTGCACCGGGAGGTTGCGGACGACGGTCGGGGCGCTGGAGATGCCGAGGCCGTGCGCGGAGCTGAACACCTCCCAGTCCTGGGCGACGGCGAGCGCCTCCTCGTACCTCGTCGTGATCCAGAAGCCGCCGTGCTCCTCGCTGTGCGCGACGGGGCACAGCTCACGCATGCGGGCCATGGTCTCCGGCATGGTCGCGGCCAGCTCCGGGGAGAGGTGGTCGAAATGCCGCAGGCACCACTCGTCGGGCATGGAGGCGGTCGTGGGGGTGGGCTTCTCCATGGCCGCAACATAACAGGGTGAGTAATCACTTTCTAGGGCCTCTCCGCTCCAGCGCGCTGAGCTCTGGCGCATGGGACGCCAGCCCTGTATTTAGTAAGTGAGCGCTCTTTCATCTCTGTTGCCTTCGAGCCCCGAGGAGTCCCCCTCATGCCGGTCCCCCATCCCGCCGCGCCCGCCTTCCTCGACGGGCGCCCGAAGAGACTGCTGATCGGCGGCGAGTGGACGGAGGCGGCGTCCGGCCGGACGTTCCCGAGCGTCAACCCCTCGGACGGCGAGGTGATCGCCGAGTTGGCCGAGGCCGGCGCGCGGGACGCCGACCGCGCGGTCGCGGCGGCCCGCGAGGCCTTCGAGGGCCCGTGGCGGCGCATGAAGCCGCGCGAACGCCAGACGCTCCTGCTGGCCTTCGCGGACGCCGTCGACGAGCACTACGACGAGCTGCGGCTCCTGGAGGCGCTCGATATGGGCTCCCCCATCGGCAGGCCCCGCTCGGGTAAGACCCCGGCCTGGGAGGCGGAGGTCCTGCGCTACTTCGCCGGATGGGCCACCAAGATCCACGGGGAGACCCTCCCCAATTCCGTTCCGGGCTCCGTCTTCAGCTACACGCTCAAGGAGCCGGTGGGCGTCGTCGCCGCGATCGTCCCCTGGAACCGCCCGGTGAGCAACGCCGTCTGGAAGATCGCGCCGGTCCTGGCCACCGGCTGCACGATGGTGCTCAAGCCCGCCGAGGAGGCGAGCCTCGCCGCCGTGCGGCTCGGTGAGCTGCTGGCCGAGGCGGGCGTGCCCGACGGCGTCGTGAACATCCTGACGGGCTTCGGCGAGCAGGCCGGAGCCGCCCTCGTCGAGCATCCCGGAGTCGACAAGGTGGCCTTCACCGGCTCCACCGCGGTCGGGCAGCAGATCGTCCGGGCCTCCGCCGACAACCTCAAGCGCCTGTCCCTGGAGCTCGGCGGCAAGTCCCCCGACGTCGTGTTCGCCGACGCCGACCTGTCGCGCGCCATCCCCGGAGCCGCCTGGGGCGTGTTCTCCAACTCCGGCCAGATCTGCTGCGCGGGCACCCGCGTCTACGTGGAGAGGCCCGTCTACGACGAGTTCGTCGAGGGCATCTCGAAGTTCGCCGAGGACCTCAAGGTCGGCGACAGCCTGGACCCGAAGACCAAGATCGGGCCACTGGTGTCGGCCGAGCAGCTGGAGCGCGTCACCGGGTACCTGGAGCTGGGCCGCCAGGAGGGGGCCCGCGCCGCCGCGGGCGGCCGCCGCCTCGAGGACGGGGGCTTGGCGAACGGCTACTTCGTCGCGCCCACCGTCCTCGTGGACGTCCAGGACACCATGCGGGTGGCCCGGGAGGAGATCTTCGGGCCGGTCGCGTGCGTGCTGCCGTTCGACACCCTGGAGGAGGCCGCCGCCCGGTCGAACGACACCCCCTACGGGCTCTCCGGCGGGGTCTGGACGCGCGACGTCGGCAAGGCGCACCGGATGGCGCGCGAGCTGAGGACCGGGACCGTCTGGGTCAACACGATGCTGCTCTTCGACCCTGCCGTCCCCTTCGGCGGCAACAAGATGAGCGGTTGGGGCCGCGAGATGGGGCAGAACGCGCTGGACGAGTACCTCGACGTCAAGTCCGTGTGGATCGACACGGACTGACGGCGCGAAGCGGCCCGCTCCGACGGTGCGGTCGGCGCGGGCCACGTGTTCAGCGCTTCTCTCTGGCCGCCTTCAGCACCTCTTCGAAGCCCCTGTGCAGGTGTTGCGGAGCCGGTTCGTTGCGTCCGAAGACGACGGTGTCGAGCAGGCCCGTCCGGACGCCGGGCTCCGTCCGCCCGGCGACCCAGAAGTCCTCGCCGTCGACGACGGTCTCGCAGATCCAAGGCGCCATCTCGGTCGCCTTGGCCAGCTCCTCCTCGCTCAGGCCGGGCCGGAAGTAGGAGGTGTGCACGACCTCCGAGGTCCTCGCGTCGACCGGGAGGATCTGCCACAGCTCGATGTGCCGGCTGTCCAGGGTCAGGCTGGTGTTGGGGAAGAGCGCGTACTGGTAGCTGAAGTGCTGCGCCACGTCCTCCCACTCCTCCTCCGGGACGTCCTTCAGCCCGTCGATGGAGCGCAGCGCCGAGCAGTTGCGCAGGTGGAGGCCGAACGGGTCGAAGGTCAGCACGCCGCCATAGGCGTAGGTGGCCAGCGTTTCGCGGTGCAGGAAGTCGAAGTGGTAGTTCTCCCGGAAGGTGTCGAGCGTGACCTTCCAGTTCGCCTGGACCTTGTGGACGTGCGGCTCGCCGTGAGGCCGCCAGCTCGCGAAGTCGAACATCGCGAGTTCGTCGGCGAGCCCGGGGCCGAGGAAGGCGTCGATGTCGGGGACGGGGCCCGGCCGGAGGCGGCCGACGATCAGTCCGTACCCCTCGGCCACCGGCAGTTCCACCAGCCCCTTGTCCTCCTTGCACATGCCCTCGAAGGCGCGGGCCGCGGGCATGCGGAGCAGGTCGCCCTTGAGCCCGTAGGTCCAGGCGTGGAACGGGCAGGTGAACCTGAGGGCCTCCCCCGCGCCGTCGGCGACGCGCACGCCGCGGTGGCGGCAGGCGTTCACCAGCGCGTGGACCTTCCCGTCCGCGTCCCGGGTCAGCAGGATCGGCGTCCCGCACAGGTCGACGGTCCGGTAGGTCCGCGGTCCGGGGAGGGCTCCCGACAGGGCGAAGACCAGCGGACGGTCGAGGAACAGGGCCTCGACCTCCTCCGCGTGGCGCCCTTCCGAGTAGACGTCGGTCGGGAGTTCCATCACTTCGTCGGCGAGGTCGGTCGTGCGGCGCTCGACGTGGTCCAGCAACCGGCGTGCGAGACCGCGCTCCAGGGCTTCTCTGTCCACGACTCGAAGCTAACAAGTAATCGCTCACTCTACAAGGATCGGGAGATTGAGAGTGAACGCTTGCTTCTTTGTGAGGAGAACCTTATTTTCATTGTCATGGAGAAGACGGACTTTGTGGTAGACGCTGATTCTCACTGGTGCGAGCGTCCCGACCTGTTCACCAGCCTCGCCCCGCCCGAGTACCGCGATCGGGTCCCCCAGGTGCGGGAGGTCGACGGCCAGCTGATGTGGGTCTTCGACGGGGTCCCCTCCGGGAAGTTCAGCGCCGGGGGCGTCGTCGCGCGGGACGGCTCCAAGGAGGAGTCGGAGATCGCGCTGCACACCTGGACCATCGACCAGATCCACGAAGGCGCCTACGACCCGGACGCCCGCCTTCAGGTGATGGACGACTGCGGCATCGACGCCCAGGTCATCTTCCCCAGCACCATCGGCCTCGGCGGGCAGGGGTTGGCGCAGGTCAGCGACGAGAAGCTCCGTCGGCTGACCTTCGAGCTCTACAACGACCGGCAGGCCCAGATCCAGCGGGACTCCGACAACCGGCTGCTCCCCCTGCCCCTGATGCCGGCCTGGAGCGTCCAGGAGTGCGTCCGCGAGGCCAAGCGGGTGGCGGCGCTGGGCGCGCGCGGCGTCAACATGACCTCCGACCCCCAGGACCTGGGCGGCCCCGACCTGGCCAGCCGGGAATGGGACCCGTTCTGGGAGGCCTGCACCGAGGCGCGACTGCCGGTGCACTTCCACATCGGCGCCAGCGTCACCGGCATGACCTTCTACGGCAAATACCCCTGGGCGTCCCACCCGCCGAGCACCCGGCTGGCCATCGGCGGCACCCTGCTGTTCATCGGCAACGCCCGCGTCGTGGCCAACCTCCTCGTCTCCGGCATCTTCAGCCGCCACCCCGACCTCAAGGTGGTCTCGGTGGAGAGCGGCTGCGGCTGGGTCCCCTTCATCCTCGAGGCCCTGGACTACGAGATGGCCGAGAACGCCCCCAGCGACCTGGCCAAGCTCGGCAGACTGCCCTCGGAATTCTTCCGCAGCAACATCTACGCCACCTACTGGTTCGAGACCAACCGCGGCAAGCTGGCCTCTCTGGTGGACTCCGTCGGCGAGGACAACATCCTCTTCGAGACCGACTTCCCCCACCCCACCTGCCTGTACCCCAACCCCGTCGAGCGCGCCAAAGAGACCATGAAGTCCCTCTCCGACGAGACGCGCCGCAAGATCCTCGGCGAGAACGCCCGCAAGCTCTACCGGCTCTGACGCCTTCTCCTCGAAGTTCTCCTCGAAGGCCCGTCCCGAGCGGCCGGGCCTTCGGCCGTCGCGTGGAGTGACTCGGATACCGCGACACCGGGCACGAAGGCCGCTATCGTCGGTGGCTTCCGCGCAGGCCGTGTCCTTGGTACCGAACCCCGGGGAGTGACCATCTCTCACGCGACTCCGACAGCAGCACCCCTGAGGATCGCCGTCGTCGGCGCGGGCTTCGCCGGGCTCGGCGCGGCCAGGGTGCTCCGCGAATTCGACCACGAGGTCGTCGTCTTCGAGAAGGCGCCCGACGTGGGCGGCGTCTGGAGCTCCACCCGCCGCTACCCCGGCCTGCGGACCCAGAACGACAAGGGGACCTACACGTTCTCCGAGCTGCCGATGCCGCGCGCCTACCCCGAGTGGCCGAGCGGCGAGCAGGTGCAGCGCTATCTGGAGTCCTACGTCGAGCGGTTCGGCCTCGCATCGTCGCTGCGGCTCTCGACGGAGGTCAGCCGTGCCGTGCCTTCGGAGGACGGCGCGGGCTGGGCGGTGACCGCCGGCGGGGTGACCGAGTCCTTCGACCACCTGGTGGTCGCCAACGGAATCTTCTGCGACCCGTTCATACCCTCTTTCGAGGGGGTGGAGGCGCTGGAGGCCGCCGGAGGGAGGATCCTCGCGGCGAGCGACTTCCACGACCTCCGCGACGCGGTCGGCGAGCACGTGGTCGTCATCGGCTACGGCAAGTCGTCCTGCGACGTGGCGGTCGAGATCAGCGGGGTCGCCGCGAGCACGACGGTCGTGGCGCGCGAGCTGCTGTGGAAGATGCCGCGCAGGATCAAGGGCGTGCTCAACTACAAGTACCTGCTGCTCACCCGCATGGGCGAGGGCCTCTTCCGCTACCTCACCCCGGTCGGCCTGGAGAAGTTCCTGCACGGCAGGGGCGACGGCGTGCGCCGCTCCCTCATCGGCGGCGTCGCGTCGGTCACGACCGGGCAGCTGCGGCTCGCCGCCCTCGGGCTGGTGCCCGGCGGCGCCTTCGAGGACATCGCCCGCAGCACCGTCAGCCTCGTCACCGAGGGGTTCTTCGAGGCCGTCGCCGAAGACCGGATCAAGGTGGCCCGCGACCTCACGGTCTCCCGCTTCCTGAGCAAGGACGGCGCGCCGCACGCCGAGCTGACCGACGGCTCCCTCGTGCGGGCGGACCTCGTCGTCTGCGCCACGGGCTTCCACCAGCGGGTCCCCTTCCTCGACGACGACGTGCGGGAACGCCTCACCGACGAGCGGGGGAACTTCGAGCTCTACCGCCAGATCCTGCCGCACGACGTGCCGAACCTGACCTTCGCCGGATACAACTCCTCCTTCTTCAGCCCCCTGTCGGCTGAGATGTCGGCCGTGTGGATCGCCAGCCTCCTCGCCGGGCTGCACACCGTGCCCCCCGTCGAGGAGCGCAGGCGGCTCGTCGCGGAAAGGGTGGCGTGGATGGAGGAGCGCACGCGGGGGCGGCATGCCCGCGGCACCAACGTCATCCCCTTCTCCATGCACAACATCGACGAGGTCCTCGACGAACTCGGCCTCAACGTCGGCAAAGCGGTCAAGGCCCGGCAGTGGCTGATGCCCGTCGACCCGGGCTCCTACCGCGGTGTCGCCCGCGGGCTGAAGGAGCGGTACCTGCGGCGGGCGGCCGCGGGCCGCTGACCCCCGATCACGCCGGACCGCGCGAGCGGGCTTCGACGACCAGGGCCTGGGCCGACTGGCCGAGGCGGCCGCCGGAGTCGTAGAGGGTGCCCACGCTCAGGCCGCATCCGCCTGGCTGGACGACGCCGGCGCTGACCAGGCCCACCCAGGAGCCGGCCGGCTCACGGGAGACGTGCAGGCTCAGCTCGGCGTTCATGAAGCTCCACCGCTCGAAGGACAGCCGCGTGTTCGTGGCGGCGGAGGCGTAGTCCGCCGCCACCGCCGCCCGTGCGAGGCTCGGGGTCGGCTCGCCCGCGATGACCGGGACCAGCAGGCTGACCCACATGCCGAGGGAGTTCCCGTCCAGATCGGGTGACTTCAACGAGCGCAGTGACACCGCGCCGCCGTCGAAGCTCTCCCAGCCGACCGCCTCGCTGACGTTCGGCTTGGGGCGGGTCAGATCCGGCACCGGCACTCCCGCGAACGGGTCCGGGTGGGCCGTCGCGCCCTCGGGCAGCTCCAGTTCGGCCTTGCGCACCGCCAGGCACTGCGCGCGCGCCACCGGAGTGTCGCCCTCCAGGAGGGTGACCGTCTGGCGCACCACGCGTTTTCCGCCCTCCGCCTCGGTCACGGACAACGTCATCGGCACGGAACGTATCGGCGCCAGCAGGTCGAAGGTGACGCGTACCGGCGTCCATCCCGGCACGTCGATCCCGCACGCCAGCACGGCGGCCACGGCGGCGCCGTGCAGGGTGTCCGGACGCCACGGGCCCCGGGCCAGGCCCGTCGGGACGATCCGGGAGCCGTCCCGCTCGAACAACGCGTCATCGCAGGGCGCGTCCGCTCCGGTCGATCCGCTCTTCTCTGTCACGGCGCCGCTCACGTGCCGGACTCCCCGTCGAGCCTCGCCCGCGCCTTGCGGACGGTGACGGGTTCGGCGAGGCGCTGCTCGTCGCAGACGCGCTGCAGCCTGTCGAGGGTCTCGGCCAGGCCGGGGCCCAGGCGCTCGCCGGGGGTGAAGGTCGCCGGCAGCTTCTTCATGCCGTTGATGATGCCGATCGTGTCGTAGTGCACGGCTCCGCCCGGCGTGCAGACGTAGTCGGGCATGCGGTCCAGCACCGCGGTCAGCATGATCTTGAAGACCGACCGCGCCACGTTCGAGCCGATGCACCGGTGGATGCCCAGCCCGAAACTGCTGTGCCGGTTGGCGGGACGGTCGAGGTCGATCTCGTGCGGGTTCTCGAAGGCCCTCTCGTCCCGGTTGGCCATCGCCCACGACAGCCAGAGGCGCTCGCCCTCCTTGAACTCCGTGCCGTTGATCACGCAGTCGCGGGAGACGGTGCGCCCGTCGCCCTGCGCCGGGGTGAAGAAGCGCAGGAACTCCTCGGTCGCGCCGTCGAGCAGCGTCTCCCGCTCCCTGCTGAGCCGTTCTCGCTCGCCGGGGTTCTCCGACAGCCACTCCAGGGAGTGCGCCGTCAGCGCGGTCGTGGTGTCGAAGCCGCCGCCGATGAGCAGCATGAGGGCTCCGAAGACGTCCATGTCCGCGGGCCGGGCGCCGTCGATCTCGAAGTGGGCCAGCTCGTTGACCAGTCCGGGACGGGGGCTCGTCCGGGCCTCCTGGATGGCCTGGAAGAGGTTCATGCCCATGGCCATCTGGAGGTCCCGCACCCGGAGGTAGTCCGGCGAGTCCATCGGGGTGTAGACGGCTGCGTGGACGGGCTCGCAGTAGACGTCCCAGTCCTTCAGCGGCATGCCGAGCAGGGCCAGGGTGAAGACGGCGGGCACGATGTTGGCCAGGTCGTCGACGAAGTCGATCCGGCCGGACTCGATCACCTCGTCCAGGCAGGCCCGTGTCAGCTCCTCGATCACCGGCTTCCACCGCGCGACCGCCGCCGGCGACAGGTAGGGATTCAGCGCTTGGCGGTAGTAGCGCTGCTCCGGCGGATCCATCTCCAGGAACCCGCCCCGGACCCGCATCCCCCCTTCCCCGACGGGAGGGAGCGGGATGTTGATCCCCACGTAGCCGTTCTTGGTGCCGTCGACGTCGTGCTCGTTGGACAGCACGTCGGCGCGCCGGGCGAGGTCGAACAGCTCCTTGTCGCCGCTGGCGAACCAGTGGCCCCCGTACGTGTCGTTCCAGGCGACCGGGCACTTGGCGTGGAGCTCGTCCGCGAGGTCCTCGAACTCCAGGCGGTAGCTCGGAGCGTGCCGGTCCATCTTGATCGTGTGCTTCTTGCGCTCGGCGTCCGTGCCGTGGTCGTCGCTCATGTGCGTCCCCTCACCGGCCCTTGAGCCGTTCCTTCATGCCGTCGAGCCGCATGAGGATCGGGTAGCCGCTGACGCTGAGGGCGTTGCCGTGGCCGGTCTGATGGATGTCGAACACCGACTGGATCGCGGCATAGAAGCCCTGCACGTCCTGGGTCTGGTTGACCGCGCGCTTGGCCTGGCGGAGCCCGAAGGGGGGCATCTCGGCGATCTGTCCGGCCAGCTCCATCGTGGCGGCGTCCAGGTCGTCCAGGGGGACGACGCGGTTGACCATGCCGATTCTCTCGGCCTCGCCGGCGGTGAGGGCGCGGCCGGTGAACAGGATCTCCTTGGCTTTGCGCGCACCCAGCTCCCAAGTGTGGCCGTGGTACTCCACCCCGCCGATCCCCATGTGCACGACCGGGTCGGAGAACTCGGCGTTCTCCGCCGCGACGATCAGGTCGCACGGCCAGCACAGCATGAGGCCCGCCGCGATGCACTTGCCCTGGACCGCGGCGATCGTCGGTTTGGGGAGGTTGCGCCAGCGCAGGGTGTACTCCAGGTACCTGCGGTTCTCCGCGGCGTAGATCCACTCCAGTGTGATCTTCTCGGGGGCCGGCCAGTTCCCGCCCTTGAGGTCGTGCCCGGCCGAGAAGTGCCTGCCGTTGGCCCGCAGCACGATGACGCGGACGTCCTCGTCGTCCGCGGCGCGGGTGAACGCGGCGTCCAGGTCGTCCAGCAGGGCCGGGGTCTGGGCGTTGGCCGCCTCGGGCCGGTTCAGGGTGATCACCGCCACGCCCTTCTCGGCCTCGTACAGGATCTGGTCGGTCTTCTCCAACTGACTCTCCTCATCTGGGGGGCGGGCCTTGAAGGGGTTCGGCCCGTCAACCGGAACGCGGCAGGCCCAGCACGTGCTGGGCGATGATGTTGCGCTGGATCTCGCTGGTGCCGGCGTAGATGGTGGTGCCCTTCGCGTGGCGGACCATGTGCTCGAAGGCCCCGCCCTCGACGGCCGAGGGGTCGTCCGCCGACCGTAGCCCGTCCGGTCCCACCAGTTCCAGGGTCTCCTTCGCCTGGCGTTCCAGGCGTTCGGTGCTGAACAGCTTGGACATCGACCCCCTGCCGACGAGCGAAGGGTCCTTGCGCTCCCGCAGCAGGGCGGCGCGGCGGAGGAGCAGCTTGGAGACCTCCAGCTCGGTGCGGGACCGGCCGATCCGCTCCCGGACGGCGGGGTCCTGCGAGCGGGGCCGTCCCTCCTCGTCGGAGGCGGAGCACGCCCACCGGGTGAGCGCCTCGACCAGGCGGTCCTGCTCGCCGCTGAAGGAGGCGGTGTGCTCGGCGGCCAGACCCCGGGTCATCACCCGCCAGCCGCCGTCGACCTCCCCGATGCGCAGGTCGTCGCCGACGAGGACGTCGTTGTAGTAGGTGATGTTCGTCCGCTCGCCCGACAGGGTCTTCACCGCCCGGATCTCGACGCCGGGCTGGTCGAGCGGCACCAGGAACGTCGTGAGCCCCCGGTGCTTGGGGGCGTCCGGGTTGGTCCGGGCGAGCATGAACACGTAGTCGGCGACGCTCGCGTTGGTCGTGAACATCTTCGAACCGGTGATCCGCCATCCGTCGCCGTCGCGCACGGCCTTCGTGGCGGCCGCGGCCGCGTCCGACCCGTTCTCCGGCTCGGTGAAGCCCAGGGCGATGACGATCTCGGCGGCGAACGCCTTCGGCAGGATCTCCCGCTTCTGCTCCTCGGTGCCGAGCACGCTGATGACGTACGCGGCCATCATCGTCGTGCTGATCCCGTAGACGGGGGCGTCGCGCCGTCGCGTCTCCTCGGTGTAGGCGAGGACCTCCAGCGGGTCGCGGCCCTGGCCGCCGAGCTCGACCGGCCAGCCGAGCGCGAGCCAGCCGCGTTCGCGTACCGCGGCGGAGAACTCGGGGTCGTGCTGGACGCCCGTGCTGCGGCAGCGCTCCCGCATCTCCGGGGTGAACACCTCGTCGAGGAACTCCCGCACCTCCTGGCGCAGCTGCTCGCTCTCGGCTCCGAGACGGAAGTCCATCAACGGTTCCTCTCCCCCGCCGCCGACAGGTGGTGCGCCGCGACGCGCCGGTACCCGGCGGCCGGGCTCTCCAGCACCGCTCCCCAGGCCCGCGCCCGCCGGTAGTAGAGCTGGATGGGGTACTCGAGCATGAAGCCGTACCCTCCGTGGAAGTGCAGGGCCTCGTGACTGGCGTCGCGGGCGGTCTCGGCCGCGAACGCCAGCGCCATCGAGGCGAGTTCGGCGGCGCGCCCGGGGTCGGCCTCGGCCGCCCAGGCCGCCTCGCGCACCAGCAGTTCACAGCCGTCGACCTCCGACGCGCGGTCCGCCAGCCGATGCGCCACCGCCTGGAACTCGCCGAGAAAACGGCCGAACGCCTTGCGCTGCTTGACGTACTCGACACCGATCTCCAGGGCGCGTGCCGCCAGGCCGGACAGAGCGGCGGCCGTCAGCACCCGCCACTCGTCGACGGCGGCAGCGAACAGCCCGACCGCCGCCGGACCTTCGGCGAGGACGGGGTGGCCCTCCCCGTCGAGGGTCACGTCGGCCAGCGGCAGACAGCCGAGGTTGTGCACCGGTACGGTCCCGCTCAGGCCGACCAGCACGAGCCGGTCGCCGGCCAGGACGATCGCGTCGTCCGCGACCGCCCCCGCCGGTACCAGCCCGGCGCGGCCGTGCTCCGCCGGGCGGACGGCGAGCGTCGCCAGCCGGTGGCCGTGCGCCAGATCGGCGAGATCGACCGGTGGCTTGTCCAGGCGGGCCAGGAGCCGCGCGGCGACCTGCGCCTCCAGCAGCGGCGCCGGGGCGACATGGCGTCCGTGCTGTTCGGCGACGAGGGCCAGGTCGAGCAGGGACGCGCCGAATCCGCCGCGGTCCTCGGGCAGGGCCATCTCCACACCGCCCGTGGTGACGAGCTTCCGCCACAGGCCGGAGTCGTGCCCCAGCGGCTCGGCCGCCCGGACGGCCTCGGGCGGTGCGAGGTCTCCGTACAGGCCGGCGAAGGCGTCGATGAGCTGCTGCTGTTCGGGGCTCGGCTGCAGGTCCACGCGCTCCCCTAGTCCTCGAGGCTGATCGCCTGGAGCGGGCAGCGCCGCACGGCCTCCGCGGCGGCGGCTTCCTGTCCGGGCGCGATCTCGTCGGTCAGCAGGTAGAGGAAGTCGTCGTCGCGCACCTCGAACACCTCGGGAAGAAGCTGCATGCAGATGGCATTGCTCTCGCACAGCTCGAAGTCGACCCGGACCTTCATGATCTCCCCTTTTCCGTCACCCGGACCGGGACGCTCGCCCAGCCGGCCACGTTCGTCATCGCGACGCGCCTGCACCGGGAGCGGTCGACCTCGAACCGGGGCATGAAATCGAGCAGCGCGTCGAGCGCGATCCGGCTCTCCAGCCGGGCCAGCGCCGCGCCGAGGCAGCTGTGGACGCCGTAGCCGAACCCGATGTTCTGGGACTCCACGGCGTTCCGGTCGATGTCGAACACGTCCGCGTCGGTGAAGGCCCGCTCGTCGCGGTTGGCGGCCCCGATGATGAGGAACACCGCGCTGCCCGCGGGGATCCGCACGCCGTGCAGGTCGACGTCGCGCGTGCAGTAGCGGACGTTGTACTGCGAGGGCGCCTGGTGCCGGAGGATCTCCTCGACGGCGGCGGGGACCTTGCCGCGGTCGGTGCGGAGCGCGTCCCACTGGTCCGGGTGGTCGGCGAAGGTGACGACGGCGTTGCCGATCAGCTTGGTGACCGTCTCGGCTCCGGCGCCGCCGAGCATCGTGGCGAATCCGGCGATCTCCATGTCGTCGAGCTCGGTCCGCTCCCCGTCCTCCCGCAGCATGTCGGCGCGGATCAGGGCGCTGATCATGTCGTCCCGCGGCTCGGCCCGCCGCTCGCGCACCAGCTCGTGGTAGAAGGCTCCGGTCGAGATCAGGGCCTCCATGCCCCGGCGCGTGACCTCGATCCGGCCGGGTTCGCGCTCCAGGAACACGTCCAGCCACAGCCGGACCTGCTGGCGGGACTCGGGCGGGACCCCGAGCATGGCGCTGATGATCTCGACCGGGAACAGGGCGGAGAAGTCCTGGACCGCGTCGAACCCGGCGGGGTCGCACCCGCCGAGGAACCTCTCGACCTGCGCGCGCACGACGGGTTCGAGCGCGGCGATGGCGCGCGGGGTGAACACCCGGTTGACGAGCTGCCGCATCCGCCTGTGCTCGGGCGGATCCATCATGATCACCAGGGGCGGCGCGGGTCTGCCGGAACGCACCATGGCCAGGTCGACGCCGTGCGCCGAGGAGTAGGTCGCGAAGTCCTTCAGGCCCGCGGCGACGTCCTCGTGGCGGGTCAGCGCGTAGAAGTCGTACTTCTCGCTGTAGTAGACCGGTTCCTCGTCGCGCATCCGCCGGTAGACCGGATAGGGATCGGCGAAGAACTCCTCGGAGAACGGGTCGAACTCCACCCTGCCGGAGGCGCTCGCCGGGCCGCCGCGCCCGGTCACCCGGCGGCCCCGGCCCGGACCTTCAGCAGCCGCATCATGGTGCCGCCCATGATCTCGGCGGCGTCCTCCTCGGACAGGCCCTCCAGGGCGTCGGTGAAGCTGAGCGGGTCGGCCAGACCCTCGGCATGCGGCCAGTCCGAGCCGAAGATGATCCGGTCGGCTCCGATCAGCGGCACCAGGTCAGCGACGCGGTCCTCCCAGAACGGGTTGACGTACACGCCCCGCCTGAACGCCTCGATGGGATCCTCGCTGAACTGCCCGGGCATCTTGCTGTAGACATTCTTCAGGCTCTTGAACAGCTCCGGAATCCAGTCCGAGCCGTTCTCGATGGACAGGATCCGCAGATCCGGATTCCGTGAGAGCGCTCCGTGGCAGGTCAGCGCCAGCATCGCGTCGAGGATCGGGCGCTTGCCCATCGCCGCCGTCCGGAACGCCGTCGGCCGGAACGGCGTGTACTCGCGGCCGGACTCCCACACGTTCAGGAAGTCGGAGTACCCGCTGTCGGACGCGTGCATCGACACCGGGATCCCGGCCTCCACGGCCGCCTGCCAGAACGGGTCGAACTCCGGCAGGCCGAACGACCTGCTTCCCCGGTATCCCGGCACCGGGGCGGGCCGTACCAGCGCGGTGCGGGCGCCCCGCTCAAGGCACCATCGCAGTTCTTCCAGGGCGCGGTCCACGACCGGCAGGGTGATCACCGGGACGGCGAAGATCCGGCCCTGGTAGTCGAACGACCAGGTCTCGTGGATCCACTCGTTCAACGCGTGGATCACGTCGTGGGTGAGGTCCGGGTCGTCCTTCAGCCGCTCCTCGATCAGGCTGGCCAGCGTCGGGAACACCAGGCAGTGGTCCAGGCCCTGCTCGTCCATCACCTTCAGGCGCGGCCCCGGCTCGCGGAACGCCGGGATCGCCTTCATCGGCTCGCCCATCAACTCGCGGTGCGACTTGCCCTCGGGGTTGCCGTGGCGGAAGTACTCCTCCTGCGCACCGGGCCGCGCCACCACGTCGAACGTCGGGTTCGGGATGAAATCGCTGATCACACCCCGCACCGCGATCTTGGTCCGGCCCCGGACCTCCACGTAGTCGATCACGCCCCTGGCCCGGGCCGGCAGGAACTTGGTGAGGGCCTCGCGCGGCTCGTACAGGTGGTTGTCGGCGTCGAAGGTCGGGAATCCGAGTTCACGTGACGGCATGTCTTCTCCTCAACGCGCGCCATCGGTGCGAGAACACCACAGCGGTTTTTTGAGAGGCGAGTTACCGGTAAATGTGAAAATGAAGTTACCACCCGGGAACACAGAGCGGTACCCGTCGACTTCTTCCGGTTCATGCCAGAATTCGATCGGCTAGGGCGCGGGCGTGACCAGGCCCGAGCGGCAGAACTCCCACATGCGGTCCGGATCCGAGGCGCCGCTGAAACGCGGCCCGCCCAGCGCGCTCATCACCGTCGCGCCGACGACCATCTCGACGAAGACCGACGTCAGCTGCCCGGGAGGGATGTCCGAACGCAGCACGCCCTCCTCGGCGCCCCGCTCGATCAGCTCCCGGATCACCGCCACCAGCGGGGCGAACGCCCCCAGATAGGCCTTGGGCTCCTGCTGCGCGAGGCCCGCGTGGTAGGAGGCGAGCACCCGGTTCAGCCTGTTCCACGGATCGTTGCCGGTGGAGCCGTAGATCCGGTGCACCAGCACCCGCAGGCCGCCGAGCACGTCCTCGCCCTCGATCTCCTCGCGCCACTGGGCCACGGAGTCGGCGATCGTCTCCTCCAGCAGGGCGAGCAGGAGCTCTTCCTTGTTCGCGAAGTACTGGTAGAACGACCGAAGCGACGTGCGGGAGCGCTGGACGAGCTCATGCACCGTGAAGTCGGTGCGCCCGCTCTCCTGCAGCATCTGGGAGGCCGTCACGATGTACCGCCGGCTCCGCGTCATCGCCTTCGCGCGGGCGGCCTTGAGGGACCGTTCGAGCGCCCGGTCCCGCCACGACGTGTCGGCGCCGTCCGGGGTCCCGGCGATCTCGCCGTCGGACCGCACCATGTGGCCTCCAGGGCTCCGAACCTCCGCCGGAAAGCGCTGTTCAGTGGAGATGCTACTCGATTTCACCCCTGACAGGCTGGTCTCACCGTTTCCCGCAGGATGAAACACATGTGTACCGCCAAGCGATAACGACGCTATCCGGCGACTACCGGATCCTTGACAGGGCACCGACGCAAATGTGTACTGTCGGCAACCGGTACCGACGCCCTGGCAATCTCCACCGAACGCGCACCGAACCGGACCCGCGCGAGTCCCGCACGCCCGCGCCGTCACGCCACCCACCCCACCCCGCGGAGGGCTCGCGCGAGCCCTCACCACGTCGTCTGCGACGACGCTCGCCATGCACGCTCCCGCCGTCCCGTCACGGCCGTGGAGCACGGGGGCGAACAGCCTCCGGGCAGCGTCCGGCGATGACAGAACGGACCCGTCGAATGGACGAAGTGAAACAGCCGCAGACGGCTCCGGAGGGAGCCCCCCGCGTCGCGGGCCTCTGCGGCATCGACCTCTCCGACCCCACGACCTACCTCGCCGGCCCGCCGCACGCCGCGTTCGACGTCCTGCGCGCCGCGGCGCCGATCGCCTGGAACGACGAGCGCCCGGTCGCCAACCGGGCGAGCGAGGCCTCCAGCGGGCTCCCCGCTCCGCCGTCGCCGGGCTTCTGGGCGGTGACCGCCCACGAACTGGTGCACGAGGTGTCCCGGCGGCCGGACGTCTTCTCCTCCCACCTCGGCGGGGTCCAGCTGTTCAACGCCGACGAGCTCACGCTCACCGGCCTGCGCCTGATGATGCTCTTCATGGACCCGCCGGAGCACTCCCGGCTGCGGAAGATCATCTCGCCCGCGTTCTCCCCGCGCGCGATCAATGCGCTCCGTGACGCCGTCGCGCGGCACTCCCGCGAGATCGCCGACGGCCTCGCCGGCGCCGGATCGGTGGACCTCGTCACGACCGTCTCCAAGGAGCTCCCGACCCGCGTGCTCGCGGACCTGCTCGGGATGCCGGAGGAGGACCGCGACCTCATCGTGAAGTGGTCCGACGCGATGATCGGCTTCGAGGACGCCGAGCTCGCCGGCGACCCGACCGCGGCGGTGGAGGCGTTCGCCGAGGCCCTCGAGTACGGGAAAGGGGTCGCCGCGGACCGCCGCGCCCGCCCCTCCGACGACATCATGTCCGCCGTCGCGAACACCGAGATCGACGGCGAGCGGCTCACCGACGACGACTTCTGCATGTTCTGGATCCTCCTCATCATCGCCGGGAACGAGACCACCAGGAACTCGCTGTCGGGGTCGGTCATCGCGCTCCAGGAGCAGGGCCTGTGGGAGGGGCTCGCCCGCGCCGGGAGGCTGCCCGCGACGGGCGTCGACGAGCTGGTCCGCCACATCTCCCCCGTGATGCAGTTCCGGCGCACGGCGACCAGGGACGTCGAGCTCGGCGGGCGGCACGTCCGCGCCGGGGACAAGGTCGTCATGTGGTACACCGCCGCGAACCGGGACCCCTCGGTGTTCGCCGACCCGCACGCCCTCGACCTCTCCCGCGACCCGAACCCGCACCTGGCGTTCGGCACCGGCCCGCACTTCTGCCTCGGGACGCGCCTCGCGAAGCTGGAGATCTCCACCATGCTCGAGGAGCTGCTCGCCAGGTACCCCGGGCTGCGCGTCGACGGCGAGGTCAAGCGCATCACCTCCAGCTTCATCGCCGGTGTCGACCACCTGCCGGTCGTCCTGTGACGCCCCGCGCCGGACTCTCCGGCAGGGAGGACATGACCGCAGGCCCCGGCGTCGCCGCCCTCCGGGCGCTCCCCTGCGCCGGAACCGATCCCGACCGTCCCGCCGTCGTCTGCGATTCCGGCGAGTCACTGACCTACGGCGAGCTCGCCGACCGCGCGTCCCGGCTGGCAGGGGCGCTGCGGCGGCGGGGCCTCCAGGTCGGCGACGTCGTCGCGATCCTCGCGGAGAACAGCCCCGCCTACCTGGAGATGACGTGGGGGTGCCGGCTGGCCGGGCTGTACTACGCCACCGTGAACAGGAACCTCGGCGCCGAGGAGATCCGCTACATCCTCGAGGACTCGGGAGCCCGCGCCCTGCTGGCCTCGGCCGGGCTGCCGGTCCACGCCGCGCTGACGCCCGAACGCGTCCCCGGGATCGAGCACCGGCTGCTGCGCGGCGGCCCGCGCCCCGGCTGGGAGGACTACGAGTCCGTACTCGCGGACGCTCCGTACTTCGAGAGCGACACCGGGCTCGAAGGAGACCTCCTCCAGTACTCCTCCGGCACGACCGGCCGCCCCAAGGGCATCAGGCGTCCGCTCCGGCCCGCCGCGCCGGCCGACGAGGACATGTTCACCTTCCTCGTCAGGCTGATCGGCGTGGACGGGGACTCGGTCTACCTCTGCCCCGCGCCGCTCTACCACTCGGCGCCCGTCATCTGGACGATGGCGGTGCTGCGGCTCGGCGGGACCGTGGTGCTGATGGGCGGGTTCGACCCCCGTGAAGCGCTGCGGCTGATCGAGGAGCACCGCGTGACGCACGGGCAGTTCGTGCCCACGATGTTCACCCGCATGCTCAAGCTCCCCCAGCGGGAGCGGCTGGACCGCGACGTCTCGAGCCTGCGGGGCGTGGTGCACGCCGCCGCTCCCTGCCCGGTCGAGGTGAAGCGCGCCATGATCGACTGGTGGGGGCCGGTCGTCCACGAGTACTGGTCGTCCTCCGAGGGCGCCGGTTTCACCTTCATCACCCCGGACGAGTGGCTCGAACGCCCCGGATCGGTCGGCCGACCGCTGCTCGGCCCGCTGCACATCTGCGATCCCGACGGGCGCGAGCTCCCCGTGGGCGAGACGGGCCTGATCTGGGCGGAGGGCTCCACCGAATTCACCTACCTCAACGATCCGGGCAAGGACGCCGAGACGACCAGCCCGCAGGGCTGGCGCAGCGTGGGCGACATCGGCCGGCTCGACGACGAGGGCTACCTGTACCTGACCGACCGCGCGTCGTTCATGGTCATCTCCGGCGGGGTGAACATCTACCCGCAGGAGTCGGAGAACGTCCTCATCGAGCATCCGCGGGTGTACGACGCCGCGGTCCTCGGGCTGCCCGACGACGACCTCGGCGAGATCGCCGTCGCGGTCGTCCAGCCCGTCGACCCCGCCGACGCCGGGCCCGCGTTCGCCGGCGAGCTGGCGGACTGGTGCGCCGCCCGGCTGGCCCGCTACAAGTGCCCCCGCCGCGTCCTGTTCGCCGACGAGCTGCCCCGTTCGGACACCGGCAAGCTGTTCAAGCGCGAGCTACGAGACCGTCTCCTGCGAGAGGGCTGGAACCGGCCCGAGCAGGCGCCCGAATGACGGCGGCTTCCGGGCCCGGCGGGGAGCCGAAGCACGTGGTCGGCCGCCTGCGTGCCACGTTCAACGGCGGCCGTACCCGCTCGCTCCATTCACCCGGCGCCTCATGAGGTCTCTGCTCTGGGCGTCCGGTCCACCGCGCGGACGCGGGGCTGGCCGGGCCGCAGGGGCAGGACCGAGAACGACAGCGTGGCGACCGCGGCCAGGACGTCCCGGCCCTCGTCGCGGACGTCCACCTGCACCACGATGAGCGACTTGCCCCGCCGCAGGATCCGTGCCGTGGCGTGCGCGGGGCCGACCGTGACGGCGGAGAGGAAGCGGACGTTCATGTCCGCGGTGGCGGCGCTGTCCCCGTCGGGCAGCGCGAGACCGGCCGCGCGTCCGGCGACGACGTCGATGAGCGTCGCGATCAGGCCGCCCTGCAGCCCGCCCCGGAGGTTCGTCACCTGGGGGGTGACCGGGATGGTCATCGCGAGGTCGGCTCCTTCCGGGATGTCGACGTCGCGCATCTCGAGCAGGCGGAACACGTGGTTGTCGTGGTCGACCGCAGCCGCGGCGGCCGCCGCGGCGGCGGCATCGCTGTCATTGACGGATTCCCGCCCGCTGACTCTCGTCTCCATGGGACCCCCACTCGTTCGTTCCCGGCAGGCCTCGTGCCGAAAATATCAATCTCACAATACTAGAATCATGTTCTCACACCGTCGTCACCGCTCCGCGATCGGGGCCTCGGGCTGCACCTCGACGAGGCTGAGGTGGGCTCCCCGCGGGGCCGAGACGACGGCGACCACGGCCCGCGCGACGTCGTCCGGCAGCAGCACGCCGCCGTGGCGGACCAGCCCCCAGCGCTGCCAGTCCTCGAGGAGGCCGACCATGCGCTCGTGGTCCCAGGCGTCGGCGATACCGGTGGCCGTCTGCCCCGGACGCACGAGCGAGGCGCGCACACCGGCCCCCTCGAGCTCCATCTGCAGTGAGCGCACCAGCCCTTCGAGACCCCACTTGCCCGCGACGTAACCGGCGACGCCGGGCCGGGGCGTCCGCACGACGTCGGACGAGACGAACACGGCGTCGCCGCGGGCCCGCTCGACCATGCCGGGCACGAACGCGTCGATGACCCGGTGCGCGCCCAGGACGTTGACGTTGATCTCGTCGCCGAACTCCTCCGTGCTCGCCCCGCACGCCCGCATGGTGCCGACCGTCCCCGCGTTGGAGACCAGGATCTCCACGCCGCCGAGCCGCTGCGCCGCCTCGTCCCGGAACCGCGCCACGGAGCCGGTGTCGCCGACGTCCAGCCGGAGGGCGACGGCCTCTCCCCCGGCCTCCCTGATGGCGAGCGCGGTCCGCTCGCACCGGTCGAGGTTCCGGGCGCCCAGCGCGACCGGATGCCCGGCGGCGGCGAGCATCCTGGCGACCGCGGCGCCGATGCCCGCCGAGGCACCGGTGACGACGGCCGGCCGGCGGTCGGGGTGCGGTGGGAAACCGGCCATGAGAAGCTCCTCGCTCCTGCTGACAACCCGAATAGCGTCTACGGAATGCGGACTTACCACGATGAGGTAAGGATGCTACGTCAGCCGCTTCGAAACCACAGGTCATTGGCAGGCTCCGGCCGAAGATCGATGTTCCCGTTTGAATCCAGGCATCCCTGTGACCAGGTGTTTCATCGCACGCAGCACGGAAAGCGGGAGCGAGAATGCATGGGCACGAATCACTGCACGGTCCTTACCGCATAATGAAATACCTAAGCCCTGAAGTCGGGTACTCACCGTTGACACGGCAATAGATCAGCTGTAACTCTCTACAGAGTCGCCCACCCCGGCGAGCTTCGCCGCTCTCCGAGATATCGAGGTCCGATGGATCTGGCGCTCAGCCCCGAGGACGAGGAGCTGGTGGCCGCCCTCGCCGCCCTGCTGGCCGAGGAGTCGTCGGCCGACCGGGTCAGGGCCGCCGAGGGGCTCGGATTCGATCCCGCGTTGTGGGAGGCGCTCCAACGGCTCGGCGTCCCGGGGCTCGCACTCGGTCCCGAAGCCGCCTCGGCCGGGCAGCTCGTGCTGATCGCCGAGCAGGCGGGCCGCCGTCTCGCCTGCGCCCCGGTCGTCGAGACCCTGGTGACCGCGCGGCTGCTCGAACGGTGCGGCGGACCGGTGGCGGAGGCGCTCGCGGCGCGGTGCGAGGCGGGCGCGATCACGACGCTGGTCCTTCATCCCCTCGACGGGGCCGAGGCGGAGCTGGTGCCCGCCGGCGCGGTGGCGGACACCGTCCTGGCCTTCGACGGGGAAGTGATCACCGCTGTCGCCGCCGACCCGCCCATGGCCGCCTCGTCCAACGTCGGCGGCCTGCCCCTCGCCGACCTCGACCTGGCGGCGGGTTCGGCCGAGACGGTGGCCGAAGGCGAGCGGGCGCGCTCCGCGTTCGAGGCCGCGCGGCGCGACTGGCAGCTGCTGACGGCCGCCCAGCTGGTCGGCCTGGCGGCCCGGTCGCTCGAGCTCGGCGTCGAGTACGTGCGGGAGCGCAGGGTGTTCGACCGCCCCGTGGGCTCCTTCCAGACCGTCGCGCACAAGCTGGCCGACCACGCGACGGCCGTCGACGGGGCGCGGCTGCTGGTGCGGGAGGCCGCGTGGGCCGTCGACGGGCACGATCCCCGCGCCTTCGCGCTGACGACCATGGCGTTCTGCTTCGCGGCCGAGCGGGCCCTCGCCGTCGCGGGCGACAGCCTGCACTTCCACGGCGGCTACGGATTCACCCTCGAATACGACATCCAGCTGTACTACCGGCGCGCCCAGGCCTATCCGCTGGTCTGGGGCTCCGTGCGGCGGGAGTACCAGCGTCTCGCCGACCAGCTGTTCGGCGAAACCGCTTCCGGGCGGGGTGAGGCGGCGTGAACTTCGGACTCGGCGACGAGAGCGAGGCCTTCCGCGCGGAGGTCGCCGCGTACCTCGACGAGCATCTGACGCCCGAGGTGCGCGAACGCGTCCGGCGCAGCGGCTCGATGCACGACTGGGAACTGCACCGCGCGCTGGCGCGGCGGGGCTGGCTGGCCGCGGGCTGGCCGAAGGAGTACGGCGGCCAGGGCCGCAGCCCGCTGGAGCTCATGGCCATGCGGGAGGAGCTGAAGAAGCGCCACGCGCCGACCGAGGGCATGGGCATGACGATGCTCGTGGCGCGCACGATCCTCGCCGCCGGAACGGAGCGGATGCGCGCCGAGGTCATCCCGCGCGCGATCAACGGCGAGATCCTGATCTGCCTCGGCTACACCGAGCCCCAGGGCGGCTCCGACGTCGCGTCCGCGCGCACCCGCGCGGTGCGGGACGGGGACGGGGACGGCTGGGTCGTCGACGGCCAGAAGGTGTTCACCACCCTGGCCGAGGAGGCCCACTACGTCTTCCTCCTCACCCGCACGAACACCGGGGTCGCCAAGCACCGCAGCCTCACCATGTTCCTCGTCCCCATGGACTCCCCCGGCATCGAGATCCACCCGATCGAGACCCTCGGCGGCGAGCGCACCAACACCGTCCACTACACCGGCGTCCGGGTGCCCGACAGCGCCCGCGTGGGCGCCGTCGACGGCGGCTGGGACGTCCTCATGACCGCCCTGACCTTCGAGCGCAGCGGCGTCGGCGACGACTCGCGGCTGCTGAACGAGGTGGTCAGGACGGCCCGGGAACCCGGCGCGGCGGGCCCGGCGCCGGTCGACGACCCGGTCGTGCGCGAGCGGCTGGCCCGGCTCGCCGTCGACGTCGAGGTGGCCAAGCTCCTGGGGCGACGCAGCTGCTGGGTCGAGGCGACGGGCGGGATGCCGACGGTCGAGGCGTCGATGCACAAGCTCTTCCACGCCGAGTCCCGCGTGCGGTTCTCGTCCGTGATGCTGGACCTCCTCGGCCCCCGGGGCCTGCGCGAGGTCGGCGATCCGCGGGCGGCGGCCGGAGGGGCGTTCGCCGAGGAGTTCCGCCACGCGGTCATCATGCCGATCTGGGGCGGCTCGAGCGAGGTCCAGCGGCGCATCATCGCCGAGCGCGGCCTGGGCCTGCCGCGCTCATCGTGAACGGACGAGCCGAGGAGGCGACGTGACGGACGACGACCGGGTACTGCTCGACCGGGACGGGGAGACGGGCATCGCCCGCATCACCCTCAACAATCCCGAACGGCGCAACTCCTACGACCCCGCCATGCGGCGGCTGCTGGGACGCCACCTCGACGACCTGGCGGTCGACGACGACATCAAGGTGGTGCACCTGCGCGGGGCCGGAGGGGTGTTCAGCACCGGGGCCGACATGAACAACGCCTACGCCTGGTACGGCGAGGCCGAGGACCCGCGGGCCAGGCGGCGGCCGAGCCAGCGCCGCCGGTTGGGCGTCGACCGGGAGACCTTCGACTTCTACCACGGCTATCTCGGCTACCCAAAGGTGACCGTCGCCGAGATCCAGGGGTTCGCGCTGGGCGGTGCCTTCGAACTCGCCCTAATGTCCGATATCTCGGTCATAGCGGCGGACACGAAGATCGGCATGCCCGCGACCCGCTTTCTCGGCCCCGCCCTGGGCAACCTGCACCTGTTCTTCTACCGCCTCGGCCCCAACCTGGCGCGGCGCCTGCTGCTGACCGGCGACACGATCGAGGCCGGGGAACTGGCCGGACGCGGGATCTTCACCGAGACCACCGACGCGGAGTCGGTACCGGCCCGCGCCGCTCACTGGGCGGAGAAGGCGTCCCGGATGCCGGCGGACGGCATCGTGATCGCCAAGGAGGCGTTCCGGCTCGTCGAGCAGATGCAGGGCTACCAGGGGGAAGAGGTCGCCAGCTACCTGTTCCACGCCTACGGCACGAACCTGCAGTTCGGCGCGGACGAGTTCAACTTCGTCAAGACCCGCGCCGAGCACGGGACCAAGCGCGCCTTCGAACTGAGAGACCAGCACTTCGCCGTTCCCCGGCCCCCCGTGCCCCCGTCGGCGCCCCCCGGCGAGGAGCTCTGAGACCGCCGACCCGGCACTGACAGCGAGGAGGACCCGTCCATGCCCATGACCCTCGGCGGCCGTCCGTTCCGGCCGTTCGACGCGGACAACCACTACTACGAGACGATGGACTCCTTCACCAGGCACCTCGACCGGAGGTTCCGCCGCCGCGGAGTGCAGGTCGTGCAGGCGAACGACCGGCCCATGATCCTCATCGGCGAGAAGGTCAACCGGTTCATCCCCAACCCCACCTTCGACCCCGTGCTCGTGCCCGGTGCCCTCGACCCCTACTTCCGCGGCCGCATCCCCGAGGGCGTCGACCCCGACAGCCTGCGCGTCGTCGAACCGATCCATCCGGAGTACCGGGACCGGGACGCGCGCGTCGCCCGGCTCGACGAGCAGGGACTCGCCCTCGCCCTGCTCTTCCCCACCCTGGGCTGCGGCGTGGAGCAGGCGCTCCGGCACGACGTGCCCGCCACGATGGCGACGCTGTCGGCGTTCAACCGCTGGCTCGACGAGGACTGGGGATTCCACCACCGGGAGCGGCTCTACGCCGCGCCGATGCTCTCGCTGGCCGACCCGGACGCGGCGCTGGCGGAACTCGAATGGGCCCTCGGCCGCGGCGCCAGAGTGGTGTGCGTGCGTCCCGCGCCTGTCCCTGGCGCCGACGGCAGGCCCCGCGACCTCGGCGACCCGGCGCACGACCGGTTCTGGGCCCGGCTCGCCGAAGCCGGCGTCCCCGTCGCCTTCCACCTCTCCGACAGCGGCTACACGCTCCTGTCGGGCGCGTGGGGCGGCCCCGCCGACTACGACCCGTTCCACCTCGACCCGCTGACCAAGCTCGTGGTCAGCGACCGCGCCATCCACGACGCGATCGGCTCGATGGTCATCCGAGGCGTCTTCGACCGGCACCCCGCCTTGAAGGTCATGAGCATCGAGAACGGCGCCCCCTGGGTCCCGCTGCTCGTCAAGCGGCTGCGGAAGCTGGCCAACCAGCAGCCCAGGCACTTCAAGAACGACCCGGGAGACACGCTGCGCGAGCACGTCTGGGTGGCCCCGTACTTCGAGGACGACGTCGCGGAACTCGCCGAGTGGATCGGCGTCGAGCGCGTGCTCTTCGGCTCCGACTGGCCCCACGGCGAAGGGCTCGCCGAGCCCACCGACTACGCCAAGGAGCTCGACGGTTTCGACGACGACGCGGTCCGCCGGATCATGCGGGACAACCTGGCCGAATGCCTCGGCATGCCGGTCGGAGAGTGAGCGCGCGTGCCGAACTCTGACGAGCCCCCCGTCCTCTACCGGCCGGGGAGGACCGCGCGCCTGGTGTTCAACCGACCCCGCGTCAAGAACGCGCTCGACTCCGAGTCCTGGACGCTCCTGGCCGACGCGCTCGAACGGTTCGAGAAGGACCCCGAGTCCCGCGTCCTGGTGCTCTCCGGCACGGGTGGGGACTTCTCCTCCGGAGCCGACCTGTCCGGCAACATCAACGCCTCGTCCGAGCAGGTCTCCGCGAAGATGCGCGAGGTCGCCGCGATCATCGTCCGGCTGCACACCATGCCGAAACCGACCGTGGCGAAAATCGACGGCGTGGCCGCCGGCGTGGGCATGAGCCTCGCACTCGGCTGCGACATCATCATCGCCTCGGACCGCGCCCGCTTCGGCGCGGTCTTCTCCCGGGTCGGCCTGGCCCCGGACGGCGGCCTGAGCTGGCTGCTCCCCCGCGTCGTCGGATCACACAAGGCCAAGGAACTCACCCTCCTCGGTCGGCTCGTCGACGGCCCCGAGGCCCGCGACCTCGGCCTCGCCAACCTCGTCGTGCCGGTGGACGAACTCGACGCTGTCGTCGACGACTGGTCCGAACGGCTGGCCGCGTGCGCGCCCGCCGCGGCCGAGGGCACGCTCGGGCTCATCGACGCGTCCTGGAACACCACGTTCACGGAGGCCCTGGACAACGAAGCGGTGGCGCAGCGGCGTGCGGTGGCGGCACTACGCGAGCAGAAGATCCGCGCGGACGAACGATGAGCGGCCTCGAACGGCAGAACCTTCCCAGCCCGCCTAGCAGCGGATCGGAAAGCTCCCGCAGACAGGTCGAGCGGACGAGTGAGGAGCCCTGAACGATGAACGACCTCATACGTCAGACCTTTCCGAACGCGTTTGGCAGCGAATTCGGGCGCTCCCTGATCGTCCCGGGCGGGGCGTACTCCGTCGTCGAGGAAGACGTCCTAGGCGAGCGGATGGCCGTGTTCGAGAAGCGGACGACGTCGATCCTGCGGTTGTTGACCGACGCCACGGCGGCGTATCCCGACCGCGAGTACCTGGCCGACGACGACCGGAGGCTGACCTACCGCGAGCACCTGTCGGCCGTGGCGGGGCTCGCGCGGATCCTTCGTGACGAGTACGGGGTGGTGCCCGGAGACAGGGTGGCGCTGATCGCCGCGAACTCGATGGAGTGGGTGATCGGCTTCTGGGCCGTGCTGGCGGCAGGGGGCGTGGTCGCGGCGATGAACGGCTACTGGAGCGAGCCGGAGGTCGACGCCGCTCTGGCGCTCGTGGAGCCGCGTGTCGTGCTGGGTGACGGCCAGAGGCTCGAAACCGTGGCGCGTGCGGCTCCGGGCCTCGCTCGGCTGGAGTTCACGCCCGGTCTCTACGCGCGGATCACCGGGTCGCACGCCGACCTGCCGGAGGTGCCGCCGCCCGCCGAGGACGATCCCGCGCTGCTGATCTTCACCAGCGGGACGACCGGACGACCCAAGGCCGTCGTGCACGGTCATCGCGGCGTCACCGGGTTCGTCGCCTGCAACCGGTTCAACGCGCTGCTGCGCGCCGGTGCGATGCCCGGTGCGCCGCCCCCGCCGGCGCGGGTCCTGGTCTCTCCTCCCCTGTTCCACCTGTCCGCCCTGTACGGGGCCGTCCTGATGTTCACCGTCTCGGGCGGGTTGCTCGTCATGCGTCCCGGACGGTTCGACGAGGAACGCACCCTGCGCACGATCGAGTCCGAGCGCGTGACCGTCTGGCTCTCGGTGGGGAGCGCCGCGCCCCGCGTCGCCGCCCACCCCGCGCGTGGGGAGTACGACCTCTCGAGCCTGGCGAGCGTGGTGGTCGGCGGCGCGCCGATGAGCCCGACCGTCAAGCGGCTGCTGTGCGAGGCGTTCCCGTCCGCCGCGGCGGGCTTCCGGATGGGTTACACCAGCAGCGAGGGAGGCAGCATCGTCGCCAGCATCGGCGGGGCCGACTTCGCCGCGTTCCCCGAGTCGACGGGGCCGGTGCAGGACGGGGTGCAGATCGCCGTCCGCGACGCCGAGGGCAAGGACCTCCCGCCCGGTACCGAGGGCTTCATCCACATCCGGAGCCCGTACACGATGCTCGGCTACTGGAACGACCCGCAGGCCACGGCGGAGGTGTTCGGCCCCGGCCGGTGGCTCGCGATGGGCGACGTCGGAAGGATCGAGGACGGCCTGCTCCACGTCGACTCCCGGGCACGCGAACTGATCTTCGTCTCGGCGGAGAACGTGCACCCGTCCGAGGTGGAGTACCGCCTGGAGGCCCACCCGGACGTCGAGGAGTGCGCCGTCGCCGGGATCGACGACCCCGTCACCGGGCAGGCGGTGAAGGCCTTCGTGGTCCTGCGCGAGGGGGCCCGCGCGGACGGGCGGGAGCTCGCGGCCTGGTGCCGGTCCGCGCTCGCCCCGTACAAGGTGCCGACCGCGTGGCGGCTGCTCACGCGGCCGCTGCCCCGCAACGCGGCGGGCAAGATCCTGCGCACGCGGCTGGTAGCCGACGAGGCGGAGGCGGCCCCGTGACCGCCCCCGGAGTGATCGACTGCCTGGTCAACGTCGACTTCGGCGACCGCCCCCAGCCGGACTGGATGATCCGCGTGAAGGAGGACTACTTCAAGGCGGGTGACGAGATGCTCGCCAGCACGCCGGCGGACGCGCTCATCGAGGAGATGGACGCGAACGGCGTCACCCGGGCGGTCCTGCTGACCCGGCTCGCCGAGCCGTCCCCCCGCGCGCTCGCCTACGTGGAGGCCTTCCCCGAACGGTTCGCCCTCGGCATCGGCGGACTCGACCTCCTCCGCCCCATGCCGACACTGCGCGCGCTCGACGCGTTCCGCCGCTCCCATCCGGTGGCATATGCGCAGGTCGGCCCGAGTTTCTGGGGCGACGGGCGGTACCCGCCGAGCGACGCGGTCTACTACCCGCTCTACACCAAGTGCAGCGAGTGGGAGCTGCCGCTCTGCCTGGCCACCGGCCTGCCCGGCCCCCCGATCGGCGGCGAGGCCCAGCACCCGATGCACCTGGACCGCGTCTGCCAGCGCTTCCCCGAGCTGAAACTGTGCATGCACCACGGCGCGGACCCGTGGTGGGACGTGGCCATCCGGTTGATGACGAAATACCGCAACCTCCACCTGATGACCTCCGCGTGGGCGCCGCGCCGCCTCCCCGCCGAGCTCCTGCGCTTCATGCGCGGCCGCGGCCGTGACCGCGTGATCTTCGCGTCCGACGCCCCCGTGCTGACGATCGAGCGCTGCGTCGGAGAGGCACGCGCCCTCGACCTGCCGGACGACGTGCTCGAAGCCTTCCTCCACGGCAACGCCGCACGGTTCTTCGGCCTCCCTTCCGCCTGACCACTCCGCATCCCGGCGAGGCACCGGCCCACTATGCTCGGATCACGCGGTCAGGCCGGGTCTTCGAATGGAGCGGTGCGTGCGGCAACCTCTGCTGGCGGAGCTCGTCGCGGCCCGGCTCAGGGAGCGGATCCTCGGCGGCGAACTGCGCGAGGGCGACGTGCTGCCACCGCAGGAGCAGCTCATGGCCGAGCTCGGGGTGAGCTTCGGTGTCGTTCGCGAGGCCCTGCGCCTCCTGGAGAACGACGGCCTGGTCGTCGTCCGCCGAGGCAACGTCGGCGGCGCCGTCGTCCGCTCCCCGAACGTCGACCGCGCCGCCCAGATGATCGGCATGGTCCTGCAGTCCCGCCTCACCACGGCGGCCGACGTCAGCGAAACCCTCGCCCGCATCGAACCGATCTGCGCCGGCATGTGCGCGTCCCGCCCGGACCGCGCCGAAACCGTGGTCCCGCCCCTGCGGGCGATCCTGGAGCGCCAGCTCGAGGAGATCGACGACCTGGACGCCTACGTCCCCAACGCCCGCCGCTTCCACGAGGCCATGGTGGACCTCTGCGGCAGCGACACCATGATCGTGGTCGTGGGCGCCCTCGAGGCCATCTGGTCGGCCCACGAGTCCTCCGTCTGGAGCGCCGTCACCGGCGGCCGGAGCACCCGTCCCGCCGCCCACAGGTTCGCCGACCCCGAGTCCTACGACGAGCCCATGTCGCACACGGTCCGCCGAGAGGCCGTCCGCGCCCACGAGAAGCTGCTCGCGGCGATCGAGGCCGGAGACGCCGACCGCGCCCAGACCCTCGCGGCCGCCCACCTGTCCATCGCCCGCGGCAACACCCTCGCCTGGGCGGAGAGCACCACGATCCGCGCCGCGGCGATCACTCCCGCCCCCGGCTGACTCTTAAAGGATGCCGCGGTGGTGCTGTGGGCGAAGGGGGAAGCCGACCTGCCCGGCATCTGAGCCGTCGGATGCGAGGCCGCCGGGACGTGGGGCGGCGGAGCCGTGCGTCCGCGGCGCGGGCCCGTTGATGAGGTCCTGGAAGGAGCACGTCGCCAGGCGGGTACAGTCGCCCATGCTGCATCGTTCCATGCCGGACCAGGACGTTCGCGGTTTTTCTTCCCCTGTCGTGCCGGTGAGGAGACGCCATGACCAGTACGCAGGACCGGCCCGAAACCACTGAGGGCGGACAGGACACTTCGCTTCTGCAGGAGCGGACGGTGCGGATACGGCGCCGTCTGGAACGGCTGATAGGCATCGCGGCGACCGAGGGCAACGCGTTGGTCCCCTTGCGGAACGGCGATGCGATCTTCGCCGGGATGCTGGGGGCGATCCGCGCCGCCGAGCACACGGTGGACATGATGACGTTCGTGTACTGGAAGGGCGACATCGCCCGGGAGTTCGCCCAGGCGCTGGCGGAGCGGGCGCGGGCCGGGGTGCGCGTGCGGCTGCTTCTGGACGGGTTCGGCAGCCGTCTGATCGAAACCGAGCAGCTTGAGGCGATGGAGCAGGCGGGCGTGGACGTGGCCTGGTTCCGCAGACCGCTCGGGCTCTCGCCGTTGAAGCAGAACCACCGCTGCCACCGCAAAGTCCTGGTCGTGGACGAGGAGGCGGCGTTCACCGGCGGGGTGGGGATCGCCGAGGAATGGTGCGGCGACGCCCGTAATCCGGGCGAGTGGCGCGACACACACGTCGAGGTGCGCGGACCGGCGGTGGACGGGATCGCGGCGGCGTTCGCCCAGAACTGGGCCGAGTGCAACGACAAACTGTTCGACGACCGCGACCGGTTCGTCGAACACCGCCCGCAGGGCGACGCGATCGTGCAGGTGGTGCGCGGTTCGGCCAGTTTCGGCTGGCAGGACATGCAGACCTTGATCAGGGTGATGATCGAGTCGGCCGAGGAACGATTCCGCCTGGCCACCGCCTACTTCTCGCCGGACGCCTACTTCATCGAACTCCTGTGCGCCGCCGCACGGCGCGGGGTCGAGGTGGAGATCGTGCTGCCCGGCCCGCACACCGACAAGCGGGTGTGCCAGTTGGCCGGACAGCACTTCTACGAGGACCTGCTGGCGTGCGGGGTGAAGATCTACCAGTACCAGCCGACGATGATGCACGCCAAGGTCATCACCGTCGACCGCATCGCCGCGCTGATCGGCTCGACCAACTTCAACCGCCGCTCCCTCGACCACGACGAGGAGGTGATGCTCGCCGTCCTGGATCAGGAGTTCACGGCGACGTTGGACGAGCACTTCGCGGCGGACGTCGCGGTGAGTGAACCGATCAAGCCGGGCCGCTGGAAGAGGCGCTCCCTCGCGCAGCGGGCACGGGAGCTCGCGGTGCAGCCCATCCGCCGCTTTTTGTGACGCGTCCCGGCCTCATCGGTCACGACGTCTCCCGCCCCGCGTCGGCGCCCGCAGGAGTCCGGGCTGCGGTGTCGTGATCGCGTGCGCCTGATGACAGGAGCCTTGGCCACGTCCTGGGGAGGCCGGGTCCGGTGGGCTGCGGAAGGGCGCCTTCAGGTCAGGGGTCGAGGCGGTCGAGGTAGGCCTTGCGCTGGTCGGGATCGTAGTCGCCGGGCGGACGGTGGCGGGTGGCAGCGCGTTTGAGGGCTTCGAGCACCGGTTCGGGCACTGCCTCCTCGATGGCGCCGAACGGGGCGAGCCATCGGGGGACGGTGACCTCGCGGCGGCCGTGGCGGGCGCTGGCGACGATCGCCGCGGCGATGTCCTCGGGCTGCCGCGTCGGCAGCAGGTCGAGGGAGACGCCGGACGTCAGCTCGGTGTGGGTGGCGGTGGGCATGATCGTGGTGAGTGTGACGCCGGTGCCCTGGAGTTCCGCGCGGACCGCTCGCGACAGGGCGGCCACGGCGAACTTGGTCGCCGAGTAGACCGCCATCCCCGGCGTGGTGACCTTGGCGGCCATGGAGGCCACGTTGACGATGTGGCCGCGGTCGCGTTCGATCATGCCGGGAAGGACCAGATGCATCCCGTTGATGACGCCGGTCAGGTTGATCGCGACTTCGCGGTGGAGGCCGGTGAGGCTCTGCTGGGCGAACGGGCCCATCCGCTGGACTCCGGCGTTGTTCACCAGCATGTCGATCGGGCCGTCGGCACGGGCGGCGTCCAGGAACCGGGCGAAGAGGTCGGCGTCGGTGACGTCCAGATGACGGCCGTTGACGCCGAGTTCGGCGGCGGTGGCGTTGGCGGCGTCGGCGTCGATGTCCCCGATCCACACGCGCGCGCCCCGGGCCGCCAGCGCCGCCGCCGTGGACCGGCCGATGCCGCGGGCCCCGCCGGTGACGCACACGACCGCGCCCCTGAGCCCGATCATGCCCGGAGTCCGGTGACCGGCTCGCGCAGCGCGAAGTGGGCGATGGTGCGGATCTCTCCGCTGCGCATGGTCAGCAGCGCGCGTCCCAGGTAGAGGCCCGGCAGGAGTTCGACGATCTCGTCGCGGGTCCGCTTGATCGGGAAGGTCCGGACGCTGGGATTGCGGTAGGCGGGCACGCCGTAGTCCAGGGCCCGGACGGGGATGTGCGGCTCGATCAGGCCGGTGTCCAGGCGATGGTCGAAGTCGAAACCCTCCATCCGGTCTGCGACCCGGCGGAGGCCGCTGTAGCCGGGGGCGATCACCCGCATCGCGTATCGGGCGAGCGGGATCAACCGGTTGAAGCCGGTTCCGGATGCGGCGTCGAACGTCTTGCCCAGCCAGGTCGGGTTGATCGCGAGCAACGGATTCGCCAGCGCCGCTTCCGGAATGCCGAAGAGCCGGCCCATGATCAGGCCCTCGTACCGGCCGTCCAGCTCACCCGGCGGCAGCCCTTGGGCGAACAGGGCCGAGATCGCGGCGCGGTCGTCTCTGCGGCTCAGTTCGCGCAGGTGGTCCCACCCGGCGACCCTGGCGCGGACCGGCGCCTGCCCCGACAGCGCCCGCAGTTCCTCCAGCAGGGGGTCGCCCGCGGTGGCGGCTTCGTCGAGCAGGCGGGCCCGGGCGGACGGGGAATGTTCGGTACTCATGGGAGCCCCTCTCTTCATCTGGTACAAAAAAGTACCAGATTTGGATCGAGGGCTGTCAATGCCGATCTCGGACGGATGCGAACATGGGCAGATGCCCGACGAGACGACCCGGCGCGCCTACGGTGGCCTGTCAGCCGACGAACGCAAGACCCACCGCCGCGACCGGCTCATCGACGTCGCCCTGTCGGCCATGGCCGCCAACGACTGGCGCTCGGCGACCGTCGCCGGCGTCTGCGCCGCGGCCGGACTCAACAAGCGTTATTTCTACGAGAGCTTCACCGACCTCGACCGGCTCGCCTCGGCCGTCATCGACCGGATCGCCGACGAGGTCGGCCGGGAGGCGCTCGCGGCGTTCGTCTCCTCGAGCGGCCGCCCCCTCGAGGAGCAGGCCCGGGCCGCCATCAGCGCCATCGTGCACGTGATGGCCGGCGATCCCCGCAAGGCACAGGTGCTCTTCGGCGCGGCCGCCGGCCCACCCGAGGTCCAGCAGCACCGCGCCCGGGTCCTCCAGAGCCTCACCCAGATCCTCGTCGACCACGCCCGCGTCATCCACGGCGTCGAACTCGCCGCCGACAGCCTCGCTCGAACCGCGCCGCCCTTCGTCGTCGGCGGCACCGCCGAGACCATCCTCGCCTGGACCAAGGGAACCCTGGACGTCCCCCTGGAATCCGTCATCGACGACCTGACCACCCTCTGGCTCATCACCGGCAACGGCGCGGCCCAGAACGCCCGGCAACGACTGCCCCAAGACAACCGCGACCACATCGAGCGAACAACGAATTCACCGACGCCCTGATCCCGCCAAAGCCCCATACACAGAGCTGGTGGGCTTTCCCTCATAACGTGGAGATATCGCCGACTTTGAGGGGGTAGGCGATGGCTCGGAACTACCGGAGGGCGGAGCTGCGGATGGTGAGGCCGTGGGTCAGTGCACGCGGCGCAGGATCGCTGTGGCGAGGCCCAGCAACACCACGCCCACACAGGCCCATACGCCGAATGCGAATGCGACGGAGTGGTCCGCGGTGAGCACTCCGAGAGCCGGTCGTGAAACCGCGATGCCGATTCCGCCCAGGCAGGTGACCAACCCGAACATCATCGCCCGCACGGGCTGAGGCGTCACCTCGTGTGTGACCACCTCCAGTACGGTGGTGCCCAGGGCATAACCGAATCCCAGCACAGGCAGGAACAGGAACGGACCGAGCCAGCTCGCCTGGGCGGTGGCCGCCAGAGTGGCCAGAATGAGAAGGAACACCGTGGCAAGCGTGGCCCGCCGGTGGTGTAGACGGATGTATCCGGCGGTGAGACCGCCCGCCATGGACGCCGCTGCGAAAGCGGCATACATCCAGCCGGTGACTCGTGCCGACAGGCCGAGGTCCAGCGCGAGTGGTTGGAAAAGAATGCGGGCGCTCCAGCCGAACACGAGCAGGATGACCCCCAGCCACGCTGCCCGGCGTACGCCCGCCCGAGTCCATGCGTCGCGCAGGTTCTCCAGGACGGATTTGAGAGCGGTGTGCTGCCGCGGGGCCCGGATCTCGGGGAGCGTGAGCGTGAGTATGGCCGCTGGGATCGCGAGGGCCGCGGTGACGGCGAACGGCAAACGGGGGTCCACCTCGTAGAGATATCCGGCCGCCAGCAGGGATATCAGCACCGCCACGCTGCCCACGGCACGGGACAGCCCGAACACTCGGGTCGGGTCGAGGTCCGGCTCGTTCTGCGCACAGAGATCGTACAGATACGCGCTGGCCACCCCGGATGTCAGAGCCCACTGCACCCCCCAGAGCGCCCAAGCACCGAACAGCAGCCCAGTGGAGTCGATCTGAGTGATCGCCACGAAGGCGAGGACCGTCCCGCCGGCCAGTGCCAGGTAGGAGCGGCGCCGCCCGGCCAGGTCCGCGAGCACGCCCACCGGAAACTCGCAGGCGACCGCGACCAGCCGGAAGACCGCGTCGGCGAGGACCGCGGTGGTCAGCGAGAATCCCAGGTCCAGCAGATAGATCAAGTAGACCGGAAACCAGAACTGCACCTCGAGCAGGAGCTGCGTGATAAGGAATGTGCGCACGATCCGGCTGCGCAACGCCCGCCTCATATGCTCCTGTCACGCCGGAAGAACAGGTAGAGCGCCACCAGCAGCAGCGACAGGCCGCCGGACGCGACCAGGATCGCATCCGCCGGCTGCGACGCGATCCATTCTACGATCGAGGAGCGGCCCAGGTCGTAGGCCGTCGTATCCGGGTTGGTGGCCATCGAGCGTCCGAAGTCCGTGACCGCCAGAGCGGTACCGATGATCGAGGTCACTGCGATGCCCAGCAGGATCAGATCGGTGAACAGCGCGGATCGGGCGGTACGCCGCGCGGCCAGTTCGCCCAGCCGCCGGTCGCAGATCTCCACCTTGAACCGCACCGGCTCCTCCAGCACGTTCACGTAGTCCCAGAACTCTAGGATCTCGTCCATCTCGACGCGTACCGCACGCTTGAGGTACTTGCTCAGATCCTTGCGCTCGAGAATGATCAGTTCGCCGCGTCGGCTCAGGTTCGTCAACTGGTCCTTGAGCCGCTGCAACTCCCACCGGCTGCCGGCAGCGGCCGAGTCCGCGAGGATCCTCGACAGCCGGCTGTCGATTTGGTCCAGCACGCCGTAGAAGACCTGCGCGTACCTCAGCGCCTCCCACTGGTCGCGGTACGGGTCTCCGGGCCGCATCCGACCGCCCGCCCCGCTCTGGTCGATGAAGACGTAGTTCAGCCAGCGCACCAGGTGGCCCAGTTCGCCATCGAGCAGGCGGTCGGCCGGCGACCGGTCCTCGTCGACCATCACCACGTCCTTGATCCAGTGCCGGACCATGAGGTCGGCACAGGGCTCGGCCGGGTCCACCACCAGGCTCCGCGTCACCCACAGCGGTTCGCCGAAGTCCGCCGTCACCGGATCGTTCGAGGGCGTGGCGGGAGCCAGGACCTTCGCGCCGCCGTCGGCCTCACGCAGCAGGCGCAGCACCGGATCCAGATACCGGTGGACGATCGCCCGTCCCACCCGTTCTCCCAATGACACGGCGCAGTCCTGTAGTTCGTCCATCCGCGCCGCGAGGCCGTCTGCGGATGCCGACAGCGCCGGTGGGACGTTGGTCAGCAGCTCCAGCAGCATCAGTCCGTGGTCATACAGCCGAAAGACGATCTCGACGACCTCGCCGCAAGGGCCGGCGTCCGCGAGCTCTCCGGGCAGGTCCTGGACACGTAGCGTGCCGGTGAGCACATGCATCGGCCGCTCGACCGCATTGTCGCCAATGGTCCGATAAAGGTTCAGTGAGCGGGTCGGCCGTGTGTGCTCCAGGGTGACGCACGGGCGATCCGCCGCCGGTTCGTCCGGGCGGGACTCAGGCACCAGACCGGCCAGCAGTGAGTCGACCGCCGGCTGCTGGTCGGCCCAGAACTGCGCATAACCGCGCGGATCGCGCAGCGACGCGCCGGGCACGGCGTAGTAGTCGACACAGACCGGGGCGAGGAGACGGAGCTGGGTCACTGACCGGGAACCTCCAGCAGCAGAGCGCGGGCATCCACGTACAGCGCTCGCCCGCTGGCCGGGCCGTTGATGATTTTCACCTCTACCAGGATCCGTTCGGGTGCCGGATCGGCCTTCTCGGTGAACTCCTTCGGCCAGGCCAGCACCTTGGCTCGGGTGCCGCGCGGCGCATAAAGCACGGTCCGTCCGGTCTCGTCCAAAAGCTCCGCGAGGCCCGCACCACCTACCGGCTCAAGTGCCACCTCCTGGGCGGCGTCCGGCTGCAACGCGGCGACGATCGCCTTGTACTCCTGGCCCTTCCGCATGGCGGTCAGGACCTCGTTGAATTTGCGCATCACGGCCGCCGCCTCGGGGGTCTTCGGCATCATGAAATGCAAGCCTTCCACCGAATGCACGAGCTTGCCGCCGTCCCGCAGGTGGTCGAAGTCGTTGGCATCGCGAGGAAAAGACGGATCAGCCACCGTGGCCTGGCCGGAGAGCAGCCCTTCGGCCAGCAGATCGATTTTACCGTCGGCCAGCGCCTGAAACCCTTCCTCGGCCGTGTTGAATTCGACTAGGCCGCGCACGGTCGATTCGAGCTCCGGCCAATAGTCGTAACCGGAGATGCCGCCCACACGCAGTCTGGAGAGCTCGGCAGCGGACGAGACCCGAGGCTCGCCCCGAGACCGATCGTAGAACAGGACGTACTCGAATTCGATCAGCGGGTCGGAGCTCAGGAACTGGTCGAGTCGGGACGTGCTCTTCACCAAGGGGTAGACGCCTTGCGCCGCGCCGGATATGACCTGCTCTCGGGCCAGCGTCCACGAGGCGTAGCTGACCTGCGGCGCGTAGCCGGCGCGTTTCAGGATTTCGGTGATCAGCTCCGTCATCGGCCCGCCTTTCGGCAGCTCAGGCCCCACATACGGTGCCCACGAACCACTGGACACCAGGATCGGCCGGACCGGTGAGACCGGAGAGGCGCGGAGGTCCGAGACGACGATCGCGGTGGAGACCAAGAAGACCGCAGACAGAGCGAGCGCCGGTCCCCAGTTGCGGAGAGGCTTGGTCAAAAGCGCCAACCAGCGTGTCGTGAACACGACCGATAACCTAACCGGTAAAGCGACCTAACCGGTAGAGCAGCCCGACTGAACCGCTTCCCATCAGTCAGAACTGGAAGACCACGCCACTCGAGGACGGCGCGATCCGCGTCGGCAGGGCCGACGCGCGGATCGATTCGAAGCCAAGCCAGGTCGGAGCGCAGGTGGCTGAAGCGGTCCACCGAGTGGATGGAATCGAAGCTCAACACGAAACCGGCGCAGATGACGATCGTCAGCCCATCCTGCTCCGAAGGCCCAGACTCGACATCAGCGGGTGACTCACTTGGCGCGACCCTTGCCGGTGGGATCCAGGCTCATCAAGGTCATGTACAGGCATTTCATCGCTGCCTGTTCGGCGGGGGAAGTGGCCGCGGGCGTTGACCGCCCGACACAGGCGGGCGTTGACGGACTCGATGGCGTTGGCGGAGCACACGACCTTGCGGATCTCCACGTCAGCTCCAACGGCTGGCTACCAGCCATCAGAATCCGGCACTACCCGGCCCCCGAACAGCGCCCAGGACGAGACAGCCGGCCACCGGCCAGCACCCGTGACTCATGCGTCGAGCGGGCTCTTAATCAGCGGGTCCGGGGTTCGAGTCCCTGGCGGCGCATCCAGGATGCCTTATTTGAACCAGGCCTCCCCGAAAGGGGGCAACGGTTCAGCAAGGCTCCAGCGATCACAGCGCTCCTGTCTGCAGGGGCGCTGTTTCGCTGTTGGGGGCCAGGCGGGCACCGCGGAGCCTGATCACCCAGGTGAACATGCTGCTGCGGCTGGGGGATGTCCGCCGAGGCGCCGCTGACCGCGATCAGGTCACTGAAAGGCTCCATGAGCTCGTCGCCAGCAATTCTTTCCTCATCGATGTACAGCTTGGTGAAGATCGTCTGGGTGAGCAGGCGGCGCTCAGCACCGTCCAGGCGCTCGTACAGTTCCTGCGGTCTGCGGAGCAGGTCCAGCATTCGTGCGCCAGTGACAGACGCCGCTGTGCGACATCGTCACTGCCACGCACGATGATGTGCCAACGGCCGCGGATAAACTCACTCATCGCCGAGACTGTGAGGTCGGCCGTCACGGTTACCTCTACGCCTAACGCACGAGCCAAGGTGCGCAAGTCGGCACCCGGCTGTATTGGTTCTGCCAGCGCGAGTAGCAACGCCGCTTGCCGTTCAGCTATGGCTTGGCCATCAGCAAGGGTGACTGGCCGGTTCGGAACCAACTGCCTCAGTTCACGCATG
The DNA here is from genome assembly GCF_039533685.1 of Actinocorallia aurantiaca. Taxonomy (NCBI): domain Bacteria; kingdom Bacillati; phylum Actinomycetota; class Actinomycetes; order Streptosporangiales; family Thermomonosporaceae; genus Actinocorallia; species Actinocorallia aurantiaca. The sequence goes on along the minus strand of NZ_BAAATZ010000029.1, from coordinate 5,260 downwards.
GCGTATGTTGGTTTTCTCATACCTCCTCCTTTCATAGGGATTGGTCCGTCTTTGTTTGGTTAGGATAAACGGCTCGTGCGACGGCCCACGCCAGTTGCAGCGCACGGGATGGATTGCTAATCATCGGTTCGGAGCTCCTCAATCTTCGAGGCGTAGTATTCGGATAGGGTGGTCTTGAACTGCTTCGCCAATTTTGCAGCGGCTACGGCATCGAGGCTGTAATTCTTGGCTAGGTAATCGGTCAGCGAAGGCAGGTGGCTTGGTACCCGGTGCTCAGTCAGGTTCATGAGGTGGTTGTAGTCCAAGCCCAGCTCACGCGAGATGAGCAGCAGCACATCGGGGTTGGGGCGCTTGTACTCGTCCAGCTCAATGCGCCGCAGGTAGCTCGGGTCTTTGCCGATTACCTTGGCCAACTGCCGCAGCGAGATGTTGAAGCCCAACCGTGCGCGACGGATCGTCTGACCTAAGCTCGGTTTTTCTGTATGCTCCTTGGAACTATTCTCTTCTTCCATATGCCTCCTTTCAGCTTCAGTGTTGATCATTTGGAGCGAACTGTCCACTGTTCTATTTACAACGCTAATCACGCTGGCTGTGGCTGTCATGCGCTACCATCCGCACACAATGCCGTGAGAAACGGCACGGCCCGATCAAACCGCACCACCGTGAAGAGAGCCGGCGGCAGGTTGCCCAGCTCGCCCAGGAGACCGACTACCGCCGCCTGTCGGCGGGCATCCGGCACGGTGATGACCACCCGTGGCATGACGCCGTCCGGCCCCGTCTGGCCTCGGTTCGTGAAGTCGAGGTAGGCCAGCAGCTTCCGCCGTACGGCCGGCAGGGACTCGGTCGCGCGGTCGACTTCCACGAAGACGCACTAGCCGAAGCTCCGGCCGACGAGGACGACGTAGGCATCCGGCTTGAGCCAACCGCTGAGCCCGTTCTCGACCCATGCCGCAGATTCCGCGTCGAAGCGCTCCACCGCAAACGCGCCGTGCAGCCGCGCAACCTCGACCAGCCGGACGTACAGCTCAGACACATCGAGGGAATGTGCGAGGAAGAGTTGCCCTGGCGTCCACGGCCGCCGAATCCGTGAGGGAGCCGAGTCAGACACGCCGTGCCAGCGCTGCATGAGCAGTTGCCCGGCGGTGTCGAGCGCGTAGGTAAGGCCCTGACTGCCGGCACGGACGCCCCCGACCCGACGGGCGAGCGTGACAAGCACCCGACCCGACACCAGGCGAGCCAGCACCCGACGCCGCACGACGCTCCGACTCGGCTGGGCCAGCGATCATAAAGGTTGCTGTGCCGGTTGCGGTGACAGAAGATGATCAACTCTGCTTCCCAGGCATAGCACCCCTCCTGGTCGGGAAATACCGTAGCTTGGACGAAGTCCACGGTGACGTCTTCCATCGTGCACCGGTGGCAGCCTCAGACATCTTGGATATCTGGCAGCCGGGCGATCCTGGCTACGAGCTGTTCGCTCGCTTGCCTAGGAACTAAAGATTACCTCCAAGCGCAGAATAGAGAACGGCTTCAGTTGCCGCTCTAAATCTGGAGGTGAGAGCGACTGCACCATTTCGAAAAGATCCATCATGGCCGAGGTTGCAAATCGCTCCCTTAATTCGTTGATCGCGAGCACTTTGGGCCGAGCCAGACGGTTGCTCCCAACTACCTCGATGCGCAACTGCATTGCGGATCGCCACCCAGAGTTCGCTCTCTTCCCAAACGGTACCCGCCTTGTTAACTGCGAAGCTCGACAAGGCGATGCTTCTCCTGCTGGCAACGTGCTTGATAAGCATGAATACTTTTCCGCGCGCCTGTTGGGTTGTATATGGTCTCCCGCTATTCAGAAATGCAGGGTTTCCTAGATCATCTATGACGGGCGCATTTGCAGGAAGGGTCTCTTGGGCGATACCCTCCAGGAGATTGAAGCATCGAAAGAACCTATAATCCCAGCGTTCGTCTGCCAGGGCGTCAGAGTACAGCGAGAGCCAAAGGCGAATCCGGGCATCAGAGGATGCCTTTTCCCAGTGCTGGAACAGACTGGTGGGATCTTCTCCCGAAATGAATCCACTCGCGAGGTTGCCGGTATAACCGATCCCTTCGATCCAAGATCCGACTACTTGCATTCTCTTTTTTGTTGCAACTATTCCTGCGAGTGCTTTCGGTTTGGCGCCCCTACGCAAGGCGATCAAATCCAGTAGCGGTAGTACATTGCGGCGCACTTCCCTGATGGCCGCTTCGGGTGTATCGGCTAGAACATTCGGGACGTGGAGGAGTGCAGTGGGTCGTCTTTGGCTCATCAGCCTTAGGTTTGCGTCGATATCCAGCCCTCCTGCTAGGCCAATCTGGCTGGCACATGCATTTAGGGTCTCGATCACGTCGATGCCGATTGCACTTCCTGAGAGAGGTAGAATTTGGATCCCTGGCACTCTTTGCTCACGAGAAGACAGGAAGTTTTCCACGAGAAGTAGCACGACAAATGAGTTCGTCCGGGAATCTTCGTCGGGAACGGTCAGCGGTCGATTGTAGATTCGATCGCGAGCCTCGACCTTGCGTATCCGCTCCGCTTCGGCAGGTTCCTTCGTTTTCCAGACCACCTCACCGGGGACCTCCAAGAAGAGGACGTCCTGTGGAAGAACAGCCGGTCTCCCGTCGAGACCAAGTATCTGTGTGACCTGAAGTAGGCGAGGACTCTCTCCTGTGGGAACTTCGAGCTCCCCGACCCAGCAGTTGTCGGCCGTCCAGTGAACACCAAGGTCGGCGCACCACTGGATGGCGAGGGTGTCATGGATGGCAAGGGCTACTCGCATCTCCAGTTGTGTGCCGCTCGGATCGGAGTCTGCCTGTGGAGGTTTCGGAGAGAAGACTGTGATGGCTAGACGATCGTTCGAGATCTCCAAGGAGATGGCATCAACCTGTGTCGTGGAGGGGGTTGCGTTCACAGACCCATTATCGGGATGAGTGACGCTGCGCGCTGGAACTTCCCTGAACGAATGCAAGCGTCAGAAAGAAAGTAATCAGGAGAACTTCATGGATGAACAAGATCAATAAATTGCGAGCCAACATGTTAAGTATCGGCTCCCTCTGCACCGGCTACGGCGGTCTCGACATGGCCGTCCAGATGGTGTTCGGCGGCCACCTGGTCTGGTGCGCCGACAACGACCCGCACGTCAGCCGGTTACTGGCTGAGCGCCTGCCCGGCATTCCCAGCCTCGGCGACCTGTCCGGGTTGGACTGGGCGCGTGTCCCTCCCGTGGATGTCTTGTGTGCAGGGTTTCCCTGCCAGGACATCAGCTTCGCCGGCCGCGGGGCCGGGATAAAGGAGGGAACACGTAGTGGACTGTGGATCGCAATCGCTCGAGGCATTCGCCTACTGGAACCCAAGATCGTCATCGTGGAGAACGTGGCCGCGCTTGGGTATGACGCGGATTGGGTCAGCCTCTGCGCGGCCCACGTGGGGGCACCGCATCGTCGCGAGCGGGTCTTCATCTTGGCCTACAACGCTGCCGGTATCGAAGTTCTCCGGGCTGTTGCCGACGCCGACTACAGGCGACAGCACAAGCGGACAGCCAGTCCAGAAGCGTCGCCAAGCTGGGCATCAGGTGGGCCTGAACGACGTCATGGTGACGTTCTTTCCCCTGCCCCAGCGAGGTCCGAAAACGTTGTTGCCGACGCCGCTGGCACGCGACGGTGTGGGTGCGTGGCGGGGGTGCCCGAGGACCGGGCGCGCTTACCTGAACGACCTGGCGGTGAGGCTATTTCCGCCTCCTGGGGTGTGTACGAAGCCAGCATCCGCCGATGGGAAGTCGTCACAGGGCGGGCGGTGCCGTGGCCGACGGAGGTCGGAACCAGGGGGCAAACCCGGTTAGCCGCGCGCTTCAGCGAGTGGCTCATGGGCCTGCCCGCGGGCTACGTCACAGACGTTGGGATCTCCCGAAGCGCACAGCTCAAGCTGCTCGGGAACGGGGTGGTGCCGCAGCAGGCCGAGGCCGCGTTGCGGTGGCTGGCCCAGCAAGCACAACTAACGAATGTGAGGAGGCACGAGTGGAAGAAGGACGCAAGTTAGAGGGTGGTAATGAGGGCGTTCAGCAACGTGACGGCGGTGAGTGGCGCCGTGCGTATGCCGAGACCATGGCAGCCGGCGCGCGGGAGTACGCAGACGTTATCGAGCGCCTGGGCGAGTTAGGCCTTCCGGCGTCCTTCACGCAGACCGGCGGCATGTGCGCGGCCATCGAGGTGACGTTAGAGGCTGGCGCGTACCTGCTCATCACGGACGCCGAGGACACCCTGTCATGGTCGCGAGCCGAGCATGAGGGGTGGGCGGTTGGGCTGTACCTCGACGACCGGATGAGTGACGGCGGGGTCGAGCGGTTCGCCGCAACCGAGGAAAGCGACATCGATGCCCTGACCAACCTCGTTATCGAAGTACTGCGCGGGCGGAACGACTTGGCGTGAGCGAGGTGGCTTTCTACCTCGGTACACACCAACCGGCATGGCTGACTCGCGTACGTGTGCCGCTCTTCGTCTCGCATCGGCGACTTGACCGGTACAAGCGGCTGCCGCGGGCACGCTGCCGCTGGGCGTTGGATTCCGGGGCGTTCACGGAACTGGGTCGACACGGCCAGTGGACGGAGAGCCCGGACACCTACGTCAGCGCGGTGTGCCGCTACCGGGACGAGGTCGGCCGACTGGCCTGGGCTGCACCACAGGACTGGCTGTGTGAACCCTTCGTGCGGGCTCGCACCGGCTTGTCAGTCCGCGAGCACTTGGAGCGGTCAGTAGAGAACTGTCTCTTGTGCTACCACTCACCCAGTATTACAAGATCGATCAAACCACCTCGTCTGCGCGCGTATCTGCCGAAAGTCGGGTATTGGCTTAGTCTGTGAACCACCTGCTGAGGTAGGGTAACGCCATCTCTGAGCCCAACTCCTATTGGTCTACCTTAAAACTGGATATGGCCTGACGTGATATCTCACCCCAGTTTTCTCTATTTGATTTCTGATAAGACCAGATAATAATGAACATTATACTCTGCATAAGAATGCCATGCTCATAATAGAAATTTCCATCACTATAGCGCCCTGAGCATGTGTAAGTGTCAGGTTCTTCACTTACCTCCTCAAGGGTGCCGCCTCCTGAAGTGAACTGGTGTTTGCATTGATTAATCATTTCCGCGGAGGTAGGTTTATCTGATGAAGTTTTATCCACAAGGACCTGGACCGTAGCCGTTTTATCCGAGCTTGCCCAAGTGAGCTGATCGTCG
>NZ_BAAATZ010000028.1:0-1341 GCF_039533685.1 Actinocorallia aurantiaca | reverse complement strand
TGTGATGTGCCCTGCCGATTCCGGACAGCTTATTTGCGGTTAGTTCACGCCGCGAGCTGCCGTTCGAGGTACTCGTTGTGGACCTGTCGAGGGGTCTTGTAGTCGAGTCCCGAGTGGCGACGTCGTGAATTATAGCGGAGCTCGATGTAGCGGACAACGTCGCGGTACGCGTGTGCCCGGGTCGGATATTGCGTCCGGTGAACGCGTTCGTTCTTGAGTGCGGCGAAGAAAGACTCCGCCATTGCATTGTCGTAACAGATGCCGGTCCGGCCCACCGATTGCCTGAGGTTATGGCGCTTCAACGTCTTGGCGAACTGGCTGGACGTGTAATTGCTGCCGCGATCGGAGTGAAAGATCGCCTGGTCTGCAAGGTCGTGGTTGCGGGCGGCCATGGCGATGGCCTTCTCGATGAGCGGTGTCTTGTAGTTGTCATCCATCGCCCAGCCGATGACGGCCTTGGTGTGGCAGTCGATGACAGTCGCCAGATAGACCCAGCCCTCCCACGTTTCGATGTAAGTGATATCGCCGACCATTTTCAGTCCGGGTGCTTCGGCGGTGAAGTCCCGCTGGACCAGGTCGGGGATCGCGTGTTCCAGGCCGTCGCCTTCGGTCAGGCCGAACCGCCAGGGCCGCGGCTGGCACGGCTCCAGGCCCAGCTCCCGCATGCAGGACCGGACGAGCTCCGGGCCGGCCTCCACGCCTTCGTCGACGAGGTCCGCGTGGATGCGCCGGTACCCGTAGGTCTCATCGGATTCCTTGAAGAAGAACAGCACCCAGGCCTTGATCTCCTCGCGCCTGCGTGCGGTCGCCGATTCCGGCCGTCCTCGCCATTCGTAGAATCCAGAACGGGAGACTTCGAGCCAGGCGCACATCTTGGTGATCGGAAAGGCGTCTTCATTGTTCGCGATGGATGTCGTTGCGTACTCAGCGTCGATGAACTCGAACTTGTCGTTCACCGAGGATCCGCGGCGAAGTACGCGGCAACTTTTTCCAGGAAGGCGACTTTCTGCTTCAGCTCCCGAAGCTCACGCTCCGTTTCGCGGAGCCGCACACGCTCGCTGGTCGAGAGCGGCGGGTCGTCCCCGGCATGCTCACGCCGGTAGGCGCCCACCCAATTGGTGAGAGTTCCCGCATTGATTCCGAGTTCCCTGGCCACCTGTGCGATCGGGCGCGAGGTCTCGATCACCAACTTCACGGCTTCTTCCCGGAACTCAGGAGAATAGTTCTTCTTCGATCGAGCCAAAATTAAACACCTTCCGGACAATCCCATTGTAGTGGGACCACTGTCCGGAACCTTCGGGGCGCTTCATTGACCTGGGCAAACCTGAAGAGAAGACACGG
>NZ_BAAATZ010000027.1:37383-70952 GCF_039533685.1 Actinocorallia aurantiaca | reverse complement strand
CCGTCCGCGACCATGCTGTGATCAACAGCCTCGAAAGGCTGCTGGAAAAGGCTCACTGAAGCATTCGGCCATGAGCTGGCCGACGCACGTCCCGAACGGCCTTTGGGAACGCAATTTTCCCGAGAAGAGCGGTCCGGTTCGTGACTGCACCGGGTAGCCTGTTCCTTTGTCTCAGAAGTCCGCAGGAAAACTTTTGACTCTGTTGCACGCTTAGCCCCTCCAGAGACGTCTTATGGGTGACGGCGAGGACATGATCCGAAGCACCAACTGAGAGACTCATTGGAACGCCTCGACCACACGAGGTAGGAAGTAACCGTCCAGTTGCGCGGATGGTCCCCACGGAAGGAACCCGCACATTGAGATCGACGATCAAAAAAACGGCCTGGGTTAGCACAGGCGAAAAAAACTATCGGAAGGAACGGCGTTGGCCGAACAATTCGATTTCGCCCCCGACGTCATCGACGCGTTCGAGGTGTTCGTTCACCAGTACGCCGAGGAGCTGACGGGGTTCGCGCTGCGTCTCGTCCCGACCGAGGCGGACGCGCACGACATCGTCCAGCAGGCGCTGCCCAAGCTCTTGGTGCAGTGGAGCGGTCTCCAGCAGGAGCCCGTGGCCATGGCGAAGACCATCATCCGGAACCTCGCCCGGGACCTTCTGCGCAAGCGGCGTCGCGGGGCGGAGGTGCTGGGGATTGAGCTTCAGGACCGGCCCGCAAACGTACCGGGGAAGGACGAGCGGGTCCAGAAGGTCTACGCGGTGCTCCACCAATTGCCCGAGCGGCAGCGTGCCACGGTGGCGCTGACGTTGGACGGCTACGGCAGCGGCGAGGTCGCCGAAATGCTGGGAAGCACGCCGGCGACGGTGCGGTCGAACCTGCGGCATGCCATCGGGCGGCTGAAGGAGGCGCTGGGCATTCCGCAGGAGACGACGGACGGGAAGGAGGTGGCTGATGGGTGATTCCCAGAACACCAGCTTCGGAGAGTTCCTGGAGGCCGAAGAGCCGCAGCTGCACGCCATGCTCCGGCACTTCGTCACCTGCGAACGGGCACGGCTCGCCGGGCGCGTTGATTCCGACGAGCTGATCCGGAATACCTACCGGGCGCTCGGGATCGATCCGGGCCAGATCGGCCGGGACCAAGACGACAGGTAGCAACCCTCATCGGAACATAACGAAGACCAGGCGGGGGGCGGCGACGTCCCCCGCTGTCATTACGGTCTTCGAGAAAGAGCGACACGGGAACTGGCATGCCGTGCGGATGCCGACGCCGACAAATGAACCGGGGACGCGGCCTGTTCTGCAGCGGTTCCACGACATCGACCCTGGGCGAGCCCCGGCTGGTGTCAATCGGAGCCTGGCCTCTCATATTTCGGCCACCGGGAAGGCTCAGGGAATCAGTGCGCATGGTGCGAAGTGAGTCGTCGACCACGAGGCGTTTGGCGGGTAGGCCAGCCCCTGGCTGCCCTGGGACCGGATGCTGTCTGAGTGGGGGGCGCAGGGAGTGCTCCCGGTTCATCCGCCATCCCGAGAAATTTTGACGATCATGAACCGGATGGCGCCAGGTTGGCCTATGTCGTGTGAAAGTCCGTTGATTCACCGACAACAAGGAGATGCCCATGGGCCTCGTTGAGGCCGCGCAGATGGTCGGGCCAGTCCTGACCGCGATCGGGGGCCTGGCCATGCTGGGCAAGCAGCTGCTCTCCGGCAGGTTCGTGGCTCCTGCTCCTGCTTCACGGCCCGAGGCGCTTGAGACGGGAAGTGTTCAGTGAAGGGCTCTGTCGCGTATTCGGTGGCAGCGGAGTGTGGTCGTAGGTGATAAGCACTTTTGCCGAGTTCGTCATGGTGGCGCGGGTGATCGAGCGATGATCCTGGGAACCCGGAAACGCCCGTAAGGGGACGGAAAGTGCAACAAGACGAGTCACCTTGACGGTCGCTCCGCGTTACCACCGGAAGGGCGCAGCTGGCGATCAACTCGTTGGACTTCACGACCTTCTCCTAGTGATCGGGGTCGTTGCAGCCGATGAGGCGGCCGCCGAACATCAGCCAGTCGGCGAAGGCGTGGAGGGCCTCGTTGCGGTTCGTGACCTGGGTGATCTGCTCGCGCAGCCTGGGTTCGGGCAGGTAACGCAGCAGGGTGATGGTGTGGATCGCGCGGCCGAGTTCGCGGAAGGCCCGGTAGGGGTCCAGTCCAGATACGTTTAAAACCCACAATGAGTGGATCTTGGGTGGTCGATGTAGCCGGACAACGTGCTCAAGCCGCGTAGTCACTGCAATGGGGAACCGCTGTGGGTTGGACTCTAGGAAGGGCCCCCGCGGCAACGGGGGCCCTTGTGTTCCGCGTTGGCCTCGTCTCACGCCTGATGCGAGGTGCGGGAGCCGGTTTAGGGCTCTTGGCCAGTGTCACAGGCTGTCCGGGGTGAGTCGAGTTTGAGGTGTGTCCGGGGCTACTGTCCGGACGGCAGCCGCACAATCGGTGGTCAGGAGGGAGTCGGGCCGGGCCACGGTGGGATGTCCGGGCGCCGGACACTGTGTGTTCAACGTTGTGGCCTGGGGTTTTATAGGGCGGGAGAAGCCGGACGGGTTGAGTTGATTGAGTGCCTTCCAGGGGTGTGTGGGGTGCGGAAAGGTAGGGGTCACGTCACTGATGGTGTTTGGGGACGGCAATCCCCGAAGGTGGCGGAAACTCTCGTCTCACGCATGCATAGGAAGGTGCTCCATGTCCAGGTTCTCCTCCGGCTCGGGCCGGAACCGTCGGCCTGAGGCCGAGCTGCCCGCTCCGGGGCCGGCGTCGGTCCGGTCTGTCGGCGGCGCGGTGTTGGTGCTTTTGATCATCATGGTTGTGTGCCTGTGGCTGATCCTTCAGGGTCTGACGCCGCTGGTGGCGCTCGGCGTGACAGCCGGGATCGGCCTGATCGCCGCGGAGGTCGCCGCCCGGTTCTCTGGACGTCCAGGGACCTGGTTGACGCGACTGCTGGGCCAGTCGCTGCAGGCGTAGGCGTCTTCGAGGATGTCCAAGTCAGGGCGGGCACAAGAGCCGCTCCCTGCGACTGGTGACCCGCGTAACGCCTTCACCGAGCATTTGAAGGCGTTGCGCGGCCAGTCGGGGTTGACCTTCCGGGAGATGGCCGAGCAGTCCAACTACAGCCCGACCAGCCTCACTGCGGTGACGCGCGGAAAGAAGCTCCCATCCTGGGATGTGACCGCCGCGTTCGTCCGGGTGTGTGGCGGGGATGAGGAACAGGCCAGGAGGTTGTGGGAGGAGGCGGCTTGTGCTGCGGGCCGCCCCGTGCCCGCGGTTGACTCCGATCAGGACCCGCCGGATCCGATGACTGCCGCCAGCGTGGCGGAATATATGGAACGGCTGAACGATCTGCGGGCTTGGTCGGGGTTGTCGCTACGCAAACTGGACGACAGATCCACCCGACATGAGGCACTGCCACGCAGCACGATCAGCGACAATCTGCGGCGCACCAGCCTGCCCGACACGTCGTTCATGTTCCGCTACCTCAAAGCCTGCGGGCTCACCGACGACCAGGCTCAGCCGTGGCTCACCACCTACGACCGGCTCGCCGAAAAGGAAAACGCCGCTGCGGCCGCGGCCGCGGTCACAGCCCCATCGCCACAACCTGATCCTCGGCGGTGGGCAGTCTTTCTGCGACGACTGCTCGGATTTAGCGAGGTGGTCTTGGACCGCATCCCGCACGAGCGGGCCCGCTACACAAGGCGTAGCGCCCTGCACCTGATTTTTTTGATCTCCAACGGTGCCGTCGCATTCGTCGGAATATCGGCCTTCGCCGGCGTTTTTTGGGCGCTGTTTGTGGCCATCCCAATAGTTTACATGGATTTCGTCACCAACAAGGCCGTAGTCGTATCGTTGAACACCCAGGTCAGCCAGCGGCGGCGCTATAAAGGAGCCGTTCCCCATCTGGTATTGCTGGCACTGGCCGGACTCATCATTGCTGAACCACTGATGCTCCAGCTCTACCAGGTGCCGATCGAAAACCAGGTCACAGTTGCGAGGACGGCTAACTACAACACGACCATCGATCGACTACGGATCTGCAACCCGGTCGCATACACCACTGAACTCCCCTCCGGCTGTGCTTCCTTCACGCTGGCACTCGACAACCGCACGACGCTGCATCGCCAACGGCTCGCGCAGCTCAAGAGAGCAGTGGCAGACCAGAAGGATAAGGTCGATGATGGCGAGAAAACGGTGGCCAACCTTCAGCAGATCGCCCGTCTGGAATGCGCCGGCCTTTCCCTCCTTGGTGGCAGCGATATCGTTGGCGAGGGGCCTCGCTGTATGCAGACACGGCGTGGGGCCGATCGAGTACTAGCGCTGCAGCGTAACGACAAAGAACGTCTGCATCAACTGCAGACCGAGTTTACCGGCCTGACTTTCCAGATCGGCGCCACGATCGACAGAGCGATCAATAGCAGAGCCCGCTCGATATTTACCGATCCCATCGGGCTGCTGGAGCGGCAGGAGGCCTTCACCGCCGTCTCCAGGCACAACACCCTGATCCTCACCTCGGCCATAGGCTTGAGGGTCCTGATCATCTTGCTGCCGATGTCAGTTGTCCTGCTCACTCTCCTCGAAAAAAATAGCCCCTACCAGCGACTTCTACAAGAAGACCTTGACCAGTTCCTGAACAACTTCCGCGCCCAATCCACCCAACAGCTCCACGAACTCCTCACCTCCATCACCGACCTTCTGCAACGCGCCACCGATCAAGGTCCCACTGCCCAACTCAATACCGACACCCTTGTCAAGCATCTAACCGAAGTCCACAAACAACTCACGGCCATCACAGAGTCGACACGCGAGCATCGAAATGACCAGCAGTAGTAGCGGGCCATCGTCTACATGACCCGGCCCATGCTCCGAGGGCTGACGAACATCGGAACGAAAAGTCACGCGGGAGGGAGTGTTCAGCGAAGGGTGTGACTCAGAGGATCTGAGGAGACACCTTGAGTGCAGAATCCCCCGAGGGCGTGGAGGCCGGTCTGTCCGGTTCGCAGCAGGACGAGCAGAAGGTGCAGGAGGAGCAGCGGGTCTTGGTGGGTCGGCTGGTAGAGGCGGCGAAGGCCGACGGGCGTGAGCTGGTCGGCCGGGACGGGATGCTGGCCGGGCTGGTCAAGCTTGTGCTGGAGACCGCCCTGCAGGGCGAGATGGACGCCCATCTCGGCCGCGGTTATGGCGAGCTCGCTGGCCCCGGAGAGGTGGTCAACCACCGCAACGGGACCCGATCGAAGACGGTCGTGACCGAGGTTGGTCCAGTCGAGATCGGGGTGCCGCGAGACCGCAACGCCACGTTCGAGCCCCGGATCGTGCGCAAGCGCCGGCGCCGCCTGGGCGGAGTGGACGAGATGGTGCTGTCCTTGTCGGCCCAGGGCCTGACCCATGGCGAGATCTCCGCTCACCTGGCCGAGGTCTATGGCGCGGAGGTCTCCAAAGCGACGATCACGGCGATCACCGCCCGGGTCCTGGACGGCATGACCGAGTGGCAGAACCGGCCGCTCGATCCGGCTTGAGTTCTATCGGTGGTTGCGAACGTTCCTGAAGGGATGTTCGGATGCCTCGTGGCGGTGCCAACAGGGTGCCTTCGTCGATCAAACGTCGCTACTTCGAGCTGATCAGATCTGGGTATATGGGTGCTGCGGCGGCCCGAGCCGTCGGTGTGTCGACCAGCTGCGGATCGGTGTGGTTCCTGGACGCTGGTGGGGTGCTTGTTCCCGATCCAGGACCCATCTCGGACCGCTTCCTCGACCAGAACGACCGCATCGCCATCGCTGAGGGCCTGGCCGCCGGAGACAGCAAGAAGGAGATCGCCTCAGCGATAGGCAAGAGCTTCCAGACGGTCTATCGAGAGATCAGCCGCAACAGCAAACCCGACGGCCGCTACCAGCCCTGGTGGGCGCACAACCGAGCCCTGGAGCGACGCGGACGACCCAGGTCGGCGAAGCTCGAAGCCGACCCGGACCTTCGCGAGATGGTGCGGACGAAGCTCGCCGACCGGTGGTCGCCGCAGCAGATCTCTCGGTTCCTGACCCGGACCTTTCCCGGCAGGCCGGGCCGAAAGCTGTGCGCGGAGACGATCTACCGTGGGCTGTTCGCCGGCCTGCTCGGCACGAGACCAGGCAAGCTACGCACCGGCCGGTCCCGCCGGAAACCCCACCGGCGAGGCGTCGCCGTGCCCAACAAAATCAAGAACATGAAGCTGCTGGACCAGCGGCCCGCCGAAGTCGACGAACGACGCGTCCCAGGCCATTGGGAAGGCGATCTCATCATCGGCAAGTACGGTTCCGCGCAGGGCCCCTCGGCCATCGGCACCCTGGTCGAGAGGGTGACCAAATTCCTGATCCTGATCCACCTGCCCGACGGCTACAAAGCCCCGAAGCTCCGCGACGCTCTGATCGCCCAAACCCGCATCATCCCTGAATCCTGGCGCAAGACCCTGACCTGGGACCAAGGCCGTGAAATGTCGATGCACGAACAAACGGCCACCGCGACCGGTTTCGACGTGTACTTCTGCGACCCGCATTCCCCGTGGCAGCGAGGCCTCAACGAGAACACGAACGGCATGATCCGCCAGTACTTCCCAAAGCGCACCGACCTCTCAGTCCACACCGCTCAAGACCTGCAGAGCGTCGCTGACGCACTCAACCGACGACCGCGGCTCACGCTCGCGGACAAGACACCACACGAGGCCGTGAGAACATTGCTCATCAACGGCTTCACCAGCTAGTTCGCAACCAGTGTTAGAAACCGCCCGGTCTACGCGGTGCTGTTCATCGATGCGATCCACATGAAGATCAGGGACGGCAAAGTCACGAACCGGCCGATCTATCTGGTCATCGGCGTCACCGCCGACGGCCGACGTGACATCCTTGGCATCTGGGCCGGCGACACGGAGGCGAGGGTGCCAAGTTCTGGGCCCACGTCCTGACCGAGCTGAAGAACCGCGGGATCCGCGACGTCCTCATGGCCGTCTGTGACGGGCTCAAAGGACTGCTCGAGGCGATCAACGGCACCTGGCCGCAGACGGTCGTGCAGACCTGCATCGTCCACCTGCTGCGGCACACGTTCCGCTACGTGCCTAGCCAGCACTGGCCGAAGCTCGCCGAAGCACTCAAACCCGTCTATACCGCACCGGCCGAAGCCGCCGCCCTGGAGCGCTGGTGCGAGGTCGCCGACACCTGGGGCAGCCGCTATCCGGCGATCGTCCGACTCTGGGAGAACGCCTGGAGCGAGTTCGTGCCGTTCCTCGCCTTCGACATCGAGATCCGGAAGGTCATCTGCTCGACCAACGCCATCGAGTCCGTCAACGCCCGCATCCGCCGGGCGGTCCGCGCACGAGGCCCCTTCCCCAACGAACAAGCCGCTCTGAAGTGCGTCTACCTGGCCCTGATGAGCCTGGACCCGACGGGCTCGGGCCAGGCCCGCTGGGGCCGCCGCTGGAAGCACGCTCTGGGCGCCTTCGACCTCGCCTTCGACGGCCGCCTCACCCGACACCATCACTGACCAGCGACAACAACCTGTCCCACCGTTCGCTAAACACACCCACTATCGGCGGGAAACCAGTCGGCGAAGTCCTCCTCACAGAACACCCCCGCCAGCCGGTCCCGGATCCACATCGCCGGCGTCCCCGACGGGTTCGCAGCCCACGCCGACCGCACCGTCTCTATCGGTATTAACCGACCGATATCGCCACCCATCGACACCGCACTCACCTCTCACTGACAAGCGCGGCCGAAATCCCCAGTTCAGCACCCACAACCCCGAGATCGCCAGACCAAACCGAAGATCGCCAACAACATCCCGGAAGTGCAACAGAGCCGTTCGCTAAACACACCCTTTCCTGGCTAGGGATGGTCGCATTGGACAGCGAGGCGCGGGACTGCCAAATGCGGGCGGGTGACCCGTCTGCTGCCCTGGTGTTAGTGGCAGTCGCGTTCGGGGATTGCCGTGGTCATTTCTGCTGGGGCCAGGGCACTTTGTCGAGGAGCGTGCCAGGTTTGGTCTGCAGGCCGTTGGCGATGGAAAGGATGGTCAGGAGGGAGGGGTTGCGGCGGCCGTGTTCGATGCCGATGAGCATGCGGGCTGAGAGATCGGCGGCTTCCGCGAGGGCTTCGATGGACATGCCAGACTCCTCGCGGGCGGTGCGGACGGCGAAGCCGAAGGCTTGTAGTCGCGGGTCGGGTGCGGGAGTGGGCACCCAGCGATGCCAGCAGTGCCACCCATGTAGACACCATGAACGATAGTTCAGTATCTGCAGGTCAATAGGTGTTCGGGTATGGGAAGTTGGGATGATCCGCCCACGCGTGGGCCAGGTCTGCGGCTTCGACGGCGAGAGTGGCGGCGACCAGCCCCCAGGCCTCCTCAAGCCCTTCGGGTGCGTGTGCGGCCCAGGCGGTGGCTGTGGCATAGCGGTCTAGAAGTCCTCCGGGTGCCAGCAGCCGATGTCCCACGAGCAGTTCCGTCTGACTGCAGGGTCGGCTGCTGTGCAAAGTTGCCTGGGTCGCGGCCTGCAGTCGCGCGCGGAGGAAGGTGGTGACGGCGCGGGTTTCCTGGCAGGTGGGAGTGGGTCGGCTCTGGGGGAGCAATTCTGGCGGCAGATCGACAGGTGCGTAGTGCGGGTAGGCGGCGTTCGTCGGAGAGGTGTTCACTTTCGCTCTCCTGGTCGCTGGTCGGTCAGGAGCATCCAGCAGATCAGTTGGATGCGTTCTGTGGCGACGCACTCAGGAATGCCGTGCTGCTGGGCGACAGTGGCGCGCGCGGAATCCAGGAGCGAGGCCACCAAGTCAGCTTCGTGCTTGTGCAATCTCCGGCTGCTGCTCGGGCGGGTGGCGTGCAGCCAGGAGGTGGGGTCGAGGCGGGCGTGGTGCAAGCAGCGGTGGGTATCCAGGCTGATGTGGCCGGCCCTGCGCTCCCCGGTGTAGATGTGGGCGAAGGCGGTGGTGCGGTGTCCGCCGGGTGCGTGGACGGCGAAGCAGAACACTACGCCGGGGTCGATGCCGGGTAGGCGGCGCACTCCTCCGCTTCCGTGGGGCAACTCCCGGATTGCGGTGGCTGCGGCGGGTGAGCGCAGGGCGTTGCCGAGCCAGGCGGTGGCCCATTCGTGGTCGCGAATGGGTCGGGTGAACAGGTCGACGGGGGCTTCGTCGGTATGGGCGGGGATGTCCCAGGTCTGCAGCAGGCTGGTGTAGCTCTGCCAGGGTGAGTCGGGGAAGAGAGGGGTGGGCACGCCGACGGTGTCGGCGGCGATCTGGGCTTTGCGCACCAGGGTGTCCATGACGTGCAGCACCGCATCGATGATCTTGTCGGGGAGGAGTGTCCAGCAGGTGATGTGCTCATGTGGGCTGCCGACCCTGTCCAGGCGGCCGGTGCGCTGGCCCAACCGTTGGGGGTTCCACGTCAGGTCGTAGTTGACGCACAAGGCGGCCTGCTGCAGGTTGACTCCTTCGGAGAACTTGTCGGTGCAGATCAGCACGTCATAGAGGTTGAGCGCACGAGGGAGCGTGGCTTCGGTGACCGTAGTGCAGGCCACCTCGGGCGCGAACCCGGCCAACATCCCCTCTGTGGCCTTGCTGCGCGGCTCGGGACGGCAGCCGAGGTTGGCGATGCGTCCGCGCAATGCGGCGAACCGCTCGTCATGGGTGATGAGGTCTTCCAGCCATGATCCCAACTCGTGGGTGGTGGCTCGGGAACTGGCGAACACCACGATCTTGGGGCCGCGGGGGTCGGTCAGCGCGGTCAGAAGCAGGCTTTGGAAGGCCTGCTTCTTGGGATCTTCGAGGACAGCGGCCCCACCCCACACGGCCAGTTGGCGCAGGATCTGCAGATCGCGGGTCAGGTCGGCGCGCAGCCGTGCGGCGTCATACAGTTCGGCGGATTCGTTGCAGCTGCGGGCTCCGATGGGGTCGTCCAGGAGACGGTCGGCCTCAAGGTCCTCACCGTCATCCCATAGCCCGGCCAATTTGCGCCAGCGTCCGGAGTCCGCGGTGCCGGGGAGACGCACGATGCCTTGATCCAGATCGTTCAGCGTCTGTCTCACGGCTGTCTGCATGTGCTCGATGGTGGACAGCAGCGCGGCAGGAGAGGATTCGAGACGTTTGACCAGCAGAGCGCGCAGCAGGCCGCGCAGCAGCCCGTCGTGCCGCTCCCCGGCTTCCCACCGGTAGTCGCTGCGTCGGTAGACGGCCAGCGTCAGCGTGCGTGGTCGTCGGGCGGGCCCGCGCACCTGAGCGAGGGCTTCCCGCAAGTTGCTCGGCAGGCGTTCGGCCTGTCCGACGGCGTCCAGGACTGCGGCGAACAGCACCTGCACTGCAGGAGTGAGGGGGACATCGATACGCCGGTGCTCCACGTTGGGAAACGGCATCGCTTCGTCGGGGATCGCATAAGCGCGGTGCAAGAAGGGGCGGTCTCGGCGCAGCATCCGGTCGTAGGCGAACTGGTAGTACCAGGCCTTGTCCTGGCCGTTCGCCATCGCCGGGTTGGCGAGGAGGCGGGCGAGGCGGCGGCCGTCGGGGCTGCGTGCTCCATCACGTGTCTTGCAGAAGGTGGGTCCGGGCTTCCAGTGCGGCTCTAGGCTCCGGTCGGTCAAGGCGAGGAGTTCGAAGAGGTCACCGCCGTCGTTGTTGACCGGAGTGGCACTCATCACCACGACCTTCGTCCCGTTCCATGAAGTCCCGCCCGCGCCGCCTGGGGCTGGAGAGGGCTGGTTCTGGGCGGAGAGCAGGGACCGTACCGCTTCCATCCGCATCGTCAGGGGATTGCGCAGCGTGTGCGCCTCATCTGCGATCAGCAATCCGTAGCGCTGCCACTGGTGTCCGTGCTCGGTGACCTTGCGGTACAGGCTGACCAGCCGGTCGTAGGAGATCACCTGGACGCCTCCCAGGCCCCATTCGGCCAAGCGCCGCCGCCACATCCTGCACAAGCTGGCCGGGGAGACCACCAGGACCGATCCGCACCCTTCCAGGAGGGACAGCCGGGCGACCTCGCCGGCGATGTAGGTCTTGCCGAGTCCGACCTCATCGGCGATCAACGCCCCGCCGTGGCGGGCCAACAGCGCCCGGACGCGGGCGACACCGTCACGCTGGTAGTCCGACAGGTCCATGCACGGGCTGGGAGAGGCGTTGACCTCATGCTCGTAGGCTTCGGCGAGCATCCGCAAGAACACCAGCTCGGCTGGCTGGCAGGTGAACAGCTGCCGCACCAGCGCACCCAGATCGTAAGGGGCGGCCGCTGCCCACCACCTTGAGGCGATCTGCAAGGCGGCACGGGCCTCAGCGCGGCCCAGGATTGCGTTGAACTCCTGATTGTGCGACAACCCGGCCGCGGTGAGGTTGGAGGAGCCGATGACTGCGCGGACGTGCTCTCCACGCTCGACGATCACCTGCTTGGCGTGCAAGAAGCCCTGTTCATAGCGGCGGCATTGCACCTTCCCGCTGTCCAGTAGCGCGACCAGGTCCCGGAGCCGACGCAACCGGGTGCCGTTGAGCGGCAGGCCGTTCAACTCTCCTCGCAATGTGTGATCGAAGTGCTCACACAAGGCGCTGACTCGCTCTGGATGCGGTTCTGGCGGCTCATCACCGCTCTGTCCCGGACTCTCGTCAGTGTGGGCTTTCCCATCCTCGAAGAGGACTTGGCGCCGCAAGACGGCGCTCTCCTGCGGCGATACTCCCAGCAGCAGCCGGATCTGATGCCCGAGCGCGGCCAGATGGGTGAGAACGTCGGTGAGCTGCAACAGGCCGGAGAAGGAGACGAACCCGGTGACCAGATGGATCCGGCTGCCCCGACGGCCACTGCTCGCTCGCAGCCAGTCGGCGAGTGAGACAGCGACGGTACGGCCGTCGTGGTTAACCAGAATCTGAGCGCCCTCGGCCAGGTCTCCCTGCCAAGGGGTGTCCTCAGCAGGCCGTCTACCAATGAACGGAGGTTCGTCGTCGGGCTCAGGCCAGGGCAGCAGCGAGGTGGTCATGGGATACGTCCTTCGTCGACTCAGGTCGGCTCGCCCGGGATCAGCGGGCCGGCCTTCTCCAGATAGCAGTTGATGAGTGCCAGCAGCTCCTGCTCGCGCGCCTTGACCAGCTGGGCGGGCGCAAGCGAGCCCGGGCCGTCCGAGGGCAGGGGCAGGTGCTGGGAGGCCAGTGCGCTGCGCCCGCCCCGCAGAGCCTCATAGGAATGGCGGTTCCATCCGCCGGATTCCTCCAGCACCTTGGCCGTCTGCTCGGTGGCCAAGATGAAATTGCCCAAGGACCGCTCCAAGGCCCCGCGCCACAGCGGCACCAACCGCATCCGGGCCTGGGGAAAGACCACATCGGGCTCGGCCAGGTCCTGGACCTCCTGGCCCGTCGAACCAGCTGCCGCCATCGCATACAGGCTGGTCACCGCGCTGAACCTGCCGGGACGGTGGCCGGTCAGCTGGCTGGCCTGCAGCGGGCGAGGCGGGCCCGCCGGCAGCATTAGCTCCGCCAGCACCGCACGCGCCCCCGCGTAGTCGGTGGCGCGCAGCATCGCTGAGACATCCCGGGACGCCTGGTAAGGGGCACCGTTGTAGCGGCCGCCGGCCAGCGCGTGCACCAGCCACCGGCGCGGGAAGTCATCCAGCAGGCACTCGGGGAAGTGCGCGGCCAGGTGCATCAGCACCCCGATCGCCGAGGGCATCGCCAGCATCTGCTCGCCGACCAGCCCCCGCTGCTGCAGGTAGGCGATCACCCCGGTGCAGGCATCGGCCGCCCGCCGGGCGGCCAGCTCCACCCGCTCGGCCGAGGCCCGCATCACCGACCGGCGCCGGGTGGCGGCCGGCAACTGCCGCTGCACCAACTCATTGACCAGCGCAAGCGTGACCACCGACTGGTAACCCTCCTTGCGGGCATGCCGCCACAAGGGGTCCAGTACCTCCCGCCGCACTCCGGGGCACTTCAGATCCAGGTACAGGGTCTCGATCTCGCTGGCGTGCGCCAGCTTCGTCGACATCCCCTGGTTGAGGACCCGGTAGGAATCCGCGGCGTCTTCCGCACCCGCCCGCAACCACCCCACGGGGATCTCGGTCTCCAGCAGCCGGCTGCGCAGGTCGGTCAGCTCAGCGGCCAGCTGTCCCAGCTCCTGATCACGACCACCTGCACCCGCGTCGGTGACCAGCTGCGGGATCTGGCCGGGGGAGGCCTCCAGCAGAGCGCCCAGGGGAACTTGCGGATGCTTGCGCGCGCGCAGCGGCTGGACACTCAGCCGCCGCGCTGACTCCAGCACGACACCGACCTGCAGCTCCGGGCCACCCAGCTCCGCCCACACCTGCGGGGGATAGCACGCCGGACGCAGCCCCAACCCGCCCGCCAGCGCCGTGCTGCGCTGTTGGCCGTCGACGATGAACACCCGGGCCTTGGACGACTTGCGGTACCGGCCCGAGCGCGGCGCCTCCTCTCGGGGCGGCAGCCACCACACGAAACCGTTGATCGGCCGCTGCGGTGCCCGGGCCAGTGAGCGCCACAGCTCCGCGGTCCACAGCACGTTGCGCTGGAAGGGCCGCCCGAACTGAACGACGTCGATGTCGCCGTCCCGCAGCATCTGCAGCAAGGCCGCGAGCTTGGTGTAAGGCTGGTCGAACACGAGTAGATCACCCCCGAAACAGCCCCCTGTTAACGGAGGCAAATCCGGTGCCGTACCGGATGATGATCACCCGATACCGCCAACCAACAGAACATAAACCCAGGTCAGAGACATGATCAGATGTGTTGATGTTCTCGACATTCCGCAGTGCGTGCTCGACCGTCCGCTTCGGCCTGCCGTACAGAGCCGAGGCGGTCGTGATGAACTCGGCCTGCGGCATGCTTGCGGGCAGCCGCCCGGTCCGCTCGGCGCGTCGCAGCGACCAGCGCGACATCCCCAGCCGGTCGGAGGCCTCATCGGCGGTCAGGCCCGCCCAATGGCGTAGGTCGGCCAGTCCCGCCTGCTGGCAGTCGACGGAGGAGAGATCCTCCGGCCGGATGTCGAGCGCCAGGGACAGCACTGCAATCCGTAGCGGATCGCAGTTTCGCCGACCTGCCTCGTACTCGCCCAGTTGCCGCGCCGGAACCACTCCACCGGTCAACGCGGCGAGCCGATCCAGCGTCAGTCCTTGCGAAAGCCGAAAGTTCCGCAGCTTCGCACCGTCCAGCCTGACCTGTCCATGCACCATCTTGACACCCCGAAGTCGCTCTAACACTTGCAGTGACTAAGGGGATGCGATGAGGGGAAACTGGGCGATGAACGAAAGTGCACTTCCTGACCTGCCGTCTATGCAGAGCGGTCAAGTGGGCAGGACTGGATGTGCCTGAAGTCCGGCATGCAACCGCCGCCTTCGGCCGAGAGCCGCGAACCGGTACCCCGGAGCTGCACCGCCTCTGCCAGGACCACCGGCTGTCCCCACACCGGAGAAGAGGTCGCTGCGGCCAGAACCTCGCTGGCGGCAGACCGTTCCGTCATCATCGGAAGCGATTGTTTCTCCGCCGCGCGCCGTGCCAGAGCTGATCTTCCAAGCGTTGAGCTGAAGCAGGAGGCGCCTGCCTAGCCGGTGAACTTCAGGCGGGCAGTCCAGCGACCACCCGTAGAAGGTGTTTATGGGGCACCTTGGTCTGATGCTTGTCCGGTGTCGCGTAAGGCTCTTCGACCTGTGCACGGCACTGAACGCAGACGATGGCCAGGGCCTGGGCGGTCCGCTGCGTCTCCTCTGCCCTCCGGTCCCGGTCGTGTTTCTGGTCGAGGCGTTAACGCTCATCCCACGCTTGCCGCTGGAGGCGACCGGCGGCCTTCCGGAAGTGCTAGACGTCCTCAACATGGCCAGCCGCGTCCAACAGCGCAACCACCACCTCGGTATCGACCAAGCTGTGGTCGAAATTCCACAACCTCTCGGTGAGGAGATCGTCGATCAGTTCAGCCAGCCTCATAGAAGTTCATTGCGTTGGCGCGTTCTATGCGGACGTACTTGGAGGAAGCGGGCGGTCGCACCCGGCAATCCGCGACCGCACCTATGTCCGGCCTTCGGGGACGACGAGAGGGAATCAAGCCGTCCCAGCGGTGCGACCGCGGCCCTCGCCGAGCGAACTGGCGGGTGCGAGGGCTTGACTGCCTTGCAGCTCGACAGCCGGGTTGGCGGTGAGCCGCTGATAGCTAGATGATGGGTGTTGTGAAAGATGCAGATCCGGCAAACCCGACGATCGGTGTCTTCGTTCCACCGGGTTGCGATGTTGCTATGCCGCGTCGCCTGCTCGACCGCGTCGGACTGGTCTATGCGGTCGAACCGCTGCGTGTCGGTGAGCCGATCGACGTCTCTGCTCTTGAGCGTTACACAGCGCTGCTCATCGTGCTACAGGAACCGCAGCAAGCGGAACTTCTCGCGGACTTTGTTCGCTTGGCTAGGCCGACGAAGATCCCAGTTACGCTGCTGGCAGGACGTCGTGAGCTGGGTGCCGGGCTTCCACCAGTTCTTGACGAATTGACGGTCGTGTTCGCTGACGGAGAGGCGCAAGCGATCGCTGACCGTCTGCGTGGCACGATGCTGTTCTTCCACGAGACCCGCGCCAAGTGGCTGGTGCGGCAACGGCGGTCTCACGAGAAGGCGGTATCCCAATCGTCAACGGCCGAACTTAAGGTCCGAGATACCACCATTCTCAACAGTGCTCCGGAGGCACAACAAGTCCCCGATCAGATCGGCGAGCTAGTAACGGTCGCACGTGAGGACATCGGCTCGTTTCTCGAAACGCAACTTGGGGCCCGTGCTCTTCCTTCCGAACGCGGTGAGCAGTGGGGGGTAGCGGTCTGGGTCGACGCCTTGTCCAGCCCTGCGTTCAATCCGGTCCTCGTTCACTACGGCCAAGCGCCCGCCGATGGTACGGAATTGGAAGGCCAGCTGAAAGAGAGGGATCTGCACCTCGGCGTACTTGTCGTCGATGAGGCCGACACCACATGGCACATTGACGAGAGCGTCGCCTGGGTGGCCATCGGCGTCGCACGGCTTGCCCAGATGAACAAGGCCCAGTTTGGCCGGCTGCTGGTCCAGGGGCGCAACCGTCTGGTGCACGGATGACGCCGTCGTTCGCCGTACGCCTGCAGCGAGCCCTCACCAGCCTCGACGACACCACCACCACTGGCCAGGGCATGAGACTCCAGAACCTGGCGCATTTCGTCCTGGAGTCTGTGCCGGGTGTGACGATCGTCGCTCAGAACACCATGGACGCGCAGCACAGCGGTGAGATCGATCTGTGGCTCCAGCACGAGGCCAAAGCCAAGCTGCCCTTCATCGACCCTCTCGTGCCAGTTGAGTGTAAGAACGAGGTCCGCACAACCTCTGCCGCCCAGATCAGAGAGTTCGCTGCGAAGATCCGCTACTCCGGTGGCTCCGACGGCCTCATCATCACGCGCAGCGGCCTGTCCGGCCAAGCGCTCACTGGTGCCCACCACGCCTTGCAAGCCGCGCTCCATGACAGGATCCGGATCCTCGTGGTCACATGCCAGGACCTCGAGATGATGACACGTGCGGCTGAGATACCCAGGCTGCTACAGGATCGCCACATCGAACTGCGCATGAAGCGCACTTATCAGAGCATCTAGACCGTAGCTCGCCGTGGGTACCGACGAAACCCCTTGACCAGGGAGAACGCCAGGGTGCTTGCCAGCGGGTTTCTACGCTAAGGAAAATCATCTTCCAGCCTTCGGGCAGTTGGCCGCATGTCGCAGCGGATCTTGCGTGCGAGGACCGGGGCTGAGGAATTTCGATGCCGAGACCTCGGGTTCATCGTCGTTTATGAAGCACGTAGAAGGATTCGGCTGCAGGTGCTACTAGCCGACTCTCGGGAAGTGATCAACGGCCTGCTACGACTCCGTGGGTTGCCCAAGATGGTGTTGTGTAGCAGCATCTATGGTGTGTTGGTTGAAGATGAGCCCTTCAGGAAGGGCTCGCGTGGTGTGGAGCAGATCCCACGAAGCAGTGCAGACTATGACAAGCGGTTGCGCAATGCGATAATTCAGGCACGAGACTTGCCTGAAGAGGCCTTCGGACGGTTGCCGGTCGATGCCATCACCGAGGCCATCGTGAACGAATGTGCGGCGGCGCCGATCGTCATCGACTATGCCGGATTCTGGGTGAGCTCTGAGGAGGTGTCGCCTCCCCAGGGCCAGGAGGACCAAGAACGTCAGGTCCGGCTCTCCTACAATGTCATGGCCGACGGGTCCATCTGGGATTTGATGAGGGCCGGCTTGGGGCTCAGCTCTCATACGGTGGGTGATCAGCCTTCGCGGCTCACGTGGGCGATGCATGCCACCAATGAGCAGATGGCGGAATTGGATCCCGATAGGCTCGGTCAGTCGATCGCGGAGTTCAAGGAGCACCTGCAGCAGACGGTCGACCAGGTCAATGTCGGCATCGAGGCTCATCGTGCCACCGTTCGCGAGCAGGTAGCCGAAATCCTCACCGCACGGTCTCGCCGCATCGCTTCCTTCGCGGCGGCCGCCCAGGCGCTCAGCATCCCCGTGCGCCCGCGGGATGAGACTCAGCGGATACCTCTGCAGCCCAAACTGCTGACCGTGCGGCAACTCGATGAGGCGATGGCCGCCGGACAACCGGAGTGGCACCTCCAGGAGGGGATCGCCGAACAGGTGATCTCCACTATCACCTCGTTCACCACGGCTCTGGAACGGCTGGTGCTCACCGCCGACAAGCTGGCTAGCGAGGATGAAGAGACGCTCCGGGACCTCTTGTTGTTCATCCTGAATGCCAACTTCCGCGGTCAGGTCACCGGTGAGACCTTCACCGGAAGGGGGAAGTCGGACATCCTGCTGCGCTGGCAGGACCACAACGCTTTCATCGGTGAATGCAAGTTCTGGAACGGGTCCACTAAATTCAAGGAGACCATCGACCAGTTGGATGGCTACACCGTCTGGAGAGACGCCCGGGTCGCCTTGATCATTTTCATCCGCGACCGCGCAAACATCACCCAGGCGATCGAGACCGCGCGCACCGTGCTGGCTGAGCATCCGCGGACCTTGCAGCCTCTCTCGCCCGCAGACCCGGCTCGGCGCAGCGACTACCTCATGCACGGATCAGACGATCGGCAGCGCGTGATCAGGTTGTCGCTGTTGCCAGTGGTCATTCCGCGCGTGTTCTAGCCTTCCTCTCGAATCCAGCTGGCTCCCACCACATCAAGGAAGAGGCCGACAGGCCGTCTCCGGTAAACGGTCCGCCGTCTAGGCCTCCTTCGGGGCACGTCGTGACAGTGAGTGAGGAACGCCTCCGATCTGGCCTTCAGCAGTCGCCTCCCTCGATCCCGAAACAGAACAGTCTTGGTCTTGCCGGGCCGGACCCAAAGGTGCGACTCTCCAGGCAGTCGAAGCTGTGTGGGTCGAGAAGGTCACAATATGCATGCCTTTCCAATCGCTTCTGATCACTGAATTGTGTTGCGGTTACCCTTGAGGAGTGGAGGACGCGGGAAACGTTGAACCTGATCTGACGACGAGTCGTGAGCAGGATGCTGTGCGCTTGTTGCTCTTGATCGATGGAGCCTGTGAGACCGTGGCGTCTGCTGAGCTTGAGGGGGTCGGGCTCCCTACAGCCATCGGCGTCGTCCGTTCGCAGGTCCGGCTGCAGAAGCTGGATTTTTGGCTGAGGAATCCTGATTACCTCGCCAACGAATTGCTGAATGACTATGCAGAGACCGGCGATGACGATTTCCTTGAGACAGCAGCTCAGATCCTTGATTCCGATGAGCCGGAGGTTCGCCGGTATCCGATGCTTCGGCATCACTTCGGGGCTTACGAACCCTTGGAGGACGCGCTTGCCGTTCTCCGCTACGGGGGTCTGGTGGCCCAACGGCGGCGGGGCACTATATCCCGTATCCGGCAGCACGACTACTACCTCCTCGCCAAGGGCAGAGAGGTCGCCGAGCAGATCATCGGTGAGGCTCCGGTCTTCAGCTACTACATCGACCGCGTTCGGCTGGTGCTGCAGCTAGCCGACAACGGCACGGGCAGTCAGCTCAAAGACAGGCAGTACAAGCAGCCGGAATATGCCGAGGCTGTTCGGGGAAGCCGTATCTCGTCCGTGCGGGAGCGTGCAAGATCGAGGTTGGCGGAGTATCGGGCAATCCAGGCGGAGAAGGTGAGGGGCGATGATGCCTGATCATGAGGATGAGTCTCTCGAGGCCCGAATCGCCCAGCGCGCGAGGGTGGGCATCGAGCATGTCCGAGATGTGTTCACCACGTATGGTCTCCCGCTGGTGAACACGCCTGCTCGGCCGCGGTCGCTCCGGATCCACAGGCTGCGGGTAGCAGGTCTTCGAACCGGGGCTGTCGCGCCTGGCCCGTTCGACAGCACGCTCAGGTTCGGTACCGGGCACGTGACAGCGTTGGTCGCATCGAACTTCCGGGGGAAGACCAGTGTCCTGGAGTTGATCACGTGGTGTCTGCGGGGCACGCCGCGGGATCTGAAGGTCGGCGTGCAGAAGTGGCTGACCGAGGTCGATTTGGATGCGTGGGTGGCTGGGCAGCCTCTTGGGGTTCGGCTCACCCTGGATCAGGGGAAACTGGCATCGGCCGTCGTTCTGACTGCAGCGGGTATCGAACTTTTGGAAGGCGCGCATGACGCGTCCAGTAATGGCGAAGTCACCGCTGTCCTTCGTGCTTCTGGAGAGGAGAGCTATGCCGAGCAGGTTCAGGCGTTGATGATGGATCGCTTGGACCTGGCTCCATTGGTCAACGTCCTCCAGGAGACCTCGACCCAGACTCACGGATGGCCTGCTTACTACTCCTCGATCTATCCGAAGGCCGGCGGCGACAAGGTCCTCTTGGGTGATGTCTCCGTTGACGGCCTGCCGGGGCGCCTCCTTCAAGTATTCCTAGACCTTCCCGCCACCTCCGTTCTCACGCGGGTGAAGGCCGTGCACAGTCTGCGGGCTGCCGAGGTGAGGAATCGTGAAGCAGGAGCCCGGGAGGAGAGCGCCGCGCGGGCTGCGGATCGTCGCAGATTCCAGGAAGAACTGGAATCTGCCGCCGAGGCACTCTCCCAGCTGACGGCCGTCGAGGGGCCATCGCTGCCCGATCTGGCGGCCAGGGCGCGGGCCCTCTCTGCGCAAGTGGCCGATGAGCAAGAGGCCTGGGACGACACAATGCAGGCCCATCGTCGAGCGTTGAGGGCCCGGCAGCGGGACCAGCGGGCCTTCAACGACGTGTCGGAAAGCGTCACCGCACGCCTGCTTTTCCATGGTCTGGATCCCACAGTGTGCCCGCGCTGCGACCAGGACATCGCCGAAGACAGGCGTGTTCAGGAACTCCACCAGCACGAGTGCGCGGTCTGTACTCGGCCGGTGACGGGTGAGGATCTCGATTCGGAGGAGATCATCGAGGAGGCGCGAGGCCGGCTGAAGGCCAGTACCGCAGCCCAGGAAGCGGCGGCCAGCGAGCTTCAAAAAGCCGAAGATCGGCTCACCGAGGCCACCGAGCGGTTGAAGGACGCAGATCAGGCGCTCCGTGATGCCCAGTCAGCAGTGAACGTCACCGAGCGTTTGCGGTTTCAGGAAGCGGTCCTCAGGGCGGAGGGCGCTCTCAGCGCTCTTCCAGAGATCCCTGAACTCACTTCCGATCCTGCCGAGGTGCGGCTCCTGACTATCCTCAAGGCCAGTACCGTGATCTTGGATGAGGACAGCAAGAAGGCCGCGGAGGAGTTGTTCGGGGAGTTGAACGAGGAGATCGCGGCCCTGGGCCGTGGTTTTGGTATCGACTCCTTGGAAAGGGTCGCCATCGATCGTGCGGCACGTTTGAAGGTGTTTAGCGATGGTGGGGCGCAGAGCTGGTTCAGCGGTCAAGCGGCGGGTGAACGGCTACGCCTTCGCATTGCGGTTGTGGTCGCGCTGCTGCGTGTCGGCGCTCGGCACGGTATCTCGACCCACCCCGGACTCCTGCTGATCGACAGCCCCAAGGCAGAGGAGGTGCAGGACCTGGATGCTCATGCGCTGATCAAAGAGTTGGAGGGTCTCGCGCGGGAGAACAGCTTGCAAATCTTGATCACGACTACCGATGCAGGTCTGGCGCATGATCTGTTGGCAGATGAGAACATCATCGAAGCAAGGGACGGCGAGCCCCTGTGGTGAGTCGGCCTTTAGGGAGATCGAGACATGGCGCAGATGGACGCCCGATTGAGTGCTCTGGCAACTGCCGGGCAGCCGATCACGTTCGCGTCTATCGAGCTACCGCTGGACGTGATCAAGTCTGAAATCGCTGAAGTAGCCTCTGGTCCCTTCGCAGCGCTCGCTGCTGAGGCGGTCATCGACGCTTTCAGAGCGTCGGCGAACGGTGACAGAGAATCCAGCGGCGGGAATGATCGCATGGCGGAAACCGACCTGGCGGATCTGTCGGGGAGCTTCGCAGCGGGTCTAGCCGGTCAGCCGAGTCCGATGCATCTCGCTTCAACGCTGGAAAAGCTGCTCACCAGCTCATCCGTCGTGCAGGCGTTGGCGCAGCCTCTGTTCACGGGTCTTCTCAGCACGTTCAGCCAGCGCATCCACGATGAGCCGATCCTGGCCGCCTTCCAGTTCGAAGGCGCGATGCGTCTCGCGGTATCTAAAGCGGTCGCTCCGTACATGCTCTGGGTGGCCATCGACCAGCTGCCCACCGACGCGCCCGACGACTTCACCGAGCGGCTTCCCCGAGTTCTCGGCGTCGCGTTGGACTGCTGGCCCGACGAGGGCGCCATCAGCACCACCATCCGCGACAAGCTCCAGCGGCTGGCGGCCAACGCCGCCTCCGACACGGATGCACTTTTCGAGCTCGGGTGTGACGATCTTCGCGCTGCTCTCACCGCCAGCGAGATGCCCACCATCGTTGCTAGCCTCGCCAAAGCCCGGGAACGCTTCGCAACCGTGGCGGGCGCTGAGGAAGCACGGCCTGACGCTGAGGCATACGCCGCGGTCTGTGACTCGGTGACCGCCTTCGCAGCCGGCGACTTTGACCGGCTGCACGATGCGACCGGCCGGCTGGAGGAAAGCTTTCACGCACACGCGTGGCGGTTGATCGGGCTGCATCAGCCCACATGGCTGCGTCCTCGCCGAACAGCAGAGGCCGCCTGGTATCAGATGATCTTGAACCTTCGCGCGGCGGGCGACGCCATCTCCCCGAACGCCTGGGTTGAACCCTGGAGCGCACTGGACGCCGTTTTGGTGGCTTACAACGCGTCACGGACCATTCACCCAATTGGTGGCGAGAGTGAGTTGACCGGCTTGGCCAAATTGGTCCAGCCCTCCATACACAACGCCTTCCTGCGCAAGAACGCACTTCTGGAGACGCTCAGAGTTCTGGCGAATCACCACGAACCACCGAGCGGCTTTGACGTGCACAGCACTCAGATCCTGCTGCGCAATCTCGAAACACAGCTCTCTTCGCAGAGCACCTCTCGATCTTCATCCCGGACACCACAAGGCCAAGACGACACCGAGGACGATGAGAGCGAACGAACCAGGGTCTACCGTCTTGCGCCCATGCTGCTCTTGAGACTCGGAGAAGAAACCGCCCTTTCGATCACGCGGAACCTCAACGACAGAGAGATCATGGCTCTTGGCGGAATCGTTCAGGACGGCGATGAAGCCCGCTTCATTGGTGCCGATCCGGTCGTCAACCCGCTCTACGAGCAGATCGTCGACGGCCTCGCCCAGCATTCCGACTTCATCGGACAGGTCCGTCATACCTTCAGCGCACTTGTATTCCAGACTTTGCTGTTCCTCAAGAGCCGTGCCGACCTCAACACCACCACGCTTTTTGGCAAAGGAACGAAAGAAAATCCCGTCTTCGACTACAGGCGGACCTGGAAAGAAGGCCAGCGCGAGCCTGTGGAGGCCGATCTGCAAATGGACTTCGCAGGATGGCTGCGAAGCGGACCTCTTCAGTCTGCGGTCATCGTCGAGCCCATCGACCTCGCCCTCGGGCGAGGTGATGTCATGACCCACTTCGGGTCGCTGCGGTACCTCACCGAGATGAAGAAGGACGGCGATTCCGCCGACCCAGGCCGCATCGAGACTTCATATCTGGCTCAGGCCGCGGAGTACGGCAACACCAGTGCTCCCTTTGGGCAACTCCTGGTTTTGGATCTGACTCCCAAGACCAAGGCGGGCACGTTGCGTCTCAATGAGCTTGTCTGGCTGACTGCTCACCGCCCACCAGCGGCCAGGATCGACCGTGCCGTGGTCGTCGGAATCGTCACAGGGAACCGGCTCACGCCTTATCAGTACTCGGCTTAGACCTCCATGACGCGTAACAGCTGCATTGGCCTTTGAGTCGGCTTCCCTGACTCAGTCGATGGGAGAGTGTTCAGCGAAGGCTGACTTCGAATAACTCCTGGTGGGGTGGCGCTCACCAGTCGACAGGTTGGTTATTGAGCTTCCCTTGCGGCACGGACACTGAGCCCCTTTCATCCTCGGCGGAGGGTGTTGGTCACGGCATGATCGCGGGTTGAGGATTCGCCTCTGGACGCAGAGAAGCCCCTGGTAGACGGGTTGATCACCACAATCGGCCTGTCTCACCAGGAGCTTCTGGATGTTGTTCTACCGCGCTGCGGTCGATTTGTCGCGCCCAACGCTGAACTACGTGGCCGCCATCGTCCGTCGGCACCGCCGGGCGATCCGGTCGCGGTGGCGGCGCCTGGACCCGGCCCAGCAGGCGCTGCTGGTCCTGGTTCGCCTGCGCAAAGGAGAGACGTTCGCCCAGCTCGCAGCCGGATTCGGAGTCTCGGAGGCGACCGTGTGGCGCTACGTCGAAGAGGTCGTCGCGCTGCTGTCGGCCCGCTCGCCCAAACTCACGGCGGCCTTGCGCCAGGCCAAGAAGGACGGGTTGGCGCACTTGATCCTGGACGGGACTTTGATCCGCACCGACCGTGTTGCGGCCGACCGCCCGTACTTCTCGGTCAAACACCAATGCCATGGGATGAACGTGCAGGTCATAGCCGCACCCGACGGGCGGATCCTGTGGACCTCGGGCGCGATGCCGGGCAAGACCCACGACCTGACCGCGGCTCGTGTGTGGGGCATCCTGCGCGAGCTGGAGAAAACGGGCTTGCTCGTCCTGGCCGACAAGGCTTATCAGGGAGCCGAGGCCGCGGTCGTCATCACTCCGTACAAAGGCAGGAACAAGCCGGCCTCGCAGAAGCAGGCGAACCGCTCCCACGCCAAGCTACGCGGACCCGGCGAACGCGCGAATGCGCAGCTCAAGTCATGGCGCATCCTGCAGAAGCTGCGGTGCAGCCCCGGCAAGGCCGGCCACCTGGTCAAAGCGATCGCCGTCCTGCAGAACCACCGAACCGCTCAAGCCGCCCGAGGATGAAAGAGGCTCATTGTGGTACGGGCGGATGCTCCTGCGGGTGCGATAGGCGAGCCCGGACCGGGACGGATCGAGCCTGGGCGGCGGCTTGGTGCGGTCGGGTTGTCCGGTCTGGATCTGCCAGGCTTCTCCAACGGGAGCATCCGGCCGATGCCGGAGCCTGCTCAGAACGGCTCGGACGGGAGAAGCGCGAAGATCGAGTTTGGGCTGAGGGGCACAGGTCGCGGCTCACTGGTGCCAGACTCCCGCATCGATGCTCTGAGTTGTTCTCGCTCCCTGTCGTAGGACTGTTCGGGCTGCAGCGGCAGGGCTTCGAAGAGCACCCTTGGCGCTGGCTTCCAGGGGCTCTGCGGGGTGCTGCGAAGGTTCAGGAAATGGCAGAGCCGTTCGGCCCCGTTGATGCTGAGGCCTTCGGTGCTGAGTCGCTGGTCCGGGTCGGGAGCGATGGTGAAGTTTCGTCGGCCGTGGATGAGTGTCTGCTGGTGGAGGCTCTTGGCCGAGATCACCGAGGTCCAGTGCGCGAACCACGGCTGACCGAACAGCAGAGGAATCGCGGAGCTTGGGAGAGCGATCCCCTGTTGGGCGATCGAAAGGGGGATCGGGTTGACGTAGGTCCGCGTGTCGATTGGGCAGGACAAGCAGGTGGTCCCGCCTGCGCAGTCACAGTCGATCTTGTCGGGGCTGGCCGGTGGTGGGGACGGGATGACGTACCAGACGTCACAGGAGTAGCTCTTGGCGTATCTGGCGAGCTGGCTCATGCCGATGGGCACCTCGTAGGTGTCGGTGAGCCCCTTGCACTCCAGCCACAGCACGTCGAGGCCGGTGAACGCCTGGTGATCGATATCAGGTGTGGTCCGGTTGGTTGGAGACCAGACCCGCACGTCGGGGTGGGCGCGAGCCAACTCGATGGCGAGTGCGCTGTCGACCGTCCGTTCGGGAAGCTTCCGCTTTTTGTCGCTGATGACGACCCTCCTGTCGTCGGAGCTGGAGGCCTCGGCTGAAGCAGCAAAGATGAGTGATCAGCACCGATGTCCGACTTACAGCTGCGTTCCAGAAGGACGCCACCGGACTACGGCTCGTTCGTTCCCCTCCTGCCACACCGTCCAGCTGTACCGGTGGCCCGCCACGGGCTATGGAGTTCCTGCGGTGGATGCGGGTGTTTGTCACTGGCCTGTCTTTTGATAGTGCCGGAGCACGTCCACGTTGGGCGACCGCTCCGTGCGATTGCCCGAAAACCGAGCTATCCGGCTGACGGAGATCTGGGAGCCTTGATCGCATGACGAGAGATCGGTGGCGAAAGAGAGCTCATGAGCACGCTTGACGAAGCAGCCGTTTGGGAGAAGCAGGACGGAGATGTGCTCCGCAGGTGGAACGATGGTTCCCGCGTCGGCCGGTTGCTAGAACAGTTGGCGCGGGTCTTCGGTGAGGATCGGTGGCAGGTGACCGCGGACGTCGTGGACTTTGTCCAGGGGGAGCCGCCAGAGGGCTTGGGCTCCACCGTCGAACATGTCCGGGCTGTGGCCCGCGTGCACGCTCTGCACGACCTGACGCGCCCGGCTGCCCTGAGCGTGCCGGGGCGACTGGAGGAGCTGTTCGGCGCCGATCCCGAGCACAACCCGGTCCTCCAGGATGCGCAGGCGTTCGGAGCATTCGCCGCTGCCGGTGGCTGGGTGTTCGCGCTCATGGTGGCTCGCAGCGTCCGCAAGGGCGGCTTGAGGGGGCCCGGCCTGGAGGACGGCGGGAAGGTCACCATCAAGGTGTTCGCTGAGCGGGCCGGCTGCGATCCTGCGCGGGTGTCACGGTATCTGCGGGCGTGGGAGCGGGCAGCGACGGCAGGGCATGTTCTTGCTGCGAAGGAGTTGTCGCCGGGCCAGGATGTGCAACTGCCCGATCCGGATCTGTGGGCGGAGTATTTCTCGATATTCGAGGCGACGGCGGAGTGGAACGCAAGCCTGGCCGCAGAGGCCGAGCTGATCGGCACGAGTGCCAGCAAGGCGCCGAGATCGCCTCCAACCGGCAGGCGATGCGCGCCGCGATTCTCGGCGACCCGCAGACCGCAGCCGTCGCCCGTGACGCGCTGCTGGAACGGCCGCAGGACAGGGCTGCGGTCCTGGCCGCGGCCCTGGCCGATCCGGATGCGCGCAAGGAGGCGGCAGCGCATACCCGACGCGCCGAACGGGCCGACTACGTCACGAAGGTGTTGTCGGAGGGCAAGGCCCGTACGCCGTCGGGCCAGATGATCGAGCTGAATCCCGCCGATGCCGCAGGGGTGGTGATGGGGCTGGCCACGGTGCAGGACCCGGACGCCAGCACCGAGACCGTCAACGAGGCGTACGAGTTCATGCAGGACCTCATCGCCGACGCCGTCGACGCGAATTCGGAGGTGCTGATCCGCGAGCAGCGGACGAAGATCGGCAAGGGGTCGCCTCGTCCGTCAAGAATCTCACGGCCATCGATCCCGATGATCTGCTCGCCTTCGCCGATGACACTCTGATCACGAGCATCAGTGAGCTGCAGCAACAGGTCAACGCTCAGTAGGGCAGGCGAGCTGGCTGGCCTCCGGTGCAAATATTTCTGTCCGGGTTCAAGAATTTTTGTTCGAAAAATGGCTGATCTGGAGAAGCTGTGCCTACCAAACTGACAGCGCGTTCCGTAGGGCTCCATGATGACCGTGAGGATTCCTCTCGACCATCGTGGAGGCACAGACTTTGTCGCCATCATCCTGGCCGTCCGGCCACTGTGCCGCCCAGCTACCCGCATACGCTCTCAGCGAGGTGCCGGCGGCCTTCGTGACGGCTGCGGAGCTGCGCGCGGACGGCCTCTGCCCGGGCAGCGATGTCAGCGCCTGGCAAGTGGAGTTCACCGGAGCGGGCCCGTGCCTGCACACGCCGCTCTACGAGCGTGAGAAGTCCTTCCAGCCCAGCCAGTGCCTGACCGAGCGAGATATGGGTCTCCAAGAAGCCCGGTCTTGGGCGAAGTGGGACCTGCACCGGGGACAGATCATGGGGATCCGCACTGCGGTGTGCTGTGGACGGATGACAGAAGTCGCGGTAGTCGATCTGGACGGCCGGGTCTTGTGCTGCGAAGAGCTGGCTGCTCCGGACGACGCCGTATGCGACATCTGCCGTGACGACCACAGCGGACTGCCGTGGGAGGAGAGCTACGAGCGGTTCCGCAGAGTCATGGGCCCCCGCCAGAACAAACGCACTCTCATCGGATGGGGCCTGGCAGACGCACTGGCGCTGGAAGTCCTGGTCGCCAAAGCTCGGAAACTGCCTCAGCAGAGGAACCGCATGAACCCGTCCACCCAATGGGAGGACGCCCAGCAGAGGGAAGCGCGGGGGCGGGTCGCGTGGACAGGAGCGGGATACCAGCACGCGTGTTTCCCCCATGAGATGAGGGCGGTGGACCGCTGCTGGGCCACGTTGGCGATGATTCGAGCGCTCAGAGCTCGGCGAGAAAGGTCCAAGGATCTCGCGGTGCCAATACTGGCAGAGCCGGTCGGCCCGCTGGTCGAGTACGGCGTTGTCACCTTGCCACGTGAGCTATCCCTTCTCCCTCCACCACCACCGCAGCAGTCCGCAGCTTCCCGGGGGCCATTCCAGGCGACGCGCAGCACGTTCGTGCCGGTGGAGCAACGGCATACTGATCGGTCGACGTGGCGGGCGCCTGAGGCAGAGCGGACGCTGGAGCGGTGCGAGTCTGCTCTGGTGAGGGCGTTTGCCCGGCATCTGAGAGGGCTGGGGCACGAGGTCGGGTCGAATCGAATCCAGACGGACGGCGGTCGGGTACTGCGTACGGACGTGTTCGACCGGACCGTCGGGGTGCTGTACGAGGCGAAAGCCTCAGTCGAGGAGAGAGACTTTCGGATGGCCATCGGCCAACTGGCCGACTACCGGGCACGGCTTGGTATCCCCGGGCTGAGACGAGCCGTGCTGGTACCGAGCAAGCCGGAACAGGACTGGCTCGACATCCTGGACGGCGAAGGCATCGCGGTGGCCTACCGGAAGGGTGACCAATTCGAGGCGACAACACAACTGTGGTGACAGTGCCCGTATCAGCTGCGGGGGAACCTCAGGCGCGGGGCTGATGGTGCTGATCCGGCTGTTGCTGCCACGATGGAATCGTGGAAACGCTAAAAAACGTCAACGAGAGTGACCAGGGAACCCACTCGATCGACGAGCTGAGCGATCTGATCGAGGGATTCCAGATAGCTGGGGTGCGGCTGGCGCTGCTCGAAGAGCTCGGCGTCTGGCGAATCCTGCACGGCCAGATTGCCCTGGATGGGGATTCGGTCACTGAGCGGACATGGCGCTATCGCAAAACAACATTTCTGGAACGGGAGATGCCCGGCACCGCCGTAGCCGCCCTGCTCCGCGGGGAACGAGCCGACTTTCCCGAGCTCGGACTTGTCGAGACCGCCGGTACCGCTAAGACAGCGGAGTTCCAGCGGCACAGGAGCTTCAAAGAATGGATGAGGCTGAAGCAGCCGTGGCCGCACACGACCTGGACGATTGGTGTGGGCGGCGACGGGGCTGGGGGTCTTGTCGACGGCCCAGAACCACCACGCGAACTTCTCGTTGGCGCAGGACCGAACTTCAACGGATTCAACGAGGCACTCGCCTCGTTCTTCTTCGGCCAGGCACACGACAGCTCAGGCGGGAAGCCTCCGCGCTGGCTCGTTCAACAAGCCGGCCGCTCCGCCCACCTGACCGAAATCATCATCAGCCCCACCGACCTGACGGTCCAGATCACCGGAAACCAGACCGCTGAAGCCAGCATCGAGTTGACCACCCCCACAGACCACCGCACCACTCGCGCCGACAGCGAAGGACGTGCGGTGTTCCCGCTGGAGAAGGGCTTGGAGCCCGCCACGATGCTCATGGTCCGCAACACCTCGACCTGGACCGACCATCGCTACTTCCACCACCCCGACCAGCGCGAGGACGACCCATCCGTCATCTGGCGGAGACCAGGCGGTGAAGTCGCGGACCTCATCGAGGGCGGGGAAGGGCCTCAGGTGGAGTTCAAGCGAGAGATCGCCCGCGGCGAGGCCGGCCGCAAGTTCCTCAAGACCGTGGCGGCATTCGCCTCCTCCGACGGCGGATTCATCCTCTTCGGAATAGATGACGACGCCACCGTTGCCGGCGTACTGACAGATAAACCGATCGACGAACTCGAAGTCACCATCTCCAACATGATCGAAACCATGTTCGACCCAGTTCCCGACTTCGCCCTCACCCATCCGCAAGTGGAGGGCAAGACAGTCATCGTCCTCCAGGTCCATCCCGGCTCCCGCAACTACCCCCTCAACCCCCGCCAGCCGATCTATTACAAAAGGGTCGGCGCAACCACTGTCCCCGTACGCCAGCCCGAACTCGAAGCCCGTATGCGCACCCCTTGATCGATTTGGCCCATCTCACCGTGCCTGGTCGTCGAACGGGGGGAACTCAGCCAAGGTTGCGTGACGAGCCACCAACTCAACTCCGGCAGGCATGCAACACGCCTGGACTTGACAGGGAAGACGTGGGCCAAGGCGACGCGCTGGTCCTCCACGCGGCCCCCGGCCAGGCCGTCATCGTCGACGCGGGCCCCGACCCCGCCCTCGTCGACGCCTGTCTCTCCCGCCTCTCCCTCCACGCCGTCCCGCTCCTCTTCATCACCCATCCCCACGCCGACCACCTGGCCGGCCTCCCCGGCATCCCCCGCGCCCGCACCCTCTCCACCCTCGTCCACACCTCCCTCAGCCCCGCCACCGCAGAACTCCGCGCCCTCCGCACCGCAGGCCTGCGCCCCGTCTCCCACACCCCCGCCCCACGACCTGCGCCTTTTTCCCTCCGACCCGACGACCCCCGCACGGCCGGCCCCCCGCCCTTCCCCGTGCGCTACCCATCGGCCTTCCGCCCAGCGGGCGCCGCCTTCTCCGGCATGCGAACACACGCCCCTTTCGAGCACGGGCGGCTTACCGAGGCCGGCTCCAGGGCCGGCCTGCGGGTCGTGGGGACGGCTGCAGAAGGACGTTGGGGGGTCGGGGAGAAGAGCGCGTCGGTCGGTCCGCGGGTGGTGAGTGCAGCGGAAGAACACCGGAGGGCTGGGGAACCGGGGGCGTCGGCCGGTCCGCGGGTCGTGGGGACGGTGGCGGGGGAACGCTGGAGGGCCGGGGAGCTGGAGATCGAGGTGCTGGCTCCTCGGAGCCGCGGAGAGGTGCCGGAAGGGGCCGCGGGGACGGAGGTCAACAACGCGAGTCTGGTGCTGGTGGCCAGGTGGTCCGGGTTGACCGTGCTGCTGGGAGGCGATCTGGAGGAAGAAGGGCAGCGGGGGTTGCACGGCCTGGTGCCCCGGGTGGACGTGTTGAAGGTTCCCCACCACGGCAGCGCGCGGCAGGAGCAGGCATTCCTCGCCGAGGGACGGCCCCGGGTGGCGCTGATCTCCGTGGGGAGGGACAACGGCTACGGGCATCCGTCGGACCGGCTGCTGAGGATGCTGCGCGGCGTCCGCGTCTACCGGACGGACCTGCATGGGGACATCGCTGTGACGGTCTCTCCACGCGGCCTCGAAGTGGTCACCCGGTCTTGAACGCGTTCCGCGCCGGTCGGCGGGCCTCGGGGGCGGGCGGACCACTGGGCGGTCGCGGCCGGGACGGCCGCCGCTGCGGAGCGGCGAGAAGCGGTCGGCGGACATGGCGGGGGCGGGTGGGCGGTTGCGAGGGCGGCGGTGGGCGGAGGCGTGACATCCTGGGGGAGTGGATGCGGTGACGTTGGTGGTGGGAGACGAGGAACTGCTGGTCGAGCGGGCGGTGGGAGAGATCGTCCAGGAGGCTCGGCGGAGGGACCCCGACACCGAGGTCGTGGATCTGGTTCCCTCGACGCTGGAGCCGGGGCGGCTGGCGGAGCTGACGTCGCCCTCGTTGTTCGGGGGCGGGAAGGTGCTGGTGCTGCGGTCGGCGCAGGACCTGGGGAAGGACCTCGCGGCCGAGATCGGCGCGTACGTGAAGAACCCGGCGGGCGACATGGCGTTCGTCCTGGTGCACGCGGGGGGCGTCAAGGGGAGGGCGCTGCTGGAGGCGTGGACCAAGGCGGGGGCGCGGAAGATCACCTGCCCCAAGATCACCAAGTCGGGGGAGCGGCTGGACTTCCTGCGGTCGGAGATGCGGCGGCTCGACGGGACGATCAGCCCGGGCGCCGCCCAGCAGCTCCTGGACGCGGTGGGCAACGACCTGCGGGAACTGGCGGCGGCCTGCAGCCAGCTGATGGCCGACACCGGCGGGAAGATCAACGACGCGGCGGTCGCCCGCTACCACCGGGGCAAGGCGGACGTCAGCGGATTCACCGTCGCGGACCTCGCCGTCGAGGGCAGGCTCGGAGAGGCCATGGAGCAGCTCCGCTGGGCCATGGACACCGGTGTGGCGGCCGTCCTCATCAACAGCGCCCTCGCCCAGGGCATCCGGGGCCTGGCCAAGGTCAGCGGCGCCCGGGGCAAGAGCTTCGCCCTCGCCAAGGAACTCGGCATGCCCCCCTGGAAGATCGAACGCCTCCAGAAGCAGATCCGCGGCTGGTCCCCCGAGGGCATAGCCCGCGCCCTCACCGTCGTCGCCGAGACCGACAGGGACATCAAGGGCGGAGCCGCCGACGCCTCCTACGCCCTGGAAAAGGCGGTCAAAGAGATCGTCATCGCCCGCTCCCTCCGCTGACCGGGATCTTTCCCGCCACGGCTCCGCGCTCTGACCGGTGTTCCGCAGGACCTGGGTTCGTCCGGTGCTTCGCAGGACTGCCGTTCGACCGGGTTCCGCCGTTCTCGCCGATCTCCTTGAGTCATGGCCTGCCCCCTTTCAGCCCCGGAGAAGCGGTCGTTGAGCGACCGGTGCTCCTAGGGTTGCCGTTCCGACCCGCGTTCGCGGGGCTGCGGTTCGGCCTGTGTTCCGTCGTCTTCGCCGCCCACGGGTATGACCTGCGGTCTTCGGCCTTGGGAAGCGGTCGGTGGGGTGGGTCAGGAGGTTTCTCGGGGTGTTGGAGGGCCCGAGGGCCGGGTGGTCGCTGTGCCCGGTGGGGGTGGAGTGAGGGGAAGAGGTTGCGGGTGGGGTGGTTGGTGGAGAAGGTAGGGGCATGGCAGAGGCAAGACTGGGTGTTGACCTGGGACGTGTGGTGGTGGGGGCCAATCGGAACGCCCAGGGGAGGGTGTTCCTGGATGATCCGCGGCAGATGCCGTTGATCGAGGGGGCGTTCGAGGTGTTGCCGCGCCTGGTGGAACGTTTCGGCGGGCGGGCCTGGGTGATCTCGCGGGTGAGCGAGGAGGGGGAGCCGCTCTCGCTGGCCTGGCTGGAGCACCACGACTTCTACGGGAGGACGGGGATCCCGCGGGAGAACGTCAGGTACTGCCGGAAACGGGAGGACAAGGCGGACCACTGCGCGGAGCTGGGGATCACGCACATGATCGACGACCGGATGGACGTGCACCGGGCGATCAGGGACCTGGTGCCCTACCGGTACCTGTTCGGGCCCCAGGAGGAGGAGATCCCCGACTGGGTGATCGTCACCCCCGGCTGGGAGGACGTCGAGCGGGCCATCGGGCTGCCCTGAGGCGCGGGGCCCCTCCGCCTATTCCGGGGGCCCGGTGAGGAAGCCCAGGTAGGAGGGCGGGACCGCCGGGACGAGCCAGACGCCGTTGGCGCTGACGCGGAACTCGTGGCCGCTCTCGGCCATGGCGGCGGCGTCCACGGTGAGGACGACGGGGGCGCCCCGGCGCTCACCGACCCTGCGCGCCGTCTCCGGGGTCGGTGAGAGGTGGACGTCGTGGCGGGTCATGGCGCGGAGACCCTCCCGGAGGATCGGTTCCAGGAACCGGGCGACGGTGCCGTGGTAGAGGACGGGCGGGGGCGGGGTCACGGGGAGGTCCAGGTCGACCTCGACGGTGTGGCCCTGGCTGGCGCGCACGCGCAGGCCGTCCTCGGAGAAGGCGAAGCGCTTCTTGTCGTTGGTCTCCACGACCTCGTGGAGTTCCTCGGGGGTGAGGGCGAAGCCCCGGGCCCGGCAGGCGGCGAGGAGCGCGGCGACCTCGACCCAGCCCGCGGGGTCGAGGGTGAGGCCGATCCGGTCCGGCTGGTGCCGGAGGTGGCGGGCGAGGTACTTCGAGATCTTCACCCTTCGTTCGGTGTCCATGGGCCGGATCGTAGGGCGGACCGCGGCGGAACGCGAAGGAATAAAGGCGCGGATTCCTCGAACGCATAAGAAAAGCAG
>NZ_BAAATZ010000027.1:23567-37362 GCF_039533685.1 Actinocorallia aurantiaca | reverse complement strand
TGCTGCTCCTTTTTCTCGCAGCGGCCCTCCGGTGCCGGACCTCGGCGAGGAGGAGTGCTGGGAAGGGCTTACTTGCCGAGGGCGGCGGCCTGCTTGGCGATCGCGGACTTGCGGTTCGCGGCCTGGTTCTTGTGGATGACGCCCTTGCTGACGGCCTTGTCCAGCTTGCGGCTGGCGTTGCGCAGGGCCGCGGTGGCCTCTTCGGCGTTGCCGCCGGCGGCCGCCTCACGGAACTTGCGGATGGCCGACTTGAGCTCGGTCTTGACCGCCTTGTTGCGCAGGCGCGCCTTCTCGTTCTGCTTGTTCCGCTTGATCTGGGACTTGATGTTCGCCACTGAAGGAAGCCTCGATTGAAGTCAACGTTACGGATGGGGCGCGGAGATCCGGCAGCCGGTCGGATCTGCGGGCACGGAGACACACGCGCCACACGCAAGGAAGCAGACTACCAAGCTCGGGCGGCTATCCCCAACCCGGACCAGAGCATCGACCCGGACATGGGACCATGGTAGGCGGAAGTCCTCCACGTCAACCTAGGATCCGCGTGCCGCCCGTACCGAACCACACCGATCCCGCGGTGATCCGCAACTTCTGCATCATCGCGCACATCGACCACGGCAAGTCCACCCTGGCCGACCGCATGCTGCAGCTGACCGGGGTCGTCGACGACCGCTCGATGCGCGCTCAGTATCTGGACAAGATGGACATCGAGCGGGAACGCGGCATCACCATCAAGTCGCAGGCCGTCCGGCTGCCCTGGAAAGACCATGTCCTGAACATGATCGACACTCCGGGGCACGTGGACTTCTCCTACGAGGTCTCCCGGTCGCTGGCCGCCTGCGAGGGCGCGATCCTGCTGGTGGACGCCGCCCAGGGCATCGAGGCCCAGACGCTGGCCAACCTGTACATGGCGATGGAGGCCGACCTCCACATCATCCCGGTCCTCAACAAGATCGACCTTCCGGCCGCCCAGCCGGAGAAGGTCGCCGAGGAGATCTCCGGCCTGATCGGCTGCGACCCGGCGGAGGTGCTGCGGGTCTCCGGCAAGACCGGCGTGGGCGTGGCCGAGCTGCTCGACAAGATCGTGGCGGAGGTCCCGGCCCCGGTGGGCGACGCGAACGCCCCGGCCCGCGCGCTGATCTTCGACTCGGTCTACGACACCTACCGGGGCGTGGTCACCTACGTCCGGGTCGTGGACGGGCGCATCACCCGCCGCGAGAAGTCCCTCATGATGTCGACGGGCTCGGCCCACGACACCCTCGAGGTCGGCGTGATCTCCCCCGATCCGATCTCGACCGAGGGCCTGGGCGTCGGCGAGGTGGGCTATCTGATCTCCGGCGTGAAGGACGTCCGCCAGGCCAGGGTCGGCGACACGGTGACGATGGCGTCCAAGCCAGCGCCGGAGGCGCTCGGCGGGTACGACACCCCCAAGCCGATGGTCTACTCGGGCCTGTACCCGATCGACGGCGACGACTACCCGCTGCTCCGCGACGCCCTCGACAAGCTGCGGCTGAACGACGCCGCGCTGGTGTACGAGCCGGAGACGTCGCTGGCGCTGGGCTTCGGCTACCGCTGCGGCTTCCTCGGCCTGCTCCACATGGAGATCGTCCGGGAGCGGCTGGAGCGCGAGTTCAACCTGGCGCTGATCTCCACCGCGCCGAGCGTCATCTACCGGGTGGAGATGGAGAACGGCCAGGAGCACGTCGTCACCAACCCCAGCGAGTACCCCGCGGACGGCAAGATCGCGCACGTGTACGAGCCGGTCGTCCGGGCCACGGTGCTCACCCCGACGGAGTTCATCGGCACGATCATGGAGCTGTGCCAGGGCCGCCGCGGCGTGCTGCTGGGCATGGACTACCTGTCGGAGGACAGGGTCGAGATCAAGTACACCCTGCCGCTGGGCGAGATCATCTTCGACTTCTTCGACCAGCTGAAGTCCCGCACCCGCGGGTACGCCAGCCTCGACTACGATCCCGCGGGCGAGCAGGAGTCCAAGCTCGTCAAGGTCGACATCCTGCTGCAGGGCGAGTCCGTGGACGCCTTCAGCCAGATCGTGCACGCCGACAAGGCCCGCGACTACGGCCTGATGATGACGACCAAGCTCAAGGAACTGATCCCCAGGCAGCAGTACGAGGTGCCGATCCAGGCCGCCATCGGCGCCCGGGTGATCGCCCGCGAGAACATCCGCGCCATCCGCAAGGACGTCCTGGCCAAGTGCTACGGCGGCGACATCTCCCGTAAGCGCAAGCTGCTGGAGAAGCAGAAGGAGGGCAAGAAGAAGATGAAGACCATCGGGCGCGTGGACGTGCCCCAGGAGGCCTTCGTCGCTGCGCTCTCCACCGGTTCCTCGGCGGACAAGCCGAAGAAGTAGCGGGCGGTTCAGCCGCTCTTCCACCACTTGTTCTCCTGCGCGGTCAGCCACGCGGGGTCGCGGGCGAGCTCCAGGTGGCGGAGGCCGATCACGTCGTAGTGCAGCAGGGCCGAGGCGATGGCGCTGAGGCTCAGCTGCTGGTCCCGGCCGACGAGGCCGGCCCGGTAGATCTTGGCTCTGAGCTCCTTGAGGTGGTCGTGCACCTGCTGGGCGAGCCTTCCGCGCGCCGCCGAGCCGTCGAAGCCGCGGAGCAGGTGGTGGGCGCCGGTCAGCTCCAGTGCCTGCCTGGCCAGCTCGGGCGCGCGCGGCAGCGGCGCCATCCGGGTGGGGTCCAGCAGCCACGGACGGCACAGCAGGAACGCCACCATGAACTCCTTGGTGGCGGGGTCCAGCCTGACGGGCAGCCCGGTGGTCTCCTGGGACGGGGTGTCCGGCGGCGGGGCGGGCGGCGGCGTACCGCCGGCCGTCCGGACGTCCAGGGCACGGCCGTGGTCGAGCATGGGCGCGGTGCCGACGAGCGCGCCGCCTTCGGCGAGCAGGAAGCCGAGTCCGCCGTTCTCGGTGG
Organism: Actinocorallia aurantiaca; assembly: GCF_039533685.1. NCBI lineage: Bacteria > Bacillati > Actinomycetota > Actinomycetes > Streptosporangiales > Thermomonosporaceae > Actinocorallia > Actinocorallia aurantiaca. The sequence continues at coordinate 34,429 of NZ_BAAATZ010000027.1, read as the reverse complement.
TGACGGGCAGCCGCAGCCGTTCGGAGCGGATGAGGACGTAGAGCGAGTGCCGCCCGCTGAGGTTGCTGATCAGCGCGCCGCCGTCGACCGCCGCGATCCGTCCGGCGGTCCGGGAGAGCCACGGGTCGCCGCCGAGCGGGATGTCGGTCTGCGTTCCCCGCCCGAAGACGACGCTCTCCCCCCGTTCGAGAGGGAAGAGCGCGCCGTCGGGGCCGGTGACGAGAACGGGGCTGCGGTCAGGAGGAGGCATGAGAACACCAGGAGGGATCGAAGGGGGTTTCGCAGAGGTAACCACCTCTCCGGGCGGGTTTCTGTGTGCCGGGACACGACCCGACCCCCGAGTTCGGGGGAGGCGCCGGACGGCGGGCCCGCGCCAGGATGGCGCCCACGGGGAACGACGAGGGGAGAGGGTCTTGCGGAGGATGGGGAAGTCCGGTCCGGTCAGGGGCGGTTGCGGTTGCGAGCAGGACGGCTCCTGCGGGTGCGAGTAGCGGGGGTCACCGGCCGGGCCGGGTGAGCCGGGGGACGGCGGCGTCGGGGTCGGCGGCCAGCAGGCGGCGCCAGCCGGACAGGGCGCCGGGCCGCAGCGGGTCCGCGCGGCCCTCGCGGGAGAGCCAGCGCGCCGCCGTCCACGCCACTCGCGCCGTCTGGTCCATGACCTCGCCGGGCAGTTCGGGGGTGTGCGGGGCGAGGGCCCGTGCCGGCCGGGGCAGCCGCAGCAGCAGGTCCCGGGCCCCGTCGCGCCGCCGGAGGATCTCCTCGATCGAGGCGTAGAGCGTTCTGAGCCGGTTCACCGCCCGTTCGGTGTCGTACCGCCCGTGGTCGTGGTTTCCGGCGTTGCGGGTCGCCCACCAGGACAGGTGCTCCCCGGTCGGGCGGACGTAGACGACGCTCGCCGGGGTGCGTTCCAGCAGTTCGGCGGCGTAGGGGTGGATCGCGCCTCCCGGGGAGGTGAGCGCGTCGGGGCGCAGCAGCACGACCGTGTGCCAGGGGACTCCCTGGTCGCCGCGGTGCTGGATGTGCCGGGCGACGTGGATCCAGGTGTGGGTGCGCGAGCGGGTGAGGTCGGACGGGTAGGTACGGACGCGCCCGCCGGGGGTCACCTCGACGTTCGGGCGGATCAGCACGAACTGCCAGTCCAGCGCCTCGGCGAGGAGGGCCGCGGCGGGGCCCGCGCTCTCCCTTCCGCCGATGACGACGACGGTGCGGGCCTGCGGCCAGGTCAGCGGCATTCCGGTGGAGGGCCGCTGCTGGCCGGCGACGGAGTCCTGGACCAGCAGGTGCGACGGCCAGCCGGTCGCGGCGGTCCGCCAGGTCAGGTGCCCGGCGCCGCCCTGCCAGCTGTACTCCTGCCCGTCGGACAGCGCGTTGGCGGTCCTGGCGAGCAGTTCCCACCGCACCGCCGCGTGTTCGTCGGAGAGGTCGGGCACCTGGTCGAATCCGGCCTCGAGCGCCAGCCGGGTGACCTTCTCGGCGGCGAGGGGACGGGCTCCGGGACGCAGCGCGAACTCTCCGACCAGGTTGGTGGCCGTCCGGTAGCGCCGTCCGGAGACGACCTGGGTGAGCAGCACGCTGAACCGCTCCCGTCCGGCTTCGTCGGAGAGGAGGGCCTGGGCGGCGGCCGTGGGGGCGGGCGGCGCGGGGCGGACGAACGAGGCGAGGTCGGGGACGGCGGCGAGGGCGCGCAGGGCCGAGACGGCGTCGTGCGCCAGGTCGGTCAGGACGGTGCGGGGCAGTTCCTCGGCGGGCAGCCAGCCGAGGGCGCCGAAGACCTCGGCGACCGGCAGTCTGGCCAGGACCGCCAGGTCGCGGACGAACTCGGGGGACAGCCCCCGTTCCCGGTTGAGGTACTTGGCGACGGCGCTGGCGCTGTAGCGCGCCGGCAGCCGGCGGGCGATCTCGGCCTTGGAGCTGATGCCCTGTTTGGCCAGGACGTCGAGGCACCAGTTGATCGCGGTGAGCTCCCGCGTGGCGCGCTCCGGGTCCGGGTGGGACATCCAGCCTCCCGAGAATCCACTTTGTCCAGAAAAACAGTACAGATCGCGGGGATCCGGCCGGGGAGTTTCCCGGATCATGCGGAAGGGCGACTTCGCGGGGAACGGGGGCGGGGTCGGCTCAGGAGGAGCCGGCCGGACGCGCGGGGGACGGAGGACCCCCGCGCGTCCGGCCGGGAGCGGTGGGAGGGTGAACCATCCGGCCGTCCCTCACGTCAGAAGCGGAAAGGACGCGCCCCCGCCGGCAAGAGCAGAAACGAGCGCAGGCATGACCGATCCAGGCTGGAACCCCCAGCAGCCTTACGGCAACCCCTACGGCCAGCAGCCGCCTTATGGCCAGCAGCCGCCCTACGGCCAGTCGCCCTACGGCCAGTCGCCCTACGGCCAGCCGCCCTACGCGCAGCCGACGCCGCCGCCCTTCTCCCAGCAGCCCTTCGTCCAGGCCGGCCCGCCGGTGAACCCGTCCGAGGAGCGGACCTACGCGATGGTCGCGCATCTCGGGCAGCTGGTCGTGGGCTTCTTCGCGCCGCTGCTCACCTACCTCCTGTACAAGGACCGCTCGCAGTACATCCGCTGGCACTCGGCGCAGGCCCTCAACCTCTCGATCACCTCCTTCCTCTACGTGATGGCGGTGATGTTCGTGTCCGTGGTGACCTTCGGGCTCGGCTTCCTGCTGTTCATCCCGCTGGCGGTACTCGAGGTCGTCTTCCTGGTCATGGCGGGGGTCGCGGCCAACCGCGGCGAGTGGTACCGCTACCCGCAGTGGCTGGCCATCCCGATGGTGAGCTGAAGCACAGTCGCGTGGCGCTCGGGGAGGATTCCGGCCCGCCGGTCCGGGAATCTCCAGACCATGACGGATCTCAGAACACTCGCCGAGCGCCACCTCACCGACGCGAAAGCCGACAAGAACGGGCGGAGCGCCCACCTGTTCCTGCACGAGGGACCGCTGCGGCAGACGGTGATCGCGTTGACCGCCGGTTCCAGCCTGGACGAGCACAACTCCCCGCACGCCGCGAGCCTCCAGGTGCTCACCGGCCACGTCAGGATCACCTCGGGGGTGGGCGACACCGAGCTGCGCGAGGGGGAGCTGGCCCCCATCCCGCACGAGCGGCACGGCCTGACCGCGGTCGCGGACGCGGTCGTCCTGCTCACCACGGTCAAGGGTTGACGGTCCGTGACCAGATCGAGTCTTCACGGTGTCCAAAATCGCCGGTGACCACGCGTTCTGTGGTGAAAACTGAGCGTCGTGGGTCACACACTCTTGCACCAGATCCTCGTGGCGGACCTCCTCGCCCCGCTGATGATCGCCGAATACGGCGACATGAGGACCAGGACGTCCGCCGCGGCTCACCTCGGCGACGGCACCTGGATCCACGCCGACCTCCTGGTCTACTGCGAGGCCCAGGACCGTGAGGGGTTCGTGGAGGGCGCCCCGCTCCTGGCCGTCGAGGTGGCCTCGGACGCCTCCCGCGCCCGCGACCTGGGGGCCAAGCGGGAGCTGTACGCCGGGTACGGGGTGCCCTGCTACTGGGTCGTCGACCTGACGCCCGACGGGGTGCGCGTGCACGTCCACTCGCTGCGCGGCGGACGCCACATCGAGACGGCCGTCGTGGGCAGGGGCGAGTCCGTGCGGCTCACCGAACCATTCAAGATCGAGATTCGGCCGGACCGCCTCTTCAGCGGGCTCCCCCCGTGGCGCGGACCGGTCGAGGGAGCGTGCATGGCGCATGAGAACGGCCCGGACCTGCCGTCGCCGCAGGAGGCCTTCGAGATCGACTCCTTCCTCCGGCGCTGGCCGACGGGCGCGGAGAAGGTGGAGCTGGAGAACGGCCACCCCGTCTTCTACGGCCGCTGGGACGAGCGGGACGTCGAGATCGCCCAGCGGGCCTACCCGGGCCGGGTGGTCCGGCTGGACCAGCGGCCCGGCGTCCCGGGCACGATGCGGATCCTGCCCGCCGCCTCGGTGACGGAGACGGCGCCGCAGCGGCTCGTGGACTTCGACGCGGTCACAGGGCGCTGAACCGTCCGGGGAGGTCCGGCGCGCCTGTAACACTGGAGGCATGCCCTCGACCCTCCCCGAAGGGGATCCCATGCCCGCCGACGGGCGGCTGCCCGAAGCGTCCCTGGAGGGTTTCGGCAGCCGTCCCTTCGGGTTCTACGTGCACGTCCCGTTCTGCGTGACGAGGTGCGGCTACTGCGACTTCAACACCTACACGGCGACGGAGCTGGGCCCCGGCGCGTCCCGCGACTCCTACGCCGACACGGTGATCTCCGAGATCCGGCTCGCCCGGAAGGTCTTGGGCGAGGCCGACGCGCCGGTGCGGACGGTGTTCGTCGGCGGCGGCACCCCCACCCTGCTCCCTCCGGAGGACCTCGGCCGGATCCTGCGGGCGGTCCGTGACGAGTTCGGCCTGGCCGACGGCGCGGAGGTGACCACGGAGGCCAACCCCGAGACCGTCGGCCCCGCCTCCCTCGCGGGCCTGCGGGAAGCCGGTTTCACCCGGATCTCGTACGGGATGCAGAGCGCCAAGGACCACGTGCTGAAGGCTCTGGACCGCGTCCACACCCCCGCCCGCGTCCCGCTGGTGGTCGCGCAGGCCAGGGAGGCGGGGTTCGACCACGTCAACCTCGACCTGATCTACGGCGCCCCGGGCGAGAGCGACGACGACTGGCGGGAGTCCGTCGAGCAGGCCCTGGCCGCGGGCCCCGACCACGTCTCCGCCTACGCGCTGATCGTCGAGGAGGGCACGAAGCTCGCGGCCCGGGTCGCGCGCGGCGAGCTGGACGAGCCCGACGACGACGCGATGGCCGACCGCTACCTGATGGCCGACGAGCTCTTCGAGAAGGCCGGGATGAGCTGGTACGAGCTGTCCAACTGGGCGCTGCCCGGCGGGGAGTGCCGGCACAACCTGCTCTACTGGCAGGGCGCCGACTGGTGGGGCGCCGGGCCCGGCGCTCATTCCCACGTCGGCGGCACCCGCTGGTGGAACGTCAAGCACCCCGCCGCCTACGCCCAGCGCCTGGCGCAGGGGACCACCCCCGCGTACGCCCGCGAGGTGCTCGACGACGACACCCGGCGGGTGGAGCGCGTCCTGCTGGAGCTGCGGCTGCGCACCGGCTGCCCGATGGAGCTGCTGGACGAGCGGGCGGTCCGCGGGCAGGAGGAACTCGGCCTGCTGCGCCTCCAGGACGGCCGCGCCGTCCTCACGCTGAAGGGCAGGCTGCTCGCGGACGCCGTGGTCCGCGACCTCACCTGAGGGCGGGCCTCACCTGACGATCGGCCAGGCCACCACCGCGGGCAGCCGGTGCCAGGCGCCCCGGTTGATCCGGGTGGCGCTGTAGACCACGAGGCACATCGACACCGTCACCGTGCCTCCGGCGATCCACAGGAAGAAGTCGGCCCACTGGTAGAGGAAGACCGAGATCCCGAAGACGATCCCCGTGGTGAGGGCGAGATTGAGCGCCTGGCGGCCGTGGTGGCGGGCGTAGGCCGACCGGTTCTTCTTGGTCAGGTAGACGTACAGCGGCGGGAGCGCCCACAGCAGGAACTGGCCGATGTAGGCGGTCAGCGCCCACTGGCGCTCGTCCGGGGTCGTGGGACCCCCGTGCGAGCCGGCGGCGTAACCGTCGGGGAGCCGGACGGTGGGGGTGGGGCGGGGGCGGCGGGACAAGGTGGTCACTCCTTGGCGGTGACGAAGTCAATCAACTCTTCGACGCGTCCGAGTAGTTCTGGTTCCAGATCGGCATAAGAACGGACGGAACTGAGGATTCTCCTCCATGCTGCACCGGTGTTGCCGGGCCAGCCGAGGCGGGCGCAGACCCCTTCCTTCCAGTCGAAGCCCTTGGGCACCTCCGGCCAGGCGCGGATGCCCAGCGCGCGGGGCTTCACCGCCTGCCAGACGTCGATGAAGGGGTGCCCGCAGATCAGCACGTGCGGGTCGGTGATCTTCGCGGCTATCCGCGACTCCTTGGAACCGGGCACCAGGTGGTCGACCAGGACGCCGAGCCTGCGTCCCGGGCCCGGCTCGAACTCCTCGACGATCAGCGGGAGGTCGTCGACGCCCTCCAGGTACTCCACGGCCACGCCCTCGATCCGCAGGTCGTGGCCCCAGATCTTCTCGACCAGCTCGGCGTCGTGCACGCCCTCGACGTAGATCCGGCTCTCCCTGGCCACCCTCGCCCTGTGGTCGCGGACGTAGAGCGAGCCGGACGCGCTGACCGCCCTGCCCGGCTGCCGCGGTCCCGGCCGCACGAGGGTGACGGGCCGCCCGTCGAGCAGGAAGGCCGCCACCGACAGGGGGAAGACCCGGCGCCTGCCGAACCTGTCCTCCAGGGTGACCTCGTCCTTGCCGCAGGCCACGACCGCACCGCAGAAACCGCTGTCGGGGTCCTCCACGACCAGGTCGCGTTCGGCCGGGACCTCCGGGATCTGCCCCTTCCGCGGCAGGCGCCAGTTCCCGGCGAGTATGTCTTCGCCATAGTCCTTGCTGCGCACGCCCTAGACCCTAACCCGAGGCCGCCAGCTGGAGGTGTCCGCGACGTACCGCGTGCAGCAGAAGAGCCGGATCGTAGGGCCAGTCACCGCTCCGGAGGGCCTTCAACGGGTCGAGCCCGGCGTCGTAGGTCTCCCGGATGCCCAGGGCGACCGAGGCGATCGCGTCCCGCTGCCGCTCCACGAACCGCGCGCCGACGGGGTCGCCGTGGCCGGGGACGATGAGGTCCGGCTCCAGCCCCAGCAGCCGGGTGAGGGTGATCGGCCAGTCCAGGGGGAAGCTGTCGGAGCCGTAGCAGGGCGGCCCGGCCTCCTCGACGAGGTCGCCGGCGAAGACCAGACCGCAGTCGGGCACCCGGACGAGCAGGTCGTGGCCGGTGTGGCCGCGGCCGAGGTGGTGCAGTTCGACGATCCGGTCGCCGAGGTCGATCAGCGCGGTGTCGCGGACCAGCCGGGAGGGGGCGGTCACCGGGGTGCCCTCGACCTGGAGGGCCCAGTCCGGGTCGTCCTCGGCCAGGGTGCGCCAGGCCTCGCGCTCGAGATATCCGGGAAGATCGAGATGGCCCCAGAACGGGCCGTCGAAGGCGGCGTTGCCGAAGCAGTGGTCGAAGTGGCCGTGGGTGTTGACCACCGCGACGGGCGCCTTGAAGCCCAGCTCGCGCAGCTGTTCCCTCAGCTCCAGGCCCTCGGGCACCGAGGCCCGGGTGTCGATCAGCACCGCGCCCAGCCGCCCGGCGATCACGCCCGTGTTCACGTCGAATCCGTCGTACCGGCGGCGGAAACACCGGTCGGCGACCTCTTCCCAGGACATGACCAGACTCTCGCACATCGACTTCGTCCTCCGGGACCGTACACTTGGCACTCGTAGACTGGGAGTGCCAGGCAGGAGGTGAGCGCGTTGCTGGACGATCGGAAACTGGCCATTCTGCGCGCCATCGTCGAGGACTACGTCTCCACGAACGAGCCGGTGGGCTCCAAGGCGCTGGCCGAGCGCCATGCCCTGGGGGTCTCCCCGGCCACGGTGCGCAACGACATGGCGGTACTGGAGGAGCAGGGGTACATCACCCAGCCCCACACCAGCGCGGGCCGGATCCCCACGGACAAGGGCTACCGCCTGTTCGTGGACAAGCTGTCCACGATCAAGCCGCTGTCGGGGGCGGAGCGCCGCGCCATCGAGACCTTCCTCGCCGGGGCCTACGACCTCGACGACGTGGTCTCGCGGACGGTCCGGCTGCTGGCCCAGCTGACCCGGCAGGTCGCGGTGGTGCAGTACCCGTCGCTGATCCGCTCCTCGGTGCGGCACATCGAACTGGTGCCGGTGGCCGCGGGACGGCTGCTGCTGATCCTGATCACCGACACGGGCCGGGTCGAGCAGCGGGTCGTGGAGACCCACGGCGAGCTCGCCGACGACTCGGTGGCGCAGCTGCGCGCCCTGCTGAACGCCTGCCTGGACGGGCGGTCGTTCGGCGAGGTGCCGCTGGCCGTCGCCGACCTGCCCGCACGGGTGTCGGCCGAGGACAGGCCGGTGGCCGTGGCGGTGCTGTCGGTCCTGCTGGAGACCCTGGTCGAACGGAACGAAGAGAAGATCGTCTTCGCGGGCGCGGCCAACCTCGCGCTCGGCGACTTCTCGAAGGGCCTCCGGGACGTGCTGGAGGCCCTGGAAGAACAGGTGGTGCTGATGCGCCTGCTCGGGGAGGCCGGGGACCCGGCTACCCTGACCGTGCGGATCGGTGCCGAGAACCAGCTCCAAGGGCTGACCTCCGCGTCCGTCATCGCCGCGGGCTACGGCATGGACGGACAGGCGCTGGCCCGGCTCGGGGTTCTCGGACCCACCCGAATGGACTACCCAGGAACGATGGGAGCGGTACGCGCTGTGGCACGTTACGTCGGTCAGATTCTGGCGGGGTCGTAGTGCGCGACTACTACGCCACCCTTGGGGTGAGCCGTAACGCCACTCCGGACGAGGTCAAGAAGGCCTACCGCCGGCTCGCCCGTGAACTTCACCCCGATGTCAATCCCGACGAGGAGAGCCAGGAGAAGTTCAAGGAGGTCACGCAGGCCTACGAGGTGCTGTCCGACCCCAAGAAGCGGGAGATGTACGACCTGGGGGCCGACCCGTTCGGCTCCGCCATGGGCGGCGGGGGCGGGGGCTTCGGCGCCGGATTCCCGTTCAGCGACATCATGGACACCCTTTTCGGGACGGCCAGCGCCCGCGGTCCGCGTTCGCGTGCCCGCCGGGGCCGCAACGCGACGCTGCGGGTCGAGCTCGACCTGTCGGAGACGGCGTTCGGCACCACCCGGGAACTGACCATCGACACCGCGACGGTCTGCGGCGCCTGCACCGGCTCGGGCTCCGCCGCGGGCAGCCACCCCGACACGTGTGAGATGTGCCACGGGCGGGGCGAGATCCAGCAGGTCCAGCGCAGCTTCCTGGGCCAGGTCATGACGTCCCGGCCCTGCCCGCAGTGCGGCGGCTACGGCTCGGTCATCCGCAACCCCTGCCCGGAGTGCGCGGGCGACGGCCGGGTGCGCAGCCAGCGCACCATCAAGGTCAAGATCCCCGCGGGCGTGGAGCACGGAACCCACATCCAGCTCGCGGGCGAGGGCGAGGTCGGCCCCGGCGGCGGCCCGGCCGGCGACCTCTTCCTGGAGATCGTCGAGACCCCCCACGCGATCTTCGAGCGGGAGGGCGACGACCTGCACTGCACCGTGCAGATCCCGATGAGCGCGGCGGCCCTGGGCACCTCGATCACCATCGAGACCCTCGACGGCGCCGAGGAGGTCGACATCCGCCCCGGCACCCAGGCCGGCCAGGTCATCCCCCTGTACGGGCGGGGAGCCCACCACCTCAACGCCAGCGGCCGCGGCGACCTGATGATCCACGTCAACGTCGAGACCCCCACCCGGCTCGACCCCGCCCAGGAGGAGCTCCTGCGCGAACTCGCCCGCCTCCGCGGCGAGGAGCGCCCCCCCGGCAAGTTCGCCCCCGGACAGCAGGGCTTCTTCTCCCGCCTCAAGGACGCCTTCCACAGCTGAAGAGACGAGGTGGCCGACGCCTACCGCGACGGCTACGAAAACCCCTGACAGGGCCGCCCGCTCCCGCGGGCGGCCCTGTGCCTTTTTCTCCCCGCCCGTGTTCGCCGGTGCGGATCCCGCCCGCCCGGACCGCACCGCCATCCGCGTTCATCCCGCCCGTGTTCCCGGTGCGCGCCTCCCGGACGCCGGGCCGACGCGTGGGCGTCCGGGCGGCGGTTTTCCCCAGGGCGAATGACGGAGGAGCCGGGGCTGGGAGGATGGGTGGGTGAGTGCTCCGGTTTTCGTGGTGGACAGGGCCGTGCTGGCGGGCACGGGCGGCAGGGTCGTGCTGGAGGGTGCCGAGGGGCGGCACGCGGCGACGGTGAAGCGGCTCCGGGTGGGGGAGGAGGTCGTCCTCACCGACGGGGAGGGCACGCGGGGGCGGTGCTCGGTGTTGTCGGTGGGGCGGGACAGGCTGGAGCTGGAGGTCCTCGGGCGCCAGGAGGAGCCTCCGGCCTCGCCCCGGATCACGGTGGTGCAGGCGCTGCCCAAGGGGGAGCGCGGTGAGCTGGCCGTCGAGGTGATGACCGAGGCCGGGGTGGACGAGATCGTCCCCTGGTCGGCGAGCAGGTCGATCACGCAGTGGCGGGCGGAGCGGCGGGAGAAGTCGCTCGGGCGGTGGCGCAACGCGGCCCGCGAGGCGGGCAAGCAGGCCCGGCGGAGCCGCTTCCCGGTGGTGCCGGACCTGGCCTCGACGGCTCAGGTGGCGGCCCGCCTGGAGCGTGCGGAGCTGGCGCTGGTGCTGCACGAGGAGGCCGCCGAGCCGCTCGGCGCGCTCTCCGTCGAGGGAGTCGGCGAGATCGTCCTGGTGGTGGGCCCCGAAGGCGGGATCAGCCCCGAGGAACTGGAGCTCTTCACCGGCGCGGGCGCCCGCGCCGTCCTGCTGGGCCCGACGGTGCTGCGCACCTCCACCGCCGGGGTCGCCGCCCTCGCCGTCCTGATGACCCGCACCGGCCGCTGGTGACGGGGCGGCCCGCATTGGCCTTTGGTGACGGGGGCGGCCCGCTCCGGCTGTTGGTGACGGGGGCCGGGATCAGTCCCGGCTGAAGGCGAGGCCCTGCTCCGCGAGGGCCTCGCGGAGGACGCGCACGGCTTTGGGGCCCACGCCGTGGAGGGCCTGGAGTTCGTGTTCGGAGAGGCGGGCGACTTCGGTCAGGCGGGTGATCCCCGCCTCGGCCAGGGCGCGGGTGGCGGGGGCGCCGATCTTCGGCAGGTCCAAGGCGTGCTCCGGTCAGTCCGGGGGGCGGGCGGTGTTGCTGGGGGTGGGGAGGATCGTGGGGCCGCCCGTGGGCCCGGGCAGG
>NZ_BAAATZ010000027.1:9886-23406 GCF_039533685.1 Actinocorallia aurantiaca | reverse complement strand
GCGAGGGGGTTCCGGCGCAGGGCGAGGCCGGGGCGCTCTCGGAGGGCGGGGCCGCGGGGGTCGTGGGCGTGCCGGGGGACGGGGACGGCGGGCTCGTCGACGGGGAGGGCGGAGCCGGGGTCTGGGCCTGGTCGCCGAGGTCGTCCTGGGCGGGGCCGGTGGGGGTGGGGCTCTGGCTCGTGGGGACGGGGACGGCGCCGGGAACGCAGTCGGGGGAGGGCGCTTCGGAGGGTCCGTTCCGGGAGTCCTCGGGGGAGCCGCTGGACGGGGCCGTCTCGGCGGAGGGCGGGGCCGACTTGGGGAGGGGCTCCTGGCCGGTCTCGCGGGGGTTGCCCGCCGAGGTGATGCGCTCGATGGCCGAGGGGGAGGCCGACAGGGCCGCCGCGGCCATGGTGACGGCCGCCGCGCCCGCCAGCAGGGGACCCTTCCAGCCGCCGGTGAGCCAGGACCACAGGCCCGGCCGGGACGCCTCGGCGGTGCGCTCCCTGATCCGCTGCAGCCCGTCGGGGGCGGGCGTGAGCTGTTCGGCCTCCGCGCGCAGGGCCCGGCGGAGGCGGTCGGCGTGGAAGTCGCCGGAGGTCAAGATCGCTCCAGAACGTTGCGGAGCGCGGCCATCCCGCGCGCCGTGTGGCTCTTCACCGCGCCGCGGCTGATGCCCATGGCGTCGGCGATCTGGGCTTCGGACAGGTCGCCGTAGTATCGCAGGACCAGCGCCTCCCGCTGCCGGGTGGGAAGGGTGTGCAGCGCCTTGACCACGGCGGCCCGCTCCAGCTCGATGATGGCGCCCGCCTCGGCGCTCTGCATGTCCGGAAGGCCCTTGGGCGCGTACTTCTCCACCACGGCCCGGTGCCGCAGCACCGAGCGGGCCCGGTTGACCACCGACTGGCGCAGGTACGCCAGCGCCTTCTCGGGGTCGCGCAGCCTCCGCCACGCGCCGTGCATGGCGACGAAGGCGTCCTGTACGACCTCCTCGGCGGTGGACAGGTCGCGGACGAGCAGCGCGGCCAGCCGGACCAGGGGGCGGTACTGGCTGCCGTACAGCTCGGTCACCGCCTGGTCGGCGTCCCACGCGGCCATCGAGGACGGCGCCACGAGGAGGGTCTCGGTCACGTCGTTGGGACGTGCGCCTTCGTCGTCCGGTTTACCCCGGCGCATCTGAATGTCCGGCCCCGGTCACCCCTTCACCTCCCCGGGCGGTCGAGGCCGCCGGAGCGGGGGCGGCCCGTCGTCGAAGAACCGGGCGGGATCCCCGTGCCGGCCGGGCCGGAGGGGTTCGCGCCGCCAGGCCACCATAACCAGAGCGGGTGCCGCCGCGGGGGGTGAGTGCGGCATCGGATCCCCTCAAGATCTCGGTACGATGCCGGGGAGTGCTCTGGAGGCGACGTGGACTGTCTGTTCTGCAAGATGATTTCCGGTGAGGTCCCCGCGGAGGTGGTGCGGGAGGGCGAGCGCACGCTGGCCTTCCGCGACATCAACCCGCAGGCCCCGGTGCATGTGCTGGTGATCCCCAAGGAGCACCACCCGAACTTCGCGTCCCTGGCGGCCGATCCGGCGCTGCTGGCCGAGGTGACGGCGGAGGTGGGCCGTGTGGCCGAGGACGAGGGCGTGGCGGAGTCGGGGTACCGGGTGGTCTTCAACACCGGTTCCGGCGCGGGCCAGACGGTCTTCCACGCGCACGCCCACGTCCTGGGAGGCCGCGGTCTCAACTGGCCTCCCGGCTGAGGAAATCGGCTCGGCGATCGGGCTCAGGGCTCGGTAGCATGGGTTCCAGGGACATCAGGAATCCACAGACCAGAGGGGCTCAGTGGCCGTCCAGGCCGGCAGATGACCGAATCAAAGAATCCCGCCCAGACCGGCGCGCGCTCCCAGATCAAGATCGTGGTGCCCGACGAGCAGTCGATGGTGGCCCTGCTCGGTTCCCGCGACGAACTGCTGGCCGTGATCGAACGCGCCTTCAACAGCGACATCCACGTCCGCGGCAACGAGATCACCGTCACCGGGGGCTCGGAGCCGGAGCTGGTGGCCAAGCTCTTCGGCGAGATGGTGACCCTGCTGCGCAAGGGCGCGGCGCTCACCCCCGAGTCGGTGGAGCGCAGCGTCTCGATGCTGCGCGAGTCGGCGCGGCCCGCCGAGGTGCTCAGCCACGACATCCTCTCCTCGCGGGGCCGGACGATCCGCCCGAAGACGGTGAACCAGAAGCGCTACGTCGACGCGATCGACCAGCACACGGTGGTCTTCGGCATCGGCCCCGCCGGCACGGGCAAGACGTACCTGGCGATGGCCAAGGCCGTGAAGGCGCTGCAGGAGAAGAAGGTCAACCGGATCATTCTCACCCGTCCGGCCGTCGAGGCGGGCGAGCGGCTGGGCTTCCTGCCCGGCACGCTCTACGAGAAGATCGACCCGTACCTGCGCCCGCTGTACGACGCGCTGCACGACATGGTGGACCCGGGGTCGATCCCGCAGCTGATGCAGGCGGGCACGATCGAGGTGGCGCCGCTGGCCTACATGCGGGGCCGCAGCCTCAACGACTCCTTCATCATCCTGGACGAGGCGCAGAACACCTCGCCGGAGCAGATGAAGATGTTCCTCACCCGGCTGGGCTTCGGTTCCAAGATCGTGGTGACCGGCGACGTGACCCAGGTGGACCTCCCGTCCGGCTCGCACAGCGGCCTGGCGGTGGTGCAGGAGATCCTGAAGGACGTCGACGACATCTACTTCTGCCGCCTGAGCAGCAACGACGTCGTCAGGCACCGGCTGGTCACCGACATCGTCGACGCCTACGAGCGCCACGACGCCGAGCAGCCGGCCGACCAGCGCCCGGCGCGGCGCGAGCGGGGGCGCAGATGAGCATCGAGGTACTGAACGAGTCGGGGGTCCCCGCGGACGAGGAGACCCTGGTCCGGCTGGCCCGGCACGTGCTGGACGGCATGCGGATCCATCCGCTGGCCGAGCTGTCGCTGCTGCTGGTGGACGAGCCCGCGATGCGGGAGCTCAACCTCAAGTGGATGGGCGAGGACAAGCCGACGGACGTCCTGGCCTTCCCGATGGACGAGCTGCGTCCGGGCCACCTGTCGGGCGGCTCCGACGACGGCGAGGCCGATCCGGGGCTGCTGGGCGACGTGGTGCTGTGCCCCGCGGTGGCCGAGCGCCAGGCCGGTCAGGCCGGCCACGCCACGCAGGACGAGCTGGAGCTGCTGTGCACCCACGGCATCCTGCACCTGCTGGGCTATGACCACGCCGAGCCCGAGGATCACGCCGAGATGTTCGGCCTGCAGGGCAGGCTGCTGGAGAGCTGGCGGGAGTCCCGCTGAGCTCCTCCCAGCTGTGGATGATCGGGACCTCGGTCCTGCTGGTGGTCTTCGCGGGCCTGTTCGCGGGGGTGGAGACCGCGCTGACCCGCATCTCCCGGGTGCGGGTCGCCGAGCTGGACTCGCCCCGGCTGTCGGCGGTGGTGGCCGACCCGGCGCGCTACGTCAACCTCCTCCTGCTGCTGCGCACCTCGGCCGAGCTGGTCGCGACGGTGATCGTGGCGGACCTTTGCATCGGCTGGCTGGACGAGACCTGGCGCGCCTACGCCACCGCCGCGGTGATCATGATCCTGGTCAGTTACATCGTGGTCGGGGTGGGCCCGCGCACCCTGGCGATCCAGCACGCCGACAAGGTGGCGCTGGCCGGGGCGACGTTCATGCACCCGCTGGTGCGGGTGCTGGGGCCGCTGCCGCGGCTGCTGATCCTGCTGGGCAACGCGCTGACCCCCGGCAAGGGCTTCCGGGAGGGTCCGTTCGCCACCGAGGCCGAGCTGCGGGACCTGGTCGACCTGGCCGAGCAGCGGCGGCTGATCGAGCCGGACGAGCGCGAGATGATCCACTCGGTGTTCGAGCTGGGCGACACCCTGGTCCGCGAGGTCATGGTGCCGCGCACCGACATCGTGTTCATCGAGCGGGACAAGACGCTGCGCCAGTGCCTGTCGCTGTCGCTGCGCTCGGGGTTCTCCCGGATCCCGGTGATCGGCGAGAACGAGGACGACGTGGTGGGCGTCGCCTACCTGAAGGACGTCGTCCGGCGGACGCACGAGAGGCCGTCGGACGCGTCGGCGGAGGTCGGCACGCTGATGCGTCCGGCGACGTACGTGCCGGACTCCAAGCCGATCGACGATCTGCTGCGGGAGATGCAGGCCCGGCAGATCCATGTGGCGATCGTGATCGACGAGTACGGCGGCACGGCGGGCCTGGTCACCATCGAGGACATCCTCGAGGAGATCGTCGGGGAGATCACCGACGAGTACGACAACGAGATCCCGCGGGTGGAGCGGCTCGCCGAAGGGCGGCAGCGGGTGACCGCGCGGATGAGCGTCGAGGAGCTCGAGGAGCTGTGCGACGTGGAGATCGACGTCGAGGACGTGGAGACGGTCGGGGGGCTGCTGGCCCACGCCCTGGGCCGGGTCGCGATCGCGGGCTCCACCGCCGAGGTGGCCGGGCTGCGGCTGACCGCCGAGAGCCTGGCGGGACGCCGTAACCGCATCGGCACCGTCCTGGTGGAGCGCATACCGCAGGAGGCCGCTCCCGTCGGGGAGTGACACGCGCGGCGGAGGGTTGATCCGCCGGACCCCGGGAACGATCTTCCCTGCCATCGGGAGGATTCGGGGGATTCCTGTGAGGCGCATCGTTCACGGAGCCGTGCTCGCCGTCGGCTTGGTCCTGGCGGCCGCCGGGTGCGGGAAGGGCGAGGCGCCGGACAAGGCGGGCTTCCCGTCCGGGCCGGCCGCCGCGGTCCTCTCGCCGAAGGACGTGCCGGCGGGCTACCTGTCGGCCCAGGTCCAGCCGGCCTTCCACGGGGTGGCGCCGCACGACCCGCACTGCCGGAGGCTGCTGGAGCTGGCGGACGGGAAGGGCCTCCGCGACGTGCCGATGAAGGGGACCGCCTTCTACCGGGTCTCTCCCGGGGCGACGCTCACCCAGCACGTCTTCGCCGCCGGCGCGGTGCGGGCGGACAAGACGCTGGCCGCGGCCCGCCGTGCCGCCGCGAGGTGCACCGTGCTGCGGGCGAGGGTGGGCGGAGCCGAGCTGAGCCTTCCCCAGACGCCCCTGCGCGTCCCCGACCTGCCGGAGAAGGACACCCTGGCGGTGCGGTTCGCCGAGCGGTCGGGCACCGGGCACGAACTGAGCTACGAGCTCGTCATGTACCGCAGCGGCGGAACCTTCCTGGTGGTGGCGCAGCCGGGGGTCGTCGCCGAGGGCGAGCCGAGCGCCGCCGCCGCGGCGGCGAAACTGGCGGCGGCCAGGCTGCTGGGGGCCTAGCCGCGACGGCGGGTCCCCGGCAGGGGCGGGACGTGCGCCGGCTTCGGGGCAGACCCTAAGCTGAGTCCGTGAACGCCGAGGACGAGAAGCTCATCAAGCTGGCCCGGTCCTCGCGTGCCCGCAACGGCGCCCCCGAGGGCGCGGCGGTGCGCGACGAGACGGGCCGCACCTACACGGCCACCACGGTGGCGCTGCCCAGCCTGGGCCTGACCGCGCTGCAGGTCGCCGTCGCGATGGCGGTGGCCAGCGGGGCCGAGGGCCTGGAGGCCGCGGTGGTCGTCACCGGCGGCGACCTTCCGGACATCAGCGCCGTCCGCGATCTGGGGCCCGAGGCCCCGGTCCTGGTGGCCGGGCCGGACGGAACGGTGCACACCACCCTGTGACCCGCTGAAAGGCGGGCCGGTCCCGCTTGCGGACCCGTCGCAAGCGGAGGGCAAGTCGTCTGCAAGAACCCCGTCCCACAGTGGTCTTTCGTCAAGGAAGATCTGAGAGGGGACGGGGATGTCTCGGTTGCTGTACGGGCTGGGGGGAGCCGCCGCGCGGCGGCCCTGGCGGATGATCGGGGCCTGGGTGCTGGCCCTGGTGCTGTTCACGGGGCTGGCGTCGGTGCTGGGCGGGGCTCTGCACGACGACTACGAGCTCGAGGGGACGGGTTCGCAGGCCGCGACCGAGCTGCTGCGGGAACGGTTCCCGGCGGTCGCCGAGACCAGCGCCCGGGTCGTCGTGCACGACGGGGACGGCGTGGACGAGGCGGAGGTCGTCCGGGCGGTCGCGCGGCTGGAGAAGCTGCCGCACGTGGTGGGGGTGGACGGGCCGCTGCCCGGAGCCGGGGGCCGGACGGTGCTGCTGACCGTCCGCTACGACCTGCCGGTCACCGATCTGAGGCCGGCCGAGGATCTGGAGCTGCTGAAGAAGGCGGCGCAGGTCCCCGGCGCGCAGGTGGAGTTCGGCGGCCAGGTGCCGGAGAACGTGACGGCTCCGGACGGGACGTCCGAGGCGGTCGGGATCGTCGCGGCGATGGTCGTCCTCTTCCTGGCGTTCGGCTCGGTCGCCGCGGCGGGGCTGCCGCTGGCGGTCGCGCTCACGGGGCTGGGCGTGGGAATGGCCGGGATCACGCTGTTCGCGGCGGTCGAGGACGTCGGCACCACCACGCCGACGCTCGCGGTGATGATCGGGCTCGGCGTCGGAATCGACTACGCCCTGTTCGTCCTCACCCGGTTCCGGGAGAACCTCGCCGCCGGGCAGGACGTGCCGGAGGCCGTGGCCGGGGCCAACGCCACCGCGGGGAGGTCGGTGCTGTTCGCCGGGGCCACGGTTCTGGTGGCGCTGTGCGGGCTGGTGTTCGCCGGGTTGCCGATCTTCGTCACCATGGGCTTCTCGGCGGCGATCGTGGTCTTCGCGACCATGCTGTCGGCGGTCACGCTGCTGCCGGCGCTGCTGGGCCTGGCCGGACGCCGGGTGCTGCGCCGAGGGGAGCGCCGCGGCGCGCCGGTGGTGAACGACTCGCGGTGGGTCGGCGCCTGGGCCGCCCGGGTCGGCCGCCGTCCGCTGCCGTGGCTGCTGGCGGCCCTCACCCTGATGCTGGCGCTGGCCGCGCCCGCCCTGGGCATGCGGACCTGGCCGAACGACGCCAGTTCCGAGCCGGCGGACGCGACGGTCCGCAAGGCCTACGACCTGATCGCCGAGGCGTACGGGCCGGGCGCGAACGGGCCGCTGCTGGTGGCGCTGGACCTGGAGCGGGACGTCGACCCGGCCGAGGTCAGGACGAGGCTGGACGCGGTGGAGGGCGTCGCCTCGGTGGGCGAGCCCGTCCTGTCGCCGGGGGAGGACGCCGCCGTCCTCACCGTCGTTCCCGAGTACGGGCCGCAGGACGAGCGCGCCAGCGAGGTCGTCGACGCCGTCCGGGATCAGGTCAGGCCGCTGGGCGGCGAGGTCGCGGGCCTGACCGCGTCCTACCGGGACCTGAACGAGATCGTCCTCGACCGGATCTGGCTGGTCATCCTGGCCGTCGTCGGCACCTCGTGCGTGCTGCTCCTGCTGGTCTTCCGCTCGATCGCGGTCTCGTTGAAGGCCGCCGCGATGAACCTGCTGTCCATCGGCGCGGCCTACGGGGTGCTGACGGTGGTGTTCCAGTGGGGCTGGGGCACGGAGCTGCTGGGCCTCCCGCACAGCGTGCCGGTCTCCAGTTTCATCCTGCCGCTGATGTTCGCGGTGCTGTTCGGGGTCTCGATGGACTACGAGGTCTTCCTGCTGTCGCGGGTGCGGGAGGACTACGAGCGCACCGGCGACCCGCACCGCTCGGTGGTCTCGGGCCTGGCGGCCACCGGCCGGATCATCACCAGCGCCGCGCTCATCATGATCGCGGTCTTCGCCGGGTTCGTCTTCGACCCCGGCGTGGTGATCAAGCAGATGGGGGTGGGCCTGGCCGTCGCGGTGGCCCTCGACGCCACCCTGGTCCGGCTGGTCCTCGTCCCGGCGGCGATGGCGCTGCTGGGCCGCTGGAACTGGTGGCTTCCCGGGCCGCTGGACAGGGTCCTGCCGAAGATGGACGTCCACGGCGGGGAGCGGGCCCGCGAACGGGAGCCGGCCCCCGTCGGCTGATGCCGCGCCCGAGCACCCCCGGACTCCGGGGGTGCTTTTCATCACCGAAATACAGGTGTGACCGAAAAGGTGGCCGACGGCACCCTAGGATTCCCGCCAAATGGTGAAGATAAAGGTCCTCGGGGCCTTCGAGGCCCGGGTCGGAGGGGGCGTCGCCGACCTCGGGGGGACGAGGCAGCGGGCGGTGCTGGCCCGGCTGGTCGCGGCGGGCGGCCGGATGGTCCCGGTGGACCAGCTGATCGACGACCTGTGGCCGGGGGAGGCGCCCGCCCGGGCGCTGGCCGGCGTCCAGGCGTTCGTGTCGCACCTGCGGCGCGCCCTGGAACCGGACCGGCCTCCCCGCACCCCGGCGTCGGCGCTGGTGACGCGGCCGCCCGGATACGCGCTGCGGCTCGACGAGGACGCGGTCGACGTGTGGCGGTTCGAACGCCTGGTGCGCGAGAGCGCCGATCCCGGAGCCGCCTGGGCCGCCGCGGACGAGGCGCTGGAGTTGTGGCGGGGACCGGCCTACGCGGAGTTCGCCGACCTGCCCTGGGCCGAGGCCGAGCGCACCCGGCTGGCCGGG
The DNA here is from genome assembly GCF_039533685.1 of Actinocorallia aurantiaca. NCBI lineage: Bacteria > Bacillati > Actinomycetota > Actinomycetes > Streptosporangiales > Thermomonosporaceae > Actinocorallia > Actinocorallia aurantiaca. The sequence continues at coordinate 14,943 of NZ_BAAATZ010000027.1, read as the reverse complement.
CTGCGGCTCACCGCCGTGGAGCGGCGCGCCGAGGCGATGCTGGCCGCGGGGGCCACCGCGCAGGCCGTGCTGGACCTGGAGGTCCACACCGCCGCCCACCCGCTGCGGGAGGAGCCCCGGCGGCTGCTGGCCCTGGGGCTGTACCGGTCGGGCAGGCAGGCCGACGCGCTGGCCGTCCTGCGGGAGATCCGGGCGCTGCTGGCCGAGGAGCTGGGCGTCGATCCCGGCCCGGCGCTGCAGGCGCTGGAGGGCGACATCCTGCGGCAGTCCGCCGAGCTGGACCCGGCGCCCCGAAGGGCTCCGGAACCGGTGGCCCCGGCCCGGCGGCCCGGGACGGAGCCGCCCGCCGACACCCCCGCCGAGCCGCTGGCCGGCCGGGACCGGGAGCTGGCCGAGATCCTGGCCGCGGTCGGGGCCGGGAGGCGGCTGGTCCTGCTGTCCGGCGAGGCCGGGGTCGGCAAGACGGCGCTCGCCGACCGGGTCTGCCGGGAACTGGCGGCCGAGGGCTGGGAGCAGTCCTGGGGCCGTACGCCCGAGGTCGACGGAGCGCCCGCCGCGTGGGCCTGGGCGGAGCTGCTGCGCGGCCTGAACGCCCGTTATCCGGCGCCCGAGGTGCTCGCCCCGATGCTCGACGACGACGCCCTGGCCCCGGCGGGGGACCTGACCGTCGCGAGGTTCCGGCTGCACCGGGCGGTCGGCCGCTATCTGGCCGGCGTGGCGGAGACCACCTCGCTGGCGGTCGTCCTAGAGGACCTGCACCGGGCCGACGAGGAGACCCTCGGCCTGCTGGCGGGCCTGCCCGAGCAGGCGCCCGGTGTGCTGTTCCTGGTGACCTACCGCAACACCCAGCCCACGGACGCGCTGGCCGACGCCCTGGCCTCCCTGGCCCGGCACGAGCCGGTGCGGATGGAGCTGGCGGGGATCGACGCGGACGCCGTCGCGGAACTGGTAGGCAGCCTGTGCTCCGCCGAAGTGGACGCGGGGACGTTGAAGGCCATCGCCGAACGGACGGCGGGCAACCCCTTCTTTGTGCGGGAGACCGCGCGCCTTCTGGCCTCCGAGGGGGCGGAGGCCGCCGTCCGCACGGTGCCCTCGGGAGTGGGGGACGTGCTCAGACGGCGGGTCTCGCGCCTCCCCGCCGCCGCGCAGACCGTCCTGCGGACGGCGGCCGTGGTGGGGCGCGACGTCGATCCCGACCTGCTCACCGAGATCTGCGGCGTGGACGAGGACACCGTCCTGGACGCCCTGGAGGCGGCTCTCGTCACGGGCCTGATGACGGAGGAGGGCACCGGTACGCGGTTCGCCCATGTCCTGGTCCGCGACACCCTGTACGGGGACCTGTCCCGGCTGCGCAGGTCGCGTCTGCACGCCCGTGTCGCCGACGCGCTGGAGCGGCGCCCCGCGGCCGATCCCGCGACGCTGGCCCACCACCATCTCGCCTCCGGGACCCGCCCGGACAGGGTGGCCCACCACGCTCGCCGTGCGGCGGAGGCGGCCGAGGCGCGGTTCGCCCACCGCAGGGCCTCGGAGCTGTGGAGCCAGGCCCTGGACGCCCACGACCGCTCCGGCACGGCCGATCCGAGGGCCAGGCTCGACCTGGTGGCCCGCCTGGTGCGGGCGCTGGCGCTCTCCGGAGACCTGGTCCAGGCCCGGATCCGGCGCGGCGAGGTCCTCGACGCCCTGAGGGAGCTGGGCGACCCCGAGCTGACGGCCCGTGTCATCACCGCCTACGACGTGCCCACACCCTGGACGAACCACCAGTACGGGGCCGTGGACGAGCCGGTCGTCGCGGCGGCCGAGGAGGCGCTCGGCGCCCTGCCCGAGGGGGCGCTGCGGTCCAGACTGCTGACGACCCTGGCGATGGAGCTGGAGACCGACTTCGAGGAGCGGGGCGCCCGCGCGGCCGAGGAGGCGGTGGAGATCGCCCGGCGGCTGGGCGAGCCGGAACTGCTCGCCCACGCGCTCAACGGCCTCTACATGAACAGCTACCGCACGGCGGAAGCGCTGCACGAGAGAGACGCCATCGCCTTGGAGCTGCTGGAGCTGGCCGAACGGCACTCCCTGGGCCTCTACCAGGTGCTCGGCCACCTGTTCCTGCAGCAGACCCGCATGGGCCTGCTCGACCCGGAGCGGGCGGAGTTCCACTCCGGGGAGGGGCAGCGGCTGGCCCGCCAGTACGAGCGGCCCCTGCTGGCCGACATCGCCGCCTGGGCCGTCTGCCAGCGGCTGGCGGTCGGGGGCCGGTTCGACGAGGCGACCGAGGCCTACCGGCGGACCGCCGAGGCGTTCCTGAGCACCGGCCTGTGGGGCGGCGAGCTGGCCATGTCCTGGCTGGGCGTGTTCACCCTGATGTTCACCCGGGACAGGCTCGCCGAACTGGAGGAGGAGACCGCCGTGATGTGGGAGATGTGGGGGGCCAACGGCGTCATGGCGGACCTTTACGCCCTCGTCCTGCACGCCCGGGGGAAGCGGGAACGGGCACGGGAGATCTTCTCCCTCGCCCCGCCCGTCCGGTACGACTACTTCTACGACCTGCTGATCACGATCCGGGCCTTCGCCGCCATCCGGTTCGAGGACCGCCCGACGGCCCGCGAGACGTACGACCGGCTCCTCCCGTACGCCGGTCGCTACGCCGGGATGAGTACCGCGTCGATCGCGCTGTGCCCGGTCTCCTTCGCGCTGGGGGAACTCGCCCGGTTCCTCGGGCTGGACGCGTCGGAGCACTACGCGCGGGCCGTGGAGGTCGCACGGAAGGCGGGCGCGCCGCACTGGGAGGAGCGCGCCCTGGCTCAACTCCCGTAGACGGCCCGCTGCGTTCTGAGATAGCCCGGCTGGAAGAGCCTCACCAGGATCCGCATGGGCAGGCCCGCCTCCTTCAGCATGCGCGCCAGTTCCTCGGGGGCGGCGTAGGCGGCGATGAACGGCAGGAGGAACTTCAGGTGGGCGAAGGAGGAGCCCTTCTGGAACCGCTTCTCGCACGCGGTGAAGTCCTCGGCCGAGACGTACTGGCGGATGACGGGGAAGAGAACGGCCTCCTCCTCGACGATGTGCTCGTCCAGCAGGTCCCGCAGGGCGGCCAGCGCCTCGGCGCGCTCCCGGCCGCGGCCGGCGCGGATCCGCTCGAGGTAGGGGTCGATCTCCGCGTGCTCCTCGCTCAGCGGCAGGAGGTCGATCGCCGCACCGGCCGACGCGGCGACCACCGGCCAGAGGATCCGGTCCTCTTTGGCGTGGTGGGCGTGGATCTCGTCGGTCAGCGGCCCGAGCAGGCTCTGGATCGCGGCCTCCCGCTCCGGCGGGAAGGGGGTCTCGCCCTGCCCGGCGGTGAGCGCGGCCAGTCTGCGGACCTCGCCGCGCATGGCCCGGTGGACGATCTGGAAGGTCGTCAGGTCGGCTTCGGGGTCGCCCGAGCGGCGGGGGCGAACGATCACGGTGTCCGTCTTGTTCATGGGATCCACCCTCGCCCGGTGCGCTTGGCGGGCGCTTGGCGCTGACTTGCCGCGGCCCCGGAGGACGCCCGCGGTCAGGACACGGCCTCGCGTGCGGGAGAATCGAAAGGTGACCACGCCAGACTTCAGATCCGGATTCGCCTGCTTCGTCGGACGACCCAATGTCGGCAAGTCCACCCTGATGAACGCGCTGGTGGGCACCAAGGTGGCGATCACCAGTAATCGCCCGCAGACGACACGGCGCGCCATCCGCGGCATCGTGCACCGTCCGGACGCCCAGCTGGTGATCGTCGACACCCCCGGCCTGCACCGGCCGCGCACCCTGCTGGGGGAGCGGCTGGACAGCCTGGTGCGCAACACCCTCACCGAGGTCGACGTGATCGGGTTCTGCGTCCCCGCCGACGAGAAGGTCGGCGACGGCGACCGCTACATCGCGCGGGAGCTGGCCCAGGTCAAGAAGACCCCGGTCGTCGCCATCATCACCAAGGCCGACAAGGTGGACCCGCAGCAGCTGGCCGAGCAGCTGATGGCCGTCGACGCGCTGGGGGAGTGGGCGGACATCGTGCCGGTCTCCGCGCACGGCGGCCTCGGTTCGCAGACCGGCCGGTCCCGGGGCGGCCAGACCGGGCCCTACCAGCTCGACGTGGTCGCCGGCCTGTTGATCGGGCACCTGCCCGAGGGCCCGCCGCTCTACCCCGAGGGAGACCTCACCGACGAGCCGGAGCAGATCCTCGCCGCGGAGTTCATCCGCGAGGCGGCCCTGGAGGGGGTGGAGCAGGAGGTGCCCCACTCCATCGCGGTGGTCGTCGACGAGATGGCTCCCAGGCCCGGCCGCGACGACCTCACCGACATCTACGCCCACGTTTTCGTGGAGCGGCCCAGCCAGAAGGCCATCCTCATCGGCCGCAAGGGCGCGCGGCTGCGCGAGGTCGGCACCACCGCCCGCCGGCAGATCGAGGCGCTGCTGGGCACCCGGGTCTACCTCAACCTCCAGGTCAGCGTCGCCAAGGACTGGCAGCGCAACCCCAAGCAGCTCAGGCGGCTGGGCTTCTACGACTGACGCAGCCGACACGGCCCGCCAGGGTCTGACAGGGCCCGCCACGGCCTGATCCCGGCCCCGGCCGGGGCCGGCTCAACCGGCGTGTTCTCCCGGCTCCGCGTACTTGGGCAGGACGGCCGCCGGCCCGTCCGGGTCGGGAGCGCGCAGGTAGAGCAGGATCTCGCCGCCCTTGTAGCGCCAGCGGTCGGCCTTCTCGAAGCCCGTCTCCCGCAGGGCGCGCCGCTTGGCCCCGAACGTCCAGTCGGAACCGGGGAGGAACGGGATCCAGTTGTGGATCAGCCAGACGCGGTCGGTGCCGGCCAGCGCCTCGGCGTACCGGGCGCGGGAGATCTCGGTGCCCTTCAGGTCCCCGGCGGCGACGGGGGACGTCCGGCGCATGACGTCGTCCAGGCCCTCGTAGACGGAGGGGTAGACGGTCAGGGCGGGGCGGAAGCGCACGTCGGTGAACAGGACGACGTCGCCGGGCCGTTTGTGCTCGGCGACGATCCCGGAGAGGGCGCGCAGATCGTCCACTCGGGCGTCCTGGCGGCGCTGGTCCAGGTGGAGGGGGA
>NZ_BAAATZ010000027.1:0-9840 GCF_039533685.1 Actinocorallia aurantiaca | reverse complement strand
CCGTCAGCGGCACGGCCAGCTTCCAGGAGAGGGTCTCCAGTCCGGCGGCGACGAGCAGCGCGGCGGCCGGGACGCAGAAGAGCAGGTACCTCTGCACGTAGTAGGGGCTGCCCAGCCAGGAGACCCCCAGCAGCAGCGCCGGGGGCAGCACCAGCCAGGGGAGTGCGACCCGCAGGAGGGGGGAGGCGGGCCGGTACCGCCACAGGCCCAGGAGGGCGAGCAGCAGGGCGGGGACCAGCAGGACCGGACCCCAGCCCAGCGCCTGGGCCAGCCGCAGCAGCGCCTTGCCGGTGAGCGGCTCGATCCAGCTCACCTGGTAGCGCTGGCTCATGGCGAAGACGACCAGCCCCAGCAGCGGGACCAGGGCCGCTCCGGCGGCCACCGCCCAGGACCGCAGCGCGTCCCGGCGGGCGATCACGTGGGCGGGCAGGAGGAGCAGCGCGAACATGTGGGTGTAGCCCAGCAGCACCACGGACAACGCGTACCAGGCCCAGCCGCGCCGGTTCTCGGCGCGGACCAGCAGCCAGGTGGAGAGCACGGCCAGCGCGGCGACCAGGGCGTACTGCCTGGCCTCCTGGGCGTAGCGGCTGAGGAACGGGGAGAGCGCGACCAGCAGCCCGGCGGTCAGCCCGAGCCGGTCGGAGCCGAGCCGCCGTCCGAGCACGGCGGTGAGTCCGGCCGCCGCGGCGGCGGCGAGCGCCGAGGGCAGCCGCAGGGTGAGCTCGGAGACGCCGAACACCGTGGTGACCGGCCACATGAGCAGGTAGTAGAAGCCGTGGACGGCGTCGATCTCGCCGAGGACGCGCAGGAGCTGGGGCACGGTCCTGCCGGTGAGGTCGGCGGTGACCGCCTCGTCCCGCCAGAAGGAGGGGGTCGTCAGGCCCCAGCAGGCGACGGCGAGGGCCACCAGGGCGGCGGCGCAGGGCGGGCCGAGGCGGGAGAGGCGGCCGAGGCCGGGACGGGGAGAGGAGATGGGGTTCTTTGGCATCTGGATGACTGAAAGGGTAGCCGCTAGACCTTTCGCAACAGATGTCCGGCGCCGCAGAGCAGCAGCACCACCGAGCCGCCCAGGGCCAGGAACCAGCCGAAGTCCAGTCCGCCCTGGATGTCCAGGACGGCCTGGGCGAGCCGGGCGAGGAGGTCGTTGGCCACCTGGTCCTGGTAGGACTGGATCTCGCGCACGAAGAGCAGGCAGGCGGCGGTCCCCAGGACTCCGGGGGCCATCGCGGCGAGCCCCAGGGGCTTGCGGCCGGTGGCCAGGGCGGCCAGCGCGAGCACCAGGCCGAGGATTCCGGCGGCCAGGGCCAGGTAGCCCGGCGCGCTGCTGGTCTCGGCCAGCTCGTCCATGGCCGTCCAGCTCTGCGACTGGGCGGGGATCAGCAGGAACGCCTCCTGGGAGACCCAGACCCACGGCAGGAAGGGCGCGGCGGTCACCGCGGCCGAGGCCAGCAGGCTCACGACGGCCAGGGCCCGGCGGGCAGGGGCGGCGGAAGCAGGGGTGGGGCGCGGATACCCTTGCTCGCCGAAACCCGGCGTATAAGGCGGAGTCATGGGTTGAAGGGTAGAAGGTCACGTTTGCCCCCGCTAGCGTCTTCTCTCCATACCGTCCCCGCGGATTCCGGGGGCTCGGTATGTTGACTTTTCAACCCTTCGGAAGGGAGAGCACGGTGTTGCTCGTCTTCGGTCTGACGGTCTGCTTCCGTACGGTCGGCGAGGGCATGTTCCACTGCCCGTCCTGCGGTGGCGACCGCCGGTACCGCCGCCGCCGCGGCCGCCGCTGGATCACCCTCTTCTTCCTCCCGGTCATCCCCCTGCGCGGCCTCGGCCAGGCCGTCGAGTGCCGCTCCTGCCGCACCCGGTTCAACGTCTCGGTCCTGCGCCAGCCCACCGCCGCCGCCATGTCCGCGGCGCTGCCCGCCGCCATGCGCGCCGCCTGCTGCCTGGTGCTGCGGGCGGGCGACCCGGCCGCGGCCCTCGCCCGGATCCGCGCCGTGGACGCCGTCCGCGGTTACGGCGAGGATGCCTACACCAGCGACGAGCTGGCCGAGGACCTGCACCTGCCGGCCGAGTTCCACCGCGAGGAGATCGCCAGGGCCGGTGCCCACCTGGCCGTCGAGGCCAAGGAGTGGTTCCTCACCCAGGTGGCCCGGGTCGCCCTGTCCGACGGCTCGCTGAGCGAGGACGAGCGGCGGGAGCTGCACCGGGTGGCGGGGTCCCTGGGCATGAGCACCGCCCACGCCCTGGGCGTGATCCTGGTCGCCGAGGGCGCGATCACATGAGGACCGCCCTGGTCCGGGCCCCCGGACCGAGGCTGGCCGACGGCCTGGTCACCCACCGGGAACGCCGGCCCCTCGACCTCGCGCTGGCCCGCGCCCAGCACGAGGCCTACACCGGGGCCCTGGCCGAGGCGGGTTTCGGGCTCCACTGGGTGGAGCCCGCCGACGACTGCCCCGACGCGGTCTTCGTCGAGGACACCGCGGTGGTGTGCGGGGACAGGGCCGTCCTGGCCCGGCCCGGCGCGCCCGAGCGGGCGGGCGAGGTGGCGGGCACCGAACGGGCGCTGCGCGGCCTCGGCCTGGACGTCCGCACCCTGGACGGGGAGTGCGCCCTGGACGGCGGCGACGTCCTGCAGACCTCCGACACCCTCTACGTGGGCCGGTCGGGCCGCACGGACGACGACGCCCTGTGCCGGCTGCCGTCGCTGCTGCCCGTCCGGCGGGTGGTCGGGGTCAAGGTGCTGGGGGCCCTGCACCTGAAGTCGGCGATGACCGCGCTGCCGGACGGCTCCCTGATCGGCCTCCCGGACCTCATCGACACCTCGGGCCTGCCCGGCCTGCGGGTGGCGCCCGAGGCGTCCGGGGCCGGCGTGGTGGTGCTGGGCGAGGACCACCTCCTGCTGGCGGCGAGCGCCCCCCGCACCGCGGCGCTGCTGCGCGCGGACGGCTGGCGGGTCACGACCGTCGACATCAGCGAGTTCGAGGCCCTCGAAGGCTCTGTGACCTGCCTTTCCATTCTCGTCTGAGAATCTCTCCCCGTCCCGTCCGTTACGGCGGGAGACCCTGCCATGCCCGGATTCACCGCATGTTTACATGGTGGTACTTCGGTAATGCGCAATTAACACGCGAAGGTCCCTCTGGAAATAAGGCTCCCGCAAATTGTTGGTCGACCGACAAGCGGGGTCCTTCCCGAGGAGAAGCAAGTTGCGTATTTCCCACTGGCGGAAAATGGCCGTCATGGCCACCGCCGCGGCACTCGTCCTCACCGCCTGCGGTGAGTCCGAGGAGACCGCGAGCGCTGAGAACGGCGACACCATCAAGGTGGGCATCCTCCACTCGCTGAGCGGCACCATGGCCATCAGCGAGGTTACCGTCAAGAACTCCGAACTCATGGCGATCGAGGAGATCAACGCCAAGGGCGGCGTCCTGGGCAAGCAGATCGAGCCGGTCGTCGAGGACGGGGCGTCGGACTGGCCCACCTTCGCCGAGAAGGCGCGCAAGCTCGTCAAGAAGGACAAGGTCGCGACCGTCTTCGGCGGCTGGACCTCGGCCAGCCGCAAGGCCATGCTCCCGGTCTTCGAGGCCGAGAAGGCGCTGCTGTGGTACCCGGTGCAGTACGAGGGCCTGGAGTCCTCCCCCTACATCTACTACACCGGCGCCACGACCAACCAGCAGATCATCCCCGGCCTGGACTACCTGAAGTCCCAGGGCAAGAAGAAGATCTTCCTGGTCGGCAGCGACTACGTCTTCCCGCGCACCGCGAACAAAATCATCAAGGCCTATGCCGAGGCCAATGGCATGGAAGTCGTCGGTGAGGAATACACCCCGCTGGGTCACACCGAATACGGAACGCTCGTCAACAAGGTCATGTCGGCGAAGCCCGACGCCGTTTTCAACACCCTGAACGGCGACAGCAACGTCGCCTTCTTCAAGCAGTTCAAGGCGGCCGGTGGCACGGCGGAGAGCCTGCCCGTCCTTTCCGTGAGCATCGCCGAGGAGGAAGTCGGCGGCATCGGCGTCGACAACATCGTCGGCCACCCGGTGGCCTGGAACTACTACCAGACCACCGACAACCCCGAGAACAAGACCTTCGTCGAGGCCTTCAAGGCCAAGTACGGCCAGGAGAAGGTGACCTCCGACCCGATGGAGGCCGGCTACAACGCCGTCTACCTGTGGGCCGAATCGGTGAAGAAGGCCGGCACCACCGAGGTCGAGGCGGTCAAGAAGGCCTCCGCCGGGGTCGAGCTGAAGCTGCCCGAGGGCCTGGTGACCATCGACGGCGAGAACCAGCACGTCCACAAGACCGCCCGGATCGGCGTGATCCAGTCCGACGGCCTGATCAAGGAGGTGTGGAGCTCCGGCGAACCGATCAAGCCGGACCCCTACCTCAAGACGTACCCCTGGGCCGAGGGCCTCTCCTAGGCCCCGGGCTCGAGCAGTCGTGACGAGCGGCCACCCCGTCCACCGGAGGCGGGGTGGCCCTCGCGCGGCGGAGCCACGACACAGAGAGGAGGGGACATGATCGACCAACTGCCCGTCGGGCTCAGCATCGCGGGCGCGCTACTGCTCATCGCGCTGGGCCTGACCTTCACCTTCGGCCAGATGGGCGTGATCAACATGGCCCACGGCGAGTTCATCATGGCCGGGGCCTACACCGCCTACCTGCTCCAGGACCTCGCCGACGACAAGGCCGTGTTCCTGGCCCTTCCCGTCGCCTTCGGCGTGGCGGGCGCGATGGGCCTGATCCTGGAACGGCTGGCCATCAGGCGGTTCTACGGAAGGCCCCTGGACACCCTGCTGCTCACCTGGGGCGTGAGCCTGGTGCTGCAGCAGCTCGCGCGCGACCTGTTCGGCGCCCCCAACGTCAACGTGACGGCGCCGGGCCTGCTCGAAGGGCGGCTCGCCCTCGGCGGCATGACCATTCCCTACACCCGGCTGTTCATCATGGTCCTGGCGGTCGCCTGCGTGGCCGCGATCTGGCTCTACATGAACCGGTCCCGGCAGGGCCGCAGGATGCGCGCGGTCATGCAGAACCGTGAGCTGGCGGCATGCTCCGGGGTGGTCACCGAGCGGGTCGACCAGCTGACCTTCTTCATCGGCTCGGGCCTGGCCGGCGTTGCGGGCGTCGCGCTGACCCTCATCGGCCCGATCGGCCCGTCGCTGGGCACCAACTACATCGTCGACGCCTTCCTCGTCGTCGTCGCGGGCGGCCTCGGCCGGCTGCGCGGCGCGGTCCTGGCGGCGCTGGCCCTGGGCCTGCTCAACTCCTTCGTGGAGTTCTGGACCGACGCCAGCTCCGCCAAGGTCGTGGTGTTCGTGGCGATCGTGGCCTTCCTCCAGGTCCGTCCGCAGGGCATGTTCGTCCTCCGCTCCCGGGCGCTGACATGAGCGTCCTGGCGCAGGGGAGGACCCTGCTCACCGGAAGGGCCCGCGGCTACGTCCTGTTCGCCGCGGTCGCCCTGCTGCTGCTGGCGATCGCCCCGGCGGCGCTCGACCCGTTCCGGCTCGGCCTGCTGGCCAAGTACCTGTGCTTCGCCATCGCCGCGCTGGGCATCGGGCTCGCCTGGGGCCAGGGCGGCATGATGACCCTGGGCCAGGGCGTGTTCTTCGGGCTCGGCGGCTACTGCATGGGCATGTACCTCAAGCTGAAGGACGCCGGGTCCGGCGGGCTGCCGGACTTCATGGTGTGGAGCGGCGTCGAGGAGCTGCCCGCCCTGTGGGAGCCGTTCCGCAGCCCTTTCTTCGCGCTGACCATGGTGGTGGTGCTGCCGGTCGCGGTCGCGGCCGTGCTGGGCCTGCTGGTGTTCCGCCAGCGGGTGCGCGGCGCCTACTTCGCCATTCTCAGCCAGGCGCTGGCCGCCGCGTTCGTGATCTGGCTGGTCGGCCAGCAGGGCCTCACCGGCGGCACCAACGGGCTGACCAACTTCTACGACGTGTTCGGCATGGACCCGGAGGAGGAGAGCACCCAGCGCACCTTCTACTTCGTGGTCGTCGTGGTGCTGGGTGCGCTCTACCTGCTCGCCCGCCAGCTGGTGAAGAGCCGTTTCGGCAGGCTGCTGGTGGCCATCCGCGACGGCGAGGACCGGGTGCGCTTCCTCGGGTACAACCCCGCGACGGTCAAGACGATCACCTTCGCGGTGTCGGCGGCCATGGCGGGCATCGCCGGGGCGCTGTACGTGCCGGTCGTCGGGATCATCTCGCCGGCGCTGCTGGGCGTGGTGCCCTCGATCGAACTGCTCGTCGCCGTCGCCATCGGCGGGCGGTTCTCGCTGGCGGGGGCGATCCTCGGCGGCGTCCTGATGAACTGGGCGCACACCACGCTCTCGGAGAACTGGCCCGAGGGCTGGACCTACCTGCAGGGCGGCCTGTTCATCCTGGTGATCATGCTGGCGCCCAAGGGCATCGCGGGCCTGGTGAACCAGGCCGGCGACCTGCTGGCCCGGCGCAAGGCCGCGGCTCCGTCCGCGCCGCAGGCTCTGGCCAAGGAGGAGGTGCCGGTATGAGCGAGGAGAATCCCCCAGAGGCCCCTTCGGAGGAGACCGCGGCCGCTCCGGAGCGGACCGAGGCGGCGAAGCCGGGCCCCGGCCTGCTGGAGATCAGGGATCTGATGGTCGTCTTCGACGGCTTCACGGCGATCAACGGGGTGGACCTGACCGTGGGCGAGGGGGAGCTGCGCTTCCTCATCGGCCCCAACGGCGCGGGCAAGACCACGCTGATCGACGTCATCACCGGGCTGACGAAACCGACCTCGGGAACGGTCCGCTTCGCCGGCGCGTCCCTGGCCGGGCGGAAGGAGCACCAGATCGTCCGGCTCGGCATCGGCCGGACGTTCCAGACCTCGGTGGTGTTCGAGGAGCTGTCGGTCCTGGAGAACATCGACCTGGCCGCCAGCTTCCGCCGCCCGCTGGCGAGCCTGCTGCGCCGCAGGAAGGGCGTCACCGACGAGGTGGCGTCCGCGCTGGAGACGATCGGGTTGCGGGACCTGGCGGACCGGCCCGCGGGGATCCTCTCGCACGGCCAGCGCCAGTGGCTGGAGATCGGCATGCTCATCGCCCAGGGTCCCAAGCTCCTGCTGCTGGACGAGCCGGTCGCGGGCATGAGCAAGGACGAGCGGGAGCGCACCGGCGAGCTCCTCACCGAGATCGCCAGGGACCACACCGTGATCGTCATCGAGCACGACATGGAGTTCCTGCGCCGGTACGCCTCGACCGTCACCGTCCTGCACGAGGGATCCGTCCTGGTGGAGGGCGACGTCGCCGCCGTCCAGGCCGACCCGAGGGTCCAGGAGGTCTACCTGGGCCGCAAGAAGGAGGAGGCCGCGTGATGCTCAAGGTGACGGGGCTGGAGGCTGCCTACGGCAGGGCGAGAGTGCTCTTCGGCGTCGACTTCGAGGTCGGCGCCGGGCAGCTGATGTGCGTGATGGGCCGCAACGGCGTCGGCAAGACCACCCTGCTCAACTCGGTCATGGGGGTGCTCGCCCCCACCGCGGGCAAGGTCGAGTTCGAGGGCGCGGACGTCACCCGGATGAAGACCTACGACCGGGTGAAGCTGGGCATGGGGTACGTCCCCCAGGGGCACGAGACCTTCCCCCAGCTCACGGTCGCCGAGAACCTCCAGGTCACCCTGGAGGCGACCGGCCACCGGGACCGCAAGGCGGTGGACGAGGCGCTGGAGGCCTTCCCCCGGCTGGTGCCGCTGCTGAAGCGGCGGGCGGGCTTCCTGTCCGGCGGCCAGCAGCAGCAGCTCGCGATCGCCCGGGCCCTGGTGACCCGGCCGAAGATGCTGATCCTGGACGAGCCGACCGAGGGCATCCAGCCCAACATCGTCCTGGAGATCGAGGAGGCGATCGAGCGCCTGCACGCCACCGGCCTGGCGATCCTGCTGGTGGAGCAGTACCTGGAGCTGGCGCTGCGCCTGGCCGACCGGTTCATCATCCTGGAGGGCGGCCAGGTGGCGCACGCCGGCGAGGCCGAGGACCTCCGCGACGAGAAGGTGGGGCGCCTGCTGGCGGTGTGATTACTGGAAGGCGGAAGGGGGCCCCGGCTCGGCCGGGACCCCCTTCCGCGCGCTCGGGCTCAGTACCTGCGGGCCTGCAGCGCCTTCATGATCAGCGGCCAGGCCAGCTTGTACTCGCGGTTCCAGTAGGCCCAGTTGTGCATGCCGTCGCCGTACAGGTGGGTGGTCACCGGGATCTTCATGGCCTTGAGCCGGTCGATCATCGACTTGGCGGTGATGCCGACGATCTGCTCGCCGACGCCGCCGACGACCTGGAACTGCAGCGCCCCGGTCACGCCGCCGTGCTGCTCGAGCACGTCCGCGAACTTCGCGTCCAGCGGCCCGGCCTTGCCGGTGGTGCCCGAGGAGATGTACAGGCCGGTGCCGCGCAGGTTGCCCGCCAGGTAGTAAGGGTCGTGCAGCAGCCAGTTGCCGCGGTCGCGGACGGGGTCGCCCCACTTGATCGTCGGGCTGGTGTCCACGGTGGAGTTCATGTCGGCGAGGGCCATCAGCGAGGAGATGCCCGGCTTCGTCAGGTGCAGGATGCCGCTGTAGCAGGCGGCGTAGCGGAACAGGCCGCGGTGGCGCGCGGCGTAGGTGATCGCTCCCTGGCCGCCGGAGGAGATGCCCATGACCGCCCGGACATTGCCGGCGCGGTAGTTGCGCTGCATCAGCTGGACGACCTCGCCGACGTGGAAGGTCTCCCACTTGGGCGGGCCGCCCTTGCCGGCGTTGTACCAGTCGGTGAACCCGGCGCTGACCCCTCCTTCGGGCATCACCACGATGACGTCCCACTGGGCGGCGATGTCCTTGATGTCGGTCATCACGTCCCAGCCCTGGTAGTCGCCCTCGCCTCCGCCGCCGTAGACGTAGAGGGTGGGCCAGGTGCGTCCGGCGTTCTTGCTCCAGCCCCTGGGCAGCATGATCCGGGCCTTGGGCTGGAACGGGAGGGAGGGGGTGTTGATGGTGATGTCCAGAGTGCGCTCGCGCACCATCTGCTCGTTCACCACGGTCGCGCCGGTGTCCGCGGGGGCGGCGGAGGCGGAGCCGGGGCGGAGGACGGCGGTCAGGCTGGAGAGGGCGACGGTCGAGATCGCGCCACGTCTGGTCATTGCATGCACGAGGCAGTCCCCTTGGACCCGGCTGTTGGACACGCTGATGGATAGCCGAACCTAGCGGAACATTCGTCTTATGCGCTACTTGTCTCACTCTGTGTAACTTGGGGCAACTGCGACCCCTACCGAGACATGACAAGTGGTTGACGTCCGTTGACGGGTGTACTTGTGTTCAAGAATGCGATGCGGAAGATCAATCAAGGGCGGGAGCGGGCGTTTCACAATGGCGCGCCGCCATTCCTCACCGTCTCCGAGGGGGTTCCGCCGAGAGGCGCGACAACCCTCTGACCGTTGGATTCGTCACAAGGGCGAAAAGTTCGGCGGTGTTAGGGTGACTGTCGTCACGTCCCTGCGGGAGCCTGGTTGACGCACCGTAGTGGAACGTCCGGCGCTATCCGTATAGCGCCTCAACAATCGTGCCGAAAGTAACTTCTGGGCAACGCGGGTCATATAGGGTCTAGACCGTTTAGTGCGGCGTATGCCGCTTTTCGTGTTCGTGGAGAGGCGCTCTGTGACTGACATGTCGACCTCATCGTCGACCTCGCCAGGTGGGCCGGACTACGAGTGGCTGACCGACGGCGCACCGCAGGCTGCCCACCAGCCCCCCCATCCCGGGAACCGGCAGATGCGTCCGCCCGCGCAGCCTCCGGTCGCTCCAGGGAGGGTACCCCCTCCCGGCTCTCCGCAGCAGGCCGCCGCCTCCCGGCCGCCGCAGGGAGCCCTTCCCGCCCTGG
>NZ_BAAATZ010000026.1:21519-78307 GCF_039533685.1 Actinocorallia aurantiaca | reverse complement strand
CATCAGCGTTCTTCACAACCGCGAGGCCGCCATCGCCGCGTGATGGAAAAGGCTCAGTGGCGTGCAGGATGTGGAACGCTCACGGGCGTCTACGCCGAGGAGGCTGGGCTACCTGGCACGCTGATCCATTGAGGTCTTCGAGATAAAATGAAACACCGGAGGCTGAGCAGCGCGGCGGTCGGTCCCGCCCGCCGAAGCGCCGCTCTACCCCGGCCACGGCCAGGCATCAGCCGAAGTAGGCGTGCCTGCTGGCTTAACGGCAAGCCCCACGACCGAAACGGGATCCGGACTGGTTAACTCAATCTATCCGAAAAGTCCCCTGCGGTAACGCACTCCGGTGGAGCCGAGGCCGGTTGGCGGCTAGGAGTCGTACCGCTTTGGACGGATGCCGACGAGCGGGCCGTCGGTGACCCGCAGCTTTCCATCGTGATCGTCTGCCTCATCGGGCAACAGCGTCACGGTGAATCCTGCGGCGTGCAGAACGGCGGCGTAGGCAGCGATTAGCGCGTTCTCGCAACGCAGCCTGAAGAGTCGCATGCTGTACGCCGGATGGCCGGGATCTCTTGCGGTGTCGCTGTAGGTCGCCTCGAACTCTTCTTCACCGACGAGGAGATATACGTCGACCTCCTCGGCTTGGCCGGTCAGTTGGAAGCCTGCTGTGGGCTCCTCGTACTCCGCGAAACCGGCCATGACGAGGACTTTGCGAACGTTCTCCTTGAGCGCGCTCATGGCCCCAGTGTCTCTGAGTTCTGCGCTGTGCGGGGCCAAGTTCGAAAGCTTAGGCGGGGAGTATGCTCACCGGCCCGTCCGTCATAGCCGCGGGCAATGACCACCTGTTGGCCGACCCGGACCCTGCCGGGGAGCAGGCCGTCGACCAAGAGATGGCCTCCTGCTAATAGAGCCCAAACGAAACTCCACCTGCAACCCATCCCAATACCACTCCAAGCGCACCATCCGGCAGCCATCACTACACCCTCAACCTACACAAACACCCACAAAAGGCGCACCGACTTCTTCCCTCAAAGCAGCCCCCGCCCCCTCACCTAGAAGAGGAACCGAGGACATCGACAAGTCCGTCGAACACCGCGAATCTGGTTGGCCTCAGGGCGAAAGGGAGAGTGTCATCACCCGTCTGTTCGCAATCGCTGAGACCCTGCTGCTCCTATTGGCCGTGCCCGGTGTGATCGCTTGCTTCTTCAGCTGTGTGGTCCTCGTGACGCAGGTAGCAGAACGGCTAATCGGCCCTCATTACTACCGGTGGGCTTGCGAGCTGGACCGGCTGGAGACCCCGGCGACGATCGGCATCGCTACGCACCGCTGCTCTCCTGCGGGGTCGCAGTCTCCACGGGCTTCGGCATCAACGTCCTCACCGGCGATGACCAGAGTCCCAGGACGGTCTTCCTCGGGTTCGTGTACGTCGTGACGCCCATACTCGGCCTCACCTGGGGAGGGCTGAGGCTGGTGAAGCTCGGACCACCTGGCCGGGCTCTGCGACGATGTCGCAGACAGCTGCACGGCTACGCCCTGCTCACCATGGCACCGGCCGACCACGAGCAGGCCTTGGTATTCGCCCGGCGCATCGAACACGCCGGGCAGCACATGGTCCAGCAAGCCGACTTCCTCACCGTCCGTCAGTGGATCCGCAGTAAGAAGTCCGCGATGACGTTCCAGCTTGGGTGCTGGTCGCTGGGGATGTTCTGCGTTCTTCCAGTCCTCCTCTGGCTGGACGGCAAGGTCCCCCACCCCGAGCGCACCGCCGTTGACGGCGCCGCGCTGCGACTCGCTCTCCTGGTAATAATCCCCGTCAGCGCGATAGGGGCTCTGGGAACGCCGTTCACCCCTTGCTCGAGAGGTCCTCCCACCGCTGGAGGCTCCGCACCGTCGGGGAGGAGTTGGCCGCCTCAGCCCGGCGCGCGATCGACAACCTCGACCGACACCGACCCGTCTCTCCACAGCCAGCCCCGGCGCCATGGTGGCGCGGCCTCCCGCAATGGTGGGCCAATCGCCCCTGGGCAAGGCGGGCATGATCAAGGAGGCAGCCCAGCCTCCTTCTCCCACACGTCTCAGGGCGGACCAGAGTTTCCACCAGACCCGAGGCGATTCATGGGTGCCTTGTGTAAGCCACCGCTCCAACCTTGCTTGTAGCGGGGGCTGTCTCTTTCGCCTCAGTCTTCAAAACCAGTCGCGGCACGGCGGGGTATCCGGTTCACTAGGACGAGTGTTGACCTTGTGACCATGGGTGATGAACTGTTCTCGGCTTCCCTCTGCACTTCTTGAGGATCGGGCTCGCTGGTGCCACGGGTCAAGAACGATGGGCTCTACGAAGTCAATGTGTGCCAGACCGGTCCCGGGCATCAGTCTCCCTGAACCCTCGCGACCGGATCTGGTCTGCGGACGAGACGGAAGAGAAGCACAGTGAGACTGGGGCGCCTCAAGGTAGTCAACTACTCTCGGTTGCAGGATGTGGATCTTGAGGTCCGGCAACACCTGGTGGTGGTCGGCGCCAACGACGTCGGCAAGACCTCCCTGCTGCGGTTGCTGAACCTGGCCTTGGCTGCACCGCTTGGGCAGCTGTATCAGAGTTTGTCGCGCGAGGATTTGCGTGATACTGACAGGCCGCTGATGGTGGAGGCCGTCCTCCGCGACTTCTCTGCGGTGGAAAGCGGGGTGTTCTATCGGGAGATCGATGTCGACCCGATGACCCGTCAACGCACGCTGACCGTCCGGCTGGAGGTGATCCCATCGGTGGACGATCCCGAGGCCGTGGACATTCAGCGGGTCCTGGCCGGCACCGCCGACCGGCGTCCGCCCACCCGCGAGCAGCTGCTGGCACTGGGATGGCGCTACCTGCCGGCCACCCGCGGCACCGGAGCCGCGCAGCTGGATGGACCCAACAGCGCGCTGCGGATCCTGCTCGACGGGCTCGACCTGGGAGGGGAGAAGTCCCACCTGGCCGGGATCCTGCTGGATTTCAACGCCAAGCTGCACACGAGCGAGAAGCTCAGCGAGCTGCGCAGCCGCATTGCCCAGCATCTGGCCAAGTCGATGCCCAAGCCGGTTGCCGGTGATGATCTGGCGGTGCGCACCGCAGCGGATCCTGCGGCGTCGGTACTGGAAGGGGTGGGGATGTATGTCCAGCGAGAAGACCAGTACATCCCGGTCTCCGAGCAGTCCGATGGGTTGCGTCAGCTCATGGCCATGACCTTGTTCGATCTGGCGGAGAACAGCGCCAACATCATCGCGGTCGACGAACCCGAACTGCATCTGCACCCGGCCAGCCAGCGGACGGTGGCCGAGTTGTTCGTCGCGGGCGCCAACCAGAAGGTCATCTGCACGCACTCTCCCTACATCCTGCAGCGTTTCGAGCCGTCTGACGTGGTGGTGATCACTCCGGACGGGACGGCACACCAGATCAGGGATGACAAGCTGAACGTGATCGAGAAGCTGCGTGCTCAATGGTGGTCCTCCCGGCTGCTGGAAGCGCTGACCGCCCGGTACGTCATCGCCGTGGAGGGGGTGGCCGACCGGATCATCGTCGAGGCCGCCGCCCGGGTTCTGGGCATCGGTTTGGACCGTATCGGTGCGGTGGTCTTCGAGCTGGACGGGGCGGATAAGTTCCGCCACGTCTACAAGCTGCTCGGTAAGGAAGGGTTCGGTGTTCATGTCCTAGGCCTGGTGGATGTGCAGGAGCTCGGCATCTTCACCGGCGCTATCGAAGGCAAGCCCAAGGACATCGTGGGTAGCCAGGTCTGGGCCTGTCAGGCCGATCTGGAAGAGGAGTACTGCACGGCGTTGACGGGTCCGGTGGCTGGAGGAATCCTCATCGACGCCGGTGTCGCCAGGGCCCAGGGGCTGCTGCAATCCTGCGGCGCGACCGCGCTGGAGGAACTGACCGCTGAAGCTGTTGCGGCCTACTGCCGCAAGAACAAGGTGGAAGCCGCAGTGGTCATCGCCGCGAAGCTGACGGAGGCGATGGTGCAGCAGATGTCCAGCATCCGCGGCCTGCTGGCCAAAGTCGCGGAGTTGGCCGAAGCATGATCCCCCCGCTCGATCCGGCGCACAGTCCACGCGAGAACCTGCTGGTGATCGCTCCGCCCGGCTGCGGCAAGACCGAACTACTCGCCCGACGCGCCGCGCACCTTCTTCCCGTCCTGGAGCCGCATCAACGGATCCTGGCGTTGACGTTCTCCAACCGGGCCAAAGCCAACCTGGCCGAGCGGCTGCTGACCGGGTTGGGACCGCAGCGGTTCCGCCGTATCAAGGTCACCAATTTCCACGGGCACGCCGCTGAGCTCATCCGCGCCCACGGCCCGACCATCGGCCTGGACCCTCACTGCCCGCTGGCCAACAAGTCCACCCTCAGCCAGGCCATCGAGCCCTATATCTCCGGCTTGCCGTTCGCCGCGGCGGCGCAGAGCAAAAGGCAGATCGAACTTGCTCTGGCCGCAGCCAAAAGCCAGCCCCACGATGATGACGAAGTCCTCAAAGTCCTTGCCGAGATCGGCAATCAGGCGGCGCTGGAGATCGAGTTGGAGCGGCGCCAGCAGGGCGTTCTGCACTACGACGACCTCCTCAGGCACGCCCAACGGCTGCTGGGCATCAAGAAGATCGCCTACCTCTACCAGCAGCACTTCAGCGCGATCCTGGTCGATGAGTTCCAAGACCTCTCCCCTCAGCAACTGCAGATCGCGCTCGCCAGCACCGCCCGACACCGCACCTTCGTCGGCGATCCCCTGCAAGGCATCTACAGCTGGGCCGGGGCCCGCCCCGCCGAGGTCGAAGCCCACCTGCTCGAAATCTGCGGTGAGCCTCACTACCTAAACACCTCCTACCGTTCCTCCCCCGCCGTCCTAGCCGTCGTCAACCGCGCCAGCTCCCTGCTGGGCGGTCAACCCCTGCAAGCAGCCGATCCCGCGGCCTGGCCTTCCGGAGGACAAGCCCTCTACGCGACTTTCGACACCGGACTGCAAGAGGCCCAGTGGATCCTGGACGAAGCCACCCGTCTGCTGGAAGCCGACCCGAGTACCACCATCGGCGTCATCATCCGAGCCGCATGGCGCCGCCGGCCCATCGACGAGGTCTTCGCCAACGCCAAAATCCCCACACAGCGGTGGGACCTGCCCATCGAAGACGACCTCATCGTCCAGCACCTCCTCGACGCCATCCAACGCCTGCCACGACAAGCCGACATGGCAACGATCACCCAGACTGTCCTGGAGAGCATCGATCCCACCGACGTCGACACCCGTGAGCAAGCACTCCACGCCCTCCACGAGTTCAGCACCCTGGTCAAGCACGACGGCACTCCCAGAGCCGCCGCCGCGCAGCTCCGCCCACCCGCAACCGAGCGGGCCATCAGCCCAGGCGTGCACATCCTCAACGCGCACACCGGCAAAGGCCAGCAATTCGACTGGGTGTTCATCCCAGGCATCGAGGGCTTCCACATCCCCAGCGGCCAAGCTAAAACGCCCGCCGAGCGGCAAGAAGAGCTACGCGTCGCCCTCGTCATGCTCTCCCGGGCCCGTCACGGCCTGGCCGCCACCCGCGCTCTGACCCTCATCGCCAACAGCGGCAATCCCTACTCCACCAAACCGAGCCAATGGTGGGCCGCCATCACCTCCGCCTGCCACCCGGCGTGAATCACATGGAAATTCCCGGGCTCACTGACTCCTTCGGCGAGCAGTACCGAGCCTCCATAATGAAGCGTCCGGGGTCTGGTGGAGCCGATGGTCTGCCCCGAGATGTAGGGAAGAAGGAGACTCGTGGGAAACAAGACGGGCACGACGCGCCTGGACTTCGATCCCTCGACCTCGGCCTCGCCGCCTGACCGAGGTCCCGGACTATCCAGCGGAGATTGCACGTTAGACGATTTCGCCGCAGGTCATGGCGTTGCGGAGGCGTGCGGCGGATCCGGGATTTCGGCTGTGAATAACTGGCTCTTGTGAAATCCTTGCCCCACTATGCCTACTGAGAAAACGTCACTTGAGGAGCCGACAATGGATAGCGAGATTCAGTTGATCGGCGATGACGACGGCCTGGAGATCTTCGAGGATCCGGCGGCTGTCGAAAAATATCCCGTCTCAGAGGGCCCGTCTTCGTCGAAGGACCTCGGACCTGGGCTTAAGTACCGCCGCAATCAAGCGGCCGTCGTAGTGGTAACAGCTTCCGTGGCTGCCGTAAACTTCCGCCGCTGGCTGATGATAACTAAGGGGTCCGCGCAGCATGCCATGAAGTTCGGGCTGGTGAAGGGCAAGGATCCACGCACGCTCTATGCGATGGCGGGGAAAGCAGGCTCGATCAAGTCATGGCTCCAGGTCGAGAAAGGGCTCGTCTCGCGCCTGGCCCACCCGTCCACTCTTGCTGTTGTCGCAGGGTGCATGGCGTTGGCTGCTCTCCACGCCCGGCGAAACCATGCCGACGCCCTGGCCGAGCTGGGCAAGGAGACCGAGCGCGCCGAGGAGACGGCCGCGGCTCTCGCCGAGGTCCGTACCGAGAACAAAGCCCTCACCTTGGCCAACAAGAAGCTGCGTGCCGCGGCCGAGAACGCCCTGGAGGCCGAGAACGCCCGCGTCCTGGCCGCTGTCGCGGCTATCCGTACCGACCTCACCGCCCAGATCGCCGAAGCCACCGCGAAAGCGGCGGCTGCCGAGCAGCTTGCCCGCGCCGAGCGCGCCAAGCGCCTCGCCCTGGCTGCCCAGCTCGCCACCGCCCGTGCCGATCTGGACGCCGCACGCCGCACCAACGGCCTCGATACCGTAGCAACGGTTGGCGGCACCAGCCGGTAACCCGACTGAGCCGAAACCCTCACCGGTAACCGCCCGCGATCCTCCCGGCTCAGCACCGCCACGCACACCCTGGGACCGATCCTGCTCCGGCTTCCGGGCCGTTGTCCACAGCCGAATCCCGGATCCGTCGCATGCCTCCGCAGCGCCATGACCTGCGGCAAAAGCGCATGCCGATCGTGTTCGGCCGAAGTCCCCAGAAGACCGGACCTAGACCAGAGAGATTGGACAGTAGCGGCGGTTCGCCGTCCCGGCAATCCACGAAGGTTCAGGAGACAGCAGGTGGCCAAATAAGCCTCGTCAGGATGGATCGGCAGATCGGATGAGAAGAGCCGGGTCTGCGTTCAGGCCGCGAGCGATGGCGAGGACCGATCAAGCGTTACGAACTGTCGTTGTCGTACTAAAGTCATCGCCACCATGTCTGGCTGGTCTGAAGATACGTCGGATACGTGCCTGGTTCGCATGGCTGTTGTCTTCACACCACTGCTGGTCAGCGACACTGCGGCGTCAGTGGTGTGGCCAGATGAGCACTATGGCTTCAAACGGTGCTTCCGCGTCTCCGGCGACCGGGCTTGCGGCCTCCTCAGGCCGGCCCCGGCCGCCAGTGCATCAGAGTGCTCCCTCATGAGGTGCAACAACGACGTCCTCATGGGAGCTGCCCCCCGAGCTGATGCGATATTGCTTTTCGGTCTCCCTGCCCCTGGCTGAGGATCCTTCGGCTTGAACAGAGGAGACCACCTGCTCAGAGCAAGTACGCCTTGTGGATGCTTCCGTCTTGCTCGATGACCGCGATCTGGTTGCCCTTAGAGGTCTCTTCCTCAAAGAACTTCCAGATGGCGATTGCGCGGCGGATGCCCTCAGTGATGGACAACCCCTTGCGTTCGATCAGGGCCTTGAACACATTCGCCGACTCGATGCCGAGATTGAACGACATGCGGACGTATTTGGCGTCGTTGTCCTTCTGATCCTGCTTACGCCTTGACCGTGTGGGCTTCTCGTGTGCATCGGTCTCGAGTGGCTCCATCTGACTGTCCTCCTGCGCCGCGGTGCTCTTGACGACGTCTTGATCATCTTTCGCTTGATCGTATGGGGAGTTAGGAGAGGTGTGGCTGCTGGGGGCTGTGATGTCGTTGGTTGTCGCTGTTGGTTTTCCCCTACTTCTCTCAAAAATCAGCATGTTTGTCACACGGTGCCCGCTTCTGGTTGCGTCAGACTGCATTGGTCACTTATTGCTTCCAGGTTGCTACTTTTCGCTGTTCAAGATAACTCATGTACACGATTGCCGTGCAGGATACGTAGAACAACAGAGATTCCTCATATATTCCTCCCCATTATTGTGCACTGTACATGGTAACCAGCCGGTCATCATCCCCCTAAGGGGCCCCCCGTGTTGGGCTCTCATGATCAAGTGGGCATCCGGATGGTCAAGCTAGCAAGGTGGTTGGCCGCTGCATGCTGGATGCCCGCTTGACACCACGCCCGGCAGACATCAGATAAACCACGACTATGATGTGCGTTAACAACACCTTGTCTGGACGGTATCTGCGTGTCTGAAGCGCTTCAGGTACGCTAGGGCCTCGGCGGGGTCGAGATGTTGAGGAGGGGTCCGCCCGCGACAGCAGTGCGGGGCCCGCAGGCGGATCGCCTGGGGCCCCATCAGTATTCGCGAAGGGTGAAAGCCCTACACGGAACAGCACAGAGGAGTGCCCAAGGGGCACAACGACGTGCCGAGGAGAAACCTTGAGCAGTGATCGTCTGGCCTCGGTCAGCGGAGGAGAAGCCGAACCCTCCCTCGGCGGTCCGCAAGCAGACGGCGAGCCACAGACTGATGAGGAGGAGAAGAGACCTCTGCTTCCTCGGGACCCACAGGGAAAGCCCGAGTACGAATTGATCGACCTGGAGACCATGCCTGCGGCCAACCCGGAGCCGGTCGTCCAGAAGGCACGCGCACCCGAGGGGAGAAACCAGCGGACGTTCCTCCTGATCATGATTATCGGGATCGTCCTGACCACGACGGTCGGGGTCAGCTGGCTGGGCGCCGCGTTCATGGAGCCGGAGCGCTGGGCTCAGCTCCAGCCGGAAGTGAAGGAAGTCCGCACCTGGGTCTTCTTCACCGCTGGGCCAATCATCGGATACTTCTTCGCGCACAGAGACAACGGCGGATAACGATGCGGGCTGTGTGACCAGGTGAAACACACCTAACCAACACACAGCCCGAACCCAGTCGGCGATGCCGCGCTGATGGTGCTTGGGATCCACGTACAGCAGCATTAGGACGAGATAGGACATGTTCTCGTCCATCGCGTACATCCAGCCGAGTGCTGGCCGCGGTCGTCAGCGACGAGCATGGTGTATGCCGCGTCCAGCGAGAGGGGTCGCTGGTCGGCCTTCCTGATGTGCAGGTTTAAGAAAACCTTGATCTTCGCGCGGCGGGCGGTGAGGCGTTGTTCTAGCAGCGGGGTAGCCGAGGTCGCTGGTCGATGCTGTCATCTTCCGGGGCGACATGTCCAACGGCCACAGCGAGACCTACAGCCGCGACGACGTTTCCGAGCTTTATGCCCGCAACCTCGTGGAGGAACAAGCAGTGCTCTACGAGCAGATGATCAGGGATCTGCAGGACGAGGACGAGCCGGGACAGGTCGGTTTGTGGTAGCCCCAGAGTCCGCAACCGTGCTGGTGTCGTCGGTGAACGCATGGTCGAAGGGGTCTAGTGAGCTGGTCGAGAAATTCTTGAGCAGTAGTGGCAGATGTGGTCGATGATCTGGTCGGCGGTTTTCTTCCAGGTGAAGAGTCGTGCGTCCTTGTTCCAGATGTCGATCCAGGTGTGGAGTGCGGTAGTGAGTTGGTCGACCGAGCAGAACACGCCGCGGTCCGGGCAGCGGCGTTGGAGTTCGGCGAACCATCGCTCGATCTGGTTGATCCAGGAGGAGTAGGTGGGGGTGAAGTGCAGGGTGAAGCGGGGATGCTGCATGATCCAGTGTTGGACGACGGGTGCTTTGTGGGCGGACAGGTTGTCGCAGATGACATGGACGTCCAGGCCGGCGGGCACGTGGGCGTCGATGTCGGCGAGGAAGTCGCGGAAGTCGATGGCGGCGTGTCGGTCGGTGACCTTGGCGATGACCTGGCCGGTGGCGATGTCGAGTGCAGCGAACAGGTCGACGGTGCCGTGCCGGACGTAGTCGAAGCTGCGGCGTTCGGGGGTGCCGGGCAGCACCGGCGCGGTCCGCTCCAGAGCCTGGATCTGGGGTTTTTCATCTACGCTGAACACCACCGCGTTGGTCGGCGGGGCCAGATAGAGGCCGACAACGTCCCGGATCTTGTCGATCAGCAGCGGGTCCGGGGAGATCTTGAACGTCTCGGTCTTCCATGGCTGGAGGCCGAACGCCTTCCAGATCTGCCCGACCGACGTTGAGGACATCCCGACCTTCCGCGCCAGCCGCCGTTTGGACCAGTGCGTCTCGCCTTCAGGGACGCTCTCCAACGTCATAACCACGACCTGCTCGACCTGGGCGTCGGTGATGGTGCGGGGAACTCCCGGCCGAGGCTCGTCGGCCAGGCCGTCCAGCCGGTCGGCGATAAACCGCGCCCGCCACCGGGCGATCGTCCCCCGTGCCACCCGCAACCGGGCCGACACCACGAAGTTGGAGTGGCCGCCGGCGCGCTCCAGCACGATCCGCGCCCGCACCGTCAGCCCCTGCGCCGTGGTCCGGCGGGACGCCCACCCCTGCAACACCACCCGCTCATCATCGGTCAGCACCAGCGGCGGCAGCCTGTTGTCTCCCATCCCACCAGCACACACCACAAACCACGAACGGCCACCACCAAGTTACATAAGACAACACAAGTGGTGACCGTCCGACTCACGACCAACTCACTAGGCCGTGAACCTCGGTGGCCCCAGCAGCTTTGAGTTTCTTGGCGACGGCGTTAAGCGTATTGCCGCCGGTGAAGACATCGTCGTACACCATGATGCGTAGGCCCCTGACGCAATCGGGCTCCGGCACGGTTAACGCTGACGGCAGGCGGGCCGCCAGGATGCGCCGCTCGAATGCGGAGGTCGTCTCGCGCATCTTCTTGGCCTTACGGTTCTTTTCGGCCAGAGGCGGGTCGAGGACGAAGGGAAACCCGCGGTCGTCTTCTTCGATGGTGCGCTGACCCCGAAAGATCCACGGATACCGGACCTCCAATGAGGTCTACGCTGACCTCTGCGGACAGGCTGGTGCATTGACCCCCTGAACCCGCCAACGATTCTCAACACCACGGGCTAGGCCGCCGACCGGTCTGCGTGGTGGTGTAACAGGTTGGTGGCGAGCGGTGTCGCGACGGGCGGCGGGTAGAGGCTGGGGTTGATTCTGGTGTTATGCGCCGATGGTGGAAGGGCCCGTGGGTGGGAACGGCTGCACTCGCCGGGGGGACGGGGTTGTTGGCTCTTGCTCCAGATGACTGGCCGTGGGGGGTACGGCTGCTTGCCGGGGTGGTGGGTGCGGGTTTTGCGGGTGCGGTGGGCAGCGTGGCGAGCATCGCTTTGGGCCCGGACCCGGTAAAGGTCGCTCGCGAGAATCTTGACGGTCTGCTGGAGCCCCTCGCCCCACCCGCTCCCGGCGGCCAGGAGCAGCGCAGTGTGCTCGTCCTGCTAGAGCCTCGGTGGTGCCCGGCCCCGTTCCGGGGCCGCGGTGATGAGGTGCGCAAGTGGTTGGAGTGGTGTGAGGACGATCCGGCGGCGGTGTCATTGCTGGTGGCGGATGGTCCGGGCGGGTGTGGCAAGACCCGTTTGGCGTTGCAGGCTGCCAGGCGGCTGGTCGAGGTGGGCTGGCGGGCGGGCTGGCTGAAGGACGGCCGGGCCGCAGAGCTGGTGGCTGCGGCTGCTGTGGTGCCGGACCCGGTGCTAGTCCTTATTGATGATGCCGACACCCGCACCGACCTTCCCGCCCTGCTCGCCGACCTGAGCGGCTATGAGGGGACGGGCCTGTTGCGGGTAGTGCTGATCGCCCGGCACAGCGACGAACTCGAGGCCGCTTTGCAGTCCCGCAGCCCAAGTCGGCACGCCGCCGCGTTGGGCGTCGCCCAGCGGATGTCGTTGGAGCCGTTGGGGGAGCAGGGGGATCTGGTGCGCTGGTACGGCGAGGCCGTCGAGGCCTTCACCGCCGCCCTTCAAGTCCAGGCGCCGCGCACCTCGGTGACGGTGGCGCCGGTTCGTCAGGGCCAGATGATGGTGGAAGTCCTCGCCGCGGCCATGGTGGCCGTGCTCACCCACAGTCCTCCCGACGCCTCTGCCGCTCCGCTGGGCGAGGTCGCAGAGGCGTTGTTCCAGCACGAGGCCGGCTGGTGGGCCGCCACCGCCCGCCAGGAACGCTGGGCGATCCGTGATGCCACCAACGACACCCTCGCCGACGTGCTGGCCGCCCTGGTGCTGTTCACCCCCCAGGGAGAGGAAGCAGCTGCCAGCGTGCTGCGGCGGATCCCTGAGCTCGCCGATGCCTCGCAGGAGAGGGTGCGGTACCTGGTGCGGTGGGCTCGCGCCCTCTACCCGCCGACCGTTGGTCCGATGGTGCGCATCGGCCCAGACCTGCTCGTCGACTGGTTCATCACCCATCGGCTCACACGCGACGACCATGCCTTGGCCCGCAACCTGCTCACTGGGCTCGACGAAGACCAAGCCGCCCGTGCCCTGACCGTTTTGGCTCGCGCCGGCGAACACCATCCACCCGCCCATCTGCTCTTCCAGCAGCTTCTGGGCGGCGACCCGGTCCGGCTCGCCCGCCACGCCGTCTACGCCGCCCTCACCACTGGCCGGCGCGCCCAGCTCGACCACACCACCGCCCAGACCCTGACCGACGCCGACCTCGACCCCGACACCATCGCACTCCTCCAAGCCCTTCTGCCCGCCCACGCGCTGCCCCGCACCGCTCTCGCTCTCGCCCGCCACCACCTCCACCACACCCGCACCAACGGCACCACCACCGACTTCGCCAATGCCCTCACTGACCTCAGCGTCGCACTGAGCCGGATCGGGCAGCACATGGAGCAGTTGGACGTGGCGCGGGAGGCGGTCGCGCTGCACCGCCAGGCCGCCGCTGACAACCCCACCCACCAGCCCAACCTCGCCCGCGCCCTCGCCAACCTCGGCGCTGCGCTGGACGAGGTCGGGCAGCATACCGAGCAGTTGAAGGTGACGCGGGAGGCGGTCGCGCTATACCGCCAAATCGCCGCTGACAACCCCACCCACCAGCACAACCTCGCCAACGCCCTTACCGACCTCAGCGTCGCACTGAGCCGGATCGGGCAGCACATGGAGCAGTTGGACGTGGCGCGGGAGGCGGTCGCGCTGCACCGCCAGGCCGCCGCTGACAACCCCACCCACCAGCACAACCTCGCCAACGCCCTCACCAACCTCGGCGCTGCGCTGGAACGGATCGGGCAATACACGGAGCAGTTGGACGTGGCGCGGGAGGCGGTCGCGCTGCACCGCCAGGCCGCCGCTGACAACCCCACCCACCAGCCCGGCCTTGCCCGGGCCCTTGCCGACCTCAGCATTGCGCTGGGCCGGATCGGGCAGCACATGGAGCAGTTGGACGTGGCGCGGGAGGCGGTCGCGCTATACCGCCAGGCCGCCGCTGACAACCCCGCCCACCAGCACAACCTCGCCAACACCCTCGCCGACCTCAGCGTCGCGCTGAACGAGTTCGGGCAGCACATGGAGCAGTTGGACGTGGCGCGGGAGGCGGTCGCGCTGCACCGCCAGGCCGCCGCTGACAACCCCACCCACCAGCCCGGCCTCGCCCGCGCCCTCGCCAACCTCGGCGCTGCGCTGGACGAGGTCGGGCAGCATACCGAGCAGTTGAAGGTGACGCGGGAGACGGTCGCGCTATACCGCCAAATCGCCGCTGAAAACCCCGCTCACCAGCACAACCTCGCCGACGCCCTCGCCGAGCTCAGCGTCGCACTGAGCGAGGTCGGGCAGCACACCGAAAGCCTGGAGGTGGTGCGGGAGGCGGTCGCGCTGTACCGCCAAGTCGCTGCCGACAACCCTGTCCACCAGCACAACCTCGCCCGCGCCCTCGCCAACCTCAGCGTCGCACTGAGCGAGGTCGGGCAGCACACCGAAAGCCTGGGGGTGAAGCGGGAGATGGTGGGTGTGTGGCGTGAGCTGGCGGAGTGGAATCCCAACCTGTACCGACAGGCCTACCTCGACCACCGCGGCGAACTGCAACGCCAGCTGGCCCAGCTTGGCGAGGAGCGGGACGCCATCGCCCTCGACCTTCCCGATGCCCCCAACGACAACGAGTTAGACGAGGAACAGAACGAGGACCCAGCCGACGGATCCTGACCGACAGACCGCCATTGGCACATCTCAGGTGTCTAAAAACCGATCGGTTCTCCGACACCCAGCGGGACGCTCTTCTCGCCGCAGTGAGCGGCCTTCGGCGCTGTCGGGGATACGTGTTGAGAACGTGGCCGGCCGCTGCTGCCCAGGTGAGGGCACGGCGAGTGGCGGGTGCTCGCCGAACAGGGCTAGCGTCAATGATCATCTACGGGTGTGCTGGTCACGATGGCAACCGCGGGCGCAGTGGCGGGCACCGCGCCGGCCCGCGCGGCCGAACAGATGCTGCCGCTGCGCGAGGCGGCCGCGGCGCTGCCGGTAGTCGATGAGTCGTGCGGGGGATATGTCCGCACCGCGTTCAAGCACTGGATCGATGAGGATCGGGATTCTTGCTCGACCCGGGCCGAGGTGCTCCTGCAGGAGGCCGTGCAGGAGCCGCAGGTGGGCGAGCGGTGCAGGATCGGTAAGGGCGGCCGCTGGTACTTCTACTACAACGACGTCTACCTCACCGCCCCCGGCGGCCTCGACATCGACCACATGGTATCCACGCCCGCGACCTGAGACCTGGACATATTCGCTGGTCAGAGCGTCAGCGGTATGCCGGTGACGGCCCGGATAACAGTGGCCTGGCATGGGTCCCGACCTTCCGCCGCGCGGCCGGCGCGATCAGAGGTCGGTGAACTGGTTGACGGTGATCGGCGCATTCGGGCAGCTGTCGGTCAGGGTGGTGAGCGCGGCTTGCTCGGTGGTATCGATGCTCAGGCCCCAACGGAGTTTGATCGCGATCCATTCGCTGGCGTAGCGGCAGCGGACGTCGATGCGGGGCGGCAGCCATTCGGCGGGGTCTCGGTCGACTTTCGACCGGTTGGCCTTGGCGGTGACCGCGACCAAAACCCTAGGGTCCGTGAGATCGTTGGCGTAGTCTTGGCGGCGCTGGGCGGTCCAGGCGGAGGCGCCGCTATCCCAGGCCTCTGCCAAGGGCACGACGTGGTCGGCGTCCAAGCCAGACGCGCCGTCGACGTAGACGTCGTCGTAGTAGCTGTACCAGCGGCCCCCGGTCAGCACGCACCGCTCGCCCTGTGCCGGCGCGTCGACCGCCTCCGCCAAGAGCACCTCGGCACGAGTGGAGCAGCCGTCCTTGTCGGCGTCGATCCAGTGCTTGAACGCGGTGCGGACATAGCCTTCGCGAGACTCGGCCGCCACCGGCAGTTCCGCCAGCGCGGCCCGCAACGGCAGTTCCTCAGCGTGTGCGGGGGCCGCCAGGCCCACCACCCCGGCCGAGGCCGCCGCCAGTACACCCGCGCACACCCTGAACAGCACCACCGGGGCCTCCATGATCAGAAGGTGATCGTGAGACGGTAACCCGCCCGGCCGAACGCTCACCATCCGCCGCGCCACCCATCGACAGGCATGCGCACTACACCCAAGCCGTCACGTCTGTCACGGTCAGCAGTTAGTTCCGGCAGACAACACTGACAGTCACACAGAGAACGAATCTACTTACTCTCTGCCACGTACGTCAGCGGCAGGTGAAGCCGGGGCGGGGATGTGGTGCACATCGTGGGCAAACCTGCGGGCCAGAGAGGCTTTCAGGTGCATCCTCGGAGGTGGGTGGTGGAGCGCACCTGGGCCCGGTTGCTGCTGCGCCGCCGCCTGGTCCGCGACTACGAGCGCGACCCGACCACCCTCAGAGGTCCTCATCCGCTGGGCCGCCATCGACCAGATAAGCCACCTCGCCATCCGTCCCGGACCCCAGCCCCTGGAATACACCCGCTGAACGCCCGACGATCAGCTCTAAAACACGCTGTCAGCCTCGCGGCTTGATCGGCTCACAATTCTCCTGGTCTCCGACCCATGGCTCGCGGAAAGGGCTGGAGTTTTCCGTTCCTCGGAGCTGCACGAAGGGTCTCGTTTTCCAGGCTGAGCACGTTGATAACGCGGGCGAAGCCGTGAACATCGGCTTCGAGTTCCTTGATCCTGGCTACTGCTTCTTGGAGTTGGCGCGTGGTTTCATCAAGTTTCTCTCGGAGTTTTCGTTCGGAGTCTGGGATGTGCCCGCGGGCGCGGACGTTGGCGTAGAACTCGTCTTTGAGATCGGTGTGCCGGTGGGTCAGGACGTGACGTTTGACCTGGGCCTCTGCGGCGAGGGAGACGATGGTCAGCGCTCCGTCGGAATGCAGCGGGATTCCGGCCAAGAGCCGCTCCGCCGCAGCCCGTATGGCTGCCCGTTCGGCTTCTGGACTCCGTTTCAGGTCGTCCGCCTCTCGATGGTGATCCGCTCTGCACGGTGTTGGGCAGCCAACTGCTGCAGCCTTTGTGCTCTGGCTTGAATTCGGTCAGCGATCGGAGGCGGAAGCATCCCGGAGCTGACCTGTTCCAGCAG
Source organism: Actinocorallia aurantiaca (assembly GCF_039533685.1). NCBI lineage: Bacteria > Bacillati > Actinomycetota > Actinomycetes > Streptosporangiales > Thermomonosporaceae > Actinocorallia > Actinocorallia aurantiaca. Next base: position 61,821 of record NZ_BAAATZ010000026.1, on the reverse strand, counting down.
AGTGCTGCTGGCGGCTTCCATCTGGTCCGCGTGGGCGTCAGTTCGGGCGATGTTCGCACAAGCGCTTTGGCAACGGTCGAGGCTGGGCGCGTCGGAGGCAGACCGTCCGACCTCGCAGAGTGCCTTTGAGCGGTCCCAGTTGCAGAACAGATAGGCTTGTTTGTTCTCGAATACGTTCAGCGTGGGGTCGGAGAGCAGCGCTTTGGCTTGCCGGGCGGTGGTGACGGTTCCGCCGAAGCGCTGGTGTTCGACTGCCGCAGCGGTGATCAGCCGGCGGGCTGCGGGTCCAGAAATGCCTTGGCCGTCCTGGAGTGTTTCATGGACGTCGGATAGGTGTTCTGCGACCACGTGTGCGGTCTCGAAGTCCAGCAGTTGATGGATACCGTCTCGAGAGCGGGAGGCGTAGCCCGAGCTGACGATGGTGCGCATGTGCCCGTATTGGATGGCCAGTGCTACCAGTCCGCCGGGGCGGCGTGCGATGTGCCAGGCCAGGGTCCGACGGAACCTGATGGGGGCCAGTCTCTCCCCGTCTGCTCTTTCGATCGTCTCGTCGACGCGGCCGTGTTCGTTGGCGTAGCGGTTGACCCATTGGACGAAGTACTCGATCCGGTTAGCCATCGTGGAGCTCGACAGAGATCGGCCCCCTCGCTGGTCAGGCTGTCGGATGTCGTGGGCCAGAGCGTCGAAGAGCAGTCCGGGGCCTGTTATCCGTTCTAGGAGTCGGATCGCGGTGACGACTTGTGGGATTGCTATCCATCCGGTCTCCCGTACGACTCCGGCCGAGAGGTGGTTGCCGTGCTCGTCGCGGGCGTTCTTGAAGTCTCGGCCGCGAATCACAAATCGTTTCGCGCCGTCGTCTGGTCCTTCGGGATCGGGGCAGCATCCGTGCTCCAGCCCCAGTACCTCACCGATCCTCATTCCGGTCAGGTAGCAGATGATGATGAAGCAGCAGGTGACTAGGTGTCGCTTGAGTGTCGCTGCCTGTTGGAAGGTGATGCCTGGGTGCCATGGTTTGCCGTCCAGTAGACCGGTGACTGGGGTGCCCAGTAGACACGGCCCTGGGTTAGCGGCTGCGTACTTGCGCCAGCGCGGCTGAGCCAAGATCGAAAGTGCCCTGCTGCGTGACGTTCCAGTCAGCCCTGCGACGAACGTCGAAACTCCGCTGCCGTCGAGCGGCTGGTAGAGCCCCGTCGCCGGGAGGGGATGGCCTTGGGATACGAGCTCCCCCAGATATTTGGTCAGGGCGGCCGAAGATTGATGGGAGGGAGATTGGGCGTCGGCGGCGTCGGCGACCTTAACCAGCCGACCCCGTTCAGCGTCAGCGGCCAGGATGTCGAGGGCGAACACTTCCACAAATCGCATCGCCCAGATCAGCAGTGCGCCCATTGTCTCGGGCGTGATCGGCTCGGTAGTGTTCTCACCAAGTGGCGAAGCGGCGGGCAGGTAGTCATCCATTCCCTCGTCTACCCATGGCGGTTCCACCAGCCGATGCTGCGGCGGCATGTACCTGCTGGAGTAAGCATGCAGACGTGACAATCCGATCAGCAATGACGTGACTGTCGTGCGTGCGAGCCCGAGTTCTTTGACCACGTGCCGGTTGTAGTCCAGCAGGTCTTCGACGGTCACTTCCCCGAGCGTCACGATGCCACGACCATCGAGCCACCACGCGAACCTCCGCCAATCGTTCACGGTCCGGAACTGCCGGGAGGCACTGAGCCTGCTACGGAACGCCGCACCGTGCCGTGCTTGGAAGAGATGGTCGATCGGGAAGCGAACCAGAAACCAGGAAGCTTGCCGGAACTGTTCGCGGAGCGAATCGGGGAACCGGGCCCAGCGCATCACGTCGCCGGTGGATGAGGGGTTATGGGAGATGACGTGAAACGGCCAGGCCGGATCACCGTATCTGGGGGCGAATATTCTCGCCTGCTCACGGACCTCAGCCGGGCTGAAAACGAGCTCGTCGGCACTCGGCAGGAAGAACGCAACCGTGTCCGGCGGCACATCATGTATCGGGTTCATTCGTCAAATCCCCTGTTCAGTAGGGCGTCGATCGTCTCGCGTTCGCGCGCAGTGCATTGGGCCAGGGCATCGTCCCACTCGATATCGGTGAATTCAGGCCGACCGCGCAGTTCCAGCAGCCTCTGGTAGTGGGCGCGCCAATCCGCGTCCCAGATAGCCGCGGGCAGCACTGATGCCAGCCCCGACAGAACGTGGAGCAGATAAGCCAGCCTCGGCAGATGGGATGGGGTGACCACGGCGTTCGGGCAGGCAGTGCAGAGCAAGAACGATGCACGGCATGGCACTCCGGCCCCCGTGAACGGACTGGCAGCATAGTTGGTGCAGCCTGCCGTGACGGTCTCGACCACGTTGCTTGCCGCGCCGTCTCCTGTGGTGCCTGCCGGAGGCTCGACATCGTTTCTGCTGATCCTTGCCGCGAAAGCGGTATGGGCGATCTGTACCGCTTCATTGATCCCCTCAGCGATCACTGCAGCGGCATCTGCGGCGGTGCGCGGGTCTGGCAGCACGTAGACGCTGTCGTGCACGTCCTGGCTGTGTTGGATCGGCACCCGTTTGCCAACCGTTACCGTCTTGCGTAGCCGTCGGGCGCTGAGCCCGTCGATCTGCAACTCTTCCCGCCATGACAGCGTGGCTTGTTGCCGGAAGCCGGCGCGGAAGAGCCCATGGCGGTTGTGCGTGCCGAGCCGCCAGAGGATCAGGTCGTTTCGAGGTGTCCCGAGAGCTGCCAGCGTGGCGCGGGCCGGGGCGGTGGCCTCGATCGCTTGAGTGATGAGCCGACCCGGTGAGTTGGCGCCGAAGTCGGTCAGATTCCGGGTCTCGTAACGGTGTGGGTTGTTCCGCCGCCGTTTCTGCAGCTCCATCCGGTAGATGACATGTCCGTCCTCGCCGGTATCGGGCGCGGCTTCCGGCATCTGGAGTTCCGCTACCGTCGTCACGTTCCAGCCGTAGGTGGCGACCATCAGCACAACGAGCGCTGCGGCTTCTTCACTGTCCAGAAACAACCGTTTCCAAGTCGACTCAGCGTTCGCCCCGCCCAGCGCTGCCCCTTGGCCGGACCGGGGACGGATCCGCCCGCTCCTGCCCCGGTAGACTTCCAATCCGCCTGTAAGAGCCAGACAGTTCAGCGCTTCTCCGATGCGCTCTTGCTCACTGCTCTTGGTCAGCACTCCTGCTTGCCATTGTTCCAACAGTCGCTGATTGTCGCGGATGCGGAGCAGCGCCGATCGGAATTTTTTCCCTGCCAACGTCTTAATCCGTTCGAACTCCTCGCTGGTATATGCCTTCTCCTCGGCTCTGCGGACGCTCACCCGTTTGACCATCAGTTCCCGAGTCTCGGCCGGGAGCCGGGGATGATCTCGTAGTAGCGCCTGAATCTTGCTGACCGCTCGTCTTCCGCCTTCGTTAGATGGCCTGCTCAGCCGCCAGGCACTCCAGATCGCAGCTCTGATGTCCTCTATGTCGTTGACCGGCTCGGACCGATCGGCCAAGAACCGGCTGAATTGCACCACAAAGATCCATATCTCCCGGCTGGTGACCAGCTGCCGCCAGATACCGTCCGGCCCTACCCGGCCAGCAAACAGCTCCGCCAACGTGCGGCGCAGCGGTTCAGGAATCGGCAGCTCGCCGAAGTCGTAGTCCCGTGCACGGGTGCCGCTCTCCTCCACGTGCCGCACCACCAGCGAGCCCGGCGGCAGCGGCTGCGCTCGGCGGTGGTCGTAGTCGGGCAACGTCGCAGCAGATCCCCGTCTCATGGCGCCTCCTCAGCTGCGGTCACAGCGAAATCATCGGTATCCATCACTTGCTCCGACATGCGTGCGATCGCCGCCAGCAAGTCGGTGGTATCCGGACCGGACTCATCCAGGAGCAGCGATCGCACCTGGAGGTCAGCGACCGGCGCAAGGTAGATGTTGCGCGTTGTCTCCTCGCTTTGGTGGCCCAGCAGGTCCTTGACCATCCGCCACACATCGCCGTAGAGCAGCCGGAAGTCGCGGCGCTCCTTCGGAGTCAAGCCGAATCTCCGGTCGTGTACGTGCTGGAGCGCCACCAGCATGTGCAGGGCAAAGGAATGCCTGGCCATATGGGGTGTGAAGAACGGCGGGGAGGCGACCTTGCCAGCGAGGACCTTCTGGCACCGCTGCGACGCCGCCCGGTAGACCGCCTCCCACGAATGCGGGAGAAACGGCATCCCGGACTCCGACAGCCACAACCACAGCGGCTCCAAGCCCCCCGGCCCCTCAACGAACAGCAATGCCCTCTCCGAGACGTCCAAACTTGTCAGCGGCCGCCGAACCGACCTGCCTGCAGCATCACGCCAGTGCAGCATCGAACCCTGGCGCCCGGTCTGCCTCGTCACCACCAGGATCCCGTCCAACTGCTCATAGCGCCTCTTTGCCTGTGCTCGACGAATCACCGCCCGCCGGGTGGTCAGGCAATAGGATTCCACTGCCGCCAGCGCCTCCGCCGAGATATAAAAAGTCCGTTCCCGTCGGCTCTTGGTCACCTCCCGGCCGAGCCGACCAGCGTAGAATCGGCGATTCTCACCTGCCCGCTCAGGAACCTCGATCGTCAGCAATGATCCGCCTTCGGTGCGCCGTACTCCTGAGGAAAACAGCAGATCAGAATAGGCGGCGTTCCGGTCATCGTTGCGGCCATACCAGTGCTGATCGCGACGGCCGTCCGCGTCATAGCCCCGCAACCCGACGTCGCGCCAAAGCCGATACGCCCTAGGCGTCAACCACTTGACGTTGCTAGAACGGACGTCCTTCGCTCGGGCCGCCGGCACCCGGATCACCTCGCCATGACGGCCGATGACCTCTCGCTCGGTCACAGGGCTGACAGCCACATAACGCTGCCGTACTGCCCATGCATAAAGATGCCTCAGCGCAGCCAGTTCCCGGTTCCACTTCGCCCCACCGATGCGCCTCGGGTTACGCGGAGACCACCGACGCCAATCTTCGAAGTCAAGCAGATCCTCCGACTCCGCCTGCCACCAATCCTTGTCACGGGCCCACAGGAAGTTGAAGAACAGACAACAGTCCTTTGTGTAATTCCGCTTGGTCTCACTCGACAGGTGCGCAAAAGATGATCTGGTGAAATAACGCGTCAGACGCGCATCCACCCGGTAATCCGGATCTGTCAGGAACGGATCCCCTGGGTCGACCCGACTAGCCTGCTCCCGCTCCTCAAGATCCGCCCAACTCTCCAACAGCAGGTGACCACCCACAGTCGCCACCGCCCCCGCCACCCAGTGGACACGCCATGCTGAACCCAACATGCTCCCCCTCTTCGCAACAGCCTCTTGGGCAACACGAAGATTTAATAGGGAAGTAGCTGCAGGCGATCAGGCGCCAGTCGCGGGGAGGCCAGGCGGGGGCGGTCAGGCGGAGGCCGAGGGCGGCGACGGCCAGACCCGCGAGAGCCGCGGCGATGAGCCTGCGGGGGGCTCGGTGGCGGACGGCCGCCACCAGGGCCGTGGTGAGGACCACCAGGAGGAGCGCGCCCAGGAGGCCCTGCTGCCAGGGGACAGAGCCGTAGGGGACGGCGGCGAAGGCTCGGGCCACCGAGATGACCCAGCCCGCCGCCCAGCCCGCGGGGCGGACCGTCAAAGTCGCCAGACCGGGGAAGAAGGGGGCCACGGCGGCCGTCAGGAAACCGCAGACCGTCGCGACGGCGATGGCTGGGGCCGCCAGCACGTTCGCGGGGACGGCGACCAGGCTGACCGTGCCCGACAGCAGCACCAGGACCGGGCCGACGGCGGCCTGCGCCGCCAGGGGGATGGCGATCGCCTCGGCCGACCTCCGGGACAGCCCGGCGCCGGACAGCCGGTCCCGCCAGCGCGGGGCGAGCACCAGCAGCCCGGAAGTGGCCAGCACCGACAGGGCGAATCCGTAGGAGCGGGCGAGCCCCGGGTCGCCCAGCACCAGCACGACGACCGCCGCGGCCAGAGCGGGCACGCCCTGCCGTTCGCGGCCGAGGCACACGGCCGTCAGCCCGATCAGGCCCATGACGGTCGCCCGCAGCACGCTCGGTTCCGTTCCCACGACGAGCACGAAGCCCAGCACCACGGCTCCGGCGAGTACCGCCCCCAGCAGGTTGCCCAGACCCGCGCGGCGTGCCGCCCACAGCACCACCAGCACCAGGATCGAGAAGTTCGCCCCGCTGACGACCAGGCAGTGCACCAGGCCCGACCGCTTGAACTCCTCCTTCAGCTCCGCGCCGATGCCCGCCGTGTCCCCCAGCACCATGGCGGGCACGACTCCGCGCGCCCCCGGCTCCAGCCCTCGGACCGCCTCCCGCATCGCGTCCCGCACCGCGGCGGCCGCCCGCAGGGCCGTTCCCGCCTCCCCCACCACCTGGGGCCCGCCCCGGGCCAGCACCACCGCTCCCAGCAGCTCCCCCCGGTCGGGAACCGCCAGTCGTCCCCGCGTCCGCACCCGCTGCCCGCTCTCGACCTCCCGCCACCCCTCCTGCCTCGCCAGCACCACCACCGGCGTCCGCACCCGCATCCCGTCTCCCAGCCCGACCCAGACCGCCCTTCCCTCCACGATCACCACTCCCTTGTCACTCACCCTCCCCTCCCCCTTCACCACGACCTCCACGGTCGTGTTCACCCCCCGCTCCGCCGCCTCCCGCACCGCTCCTCCCCGCACCGACTCCACCCGCAGCCCCGTCCCCACAGCCGAAGCCGCCCCCAGCACCAGCACCACCCCCGCCAGCCCCCGCGCCGCCCGGAACCCCGACGGCCTCCTCACCCCCTCGTCCCGGCGAAGAGGCACACGAGACGCCCCTCCTTCACCAGCACCGCAGGAACACCCCCGAGACGCGTCCTTCGCGTCACCGCCACAGGAACACCCACGAGACGCAGCCCCTACGCAACCGCTGCAGGAACAGGTGAAGAGCTCCCCTTTCCTGTCGGTGCCGCAGGAACGGGCAGGAGATGCACCTCTTGTGCCACCGCTCGGGTGGAGGGGAAGACGGCCCCCGGAGTCGGACCGCTGTTCCCGACGGATTCCCCGGCCCCCGGAAAGCGCGAGGAGTCGATCGTTCTCAGAGGTGCGGTGGAGCGGTTTCCCTCCCAGGCGGCGGAAGGGGGCGGCCAGAAGGAGGAACCCGGGGAGGGCGCAGAGAGCGGCCGTCAGGTAGGCGAGGGCCGGCGGGGCGGAGAGCAGGAGGAAGGCGGCGGACCAGACGGACAGGGCGGGGGCCACCAGGCGAAGGTCGGCGGAGTGCCCCGCAGGCGGATCGGGCGTGGCAGACGGGGAAGAGGCCGCCGGAGGCGGGATGGGGCCGGTCCGGGGACGAGCGAGGGCGGTCTCGGGCGTGCCGGGCTCAGGCGTGCCGGGCTCAGGCGTGCCGGGCTCAGGCGGGGTCGCGGAATCAGGGTCGGGTGACATGGACTTTGTCCTTCAGGTCGGCGAAGCGGCGTTCGCCTATGCCGTTGACGTCCTGGAGCTGATCGACCGTGCGGAAGAGGCCGTTCTCGGTGCGGTGGTCGAGGATGCGCTGGGCCAGGACGGGGCCCACGCCGGGGAGTTCCTGGAGCTGTTCCAGGGTCGCGGTGTTGAGGTCCAGGGGTGTGCCCGGGCCGCCGGGGCCGGCCGGGGCGGCGGGCCCCGCCACGGGGACGGGAGGGTCCGGGGCGTCGGACCCCACGATGATCTGTTCGCCGTCGGTGAGCCTGCGGGCCAGGTTGACGGTGCCGACCTTGCCGTTCCTGCGCAGGCCGCCCGCGGCTTTCAGCGCGTCGGTCACCCGGGAGCCGGGCGGGAGGGTCACCACTCCCGGGGTGCGGACGTCGCCGGTGATGTGGACTACCAGCGGGTCCCCGGTGAGCGCCGTGGTGGGAGCCGCCACGGGCTGTGCTTGGAGATCCGCGGCGGACCGACTCTGGAGCTCGGCGGAGGGCGGGAGCGGGGAGTCCGGTCCGCCGGCGAACGGGGGGACCGGTTCGGGTTCGGGGCGGCTCGTCCACAGCAGGACGCCTGCCGCGAGGGCGGCGATCAGGCCGACGACGGCCAGCGCCCGGGCGCCGGTGATGCCCGGGTCCCAGCGTTCCAGGGCCGTGCCGAACCCTCCCGCACCCCGAAAGGAGTAGCGCGGTTTCGGCGGGACCGCGGAGACCGGCCCCGGCCGGGGTTCGTCATCGGCCCACATCGCCCGTCCCGAGGAGGGTTCCGAGGAATCGCCCTGCTCCGTCCAGTCGTCAGAACGCCGGCCGTCGTACGTGGACGCGGGCTCGTGCGCCCCCTGCCAGAGGCGTTCATCCGGACGGGACCGCCGCTCGCCCTTGGGCGGCTGCGGACCCGCTCGTAAAAAGGCGGCGGGCGGCGCGTCCGGCTCCTCACCGAACATGCCGGACTCGGAGAACCGCTGGCTCTGTGCGACCGGGCGTCTGCTCATACCCCGACGCTAGACACCCTCCGCACATGAGAAGTCACCGAACGACGTTCTGTGGATTGTTCAGCGCACGTCCAGCCACGGCCAGTGCGCCGCCAGGCCCACGTTCTTCCGTGGATCGTTCAGCGCGCGTCAGCACGCGTCCAGCCACGGGCAGTACGCCGCCAGGCCCACGTTCTTCCGTGGATCGTTCAGCGCGCGTCAGCACGCGTCCAGCCACGGGCAGTACGCCGCCAGGCCCACGTTCTTCCGTGGATCGTTCAGAGGGGACTGATGGCCACGCCGAGGGTGCCTGGGCCGACGTGCGCGCCGATGACGGGGCCGACTTCGGTGACGTGGAGGGTGCGGAGGCGGGGGACGCGGTCGCGCAGGCGGTTGGCGAGGGCTTCGGCGCGGGAGGAGGCCGCGACGTGCTGGACGGCTATGTCGACCTCGGAGTCCCCGGCTCGGGCCAGGACCAGTTCTTCCATCCGGGCCAGGGCGCGGGAGGAGGTGCGCACCTTCTCCAGAGGCGCGATGCGGCCCTCGGCCAGGTGCAGGAGCGGCTTGACCCGCAGCGCGGTGCCCAGGAATCCGGCGGCGGCGCCGATGCGGCCGCCTCGGCGCAGGTACTCCAGGGTGTCGACGTAGAAGAGCGTGCTGCTCTTCTCGGCGCGGCGGCGGGTGACGTCCTCGACCTCGTCCAGGGAGGCTCCTTCCGCGGCGGCCCGGGCTCCGGAGAGCGCGGCGAAGCCGAGGGCCATGCCTATGGTGCGGCTGTCGACGACGCGGACGGGGACCGACGCCTCCTCCGCCGCGAGGTGGGCGCATTCCAGGCTGCCGGACATCGTGCCCGACAGGTGGACGGACACGATGGCGGAGGCCCCGGTTCCGGCCGCGGCCTTATAGGCCTGGGCGAAACGCTCCGGGGAGGGCCGGGAGGTCGACACCGGCCGCCATTCGCGCATCGCTTCGGCCAGATCGTCCGTGGTGACGAAACCGTCCTCGTAGGAGGCCCCCCCGATGATGATCTGAAGCGGGACCACCTCCAGGTCGTGCCGTGTGATCGACTCGGGAGGCAGATGAGCGGAGGAATCCGTGACTATCGCAACACCCATGTCCGCACCGTACCCAGATAGCGTTAACCCCTCGTCACGTCAACGTGACTGTGGCGCTGCCGATTCCAGGTCTCCGCAATATGCCCGAATCACGGCACCGCGCCCGCACGGACGGCAGGACACCGCACCGAAACCGGGCTTGTGACGTAGAGGTAATGAAAGACCAACCCTAAACGGGACGGCCACCCCTCCGAACGCGGAGGACCGGACGGGTGGTCAGGCCTGGACGGGGGTGCCGCCGCGCCAGACGCGCAGGGCGCGGAGGCCGTAGGCCCAGGCGAAGGCGCCTTCGTGGTCGGCGTCCCACAGGACGATGTCGGCGTACATGCCGCGGGAGAGGGTGCCGCGGTCGGAGACGCGCAGGGCGGCGGCGCCGCCGATGGTGGCGGCGCGCAGGGCCTCGGTGACGCTCATCCCGAACATCGCGACGGCCAGGCCCACGACCAGCGGCATCGAGGTGATGCCGCACTCGCCGGGGTTGTGGTCGGTGCCGAGCGCGACGGTGACGCCGCGGTCGAGCATGGCGCGCACCGGGGCCTTGCGGCCGGTGCGCAGGGCGCTGCCGGGGCAGACGGTGGCGGTGACGCCGGCGTGCGCGAGCGCCTTGATGTCCTCTTCGGAGGCCTCGGTGAGCAGGTCGGCGGAGGCGCAGCCGATCTCGGCGGCGACCTGGGCGGCGCCGCTGCGGTCGGACGTGCAGGCGTGGATGCGGGGCTTCAGCCCGACCTGCTTGCCGGTGTAGAGCATGACGCGGGCCTCGTCGGCGGTGAAGTGCCCTTCGTCGCAGTAGACGTCGACGCTGTCGGCTCCGGCCGCGGCGGCGTCGGCGGTCCACTGGCGGACGGCCTCCACGTAGTCGCGGCGGCGGCCGAAGTACTCGGGCGGCAGCACGTTGGCGGCCAGGAGGGTGGCGTGGATGCGCGGCATGGCCGGCTCGTTCTCCAGGGAGCGCAGCATGCGGATGTCGGCGAGCTCGCCGTCCCTGGTGAGGTGGAAGCCGGTCTTGGCCTCGACGGTGGTGGTGCCCGACAGCACCCAGGCGCGCAGCCTCTCGCGCACGCTGTTGCACAGCGTCCACGGGTCGGTGCCCCGGGTGACGGTGACGGTGGAGCCGATGCCGCCGCCCGCCGAGGCGATCTCCTGGCTGCTGGCGCCGCTGGTGCGCATGGCCAGTTCGGCCCAGCGGTTCCCGGCGTAGACGGGATGGGAGTGCGCGTCGATGAGTCCGGGGGTGACGAGCCCGCCGCCGAGGTTCTCCACGTGGTCGACGTCGACGATGTCGTCGATGACGCCGGGAACGCTGGAGGGGAGGTCGGAAGCCTGTCCGGCCCACACGATGCGATCCTTGTGGATGAGGATCGCGGCGTTGCTGCAGACATCGGTGCCGGTCCACAGGCGTCCGATGTTCGTCAGCAGGCGAACCGTCATAGTTGTGTCACCGAACCGTCGGCTGGGAGGGATCGACCGGACGTCAAGAGCCACCTGCTCTCGTTCGTGCCGTCCGACTGGATGCCGGGTGGCGGGTACCGACCGGTGCTCGGCTGAGCACCGGGAGCGACGAGACCGGAGATATCGGTTTCGTCACGGTAGTGCACGTCAGGCCCGCCATACAACCTCTTGACAGCAAACGTGGCACGGTCCGGGAAAGTTCCTCACGACCTTAGAGCGAACGGGCCCCTGACGGGGCCCGAACGCGCTATCTGTAGCCCTTCGGTGACCTGTCCGGGGTCACCCGGCGCGGGTCAGGGCGCCGACGGCGCCACCTCGAAGCCCTCGAGTTCGACGGCGAGATCCAGGGGCACCCGGGCGACGAGTTCCGTCCCCTCCTCGCGGTGCTCGGTCTTGAGGATCTCGCCCTCGGCGTGGACCCGGGCGGCCAGCGCCGCCTGGGCGTAGGGCACCAGCACGTGCACCCTGCGGTCGAACTGCGGCAGCTCGGCCTCGACCAGCTCCATCAGCTCGCCGACGCCCGCGCCGGTCCGCGCGGACACCACCACGCTGCGCGGGTAGGCGCGGCGCAGCCGGGAGACGGTCATCGGGTCGGCCGCGTCCGCCTTGTTGATCACGATGAGCTCGGGGATCGACGCGGCGTCCACCTCCGAGAGCACCTCGCGGACCGCGGCGATCTGCGCCTCGGGCTCGGGGTCGGAGCCGTCCACCACGTGCAGGATCAGGTCCGCCTCGGCGACCTCCTCCAGGGAGGAGCGGAACGCCTCGACGAGCTGGTGCGGCAGGTGCCGGACGAACCCCACGGTGTCGGTCAGCGTGAACAGCCTGCCCGACGGGGTGGCGGCCTTGCGCACGGTCGGGTCCAGGGTGGCGAACAGCGCGTTCTCCACCAGCACCCCCGCCCCGGTCAGCCGGTTGAGGAGCGAGGACTTGCCCGCGTTGGTGTAGCCGGCGATCGCCACCGACGGCACCCCGCGGGCCCGGCGCGAGGCACGCTTGGTCACCCGGGACTTGGACATCTCGGCGATCTCGCGCCGCAGTTTGGCCATCCGGGTGCGGATGCGCCGCCGGTCCAGCTCGATCTTGGTCTCACCGGGGCCGCGGCCTCCGATGCCGACGCCGCCGGCCGCCCGGCCGCCGACCTGGCGGGACAGGTTGCCGCCCCAGCCTCGCAGGCGGGGCAGCAGGTACTCCAGCTGGGCGAGCTCGACCTGGGCCTTGCCCTCGCGGGACTTGGCGTGCTGGGCGAAGATGTCGAGGATCAGCGCGGTGCGGTCGATGACCTTGACCTTGGTGATCTCCTCCAGGGTGCGCAGCTGCGAGGGCGCGAGCTCGCCGTCGGCGATCACGGTGTCGGCGCCGGTGGCCAGCACCACGTCCGCCAGCTCCTCGGCCTTGCCCGAACCGATGTAGGTGGCCGGGTCGGCCTTGGCGCGCCGCTGCATCAGTCCCTCGAGCACCTCCGAGCCGGCGGTCTCGGCCAGCAGGGCCAGTTCGCGCATCGAGTTCTCCGCGTGCTCGAGCGTGCCCTCCGTCCAGACGCCGACCAGGACCACCCGTTCCAGCCGCAGTGCGCGGTACTCGACCTCGGTGACGTCCCGGAGCTCCGTGGACAGGCCGCCCACCCGCCGCAGGGCGTGCCTGTCGGCGAGATCGAACTCCCCCGTGGTCTCGTGATCTTCGAACGGGCGAGAATTGAACTCAGTCATGTTCCTCCTGGCTGTACCAACACCGGGCGACGGCGGGTTCTTCCATGTCCAGCCTGCCATGACGCCCCGGTCGAGTTCATCTGGGTTTCCTTCGGATTTCCACACCCCCGCTTTGAAGGACCCCCTCCCCGGAAGCTAGGCTTTTCATTACTCAGAAGTATCTTTTCACCTGACGAAATCGGCAGACGCGAAGAAAGGTCCCGATCATGGGCGTTGAGGTCACCGGACCCACCAACGAGCGATTCGACGAGATCCTCACCCCCGAGGCCCTGCAGTTCGTCGGCGCTCTGCAGCGCGAGTTCGGCGAGCGCCGCCTGGAGCTGCTGGCCAAGCGCGCCGAGCGGCAGGAGGCGCTGAACCGGGGCGGCACCCTGGACTTCCTTCCCGAGACCGCCGGGGTCCGCTCCGACGACACCTGGCGGGTGGCCGAGCCCGCCCCCGGCCTGGAGGACCGCCGGGTCGAGATCACCGGCCCCACCGACCGGAAGATGACGATCAACGCCCTCAACTCGGGCGCCAAGGTGTGGCTGGCCGACTTCGAGGACGCCAACACCCCGCTGTGGAACAACATGATCGAGGGCCAGCTCAGCCTGCGGAACGCCCTCGACCGCACGATCGACTTCACCGACGAGAAGTCCGGCAAGAGCTACTCCCTCAAGCCCGACGCCGAGCTCGCCACCATCGTCGTCCGCCCGCGCGGCTGGCACATGGAGGAGAAGCACGTCACCGTCGACGGCAAGGTGATGTCCGGCTCGCTGTTCGACTTCGGCCTGTACATGTTCCACAGCGCCCGCCGCCAGCTCGACAAGGGCAAGGGCCCGTACTTCTACTTGCCGAAGATGGAGTCGCACCTCGAGGCCCGCCTCTGGAACGACGCCTTCAACCTCGCCGAGGACGAGCTGGAGCTGCCGCGCGGCACCATCCGCGCCACCGTCCTGATCGAGACGATCCCGGCCGCGTTCGAGATGGAGGAGATCCTCTACGAGCTGCGCGACCACTCCGCGGGCCTGAACGCCGGCCGCTGGGACTACCTGTTCTCGGTCATCAAGAAGTTCCGCTCCCGCGGCGCGGAGTTCGTCCTGCCCGAGCGCAACGCGATCACGATGACCGCCCCGTTCATGCGCGCCTACACCGAGCTGCTGGTGCGCACCTGCCACAAGCGCGGCGCGCACGCGATCGGCGGCATGGCCGCGTTCATCCCGTCCCGCAAGGACGAGGAGATCAACCGGGTCGCGCTCGAGAAGGTCCGCGCGGACAAGACCCGCGAGGCCGGTGACGGTTTCGACGGCTCCTGGGTCGCCCACCCCGACCTGGTCCCGGTCTGCCGCGAGGTCTTCGACTCCGTCCTGGGCGACAAGCCGAACCAGCGCGACCGCCTGCGCGAGGAGGTCCGGGTCTCGGCCTCCGACCTGCTGGCCGTCGACAAGACCCCCGGTGAGATCACCGAGGCGGGCCTGCGCAACAACATCGACGTCGCGCTGCGCTACCTGGCGGCGTGGCTGAACGGCTCGGGCGCGGTGGCGATCCACAACCTGATGGAGGACGCGGCGACCGCCGAGATCTCCCGCTCTCAGGTCTGGCAGTGGATCTACAACGGGATCAAGCTCCCCGACGGCACCCTCATCACCAAGGACCTGGTCAGCGGGCTGCTCGACGAGGAACTGGCCAAGATCCAGGAGGAGCTGGGCGAGGCCTACAATTCCGACCAGTACAACGAGGCGGTGGCGCTCTTCAAGCAGGTCACCCTCGCCGACGAGTACAGCGAGTTCCTCACCACCCCGGCCTACGTCCGCTTCCCCTGAGGCGAGAACGCGAGGACGGGAAGGCGAAGGACGAGGAGAGCCGATGCCGCGGAGACTGGTCGAGCGCTTCCGTGAACTGCTGGGTCCGGACTCCGTCATCGACGATCCCGTGAGGCTGCGCACCTACGAGTGCGACGGGCTGACGTACCACCGGGCCGTTCCCGGCCTGGTGGTGCTGCCCGAATCGGCCGAGGAGGTCGCCGCCGTCGTGCGCGCGTGCGTGGACGCGAACGTCCCGTACGTCGCGCGCGGCAGCGGCACCGGCCTGTCCGGCGGGGCGCTGCCCCGCACGGACGGCGTCCTGATCGTCACCTCCAGGATGCGCCGCATCCTGGAGGTCGATCTGGACAACCAGCGGGCCGTGGTGGAGCCGGGCGTCATCAACCTGGACGTCACCAAGGCGGTGCGCCCGCACGGCTACTACTACGCCCCCGACCCATCCAGCCAGCAGATCTGCTCCATCGGCGGGAACGTCGCGGAGAACTCCGGCGGCGCGCACTGCCTGAAGTACGGCTTCACCGCCAACCACGTGCTGGCCTGCGAGATCGTCACCCCGGACGGCGAGATCACCACCCTCGGGGACGGCCCGGGCTACGACCTCCTCGGCGTGTTCATCGGCTCCGAGGGCACCCTGGGCATCACCACGAAGATCACGGTGAAGCTCACCCGGGCGCCTCAGACGGTCGAGACGCTGCTGGCCGCCTTCCCCTCCGTCGAGACGGCCGGCGCCGCGGTCAGCGCGATCATCGGCGCGGGCATCGTCCCGGCCGCCGTCGAGATGATGGACGCCCTCGCGATCGAGGCGGCGGAGGCCGCCGTGGCCTGCGGTTACCCGGCGGGCGCCGCGGCCGTGCTCATCGTCGAGCTGGACGGCCCCGAACCCGAGGTCGCCGACCAGTTCGCCCGGGTGCGCCGCCTGTGCGCCGAGGCCGGGGCGTTCGAGCAGCGCGTGGCCCGCGACGACGCCGAGCGCGCCCTCATCTGGAAGGGCCGCAAGTCGGCCTTCGCCGCCGTCGGCCGCGTCTCCCCCGCCTACATCGTCCAGGACGGCGTCATCCCCCGGACGGCGCTCCCGGAGGTCCTGGCGAGCATCGACCGCCTGTCGCGGGAGTCGGGGGTCCGCGTCGCCAACGTCTTCCACGCCGGGGACGGCAACCTGCACCCGCTCGTCCTGTTCGACGACGCCGAGGAGGGCGCGGCCGAGCGCGCCGAGGAGGTCTCCGGCGCGATCCTCGACCTGTGCATCCTGCACGGCGGCTCCATCACGGGCGAGCACGGCGTCGGCGTGGACAAGGCGCGGTACATGCCCCGCATGTTCACCGAGGCGGACCTCGACACGATGCAGATGGTCCGCTGCGCGTTCGATCCCCCGAACCTGTGCAACCCCGGCAAGGTCTTCCCCACTCCCCGCCTGTGCGGCGAGGTCCCCCGGGTCCGCAAGGGCCCGCCCGACGGAGAGCTGTTCTGATGTTCGACTCCCGCCCGGTCACCGACGAGGACGCGGTCCTCGGCGTCCGCCCCCGGTACGTGGTCGAGCCGTCGACCGTCGCGGAGGCCGCCGCCGTCATGCGCGTCGCGCACGAGGAGGGCCTCACGGTCGTCCCGCGCGGCAACGGCACCCGCCTCCACTGGGGCGGCGCGCCGCGGGCGTGCGACGTCGTCATCGACACCCGCAAGCTCGACCGGGTGATCGAGCACGCCGCGGGCGACCTCGTCGTGACGGTCGAGGCGGGCCTGCCCGTGCGATCCCTGCAGGACGTCCTGCGGACGACGGGCCAGCAGCTCGCCCTGGACTCTCCGCTCCCCTCCACCGTCGGCGGCCTGGTGGCGACGGCCGCCGCGGGCCCCAGGCGGCTCCTGTACGGCACGGCCCGGGACCTGCTCATCGGCGTCACGGTCGTCCGCGCGGACGGGACCATCGTGAAGTCCGGCGGCAAGGTCGTGAAGAACGTCGCCGGATACGACCTCGGCAAGCTCTACACCGGCTCGTTCGGGACGCTGGGCCTCATCGTCAAGGCGTCCTTCCGGCTGCACCCCCTTCCGGAGCAGCGGGTATACGTCACGACGGACGGGCGCGACCCCTGGATCCGCGTGCGCGCGCTCCTGCACAGCCCTCTGGTGCCCAGCGCGATCGAGGTGGACGGCGACGGCACGGTGGCCGCCCTGTTCGAGGGCACCGCCGCCCGCCGCCGCGCGGAGGAGGCCGTGGCGCTGCTGGGCGGGGGCGCCGAGGCCGCGGACACGGCTCCCGCCTGGTGGGGCCGCTACCCCGACGGCGAGGTCCTGCTGGAGGTCCAGGGCAAGCCGACGGACCTTCCCCTGCTCCTGGCCGTGCGTGACGCGTGGCCGCGCGGCTCGGCGGGCTCCGGCGTCTGGTTCCTCGGCACGTCCGCGCAGACCGCGGTCCGGCTCGTCCCCGAGCTGCGGAAGCACCTGCCCACGGTCGTCCGCCACGCTCCCGCGGACGTCCGGGAGAAGCTCGACCTCTGGGGCCCTTCCCCCGCGCTGCCCCTCATGCGCAGGGTGAAGGACCAGTTCGATCCCGGCCACCGGCTGTCCCCCGGCCGCTTCATCGGAGGCATTTGATTGAGCGACGAACTCGGCGAGCTCCTCGGTGACTGCGTCCACTGCGGGTTCTGCCTTCCGACGTGCCCCACGTACGTGCTGTGGGGTGAGGAGATGGACTCTCCGCGCGGCCGTATCCACCTGATGCAGCAGCACCACGAGGGGACGCCCCTCACCCCGGAGATGGCCGGGCACTTCGACGCGTGCCTGGGCTGCCTGGCCTGCGTGACCTCCTGCCCGTCGGGGGTCCGCTACGACCGGCTCATCGAGTCCACCCGCGAGGAGGTCGAGCGCGTCCACCCGCGTACTCCGGCCGAACGCGCCCTTCGCGGGGCGGTCTTCGCGCTCTTCACCCATCCGGCACGGCTGCGGGCCCTGCGCGGGCCGCTTCGGCTCTACCAGAAGAGCGGGCTGAGCAGGATCGTCGGCCCGGTCCTGGAGCGGCTCAGTCCCGCGCTGGCCGCGATGGAGCGCCTGGCGCCCCCGCTGGGCCGCGCTTACCGGCTGCCCGAGCTGGTCCCGGCCCGCGGCGGACGGCGGGCGACCGTCGGCATGCTCACCGGTTGCGTCCAGCGCGAGTTCTTCCCGCAGGTCAATTCCGCGACGGCCCGCGTGCTGGCGATGGAGGGCTGCGACGTCCTCGTCCCCAAGGGGCAGGGCTGCTGCGGCGCGCTCTCCCTTCATGCGGGACGGAACGAGGAGGCCAGGAGGTTCGCCAGGGCCACGATCACCGCTTTCG
Organism: Actinocorallia aurantiaca; assembly: GCF_039533685.1. Lineage (NCBI taxonomy): Bacteria > Bacillati > Actinomycetota > Actinomycetes > Streptosporangiales > Thermomonosporaceae > Actinocorallia > Actinocorallia aurantiaca. The sequence goes on along the minus strand of NZ_BAAATZ010000026.1, from coordinate 44,045 downwards.
AGACGGCCGACGTCATCGTCGTCAACTCCGCCGGCTGCGGTTCGGCGATGAAGGACTATGCCGCGCTGCTGGCCGACGAGCCGGAGTGGGCGGGCCGCGCGGAGGCCCTCGGCGCGAAGACGAAGGACTTCAGCGAGTTCCTGGCCGAGCTCGGCCCCCGTGCCGAGCGCCACCCGCTGGAGCTCACCGCCGCCTACCACGACGCCTGCCACCTCGCCCACGGCCAGGGCGTCCGGGCCCAGCCGCGCTCGCTGCTGGCGGGCATCCCCGGCCTGGAGCTGCGGGAGGTCGCCGAGCCCGACATCTGCTGCGGCTCCGCCGGCACCTACGGCCTGTTCCAGCCGGAGGCGGCGAACGAGCTGGGCGACCGCAAGGCGGCGAACGTCGCGGCGACGGACGCGAGCCTGCTGGTCGCGGCCAATCCCGGCTGCACCCTGCAGATCGCCACGGCGCTGCGCAGGCAGGGCAGGGAGGTGGCGGTCGCGCATCCCGCGCAGGTCCTCGACGCCTCGCTACGCGGCCTTGGTCCCGGCGTTCTGGGCGTCTCCTCGATGATCGAAAGGCTCGACTTATTCCCTTTCTGTAACAACTATTGCCCCTACGTGCCACCCTGTGGTGTTTTGTCCCAGATCGTTCCAATATGCTGCGCCAGCAACCCCTTACTCGACCCTTGGGAAAATCGTTGTCAGGCACGCACCGCGCCAGGTCCGCCAGGAAGAAGAGCCCCGGGAAAGCCCTTCCCGGGGTCATCGCCGCAGCCGTCGCCGTGGTCGCCGTCGGCGTGGTCGTGTTCCTCGTCCGCTCCGGAGGGGAGACCGCGGACCCCGCGAGCGGGAACGTCCCCGCCGCGGCGAGCACCCCCAGGACCGGGACGCAGCTGGGGTTCACCAGCACCGAGGACTTCTCCTACTCCCTGGGCGCGATCAAGGCGGGCCTGGACTCCGGACGCCGCGCCTACATCGAGTACCTGGTCGCCAACACCAGCGGGCGGACCGCCCCGTTCGAGGCCCCCGGCCAGCTCTTCCTCCCGAAGGAGGAGTCCGGCAACGAGGCGTGCGTCGACCAGGAGGGAACCGAGGTCGGCCTGTGCAGCCCTCCGACCGAGTCGGAGATCGTGGGCTTCGTGGGCGACGCGCGGCCCTCTCCCGACGGGGTCGACCAGTACATGCCCGCCGGCGCGTCCTTCATCGTCCGCGTGACCACCGAGGACCCCGTCACCGAGTCCGCCGATGCCGCGAACCTCAGGCTCTACGTGTGGGACGTGCGCTTCGTCAGGAACCGGATCGCTCAGGGGCTCCCCCTCCCGTAGCCGATGTCCTCGTACTGCAGCTGCCGCAGCCCCCTCGCCCCCACGTTGACCAGCCCGCGGTCCAGCACCACCAGCTGGGGCCGCTGGTAGAGCGGGATCACCGCGGCCTGACTCCACAGCAGTGCGTCGGCCCGGCCGACGAGCGCGGCCCCCCGCTCCGGGTCCAGTTCCCGTCCCGCCCTCGCCAGCAGCGCGTCGATCCGCGCGCTGCCGGCGCCGGTGAAGTTCTGCCCCCCGTCACGGGTGAAGACGGACGCCATGTCCGACACCGGGAACGGCGTGCCCAGCCAGGAGAACGACACCAGGTCGAAGTCCCCGCGCACCACGTGGCCGCTGATCAGCTCGTTCTGCGGAACCGCCCGCAGCACCACCCGGAGACCGGCCCGCGCGAGCATGGCCTGGATCAGCTCGGCCTCGTCCCGGGCGGCGGGGTTGCCCGCCGGGACGACGAACCGCAGCGACGGCCTCGCCCCGGCCAGCAGCGCCCGCGCCAGACCGAGGTCCGGAGCCGGGGCCAGATCCCGGTAACCGGGTCTCCCGCTGGTCAGGAAGTGGCTGCCCAGTGTCTCGGCCGGGCTGTCGAGCTGCTCCAGCGCCGCCCTGGCCAGCAGCCGCCGGTCCAGCGCCAGCAGCACCGCCCGCCGGACGGACGGGTCGGCCAGCGGCCCCCGGCCCGCGTTCAACGTCAGATGCCGCCAGTCCGGCCCCGCCGCGCGCCGCGCCTCGGCCCACGGCAGGGCGGTGCCTCGCCGGTAGGCGCCCGGATCGTCCCCCACGTCCAGCAGGTCCAGCTCCCGGTTGGCGAAGGCGCCGGCCCGCGCCGCCGGGGCCAGCGCCCGGAACCGGATCTCGTCCAGCTTGGCGGGCCGCCCCCACCAGGCCGGGTCGCGCGCCAGCGTGACGGACTGCCCCGCCTCGTCCAGCGTCCCCACCCGGAACGGGCCCGCCGTGACGGGTATCCGCCCGCGCCATCCCTCGTTGAAGAGCTCGGGGCGGCTGTTCGTCTCCGCCGGATACAGCGGGTTGAACAGCACCCTCCAGTCGGCGAACGGCTCCCGGAACGTCACCACGACCTCGGTGTCGCTCCGCCCCCTGCGCACCGAGGCGATCTGCCGGTACCCCACGTTGCTGGCGAGCCGGAACCGCTCGTCCCTCCCGGACAGGGCCCTGGCCTGCGCCGCGAAGTCCCGGTAGGTGAGCGGCCTCCCGTCGGACCAGCGGGCGCGGGGGTTCACCCGGTACCGGACGACCTGCCGGCGCCCCGCCCGCGCCGTCGCGCTCAGCACGTAGTCCTGGTCGGGCCGCACCACGCCCCGCGCGTCGCTGACCATCGTGAACGGCATCAGCCCCCGCAGCACCAGCTCGGAGGCTCCGTCCATCCCGTTCACCTGGTTGAAGTTCCACTGGCCCGGGAACGACGGCAGCGGCCAGCGCAGCACGCCCCCGTCCCGGACGCGGTCCCGGGGGGCGGGCCGCACGTCCGCCAGGGCGGGAGGCCCGTCCGGGACCGGCTCCCGCGGCACGGCGCAGGCGGCCACCGCGGCCAGCGGCAGCGCTGAGAGCGCCGCGCTCCAGACGGACGGCCTCACGGACGGATCCGCCCGTCCCGCAGGACGAGGACCCTGTCCGCCAGCTCCGCCAGCACGTCCTCGTCGTGGGAGACCAGCAGGCAGGCCAGGCCCAGCCGGTCCCGCAGCCCGCCCAGCAGCTCCGTGATCCCCGCCTTGGCCCGCGCGTCCAGCGCCGACACCGGCTCGTCGGCCAGCAGCAGCCGGGGCGAGGGCGCCAGCGCCCGCGCGATCGCCACCCGCTGGCGCTGCCCCCCGGAGAGCGCCCGCGGATGCCTCTCCGCCATCTCCTCCGGCAGCTCCACCAGTTCCAGGAGCTCCTCCACCCGTCCCGGGACCGGCAGCCCGTGCACCCGCAGCGGCTCCGCCACGATCTGCCGCACCGTCATCCGCGGGTTCAGCGACGCCCAGGGATCCTGGAACACCGGCTGGACCAATCCCCTCAGCTCCCGCCGCGCCGTCCGGGACAGCCCCGCCACGTCCCGGCCGCAGACCTCGATGCGTCCCTCCTGCGGCCGCTCCAGGAGCAGCACCTCCCGCAGCAGCGTGGTCTTCCCCGCCCCCGACGCCCCGGACAGCCCCACGATCTCGCCTTCTCCCACCTCTAGCGCGACCCCGTCCAGCACTCCGACCGCGCCCCTCCTCCGCCCCAGCCCCCGGACGACCAGCACCGCCGCCCCGGCCCGCGCCGCGCGCCCCTCCCGCTCCGCAGGGGCCTGCGCTCCCTCCTCCTCGTCCCCGCGCCCGCCACCGCCGGACATGTCCTCCTGCTTTGACGCGAGTCCGCGAGAGAAGGGAGCCGCGGCCGGTCCGCGCGGTGTGCCGGACGGGCGGCCGTCGCCGAGGGTCAGCACCCGGGCGGCCTGGCGGGCGATCACCTCGGCGTCGTGGGAGATCAGAAGGAGGGCCGTGCCGCTCGCGGCGCACAGGTCGCGCAGGAGGTCGAGGATCTGGTCGCGGGTGAGCGGGTCCAGGGAGGCGGTGGGCTCGTCGGCGACCAGGACGGCGGGGCGGTGGGCCACCGCCATCGCGATGAGGACGCGCTGGCGCATGCCGCCGGACAGCTCGCCGGGGTAGGCGCGGTGGCGGGCGGACGGGATCCCGACGGACTCCAGGAGTTCGGCGGCCCGCGCGCGGGCGCCCCGGCGGGCGGCGTGCGCCCGGACCGCCTCGGCGACCTGGGCGCCCACGGTGAAGGCGGGGCTCAGCGCGGCCAGGGGGTCCTGGAAGACCATCGCGATGTCGCGGCCCCGGATCCGGGACCAGTCGCGTTCGCGCAGGCCGGACAGGGGCCGGCCCAGGAGGCGGATCTCGCCCTCGGCGCGTGCGCCGCGGGGCAGCAGGCCCAGCAGGGCCAGCGCCGTCGCGGACTTGCCCGCGCCCGACGCGCCCGCCAGCGCGACGGTCTCGCCCGCGGCGACGTCGAAGGACAGGCCGCGCACGACCCGGCGTCCGCCGAAGGCCACGCCCAGGCCACGGACCTCCAGGCTCGCCGGGCTCACGAGTCCGGGCCCAGGGCGCGGTGCAGGCCGTCGCCCAGCAGGTTGACCGCCAGAACGATCAGGGTCAGCAGGATCGCGGGCGGGACGAACAGCCAGGGGTAGACGGTGGCGGCGGAGGTCCCGTCGGCGATCAGGGTGCCCAGGGAGACGTCCGGGGGGCGCACGCCGAAGCCGAGGAAGGCCAGCCCGCTCTCCCCCATGACGGCCAGGCCCACGTTGACGGTGGCGTCGGCGACCAGGAGGCCGGCCAGGTTGGGGAGCAGGTGGCGCAGGACGACGCGGCGGCGGGACGCGCCCAGGCAGAAGGCGGCCAGGACGAACTCGCTTTCCCTGAGCGCGCGGGCCTGAGCCCGGACGGCCCGCGCGGTCAGAGGCCAGAGGAAGGCGGCGAGGAGCAGCACGACCGTGCCCCACGAGGCGCCTTCGGGTGCCAGGACGGCCACCAGCAGGACGCCCGGCAGCACCAGCAGGAGGTCCGCGGTGCCCATGAGCAGCCGGTCGAGCGCGCCGCCGACGAGTCCGGCGAAGGCCCCCGCGACGGCGGCGACCGCGGTGGCCAGCAGCCCGGCGGCGAGCCCGACGGCCAGGGAGCGGCGCATGCCGCGCAGGCTGAGCGCGAACATGTCGCGGCCGGTGCCGGTGGTGCCGAACCAGTGGCGGGCCGAGGGCGGTTCGCGCAGGGCGGCGAGGTCCAGTGCCCGCCAGTCCCGGCCGAGCGCCCCGAACAGGGCCAGGAGCAGCAGCGAGGCCAGCAGGACGGCGCCGCACACGGCGGCCCTGTCCCGGAACGACCGCCGCACCGGGCCGTCCTCGCGCGGCCTGAACCGGTCGAGCCCCCCGGGCCTTCCGCCCTTCCGGAGGCGGCGGCCGCTCCGCCGCAGCGGGTGCGCGAGATCCGTCATGCCCGGCTCCCGGGGACGAGGAGGCGGCGCGCGGCCCCGGCGAGGACGGTGGCCGCCGGGACGAGCAGCGCGGCCAGGGCGACGCAGGCGGCGACGGGGTGCGGGTCGGCCTGGCGCAGCGAGTCCAGCAGCCACGCGCCCATCCCGTGCCTCCCGTAGGCCTGCTCGATGAAGGCGGCGCCGAGCAGCAGCAGGCCGAGGTCGTAGGCGAAGAAGGTGGTCGTGGGGACGAGCGCGGTGCGCAGCCCGTGCTTGAAGAAGGCCCGGTGGAGGCCCAGGCCGCGGGCGCGCGCCGCCCGCACGTGCTCGGCCTCCAGCAGGTCGCGCATCAGCGCCCGCTGGTAGCGGCTGTAGAGGGCCGCCTGGATCAGCGCGACCGTCGCGGTCGGCAGGACCAGGTGCTGCAGCCGCGAGGCGAGGCCCGTCCCGTCGCCCGTCCACTGGAAGAGGTGCGTTCCCGTCGCGGCGTTGACGTGCTGCGCCCCCAGCTGCAGCAGGACCGCCAGCACGAAGACGGGCATGGCCAGCAGCACGTGGGACAGCACCGTCAGCGCCTTGTCCGTGCCGGGGTGCAGCGCGGAGAGGGCCCCCAGCAGCACCCCGAGCGCGGCTCCCAGCACGGTGCCGGGCAGCAGCAGGAGCAGGCTCGTCCGCAGCCTCCGGGGCAGCTCCCCGCTGACGGGGGTGCCGCGCAGGGTGCGTCCGAAGTCCCCGCGGACCGCTCCGGACGCCCAGGTCAGGTAGCGGGTGTGCAGCGGGGTGCGGTCGTTGAGGTTCAGCGCGGTCAGTTCGGCCTCGATCGCCGCCTGCGGGGGCCGCGGCCGGGCCGATTCCAGGCGTGCGCGCGGGTCGAGGCCCGTCCCGGCCAGCAGGTAGCCGAGGCTGGCCGCCACGGCCGCCAGTATCAGGGCGGACGAGCAGCGGCGGACGAGCAGGACCAGCATCACCGCTCCCGTCGGGTGACAACAGAGAGCAAGTGAGATATCACGATGGGCGACGTCCGTTCACGCCATTCGCGCGGACGGGCATGGGAGCAAAGGAGGAAGGGCCGGTCGGTCGTCCCCCGCCAAGAGTATGACCGCCGGCCCTTCTGGTTCGCGGCTCGTTCCGGGGCTCCCGACCCGGTGGCGCGCGTACCCCCTTACAGATCTAGAAGTTACGGGCCCGAAGATCCCGCCCTTAAGGGACACCTGTCCCGACTTCGGCGGGCTCTCCGGAGGGACGTCCCTCAGCCCTTTCCCTTCGCGCGAAGGCCCGCCGCCGCGTGCGCACCGGCGACGAGCTCGACGAGCTCCTCGCCCTCGGCCTTGTCGAGCACGGAGAACGCCTGCTGGGTGAGCCGGTCGGTGAGCAGCTCCGCCTCCTGCCAGCGGGCCCGTCGCTCCTCGGTGACCTCGCCCAGCTCCGACTCCGGCCAGCCGTAGAACAGGGCCTGGTCGCGCGCCCCGAGCAGGGGCGAGCCGCCGATCAGGACGGCCTGCGCCGGCGCCAGTCCCGCGGCCCGGATCGTCAGGAAGTGCAGTCCGCCGCGGAACTCCCGCAGGGTGTGCACGAGCTGCAGGACCCGGGCGCGGGCGTCCTCGGCGAGCGGCATGGCCCGCCATCCGGCGAACAGCGGCGCTCCGTTGGCGTCTCCGTGGCGCACGACGGCCAGCAGCAGCTCGGCCAGCCGCTCGGCTCCGTCGAAGGAGGCGAGCTTGCGCCGCCCGAACCCGTGGCAGGCGTGCAGGTAGCCCTCCGCGGCCTGCGCGGCGGGCATCGCCACCGACTCCCAGGCCTCCCGGACGGTCCCCGGGTGGAAGAAGCCCACCGCCGAGGTCACCACGTCGGCGTCGACGTCGCCGAGCACGCCGCAGCGCCCCTTCATGTACGGCCCGATGAAGCCGGGGACCCCGGTGCTCTCACCGAACTCCCTGGTCTCGCGGGAGAACATGAACGCCCCGCCGAGTTCCTGGATCGGGCTGTTGACGCGCCAGGCCACCGTCGTGGGTTCCGTCATGACCCCTCCTCCTAAAACCGAATGAGATTCGGCAAGAGGTTATGGCAGGCGTCGGGACGAGGACACCCCCGGAGTGCCCTACTCCCGCTCCAGCGCCCGCTCCAGCAGGTCGGGCGCGTCGTACGGCAGCCAGCGGATGCGCGGGTCGCGGCGGAACCACGACTCCTGGCGGCGGGCGAACCGCCGGGTCGCCCGGACCGTCTCCTCCCGGGCCTGCTCCTCGGTCCACTCCCCCGCGAGGAACCGCAGCACCTGGGCGTATCCGAGCGCGGCCGAGGCCGTGCGGCCCGAACGCAGCCCCGCCTTCTCCAGCTCCCGGACCTCCTCGACGAGCCCCGCCTCCCACATGCGCCCCACCCGCAGCGCGATGCGCTCGTCCAGCTCGGGGCGGGGCACCAGCAGCCCCAGCTGCACCGTCCCCGGCTCCCGGTAGCGGTGGTCGGGCAGGTTCGCCGTGAAAGGGCGCCCGGTCAGCTCGACGACCTCCAGGGCGCGGACGATCCGGCGCCCGTTGCTCGGCAGGATCGTGCGCGCGGCCTCCGGATCCGCGGCCCGCAGCCGCTCGAACAGCGCCCCAGAGCCCTGTTCGGCCAGTTCCGCCTCAAGCCGCGCCCTGATCTCCGGATCCGTGCCGGGGAAGTCCATCTCGTCCAGCGCCGCCCGGACATAGAGCCCCGACCCGCCCACCAGGACGGGCGTCCTCTCCCGGCCCCTGATCTCCGCGATCGCCTCGTGCGCCATCCGCTGGTACTCGGCGACGCTGGCCGGTTCGGTGACGTCCCAGACGTCCAGCAGGTGGTGCGGCACCCCGCGCCGCTCCTCGAGGCTGAGCTTGGCGGTACCGATGTCCATGCCGCGGTAGAGCTGCATGGAGTCGGTGTTGACGGCCTCACCGCCCAGCCGCAGAGCTATTTCGACGGCCAGATCCGACTTGCCCGCCGCGGTCGGTCCGACCACAGAGATCACGTTCACGAATTACCGGTTTCCGCAGATAGGGGTAGTGGCAGGTTCCTGGGTAGATACCGGTGAGACCGGCGGCGACCGTCCGTGGGCACCGCCAGAACCAGTATCGGGGGAACCGGAATGAGCATCGTCCAGAAGTTCATGGACTTGGTGGGCAAGCACGGGGACAAGGCGGGGCCCGCCATCGACAAGGCCGGCGACATGATCGACCGCAAGACCGGGAACAAGTACAAGGGCCAGGTCGACGAGGCCCAGCGCCGGGCCAAGGAGGCCGCCGCGGAGCAGGCCAGGCGGCGCGGGCAGCAGCCGCCTACGTCCAGGTAGCCACGAAGTACCCCACACCGTAGGGCGCCTCGTCGGCCAGCAGCTCACCGCGCAGCGGCCCGCCCCCGGCCGACGCGGCCCCCGCGAGGACCTGCCACGCCGCCCTCCCCGCCGCCAGCAGCTCACCGGACAGCACGGGGTCCAGCCGCTCGAGCGCGGCGGCGTCCGCGTGCCCGAGGGCCCGCGCCGCCTCGCGGTCGTAGGGAAGCGCCCGCTCGTCCAGGTAGCCGGGGGCCTTCTCGTCCCGGCAGGCCGACCCGTCCCCCAGCACCAGCAGCGCCACGTCCTCTCGCGCCAGTTCCCGGCCCAGTTCCAGGCAGGCCTCGGGTGCGGCGTCGAACGCCACGGACTGGAAGCGCGCGGGCTCCCGCCCCTCCAGCAGCCAGCGGCCGACCGTCAGGGACAGCGGCAGCACCGGCGCGCCGGACCCGACGTCCAGGTCCAGCCCGTAGGGACGGAACGACCCGGCGGCCGAGGGGCCGAACGCCCTGGTCTCAGGGCCTCCGCCCACCACCACGAGATCGCCTGCGCCGGGCTCCAGGAGCGTCCGGACCGCCCTGCGGCAGGCCTCACGCAACTCCGCGAGCTCCCCGGCGGCCTCGCCGGCCAGTTCGGGCACCAGCAGGGGCGGATGCGGGCAGACCGCGGCGCGGATCAGCACTCCCGCCGCCTCACGGGCAGGTGGAGCAGCCGGAGGACGCCGGCGCCGCCGCGGGGGCACCGATCCTGGGCATACCCAGCGAGACCGCGGAGCCGCGCTCCGGCGCCTCCTGGCGGGCCTGCCAGGCGTCCCCTGCCCGGGTGCGCCGGACGGCGCGGACGGGCGCGTCGGCCAGCAGGTGGTGCGGGGCGGCGTAGGTGACCTCGACCGTCACCAGGTCGCCGGGGCGCACCTCCTCGGCGGGGCGCTGGAAGTGCACCAGCCGGTTGTCGGGCGCCCGCCCGGACAGGCGCCGCGTGGCGCCGTCCTTGCTGCCCTCGTTCTCGGCCACCAGCAGCTCGAGGGTGCGGCCGACCTGCTTCTTGTTCTCGTCCCAGGAGATCTGCTCCTGGAGCTCCACGAGCCGCTCGTAGCGGGCCTGCACGACCTCCTTGGGCACCTGGTCCTCCATGGTCGCCGCCGGGGTTCCGGGGCGCTTGGAGTACTGGAAGGTGAACGCCGAGGAGAAGCGGGCCTCGCGCACCACGTGGAGGGTCTGCTCGAAGTCCTCCTCGGTCTCGCCGGGGAAGCCCACGATGATGTCGGTGGTGATCGCCGCGTCCGGGATCGAGGCCCGCACCCGGTCGATGATGCCGAGGTAGCGCTCCTGCCGGTAGGAGCGGCGCATCGCGCGCAGCACCTGGTCCGAGCCGGACTGCAGCGGCATGTGCAGCGAGGGCATGACGTTCGGGGTCTCGGCCATCGCCGCGATCACGTCGTCGGTGAAGTCCTTGGGGTGCGGGGAGGTGAACCGGACCCGCTCCAGCCCCTCGATCCCGCCGCAGGCGCGCAGCAGCTTGGCGAACGCGGCCTTGTCGCCGAACTCCGAGCCGTAGGCGTTGACGTTCTGGCCCAGCAGCGTCACCTCGATCACGCCCTCGGCGACCAGCGCCTCGACCTCGGCGAGGATCTCGCCGGGGCGGCGGTCCTTCTCCTTGCCGCGCAGCGCGGGCACGATGCAGAACGTGCAGGTGTTGTTGCAGCCGACCGAGATCGACACCCAGGCGGCGTAGGGGGACTCGCGGCGGGTCGGGAGCGTCGAGGGGAAGACCGAGAGGGACTCCTCGATCTCCACCTGCGCCTCCTGGTGGACGCGCGCCCGCTCCAGCAGCACCGGCAGCGCGCCGATGTTGTGGGTGCCGAACACCACGTCCACCCAGGGCGCGCGCTTGACGATCGTGTCGCGGTCCTTCTGGGCGAGGCAGCCGCCCACCGCGATCTGCAGGCCGTTCTCGGCCTTCTTGCGCAGGTGGCCGAGGTTGCCGTACAGGCGGTTGTCGGCGTTCTCCCGCACGGCGCAGGTGTTGAAGACGATGACGTCCGGCTCACCGTCCGCCTTGACGTACCCGGCGGACTCCAGCAGCCCGGCCAGGCGCTCGGAGTCGTGGACGTTCATCTGGCAGCCGTAGGTGCGGACCTCGTAGGTGCGAGGCGCCTCGGCGGTGGGAGCGGGATTCATGACGTTCATGGCGCTCCCAGGGTACCCGTGCGAGCCCTCTCCGCAGGCCCGACAGAAAACCCCAGCAGGACGCAAGAAAGCGCTAAAAATCGCGACAGATTGGGCAACAGCCATATGGATTACATTCTCGTGATCAGATAGATATCGCCGATACCCTCCCGTGATCCACTTCCGTCACGTAGCGTCCTGCCCTATGGCGGACAGCGGCGGGCCCCTCGTGGTGCTGGAGAACGTCAACAAGTACTTCGGCGAACTCCACGTGCTCAAGGACATCGACCTCTCCATCGACCGCGGCGAGGTCGTCGTGGTGATCGGCCCGTCCGGAGGCGGCAAGTCCACCCTCTGCCGGACGATCAACCGCCTGGAGACCATCGACTCCGGGAAGATCACCCTCGACGGCGAGCCCCTCCCCCAGGAGGGCAGGGCCCTGGCCCGGCTGCGCTCCGAGGTCGGCATGGTCTTCCAGAGCTTCAACCTCTTCGCGCACAAGACGATCCTGCAGAACGTCACCCTCGGCCCGATCAAGGTCCGCAAGGTCCCCAAGGCCCAGGCCGAGGAGGAGGCGATGGCCCTCCTGGAGCGGGTCGGCATCGCCTCGCAGGCCGGCAAGTTCCCCGCCCAGCTGTCCGGCGGCCAGCAGCAGCGCGCCGCCATCGCCCGGGCGCTGGCCATGAAGCCCAAGATCATGCTGTTCGACGAGCCCACCTCCGCGCTCGACCCCGAGATGGTCGCCGAGGTGCTGGAGGTCATGACCGACCTCGCCCGCGAGGGCATGACGATGATCGTCGTCACCCACGAGATGGGCTTCGCCCGCAGCGCCGCCCGCCGCGTGGTCTTCATGGCCGACGGCCAGATCGTCGAGCAGAGCACCCCCGAGGAGTTCTTCACCGAGGCCCGCACCGACCGGGCCCGCGACTTCCTCTCCAAGATCCTGAGGCACTAAGAGGACCCCCTGAAAGGACCAGCTCTCATGCGCCGTATCGTCCTGGCACTGGCCGCCCTCGCTCTGGGCTCCACCGCGCTGACCGCCTGCGGCGGCGGCGACGGGGGAGGCTCGGACAACCTCGTGGACAAGGCGAAGAACGACAAGAAGCTGACCGTCGGCGTGAAGATCGACCAGCCGGGAGTGGGGGTCAAGAAGCCCGACGGCACCATGGAGGGCTTCGACGTCGACGTCGCCCGCTACGTCGCCGGGAAGCTGGGTGTGCCCGAGAGCGGCATCACCTGGAAGGAGACCATCTCCGCCAACCGCGAGCCGTTCATCCAGCAGGGCCAGGTCGACTTCGTCGTCGCCACCTACTCGATCCTGCCCGAGCGCAAGGAGAAGGTGACCTTCGCCGGCCCCTACATCGTGGCCCACCAGGACATCATGGTCCGCAGCGACGAGTCCTCCGTCACCAAGGTCGAGGACCTCAAGGACAAGCGGATCTGCCAGGCGTCCGGCTCCAACTCCTACAAGCGCATCACCGACCCCGCGCCCAACGGCCAGGGCATCAAGGCCAAGCTCGTCCCGGCCGGCTCCTACAGCGAGTGCGTCGCCAAGCTCAAGGGCGGCACCCTCGACGCCGTCACCACCGACGACCTGATCCTGGCGGGCTTCGGCGCCCAGAGCCCGAGCGACTACAAGATCCTCGGCACCCCCTTCACCGACGAGAAGTACGGCGTCGGCCTGAAGAAGGGCGACACCGCCGGCTGCGAGGCGGTCAACGGCGCCATCACCGAGATGTACAAGGACGGCACCGCCGCCCAGCTGCTGAAGAAGTGGTTCGGCCAGACCGCGGGCCTGCAGCTGCCCACCGAGGCGCCCGCCTTCGAGGGCTGCGCCTGACCCGGGGCTCGGGGAGAAGCGAGAGAGCGGCGGGGTAGAGGACGATGTCAGCGCTGATCGAGAACTTCGACGCCATCATCGCCGGTTTCTGGTCGACGATCAGGCTGGCGGCGATGAGCGCCGTGCTCTCCCTGCTGCTGGGCACCCTGCTGGTCGCGCTGCGGGTCTCGCCCGTGCCGGTGTTGCGCGGGGTGGGGACGGTCTACGTCAACATCCTGCGCAACACCCCCCTCACCCTGGTGCTGCTGTTCTGCTCCCTGGGCATCAGCAACACCCTGCAGCTGAACTTCGACGCCTACGACCCGCAGTTCAACGGCTACTGGCTGGCCGTCCTCGGGTTGTCCGCCTACACCTCCACCTTCGTCTGCGAGACCCTGCGCGCAGGCGTCAACACCGTGCCGATGGGCCAGGCCGAGGCCTCCCGCGCCATCGGCCTGACCTTCACGCAGTCGATGCGGATGGTGATCCTGCCGCAGGCCTTCCGCGCGGTCATCGCCCCGCTCGGCAGCGTGCTCATCGCGCTGATCAAGAACACCACCGTCGTCATCGTCGCCGGTTACGCGGAAGCTGCGTTCATCATGAAGGACATGCTCTACGAGAGTGCCGGAACCGTCGTCATGGTGTTCCTCGGATTCGCCGCGGGCTACATGATCCTCACGCTTCCGGTCGGCTACCTCACCGGCTGGCTGGCCCGGCGGCTGGCGGTGCGCCGATGAGTACGGGAGTGCTGTTCGACGCGCCCGGCCCGCGGGCCAGGCTGCGGCACAACGTGCTGACCCTGATCGGCCTGCTCGCGGTGCTGCTGGCCGCCTGGTTCGTCTGGGCGCGCTTCGAGACCGCCGAACAGTGGGACGGCGAACTGTGGAAGCCCTTCCTCGACCCCGAGGTGTGGACGGGGCTGATCCTGCCGGGCCTGTGGGGGACCCTGTCCGCCGCCGCCGTCTCGGCGGTGCTGGCCCTGCTGTTCGGAGTGGTCTTCGGCCTGGGAAGGCTGTCGGACCACCGGTGGCTGCGGCTTCCGGCCGGCGGAGTGGTGGAGTTCTTCCGGGCCATCCCCGTCCTGATCATGATCTTCTTCGCCCAGGCCGGGGCGTTCGCGGTCTTCGGCTACGTCATGCCCGCCTTCTGGGCGGTGGTGATCGGCCTCACCCTCTACAACGGCTCGGTCCTGGCCGAGGTGTTCCGCTCCGGCGTCCAGTCGGTCGCGCGCGGGCAGTCCGAGGCCGCGTACGCGCTGGGCCTGCGCAAGGGCGGCGTCATGCGGCTGATCCTGCTGCCGCAGGCCGTCACCGCGATGCTCCCCGCGATCGTCAGCCAGATGATCGTGCTGCTCAAGGACACCGCGCTGGGCTACATCATCGCCTACGAGGACCTGCTGAACGCGGGCTTCCGCGTCATCCCGGCCAACTACGGCAACATCATCCCCGCGGCGATCGTCGTGGCGGCCGTCTACATCGCCATCAACCTGGCGCTGGGTCAGTTCGCCACCTGGCTCGAGGGACGCAGCCGCCGCAACCGCAAGTCCACCGCCGTGACGGCGGCGGCCGACCCGGTGGCCGCGGTACCGCCCCTCGGTGCCTGACCTTGTTACTTTCAGAGCTCAAGTGTCCGTTCTTGGCTCCAATCCCCCTCAGCATGCGGGACGATTCCGGTATGACCGCTCGCGTTGCCCCCTACGGTTCCTGGCCCTCCCCCATCTCCGCAGCCGACGTCGCCCGCAACCGGGTGAGACTGGGTTTTCCGACCGTCCGAGGCGATGACGTCTGGTGGCAGGAGACGCGGCCGGACGAGGGCGGCCGGACCACGGTCATGCTCAACGGGAGGGAGGTCCTCCCCTCCCCCTGGAACGCCCGCAGCCGGGTGCACGAGTACGGCGGCAAGTCCTACCTGCCGACCTCGCGCGGGCTCGTCTTCGCCAACTACGACGACCAGCGGCTGTACCTGCTGCCGCCCAGGGACGTGCGGCCGCGCCCGCTGACGCCCGAGCCGGCGATCACCGGGGGGCTGCGGTACGCCGACCTGGTGATCTCCCCCGACGCCTCCGAGGTCTGGTGCGTCTGCGAGGGTCATGTCGCGGCTCCGGCCGCCGAGGGCGACGCGCCGTCCGCTCCGGGGGTGCGGCGGGCCATCGTGGGGATCCCCCTGGACGGGCGGGCGGCCAACGACCCGGCGGCGATCAACGAGCTGGTCACCGGAACCGACTTCTACGCCTCGCCCTCGCCCTCGCCGTCCGGCGGTCACCTGGCGTGGGTGCAGTGGAGCCACCCCCGGATGCCGTGGGACGGCACCGAGCTGCGCGTCGGGGTGATCGACGACGGCAAGGTCGTCTCCCCCCGGACGGTCAAGGGCGGCATGTCCGAGTCGGTGCTGGCCCCCCTGTGGGCGGACGACAAGAGCCTGTACGTCGCCTCCGACTGGCCCGGCTGGTGGAACATCTACCAGGTCGGCCTGTACGGGGAGTCCCCCCAGGCGCTCTACCCCGCCGAGGAGGAGTTCGCGGGCCCGCTGTGGCAGCTGGGCGGCATGCCGTACGCGCTGATGGGCGACGGCCGGCTCGTCGTCATGCACGGGCAGGGCGAGCAGCGGCTCAGCCTCTACGACCCCGACACCCTGGAGCTCGAGCCGCTGGACCTCCCCTACACCGACTGGCAGATGAGCCTGTCCGCGGACGGCGAGACGTTCGTGGGCATCGGGTCCTCCCCGACGCTCCCGGCGTCCGTGGTGAAGGTCTCCCAGGGCCGGGTGACGGTGCTGCGCCGCGAGCTCGACCGGGTGCCGGACGAGGCTTACCTGCCGGCGCCGCGCGCCGAGAAGTTCGAGGGCCAGTTCGGCCGGCCGGTGTACGCCTACGTCTTCGAGCCCGCCAACCCGACGGCGATCGGCCCCCAGGGCGACCTGCCGCCGTACGTGGTGTTCGTCCACGGCGGCCCGACGGCGCGCGCCTCGGCGTCGCTCAGCCTGGAGCGCGCCTACTTCACCAGCCGCGGCATCGGGGTCGTCGAGGTCGACTACGGCGGCTCCACGGGCTACGGCCGCGCCTACCGCGAGCGGCTGCGCCGCCAGTGGGGCGTGGTGGACGTCGAGGACGTCACCGCGGTCGCCGCCGAGCTCGCCAGGACCGGGCGGGCGCACCCCGAGCGGCTCGCCGTCCGCGGCGGCAGCGCGGGCGGCTGGACCACCCTGGCCGCCGCCACCTCCGGCACCGTCTTCAAGGCCGCCACGTCCTACTACGGCGTCAGCGACGCGATGACGCTGCTGGCGGAGACCCACGACTTCGAGGCCCGCTACCCCTACGGGCTGATCGGCCCGATCCCCGGCTACGAGCGCGCCTACGAGGAGCGTTCGCCGCTGAACCGCGCCGAGCGCACCGCCTGCCCGGTGCTGCTGCTGCAGGGCCTGGAGGACCCGGTGGTCCCCCCGGAGCAGTCGTCGCGGTTCGCCCGGGCCCTGGCCGAGAACAAGATCCCGCACGCTCACCTCACCTTCCCCGGCGAGTCGCACGGGTTCCGGCGGGCCGAGACGGTGCAGGCCTGCCTGGAGGCCGAGCTGTCGTTCTACGGGCAGGCCCTCGGGTTCTCCCCTCCGGGCGTGGCGGTGCTCAAGCTGAACGAGGGGGAGGCGCTCTCCGCCTGAGGCCCGCTCAGCGGGCGTACTCGGTGGCCCTGGACTCCCGGACCACCGTGACCCGGATCTGGCCGGGATAGGTGAGCTCGTCCTCGACCTGCTTGGCGATGTCGCGGGCGATGACCTGGGCCTGGACGTCGTCCACCGCGCCCGGCTCGACCATGACGCGGATCTCCCGTCCCGCCTGCATCGCGAAGACCTTCTCGACGCCCTCGTGGGTGTCCTTGGCGATGCGTTCGAGCTGCTCCAGCCTCTGGACGTAGGTCTCCAGCGCCTCGCGCCGCGCGCCCGGACGCCCCCCGGAGATAGCGTCCGCCGCCTGGGTGAGGACGGCCTCGACGGTACGCGCCTCGACCTCGTTGTGGTGCGACTCGATCGCGTGGACGACGTCCTCGTGCTCGCCGTGGCGACGCGCCACCTCGGCCCCGACGAGGGCGTGGCTCCCCTCCACCTCGTGGGTGAGGGCCTTGCCGATGTCGTGCAGGAGCGTTCCGCGTTTGACCACGTCCACGGGCAGCCGCAGCTCCGCGGCCATGAGCCCCGCCAGGTGCGCCGACTCCACCAGGTGCTTGAGCACGTTCTGGCCGTAGGAGGTGCGGTAGCGCAGCCGGCCCAGCAGCGCGATCAGCTCGGGGTGCATCTCGGTGATGCCGACCTCCACCAGGGCGTCCTCGCCCGCCCTGACGCACAGCGTCTCGACCTCCGCCACGCTGCGCTCGTAGATCTCCTCGATGCGGTGCGGGTGGATGCGGCCGTCCAGGACCAGCTGCTCCAGCGTGATCCGGGCGACCTCGCGGCGCACCGGGTCGAAGCAGCTGAGCAGGACCGCCTCGGGCGTGTCGTCGATGATGACGTTGACCCCGGTGACCGACTCGAACGTGCGGATGTTGCGGCCCTCGCGGCCGATGATCCGGCCCTTCATCTCCTCGTGCGGCAGGTGCAGGACCGAGACCACCGACTCGGTGGTCTGCTCGCTCGCCACCCGCTGCACCGCCATGGTGACGATCCTGCGGGCCCGGTCCTCGCCCTCCTCCCGGGCCCTGGTCTCCAGCTCCCGGACGGTCAGCGCCGCCTCGCGCTTGGCCTGGTCGCGGATCTGCGCCACCAGTTCGGCCCTGGCCTGCTCGGCGGTCAGCCCCGCCGCCCGCTCCAGGGCCCGCTCCCGCTCCCGCTCGGCGCGGCCCAGCCCGGCCTCGCGGTCGTCCAGCGCCGCGGCCCGCCCGGCGAGCTCGGCGCGGCGCTCCTCGAGCCGTCCGGCGTCCTGGTCCAGCCGCTGCTCCCGTTCGGCCAGCCGGCGTTCCCTGCGCTCGACGTCCTCCAGCCGCTCCCGCGCCTCCTCCCGGAGCTCGCGGGCCTGCGCCTCCGCCTTCTCCCGAAGTTCGCGGGCCTGCGCCTCCGCCTTCTCCCCGAGCTCGCGTGCCTGCTCCCGCGCCTGTTCACGGAGCTCCTCGACCTGCTCCCGCGCCTGGTCTCGGAGCCTGGAGGCGGCCTCCTCGCCCTCCTTCAGCGCCTGCTCTCGCAGGTGCTGGAGCTCGGCCTCGGACGCCCTCCTGACCGCGGGACGGCGCAGCGTCTGCCAGGCCAGCAGGGCCAGGCTGACGAACAGCGCCGCCCCGAGTACGACGCTCTCCATGACGCAGCCCCCTCCTCACGGAAAGAGGGTCGCCTCGCGGGCGCGCGAGGCCGCCGGTTCGCCGGAAGCGCACCGGTGACCCCCGTGATCAGTCCGCGCGGAGCGGAGTGACCCTCTTTTCCGGCCACCGTAAGCCGCCCGGAGTTAATGAGCAAGCAAACACCTCGCAACCCGGATGTATCACATCGGGTCCGTCCGTAAAGCGGGATGTCGTCGCGGCTCCGGCGGGCTGGCACACTGGGCCGGTGAGGTTGACGGCTTTCTGGAGCAGGATGAACCAGCACTTCGGCGAGGGGTACGCCGAGAGCGTCGCCAGGGACCAGGTGATCGCCGAACTCGGCAGCCGCACCATCGACCAGGCGTTCGGTGACGGAGTGGACACCCGGACCGTCTGGAAGGCGGTCTGCTCGGCGTTCGACGTGCCCGACCGGCTCAGATGACGGCGAGCGCCGTCACCAGGCCGATCATCAGGTAGGTGACGGCGAGCATCCAGGTGCCCGGCTGCAGGCGCTCCTCGTGGCACAGGTCCTTGATCTTCAGCCCGATGAGCAGGTTGAAGACGATCATCGCCACGATCTGCGCGACGATCCCCACCAGGCCGTAGACGGCCGTGGCGAGCAGGCCCTCGGTCAGCGCGGCGTCCGTCGCGTAGATCGAGGCCGACACGATGACGCCCACCGCGGCCATACCGGCGGCGGCCAGCAGGCTCGCGTTCGGGTTCCGGTCGTGCCGGATCACCGACACCAGGCGGCCCGGGGTGGCCAGGTCCACCGCGTAGAAGCCGACCACGAACAGGATCAGGCCGACACCCGCGTACGCGAGGATCGCGAGGACGTTGTCACCCAACACCTCGCCGAAGGCACTGTCGAGGGCGAGAGGCATGGAGGCTCCTTAGGACGAATATCTAGAGGGGGATCCGGTGGGGAACGAAAGAGGACGTGTCGTCGGTGATGAAACCCGACGTCTCGCGGATGCCGAGGCCCGCCGACTCGTCGGCGACCATCCAGGCGCCGAGCACCGGGTGCTGGCCGTCGAACTCCGGCAGGGCCTGGAACTCCTGGAAGACGAAGCCCTCCGCGCCGTAGCGGCCCTCCGTGCTCTGGCTGAAGGACGGGGTCGTGATGGACATGCTCGCGCCCTCACGGCCCAGCAGGGGCTTCTTGATGTAGGAGGTCAGGTCCCCGGGAGCGCCCAGGTAGGCCGGCAGCAGGTTGGGATGGCCGGGGAACATCTCCCAGAGCAGGACCAGCAGGCCCTTGTTCGACAGGAGCATCTTCCACATCGGCTCGATCCAGTCGGCCTCGTCGACGAAGGCGCCGAAGGGCTCGGCGACGATCCACTCCCAGGGGTAGAGCTTGCAGAACGTCTTGATCTGCTCGCCCTCCAGGTCGCAGTAGTCCTCCCCGTCCCATCCGACGGCCTCCATCGGGAGGGGCACGCACGACCGGCCCGCCTGCTCGGCCGTCTCCTGCAGGTAGGAGATCGTCATGATCTCCTCGCCCGACTCGTCGGCGTCCGTCCAGGTGAAGTGGACGGGGCCCTCCCTCAGCCGCATCTCCTTCCAGCGGTCGACCAGGCGTTCGTGGAGTGAGTTCCACTGGTCGTCGGCCGGGAAGACGTCCTCCTTCCAGTACCACTGGATGATGGCGCTCTCCACCAGGGACGTGGGGGTGTCGGCGTTGTACTCCAGGAGCTTGGCGGGGCCGGTGCCGTCGTAACGCAGGTCGAAGCGGCCGTACAGATGCGGGTCCCGGCGCCTCCAGGACTCCTCGATCGCCGGGACGAGGCGCTCGTCGATGCCCAGCACCTCGTAACGCCCCGTCTTGACGACGTGCTCCGCGGCCTCCAGGCACATGCGGTGGAGTTCCTCGACCTGTTCCTCCAGCCGGAGGACCTCGTCCATCTCCAGGACGTAGTGGACGGACTCGTCCCAGTAGGGGCGGGTCAGGTTCTCCGGGTGGGCCGTGCGGTGGTAGGCGAGCCCCTGGGACTCGATCTTCGACTCCCAGCCGTCACGCGCCCGTGACCGTTCTCTCCGCACCGGTCAGCCGCCGCTGCTGAAACCGCTGCCGAAGCCTCCGCGCTGCAGGGTGCGCCCGGACTTCGACTTGATCTCGCCCTTGCGCGGCTTCAACGTGGTGCCCTTGTAGACGTAGCCCGCGCCGGTGGCGGTGCCGCCGTAGTACCAGAAGTAGCGTCCGCCGTTGCCGCCGGAGTCGCAGTCGCCGTCCCTGGTGACCTTGTACTGGCCTCCGCTGTGGGAGTAGCCGTCCACGCAGTCGGCCGTGTACGAGTTGCCTCCGCAGGCGGCCAGGGACATCGACAGGGTGCCGAGCATGCCGACCTTGACGGCCCGGGAGCTCATACGACGCCGGAGCATGGGGGGTATCCCTCCGTTGAAGCGATGCGCACGAATTGTAGGGGTACCGCCTCGTCGAGAACAGCGGTACACCGTGCTCAGACCTCCGAAAGGGCGATTCGGTTCACCTTCCGGTGGAATCAGCTTCACTTTCAGGCGGGATCCGGCAGGTGGAAGTAGAGATCGCCGACGTCGGCGCCGGCGGGAAGACCACTGACCTGACCGTCTCCGACCTCCACCACCCGCCACTCCCCGTCCCTGCGGCGGGCAAGATCCGTGGTGACGAAACGGCAGCCGAGAGCACGGACGGGCGGCCGGATCCGGTCGAGGGCCGGCGCGCACTCGGCGTCCGGCGTGTCCGGATGGGCGCCGACAAGGACGGGATCCCCGTCGATCCACCAGACGCGGGCCTCCACGCTGTCGTACTCCTCGAACCGGCGGACGACCACGCCCCCGGAAAGGAAGTCGTCCTGGAGTTCGACCATGCGGCGGACGGTGCGGTGGAGGCTCTTCACGTCGTGCACGTCCGGGACGTAGCAGGCCTCGTCCCACTCGTGCTTGCGGGACTTCACGTAGTCCTTGACGATCCCGGGCCCGCGCGGTAGCGCCCGTACCGCCTCGGCCAGCCGTTCCGGCGAGGGCACCTCGCGCGGGACGAGCGGCAGCCAGACGCTGGACGGCGTCAGCCCCGCGAAGGTGTCGTACCAGCCGGGGAGTTCGTGGGCGCGCTGGTAGCCGTCCGGCGGGGTCATGAGGAAGCCGCCGCGGTCCGCCAGCGCCTTGGACATCGCGTGGTACTCGGCCGCCGAGACCATCCAGCCGCGGTACCACAGGCCTCCGGTCGCGCGCGGGACCCTGCGGACCGCCTCGGCCGCCTCGCCCCGACGCAGCAGGTCGTGGTCGAGCAGAGCCAGGGCTCCTCCCGTGGCGCGGACGGTCTCCGCCTCTCGGGCGAAGTGCGGATCCACGCGCCGGGGATCGAGAGGGTCGGCGCAGAACAGAACGGTCAGGGTCATCGGTCAGCCCCCGTGTGATCGTCTGAGCGTCAGGGTACGTCGCCGCGCGCTTACCGCGCAGCCTGATTCCCGCGCCGGTTCCGGACGTCTCCGCGCTCCGTCGGCGAGTGGGACGTCGATCGAATTTATGTTCGGTAGAGTGACGATGTCGCGGGGTCCGCGTTTTTGTCAGTGGACCGGCGTAACTTCGATCCCGACATGGCGAATTCCAGCAAGAAGAACCCGACCCGACAGGGGCCCATCATGGCAGCTAACGACCGCGAGAAGGCGCTCGACACCGCCCTCGCCCAGATCGAACGCCAGTTCGGCAAAGGCTCGATCATGCGCCTCGGCGACGAGGTGCGCGCGCCCATGGAGGTGATCCCCACCGGGGCCATCTCCCTCGACATCGCGCTCGGCATCGGCGGGCTGCCCCGCGGCCGGGTCGTGGAGATCTACGGGCCGGAGTCCTCCGGTAAGACGACCGTCGCCCTGCACGCGGTCGCCAGCATCCAGAAGATGGGCGGCATCGCCGCCTTCGTCGACGCCGAGCACGCTCTCGACCCCGACTACGCCGAGAAGCTCGGCGTGGACACCAAGGGCCTGCTGGTCTCCCAGCCCGACACCGGCGAGCAGGCGCTCGAGATCACCGACATGCTGATCCGCTCCGGCGCGGTCGACCTGGTGGTCATCGACTCGGTGGCGGCCCTGGTGCCCCGCGCCGAGATCGAGGGCGACATGGGCGACAGCCACGTCGGCCTCCAGGCCCGCCTGATGTCCCAGGCGCTGCGCAAGCTGACCGGCGCGATCAGCCAGACCAAGACCACCGCGATCTTCATCAACCAGCTGCGCGAGAAGGTCGGCGTCATGTTCGGCTCCCCCGAGACCACCTCGGGCGGCCGGGCGCTGAAGTTCTACGCCTCCGTCCGGCTCGACGTGCGCCGCATCGAGACCCTCAAGGACGGCACCGAGGCCGTGGGCAACCGGGTCCGGGTCAAGGTCGTGAAGAACAAGGTGGCCCCGCCGTTCAAGGTCGCCGACTTCGACCTGCTGTACGGCGTCGGCATCAGCCGCGAGGGCGGCCTGATCGACCTCGGCGTCGAGCACGGCTTCGTCCGCAAGTCCGGCGCCTGGTACACCTACGAGGGCGACCAGCTGGGGCAGGGCAAGGAGAACGCCCGCAACTACCTCAAGAGCCACCCCGAGACCTCCGACGAGATCGAGAAGAAGATCAAGGAGAAGCTCGGTGTGGGCCCCCGCGTGGACGCCCCCGCCGACGCCCAGGCGGCTCCGGCCGCTCCGGCCCGCCGCACCCGCACCGCCTCGGCTCCCAAGCCCGGCGACTGAGCGGCCCTCCGGGG
>NZ_BAAATZ010000026.1:0-21452 GCF_039533685.1 Actinocorallia aurantiaca | reverse complement strand
GCCCCGGTCCCGTCCGCCGTGCCCGGCCGCCGATGCCAGGTGCCGGCCCGCCGGCCGACACCGCCCAGCCGCCGGTACCCGGTACCTGCCGTCAGGCGGAGCACCCGGTACCGACCGCCCGCGAGATCCGATGACAGCCGCCGAGCCCGCGGGGTCGGGCATCCGCCGTCAACGCGGTGATGCCCGGTGACCGCCGTCCGGCCGCGAGGTCCGGTGACCGCCGCGTTGCGGCTCTACGAAGAAGGGACCTCAGATGGCCGGTCGTCGGAACAGCCGCTCCAGGGGAGCCTCCGGGTCCGGCGAGGGGGAGGACCGGGCGCCGCGGCCTCCCGCCGATCCCGAGGCCGCGGCGCGGGAGATCTGCCTGCGGCTGCTGACCTTCTCCCCCAGGACGCGGGCCCAGCTCGCCGAGGCCCTGGCCCGCAAGGACATCCCCCAGGAGGCCGCCGACCGCGTCCTGAGCCGTTTCACCGAGGTCGGGCTGATCGACGACGAGGCCTTCGCCCAGGCCTGGGTCCGCTCCCGCCACAACGGCAAGGGCCTGGCGCCCCGGGCGCTCTCCGCCGAACTGCGCCGCCGCGGCGTCGCCGACGACACCATCCAGGAGGCCGTCGCCGAACTCCACCCCGAGGACATCGAGGAGGCGGCCCGCGCCCTGGTCTCCCGCAAGCTCCGCACGACCCGGTCCCTCGACCACGACCGCCGCACCCGCCGCCTGGTCGGCATGCTCGCCCGCAAGGGCTACTCCCCGGGCCTGGCCTACCGGGTCGTCAAGGAGGTCCTGGCCGGCGAGGCGGCGGACCCCGACGAGCTCCCGGAAGACGGCTTCCTCGACGACTGACCGGCCGGTCGTCCGCACGGCCGTCCAGGCGACCGTGCCGCCGGGCACATGGGCGGCCTGGTACATGGGCACATGGGCGGCCGGGAAACGGACGGTGGAGGCGTGGTGCGGGTCGGGAGCGTGGCGATGGCGCGGTGCCGCGGTGGCCCCCGCACACCGCAGGACCGACGAGGCCATAGTAGACGCCCTTCCTGACTTTAGAAAACCTTCTTTACAAAAACGGCGAAGCGTACAGTCCCCCTCGCGTCGGCCTCCCTCGGGGGATCGGGCGAGTTCTGTCAGAGGCGGCGGGCACCATGGGAAGGGTGACCGAACAGTTCTCGGCGGCGACCCGGGCGTGGTTCTCCGAAGCGTTCCAGGGGCCGACCCCCGCACAGGCCGAAGCCTGGCGGGCGATCTCGCGCGGGGAGCACACCCTGGTGGTGGCCCCGACCGGGTCGGGCAAGACCCTCGCCGCGTTCCTGTGGTCCCTGGACGGGCTGGCCGCCGCCCCGCCCCCGTCGGACCCGAAGCGCCGCTGCCGCGTCCTGTACGTCTCACCGCTGAAGGCCCTGGCCGTCGACGTCGAGCGCAACCTCCGCGCGCCCCTGGCCGGCATCCGCGCGGCCGCCCGCCGCCTCGGCCTCCCCGAGCCGGAGATCAAGGTCGGCGTCCGCTCCGGCGACACTCCCTCCAGCGAGCGGCGGCGCCTCGTCAGCGCCCCTCCCGACATCCTGATCACCACTCCCGAGTCCCTCTTCCTCCTGCTGACCTCCCGGGCCAGGGAGTCCCTCCGCGGGGTCGAGACGGTGATCGTCGACGAGGTCCACTCCGTCGCCGCCACCAAGCGCGGCGCCCACCTGGCCCTCTCCCTGGAGCGCCTCGACGCGCTCCTGGAGTCCCCGGCCCAGCGCGTCGGCCTGTCCGCCACCGTCCGGCCCCTGCCGGAGGTCGCCGCGTTCCTCGGCGGCTCCGCCCCCGTCACCACCGTCCGGCCCCCCGACACCAAGACCTTCGAGCTGCGCGTCACCGTCCCCGCCGAGGACCTCTCCGCCCTCCCGGGCGGCACCGCCGAGGGCCCCGGCGCCCCCGCCCGACGCCGCTCCGTGTGGCCCCACGTCGAGGAGCACATCCTCTCCCTCATCGCCGCCCACCGCTCCACCCTCGTCTTCGTCAACAGCCGCCGCCTGGCCGAACGCCTCTGCACCCGCCTCAACGAGCTCGGGGGCGGGGACGGGGAGGTGGCGCGGGCGCATCACGGGTCGGTCTCCAAAGAGGAGCGCGCGGAGATCGAGGAGGCGCTCAAGGCGGGGCGGCTGCCCGCGGTGGTGGCCACCTCCAGCCTCGAGCTGGGGATCGACATGGGCGCCGTCGACCTGGTGGTGCAGGTGGAGTCGCCGCCGTCGGTGGCGGGCGGGCTGCAGCGGGTGGGGCGGGCCGGGCACCAGGTGGGGGCGGTGTCCCGAGGAGTGATCTTCCCCAGGTACCGGGGCGACCTGGTCCAGGCGGCCGTCGTGGCCGAGCGGATGCGGGCGGGGCTCATCGAGGCGCTGCGGTATCCGCGCAACCCGCTGGACGTGCTGGCGCAGCAGGTCGTCGCGATGGTGGCGATGGACGAGTGGGACGTCGACGAGCTGGAGCGGGTGGTCCGGCGGGCCGCGCCGTTCGCGGAGCTGCCCCGCTCGGTCTACGAGGCGACGCTCGACATGCTGGCGGGCCGCTACCCGGGCGAGGAGTTCGGGGAGCTGCGCCCGCGGCTCGTCTGGGACCGGGTGAACGGGACGCTGCGGGCTCGGCGGGGGGCGCAGCGGCTCGCCGTGGTGAGCGGCGGCACGATCCCCGACCGGGGGCTGTTCGGGGTCTTCCTCGCCGGGGAGAGGTCCTCCCGCGTCGGCGAGCTGGACGAGGAGATGGTCTACGAGTCCCGCGTCGGCGACGTCTTCGTGCTCGGCGCCAGCTCCTGGCGGGTCGAGGAGATCACCTCCGACCGGGTCCTGGTCTCCCCCGCGTCGGGCCGCTCGGGCAGGCTGCCGTTCTGGCACGGCGACTCCCCCGGCCGTCCCGCGGAGCTGGGCCGCGCCCTGGGCGCCTTCACCCGGGAGCTCGGCGAACTGGAACCCGAGCGCGCCGAGCGGCGGGCCGCGGCCGCGGGGCTCGACCGGGGGGCGGTCGGCGACCTGCTCTCCTATCTGGCCGAGCAGAAGGAGGCCACCGGCCACGTCCCCGACGACCGGACCCTCGTCGTGGAGCGTTTCCGTGACGAGCTGGGCGACTGGCGGCTGGTCCTCCACTCCCCCTACGGGGCCCCCGTCCACGCGCCCTGGGCTCTGGCGATCGCGGCCCGGCTGCGCGCGCGCCACGGCGTCGACGCGCAGGCCATGCACGGCGACGACGGGATCGTCCTGCGCGTCCCCGACACCGACGGGCTCCCGCCCTCCGCGGAGCTGTGCGCGTTCGACCCGGACGACGTCGAACGGCTCGTCATCGACGAGCTCGGCTCGTCCGCGCTGTTCGCCGCCCGGTTCCGCGAGTGCGCGTCCCGTTCCCTGCTGCTGCCCAGGCACCGCCCCGGCCGCCGGATGCCGCTGTGGCAGCAGCGTCGGCGCGCCTCGCAGCTGCTCTCGGTCGCCGCGAAGCACCCCGGTTTCCCCATCGTCCTGGAGACGGTCCGCGAATGCCTCCAGGACGTCTTCGACGTCCCCGGCCTGGTCTCCCTGATGCGGGAGGTCTCCGACGGAACGGTCCGCGTCACCGAGGTCGAGACCCCCTCGGCCTCCCCTTACGCCCGATCGCTCCTGTTCCGCTACATCGCGGCCTTCATGTACGAGGGCGACTCCCCGCTCGCCGAACGCAAGGCCCAAGCGCTGACCCTGGACTCGTCGCTCCTCGCCGACCTCCTGGGCCACACCGACCTGCGCGAACTGCTGGACCCCGAGGTCATCGCCGCGACCGCCGCCGAGCTCCAGCGCCTCACCCCCTCCCGCCGGGCCACCGACCCCGACACCCTGACCGACCTCCTCCGCGCCCTGGGCCCCCTGTCCCTCCCGGAGGTCGAGGCCCGCGTCCACACCCCCGAAAACCGTCCCGCAGACCACCGGGGAGAAGCCGCGCCCAACCACCCCACCGCCGACCCAGCCGTCGCGGAGGACCCGGCGGACGAGAGGCGAGACACCGCCCACACCCCCGAGCACCGTCCCGCAGCACGCTGGGAAGAAGCCGCGCCCAACCACCCCGCCACCGATCGAGCCGTCGCGGAGGACCCGACGGACGAGAGGCGAGACACCGCCCACACCCCCGAAGACCGTCCCGCAGCACACTGGGAAGAAGCCGCGCCCAACCACCCCACCACCGATCCAGCCGTTGCGGACGAGCGGCAGGGTGCTGTTCGCGCGCCCGTCGGCCCGTCCCCGGCCGGCGGGTGGCTGGCGTCCCTGGAGGACGAGCGCCGGGTGATACGCGTCCGCGTCGCCGGGGCCGACCGCTGGGCCGCCGTCGAGGACGCCGCCCGGCTCCGGGACGCGCTGGGCGTCGCGCTGCCCTCCGGCGTGCCCGAGCCCTTCCTCGTCCCGCTCACCGACGACCCCCTGGGTGATCTCCTCACCCGCTACGCCCGCACCCACGCGCCCTTCACCGCCGGGGAGGCGGCGGACCGCCTCGGCCTGGGCGCCGCCGTGGTCCAGGAGATCCTCGCCCGTCTTCCCTCCCTCGTGGAAGGCGGGTTCACTCCCGGCCGCACCGGTTCCGAATGGGTCGACACCGAGGTCCTCCGGATCATCCGCCGCCGTTCCCTGGCACGGCTCCGCGCCGAGGTGGAGCCCTCGCCTCCCGAGGCTCTCGGCCGGTTCCTCCCCCGCTGGCAGGGCATCGGCTCCTCGCCCGCCGGCTCCCTCTACGAGGCCGTCGAACGCCTCCAGGGCGCCTCTCTCCCCGCCTCCGCCCTGGAGACCCTGATCCTCCCTTCCCGCGTCCCCGGTTACACGCCCGCCCTCCTGGACGAGCTCACCGCCTCGGGCGAGGTCCTCTGGCTGGGCCGCGGCCCCCTCCCCGGCGGCGACGGCTGGCTCTCCCTCTACCCGGCGGACACCGCGCCCCTCCTCGTCCCGCCCCCGGCGGAGCTCCCCCTCACCCCTCTCCACCAGGCGATCCTGGACGCCCTCGCCGACGGCTCCGCCCTCTTCTTCCGGCCCCTGGCCGACCGCGTCCGCTCCGCTCCCGCCTTCGCCGCGGAGTCCTCCTCCCCCTTCCACCCGGCCGACCGGGACATCCTCCAGGCCCTCTGGGACCTGGTCTGGGCGGGCCGTCTCACGAACGACACCCTCGCCCCGCTGCGCGCCGCCCTGGGCACCTCCCGCTCCTCCCCCCGCCCGCGCCCGCTCCGCCGGGGCCGCCCCGTGCTCCCCGTCCGCCCGGCCCCGCCCGCGGCGGCGGGACGCTGGTGGCTCCCGCCCGTCCCGTACCCCGACCCCACCCACCGGGCCCATGCCCTGGCCGAGACCGTCCTCCACCGCCACGGCATCGTCCTCCGCGGCGCCGTCGCCGCCGAGCAGTCCCCGGGCGGCTTCGCCGCCCTCTACCCCGTCCTCCGTGCCCAGGAGGAGGCCGGCCACTGCCGCCGCGGCTACTTCATCGAGGGCCTCGGCGCCGCCCAGTTCGCCCTCCCCCAAGCCGTGGACCGCCTCCGCTCCCTCAGCCCTCCCCGACTCCCGCGAGCACCCGGCTCCCCCACGGAAGCCGCCCCCGGCACCCCACCGCCCCCTTCCGAGAACCCGCCCGGGAGCGAGGGGAAAGCCCCTCCTGCTCTCCGCCCCCTCGAAAGAGGACAGGACGAGCCGACGGAAGCCGCACTCAGCGCTCCACCCGCCTCCGGCGAGAACACCCCTCGCGCTCTCCGCCCCCGCTCTCCGGGCACACGGGACGAGCCGACGGCGACCGCCTCCGGAGCCGGGGAGGCCGTGGTGCTGGCGGCGGCGGATCCGGCCAACCCCTACGGGGCCGCGCTGCCCTGGCCGGAGGGCTCGGGAGCGCATCGGCCCGGACGCAAGGCGGGGGCGCTGGTGGTGCTGGTGGACGGCGTGTTGACGTTGTACGCGGAGCGCGGCGGGAAGACCCTGCTGACGTGGAACGAGCCGGGTCTGCGGTCTGCCGTGGGGGCCCTGGCCCGGGCGGTGGGGTCGGGGACCCTCTCCCAGGTGACCGTGGAGAAGGTCGACGGCGAGCCGGTCGCGGGCTCGCCGCTGATGCGGGTGTTCGAGGAGGCGGGCTTCCATCCGACGCCTCGCGGGGTGCGGATCCGCCGCTGAGCCGGGCCTTCCGCGGCCGGTCGGCCGGACGGCCCCCGGAGGACGGCGCCTTTCCGCAGGGCGCCGTTCCGTCTCCGGGCCGATCCCCCGCAGGTGCTCATCCCCACGGTTGAGGAGCCGGAAGCAGAGATCGTTCTCGCGGTCGATGAGATCCGTGTCACGCGGTGGAACAGTTGAAGACGACACGAGGTTGGTTCGGATGAACCGCCCGCCAGCCGAGGGAGCCGCCATGACCTCGACAGCCCGCTGGGTCGTCGCCCAGCGCCGTAAGCGTCTCGTCATCACCCAGACGCTCCGAGACCGCGCCCAGACCGATCCGCGGCGTGCCGCCCGCCGGGAAGCCGCCCTCGCCGAGAGCTGATCTCCGCACGGAGATCCCCGCTCACCCGTCCGAGCCCACCGCGAAGTCCCGACCCATCCGCCGCGCGGCGAGATCCCCGGGACCCGGAGCCATGACGTCTTTCCCTCAGCTCCGAGACTCCCCCGCGTTCCCGTCCCGCGGCGGCACCGCAAGCGCGCGGTGCGGCGATCCCCTTTGCTTCCCGACGGCCCAAGGCAGCCGGAGGCGTGACGTCTTCCCGCCCCGCTCCCGGGCTCCCGTCGGGTTCCCGTCTGCGGTGGCACCGCAGATCTGCGCTGCGGGGATCCCGTCTGGGACCGCCTTGCGCAGCCCTTGGCAAGGCTCCGCCGTCTGCGGGCAGGGGCGTGGGGGTCCGGGTCAGAGCGTGGTGGTGGAGAAGATCTCTTCACGGGCGAGGGCGAGGGCGGTGTGGAGCGCGCCCTGGAGGACGGGGGCGGTGGTCAGGGCGCCGGGGACCAGTCGGGAGCGGGTGGGGCACAGGCGGGAGGCCGCCTCGGCGGTGCGGGCCGCCAGGGGGTGGCCGCCCGCGGCGCCCAGCCGGCCGGAGAGGACGATCAGGCCCGGGTCCAGGATCGCCGTGACGGCGGTGACGCCCAGGGCCAGGCGGGAGGCCACCGCGTCCAGGAAGGAGGAGGAGCGCGGGTCGTCGGGGCTCGCGGACGCGTCCTGGAGGGCCTCCTCCGGGGAAAGGCCGGGGTAGCCGTGGGCACGGGCCAGGTCCGTCAAAGCGTCGGCGCCCACCAGGGCTCCGAAGCCGCCCGCCAGAGAGGGGGCGCCGTGGGCGCGGGACTCGGTGACGTCGTCGGGCAGCGGGACGCCGGGGACGGGCAGGTAGCCGAGTTCGCCTGCGCCGCCGGACACCCCCCGGTGGAGGCGGCCGTCGAGCATGACGGCGAGGCCGATGCCCCGGTCGACCCACAGGAGCGCGAAGTCGCCGGTGTCGCGGGCCGCGCCGTGGGCGTGTTCGGCGACGGCCACGAGGTTCACGTCGTTCTCGACGACCACCCGGGTGTCGAGACGGCGGCGCAGGGCCTCCGGCGCTCCCTCGTGCCAGGAGGAGAGGTCGAACGCGAAGCGCACGTCCCCCGTGCGGGGGTCCACCAGGCCGGGAGTGCCGATCACCAGGGCCCGCAACTGCGGGATCGCCACCTTCGCCGTCCGGCAGGCCCTGGCCACCGCCGTCCGGATCACCTCGACGGGGTCGTCGGACTCCGAGAACGGGACGGTGGCCCGCGCGGCGACTCCTCCTGTGATGTCCATCACTCCGACGGCCGCCTCCCGAGGACCGACCTCCAGGCCGGCGACGTACGCGCTGGCGGGCACCACGCCGTAGACCGCGGCGCTGGGGCCTCGCCCGCCCGTCCGCTCGCCGACCACCTCGACCAGGCCGCGCTCCTCCAGCCTGGCCAGCAGCTGAGAGGCCGTGACCTTGGAGAGTCCGGTCCTCGCCCCGATCTGGGCCCGCGTCAGGGGCCCTTCGTCGAGGAGCAGTTCCAGTGCCGACCGGTCGTTCAGTTCACGCAGCAGACGGGGTGTGCCGGGACGTCTCGCCATGTTCCGGCACTCTAGGGCTTGTGGCCGTCCCGGGACGGCCACTCCGCCCCGGACGGCCCGCGGCGGGCACGAGGAACCGTCTTTCAGCCGGTAGCCGCCCTGGAGCGATGCAAGGACGGCTGAATCGACTTAACCGGCACGTCCGATCGGGGTGGTGGTGAAAGCAGGTTGCACGGAGGGGGATACTTACTGCATGCGTTTGTCTGCCAGGGTTGATTACGCGCTGCGTGCGGCCGCCGAGCTCGCCGCCGCCGCGGAGACCTCCACAGGGGGTCATCCGGTGACGGCGGTACAGCTCGCCGAAGCCCAGCAGATCCCGCCCAAGTTCCTGGAGAACATCCTGGGACAGCTCCGACGGTCCGGGATCATCCGCAGCCAGCGAGGGCCCGACGGGGGTTACTGGCTGGCCCGGTCCGCCGAGGAGATCTCGCTGGCCGACATCATCAGGGCCATCGACGGGCCGCTGCTCGGCGTCCGGGGCGAGCGCCCCGAGGACGTCGGCTACTCCGGCGCCGCCCGCCCGCTGCAGGAGGTCTGGATCGCGTTGCGCGCCAGCGAGCGCGCCATCCTCGAGCTGGTCACCCTCGACCACATAGCCCGCGGCGCGCTGCCCGAGTCCGTGCAGCAGCTCACCGAGGACCCCAAGGCCTGGACCAAGCCGGTCTTCTTCGCCTGACCCGCGCGTCACGGCCCGTCGCCGGCCCCGTCCCGAGCCGCGGGTCGACCTCGCCTGGTCCGCTTCGCGAATCCCCGGCCTGATGGTGGGCCCTGCCCGTACGGCCTGGTCGGCGTGTGGAAGGCGGCGCTCGAAAAGGACGCCGACATGAAAGAGCCGCGCCCCGCGTGGAGGCGGGACGCGGACACCGGAGACGCGTGCGGCGCTCCGGCGCGGGGCTCATTCAGATGGTCACCGCTGGACGGAGAACATCCAGTGCTGCTCCTCCAGCTGCCCGGTGATGGAGGTCAGCAGGTCCTGGGTCACCTGGTCGGCCTCCACGGCGTCGATGCGCTCGCGGAAGCGGGAGATCGTGCCGGAGAGGGCCTCCACCACCGCGTGGATCACCTTGTCCTCGGGCAGCCAGCCGGGCTCCAGCGCCGGAAGTGACGTCTCGTGCGCGACGGTCTGCACGCGGCCGTCCGGGTTGACGGCGATCATCACCGCGCGCTCGGCCACCGAGTCCGCACCGGTGCGGGCCAGCGAGGTCAGGACGTCCAGCTGTTCGTGGATCATCTTGAACGTGCGGCCCGTCACGTTCCAGTGGGCCTGCTTGGCGGTCAGGGACAGGTCGAGCAGGTCGATCAGGGAGCCCTGCAGCGCCTGCCCCACCGTGTTCCGCACATCGTCGGTGAGCGGGCTCTTCACAACGGCCATGATGGCTCCTCCCGTGTCGCATCAGGTTCGGCGTCTTTCGCGTCACCTCTTTGCAACAATTGGGATAACCGGTCTAGCCCTGTCCCAATCCTCCCGAAGATATGGAACGAGTCACGCCGCGACCATGTCACCCCTGAACGCGTCACCGGCGATCGCCTCGGGCGAGTCGGGTACCGGTGAGGCCGGGATGGTCTCGGAGATGCGCTCACGCTGCGGAGCACCGGCCATGACCGGTTCGGCCTGCAGTTCGGCGAGCGCCAGCAGATCGGACACTTCTCGTAGTACGTGAGACAACGGCACGCCCAGCGCCTTGCAGATCGCCGCGAGCAGCTCAGAAGAAGCTTCCTTCTGACCTCGTTCCACCTCTGAGAGATACCCCAACGACACCCTGGCCGCGGCGGACACCTCACGGAGGGTGCGACCCTGGCGCAGCCGGAGCTGCCGCAGAACGTCCCCCAGCAGCTGGCGAAGCAGGACCATCGCTCGCTCCCTCCCCATCGTGCGGACCATCTGACCTGTTCCACCGTACCCGTCTCCACCCTGAGCTTGGCAGAGCCGGGAAATCGTGTTCGCTGCGAACGTAACGCTGTAATCAGGTCAAACCTTCCCGACCTTCTTGATCCTCTTCCCAGTCACGGACCATTGCAACCCCCAAAATCTCATGTCGTAGCAGGTCCAAGGCCTGCACAACGGTCATGCGACGAATATTCGCGCGTGCCTGGGTGAGATCAGGCGGCAGGGGCAGCACCGGAGTGAAAAATCTACTTCCTTTGGGGCTGGAAACACCGATATGCACCGTCCCGACCGGTTTTCCGTCCTGAGCGCCAGGTCCGGCCACCCCGGTGACAGCGAGCCCGTAGAAGGCTCCCAGCCGCTCCCTGACGCCTTCGGCCATCTGGACGGCGACTTCCGGGTCCACCGCGCCCCGGGCCTCCAGGAGTTCCGCTGAGACCCCGAGGAGCTCGTGCTTCAACCTGGTCTCGTAGGCGGTCACTCCGCCGGCGAAGGTCTCCGAGGATCCCGCGACGTCCGTCAGCTCGGCCCCGAGCAGCCCGCCCGTCAGGCTCTCGGCCACCGCGACCTCGCGGCCGCGCGCGGCCATCAGCTCGTGCACCACCGAGGCCAGCGTCTGCTCGCCCGTCCCGTACATGACCGTGCCGAGCAGCTCCTTGGCCATGAGCACGGCCTTGTCCAGCACTTCGGGCGCGGACGCGGTGACGCGCACCGCGACCTCCGAGGGCGACGGCAGGAAGGCCAGCGAGACCTCCTCCAGCGCCTCCAGGGGGGCCAGCCTGGTCGCCAGCACCGTCTCCCAGACCCCGGCCGTCCGCAGCGTGAGGACGGCGGGCGGCACGCCGCCGTCCAGTTCCGGCAGCACCGAGGCCTTCATGATCGCTTTCATCTCGGCCGGCACGCCGGGCAGCGCGTAGACCGTCTTGCCCGACAGCTCCATCCGCAGCCCCGGCGCGGTCCCCGCCGGGTTCGGCAGCATCGTGGCGCCCTCGGGCACCTCGGCCATCCGCAGCGACATCGGCCGCAACCGCAGCCCGCTGCGCTCGACCCTGTCCCGGATCAGCCCGGCCAGCGCCTCGTCCCGGACGAGGCGCACTCCGGCGAGCGCGGCGAGCGCGTCCCGGGTCAGGTCGTCGGCGGTCGGCCCGAGCCCCCCGGTGATGATCACGACGTCCGATCCGGCCACCGCCGCGGAGACCGCGGCGGTGATCGCCTCCATCGTGTCGCCCACGACGGCGGAGCGGTCGACCCGCACGCCCGCCCTGGTCAGTTCGCGGCCCATCCAGGCCGCGTTCCCGTTGACGATGTCGCCGATGAGGATCTCGTCCCCGACGGTCAGGAGTTCGGCTCGCACGCCTTTCAGCCTAGTGCCGCCCTGCGCCGCGCGTTGAGGTACTCCATCCCCGACACGACGGTCGCCGCCACCGCGGCCGTCATGAGGATCCCGTTGAGCGGGTCGAGCCGGACCGGCAGCAGGTAGACGGTGATAGCCAGCATCTGCAGGGCCGCCTTGTACTTGCCGAGCATCTCGGCCGCCACGACCACGTCGGCGCGCAGCAGCACCAGCCGGTGGAGGGTCACCGGGACCTCCCGCAGCAGGATGATCACGGTGGCCCACCAGGTGAGCTCCCCGTTGAGGGACAGCCCGACCAGCGCCGCCCCGGTGAGCAGCTTGTCGGCGATCGGGTCGACGATCTTGCCGAAGGTGGTGACCTCCGCGCGGCTGCGCGCGACCTTCCCGTCGGCCAGGTCGGTGAAGGCCGCGACCATGAACAGGAGCAGGGCGGTGATCCGCCAGCCGGTGCCGTCGGCGAGGACCAGCACGAGGAAGAAGGGGGGAACGAGCACGATGCGCAGCACCGTCAGCAAGTTGGCGAGGTTCAGGTTCGAGACCCGCCGTGCCTGCGAGGCTGTCAACGACCCGGCCCCGTCGCCTCGCCCACCAGGTCGACGCCCTCGCTCTCGACGATCTTCGCGTCGACCAGCGCGCCCGCGGTGAGGCCCTCGCCGTGCACGACGGTGCAGCCGTCGACCTCGGGCGCCTGGTGGAAGCCGCGGCCCTCCCAGACCCCGGGCTCCAGCTCCCGCTCCACCAGCACCGCGACCTCGGTGCCGACGCGGTCCTCGGCGCGCTGGGCGGTGAGCTCCTCGGCCAGTTCGGACACCTCGGCCAGCCGCCGGGCCACCTCGTCGGGGTCGAGCTTGCCGTCCAGGTCCGCGGCCTCGGTGCCGTCCTCGTCGGAGTAGCCGAAGACGCCCACGGCGTCCAGCCGGGCGGCCTCCAGGAAGCCGGTGAGCTCCGCCAGCTGCCCCTCGCTCTCGCCGGGGAAGCCGACGATGAAGTTCGAGCGCACGCCGGCCTCGGGGGCCAGCGCCCTGATCCGGTCGAGCAGGTCGAGGAAGCGCTCCGGGTCGCCGAAGCGGCGCATCCGGCGCAGCACCGGCCCGCTGGCGTGCTGGAAGGACAGGTCGAAGTACGGCACGACGCCGGGGGTGCCGGCGATGACCTCGATGAGGGACGGGCGCAGCTCGGCCGGCTGGAGGTAGCTGACCCGCACCACGTCGATGACCTCGGTCAGCCGCGGCAGCAGCTTCTCCAGCAGGCGGAGGTCGCCCAGGTCCTTGCCGTAGGAGGTGGAGTTCTCGCTGACCAGCACGATCTCGCGGACGTCGTGCCCGGCGAGCCATTCGGCCTCGGCCAGCACCTCTTCGGGCTTGCGGGAGACGTAGGAGCCGCGGAAGGCGGGGATGGCGCAGAAGGCGCAGCGCCGGTCGCAGCCGGACGCCAGCTTCAGCGGCGCCACCGGACCGCCGCCCAGCCGCTTGCGCAGCACCGTGGGTCCGGAGGCCGGGGCCACGCCCTCCGGCAGGTCCTGGATGCCGTGCCCCGGCACGTGGACGTTCCCCGCGGAGCGCTCCACCGGGGTGATCGGCAGCAGCGTCCGCCGGTCCCTGGGCGTGTGCGCGACGTGCGCGCGTCCGGCCACCACGTCGTCGAGCCGTTCGCCGATCCGGGCGTAGTCGTCGAAGCCGATCACCGAGTCCGCCTCGGGCAGGGCCTCGGCGAGCTCGGCGCCGTACCGTTCGGCCATGCATCCGGCCGCGACGACCTTGGCGCCGGTGTCGTGCGCGGCGAGCAGGGTGTCGATCGAGTCCTTCTTGGCCGCGTCGATGAACCCGCAGGTGTTGACGACGACGACGTCGGCTCCCTCGGCGTCCTCCTGCAGCTTCCAGCCGGACGCCTCCAGCCGGGCGGCGAGCTCTTCTGAGTCGGTCTCGTTGCGGGCGCAACCGAGAGTGACCAGGGACACGATACGGGACTCGGGCATGCCCTAACGGTAGTGGGAATCCGGCCGTGTCCAGGAACCGGCCACCCGGAAGAATCCGCTGGAGAAGGGTCAGACCGGGTCGCTGCTGCCGGGGACGAAGGTCAGGCGCAGCACCTGGCCGTCCTCTCCGGGCACGCCGAGCTCCTTGCCGTTGACGGTGAGCACCACTCCGGCGGCGTTGCCGATCAGCACCCGCAGCCGCTTGTCGGCCCGCCACTCGCGCTGCTGGCCCTTGGGGATCATGGCGCTGAACAGCACCTTGCCCGCGGCGTCGCGGACGTTGACCCAGCACTGCTGGGTGGCCTTCATCGCCACCACGACCTCGTCGGCCCCGGCCGGCGGCCGGGCCTCGGGGCCCTCTCCGAGGGCGTGGGCGTCGCCGTTCCCGGGCCCGGCGGTCGCGGGGGCCGCCGTGATCGCGGGGGTCGCCGAGTTCTCCGCCACCGGCGCGGGCGTGCGCCCGTCCTCGCCGTTGAACACCTGGAAGACGCCGTAGACCATTACCAGGACGAGCGTGACGGCCATCGCCGCGCTCCAGTTCGGGGTGCGCCGCTCCCTGAACTTCAGGGGCTGCTCCGGCTCGAACGCGGTGGCGATCGCCAGCGCTCCGGGAGCGCCGCCATGACTTTCGTCATACTCGCGGATCAACGGGTCGGGATCGACGTCCAGCATCCGGGCGATGCTCCGGATGTGGCCGCGCGCGTAGAAGTTGCCGCCGCACAGGGAGTAGTCGTCCTGCTCGATCCGGCGGATCACCGTCTCGCGGATCCTGGTCCGTTCACTGACCTGTTTCACGGTGAGTCCCGAATCGCGGCGCGCCTGCCCAAGGGTCTCACCAATGCTCATGAAGGCCTCCGCCGCGACGTTGCAATGCAGCCAAGTCTAGAAAACAGGTTCTTCTCCGGCGATACGCAACGCCGGATAAGTTGATCACGAATTGAGCGCGCCCAGGACCTCTGGCAGATCTTCTGGTTTGACCAGCACGTCCCGGGCCTTCGATCCCTCGGAGGGACCCACGATGTTCCTGCTCTCCATGAGGTCCATCAAACGTCCCGCCTTGGCGAAACCGACCCTGAGTTTGCGCTGCAGCATCGAGGTCGAACCGAACTGCGTGGAAACTACCAGTTCGATCGCCTGCATCAGGAGCTCGAGGTCGTCGCCGACCTCCTCGTCGATCTCCTTGCGCGGCGCGGCGTCGCCCTGGACGTCCTCGGCGTACCGGACCTCCATCTGGTCCCTGCAGTGCTCGACGATGCCCGCGATCTCCTTCTCGGAGACGTAGGCGTTCTGCAGCCGCATCGGCTTGGAGGCGCCCATCGGCAGGAAGAGCGCGTCGCCCTGGCCGACGAGCTTCTCGGCGCCGGGCTGGTCGAGGATGACCCGGCTGTCGGCCAGCGAGGACGTCGCGAAGGCCAGCCGGGACGGCACGTTGGCCTTGATGAGGCCGGTGACGACGTCGACGGACGGGCGCTGCGTGGCCAGCACCAGGTGGATGCCGGCGGCGCGGGCCAGCTGGGTGATGCGCACGACGTGGTCCTCGACGTCGCGCGGGGCGACCATCATCAGGTCCGCCAGCTCGTCCACGATCACCAGCAGGTACGGGTAGGGCGTGTAGACGCGCTCGCTGCCGGGCGGGGCGGTGAGCTTGCCCGCGCGCACGGCCTTGTTGAAGTCGTCGATGTGCCGGAACCCGGACGCCGCGAGGTCGTCGTACCGGCGGTCCATCTCGCCGACGACCCAGCCGAGGGCCTCGGCGGCCTTCTTCGGGTTGGTGATGATCGGCGTGATCAGGTGCGGGATCCCGGAGTACGACGACAGTTCGACGCGTTTGGGGTCGACCAGGATCAGCCGGACCTCGTCGGGGGTGGCCCGCATCAGGATCGAGGTGATGAGCCCGTTGATGCAGGTCGACTTGCCGGCGCCGGTGGCGCCCGCGATGAGGATGTGCGGCATCTTGGCCAGGTTCGCCACGACCGTCCGGCCCTCGACGTCCTTGCCGAGGCCCACCAGCATCGGGTGCTGGTCGGTCTGTGCCACCTGGGAGCGCAGCACGTCGCCCAGGGAGACGAGGTCCTTGTCGGTGTTGGGGATCTCGACGCCGATGGCGGACTTGCCGGGGATCGGGGAGATGATCCGCACGTCCTGGCTCTTGACCGCGTAGGAGATGTTCCTGGTGAGCGCGGTGACCTTCTCGACCTTGACGGCCGGGCCGAGCTCGATCTCGTAGCGGGTGATCGTCGGCCCCCGGGTGAACCCGGTGACCTGGGCGTCGACGTCGAACTGCTCCAGCACCGCGGTGAGCGCGTCGACGACCACGTCGTTGGCCTTGGTGCGCGGTTTGAGCGTCGAGCCGGGGCGCAGCAGCGTCGGCGCGGGCAGCTGGTAGGCCTGCCCGTCGGACTCCAGCGGCAGCTGCTCGGCCCGGCCCGGCGCGGGGGTCGGGTCGGGGACGGCGGGCCCCTCGGGCGGCGGCACCTCTTCGAGGGTCTCGGCGGGGACCGGGGAGTCCAGGACGGTCGGCGCGGGGTCTCCGAAGAGGTCGTCGGCCAGGTCCCGTTCGAGGACCCGCGTGGCGGGCTCGACGACCGGGGTGTCGTAGGGCCTGGTGTGCTCCCCGACCGAGAAGTCGTCCTCCTCCTCGGGAGCGGGGCGCTGCTTCTTCTTCCTCTTCGGCTTGTCGCCCTTATCTGCTTTATCTGATTTATCGGTTTCGGCGGGCGCCTCGGGGCGCTCCTTGAGCATCGTCAGTTGGAGCAGCTCCTGGCACCTGTCCGGGATGCGGTGCACCGGCGTCTTGGTCACCACGAGCAGCCCGAAGAACGCCACGAGCAGCAGCAGCGGGATCGCCACCCACGCCGACAGGACGGTCTCCAGCGGCGCGGAGACCAGCCAGCCCAGCACCCCGCCGGCGTCCCGGACCCCGGCCATCTCCGAGCGCGGCGAGGGCGTGCCCAGGGTGATGTGGACGATGCCGGCGACGCCCAGGAACAGCGCGCTGGCGCCGATCGCCACCCGGCCGGTGTCGTCGTGCCGCTCGGGGTGGCGCAGCACGCCCCAGGCGAGGGCGGCCAGGAAGATCGGCAGCACCATGGCGAACTTGCCGAGCCCGCCGCGCACCACCAGCTCCAGCGCCTGGGTGAACCAGCCGCGCGGCGTCCACCACAGCACCGAGGCCAGGACGATCGCGATCCCGAGCAGCGTCAGGCCCAGCCCGTCGCGGCGGTGCTCCTCGTCCAGCTCGCGCGCGCCGTCGCCGTAGGCGCGGAACACCGAGCCGACCCCGCGGGCGAAGAGCATCCACAGCCCGCCGAACATCCGGAAGAAGCCGAGGAACAGGGAGCTGATCGGGTCGGGTCCGGACCGCCTGGCGGGCGCCGGCTTCCTGGCCGGCTTCCTCGCGGGGGGACGACGGCGCGGCGTGGAGGCTTTGGAGGGACGTTTGGAAGACCCTCCACGAGAGGAGTTCCGTGTACCTCCGGACGCACGTGAGGCCATGCCGTCGAGCGTAACTCGCGGCACAAGAGCAACCAAGAACAAAACGGACGGGCGTGTCGCCCGCCCCAGATGTCCCGGATGCCCGGAACGGAACGGTCAGATCATGAACTTCCGGGCGTGCTTGCGCAGCCCCTCGGGATCCAGCAGCACGGTCTGCCGCCAGCCGCTGCGGATGAAGCCCTGCTCCCGCCAGTCGCGCATGGCCCGCGCGACCGTCTCGCGGGAGACGTCCACGCAGCTGCCCAGCTCGGTCTGCGACAGCGGCGGCAGGCCGATCCCCCCGTCGGGCTCGGGCAGCCCGCTCTGCTCGGCCAGCCTGAGCAGGAACAGCGCGAGCCTGCCCGCGCCCACATGGCTGCCCAGCGACAGGATGCGCTCGTCCGACTGGGCGAGCCTGCGGCTGAGGGTCTGGTAGACCTTCGGCCAGGCGTCCGGGTGGTCGTTGAGGAACGAGCGGAACCGCTGGCGCGGCACCACCAGGGCGATGAGCTGGTGCAGGGCGGTGACGGTCGCCGTCCTGGGCGACTCGGTGATCAGGCCGGTCTCCCCGATCAGCTCCCCCGGCCCGCGCACGGCGATCACCCGCTCCCGGCCCTCGCTGTCGCCGACGCAGATCTTGGCCCACCCCTTCTGCAGGATGAGGACCTGGTCCGGAGGCTCCCCCTGCAGGCACAGGTGGTCGCCCTTGCGGTATCTGCGGTTGCGTCCCCCGCGCGCCAGGGTGTCGCGCGCGGCGGGATCGAGACTGCTCCAGAAGGTTTCGCGGTTGACCTTCGAGGCGGGGGTCATATTCCTACAGACGAGTGAAAGGACGGTGAGGATCCAATTATCCGAAAATTGCGGATTTTCTAAAGAGCCAATCCCACGGTCAGCAGCGCGCCGAAGACCAGTTGCAGCCGTCCCGTCTCCCCGAGCACCGCGATGAGCTCCGGCCCCTGCGCCCCCTCCAGCACCTTCCCGGACGGGCGGATGGACAGCGGCGCGGCCAGCAGGGCCAGCAGCGCCCACGGCCTGCCCACGGCCAGGCCCAGCACGAGGGTGAACGGGATCGCCAGGCACAGCGTGTAGAGCAGCCGGGCGAGCGGGTCGCCCAGCACCACCGCCAGGGTGCGCTTGCCGGTCATCGCGTCGGTGTCCAGGTCGCGGACGTTGTTGACCACCAGCATCGCGCAGGCCAGCAGCCCGACCGGGACGGCGGCGGCCCAGGCGGTCCAGGGCAGCCCCTCCAGCTGGACGTAGACCGTGCCGAGCACCGCCACGAGCCCGAAGAACACGAAGACCGAGACCTCGCCCAGCGCCCGGTAGCCGTACGGGCGGGAACCCCCGGTGTAGCCCCAGGCCGCGGCGATGGCCGCGGCGCCGATGAGCAGCAGCCACCAGGTCGTGACGGCGGCCAGCACCAGCCCCGCGACCCCGGCCAGCGCGAAGCAGGCCAGTGC
Source organism: Actinocorallia aurantiaca (assembly GCF_039533685.1). Taxonomy (NCBI): domain Bacteria; kingdom Bacillati; phylum Actinomycetota; class Actinomycetes; order Streptosporangiales; family Thermomonosporaceae; genus Actinocorallia; species Actinocorallia aurantiaca. The sequence continues at coordinate 3,269 of NZ_BAAATZ010000026.1, read as the reverse complement.
GGCGGCCAGCACCTTCTTGGCGGGTTTGGCGCCCGAGCCCACCAGCCGCATCGGCCCGACCCGGTCGGCGTCGGTGCCCTTGACCCCGTCGCTGTAGTCGTTGGCGTAGTTCACGCCGACCTGCAGGACGAGGGCCACGAAGAGGGCGAGGCCGGCCCGCCACCAGACGGGGTGGCCCTCGCCCACGGCCAGTCCGGTGCCCACTGCGACGGGGACGACGGCGGCGGGCAGCGTCCGGGGCCTGGCCCCGGCGATCCAAAGCTTCATGTGTCTCTTCTGCGGAGCCGGAGGGTCATGATCAGTCCGACCGCGAGGATAGCGGCGGTCACGAGGGCCGCGCGGCCGGTCGCCACCGCCAGGCTCTCCACCGCGGCGTGGACGAGGGAGGGGTCGGTGACGCTCAGGTCGGCGACGGACGAGCCCACGCTGTGCTGCAGCTCCCGCGCGGCCGTCTCGTCGCCGGAACGTTCCCGCATGACGTGGCCGAGACTGGTCGCGAAGACCGTGCCGATCAGGGCGATGCCCAGGGCGCTGCCGACCTGCCGGGCGGTGGACTGGGTGCCGGACGCCTGGCCCGCGCTGGCGTGCGGGACCTCCGACAGGGACAGGTTGGTCAGCTGGGCCGAGGTCAGTCCCAGGCCCAGCCCGTACATGAGCATCCAGGGCGCCAGCTCGTACCCGGTCGTGCCGGAGTGGACGGTCAGCCCGATCGCCAGCACCGCCGCCACCTCGGCCGCCATGCCGCACTGCACGACCCGGTGCGCGCCCATCCGCTCCGACAGCCGGGCGGCCACCCCGCCGGAGAGGAACGCGCCGACGGCCAGCGGGAGGATCGCCACGCAGATCTGCAGCGGGGAGTCCCCGTGCGCGCCCTGCAGGAACAGCGGCAGCACGAACAGCAGGCCCAGTTCCCCGACGCTGATGAGCGAGGCGGCGACGCTGCCCCGCCGGAAGCTGGCGATCCGGAACAGGTCGAAGTCGAGCATCACCGACAGGCCCGCGCGCGCCCTGCGCCGCTCCACCACCACCAGGGCGGCCAGCAGCAGCAAGCCCGCGGCCAGCACCAGCGGGACCGGGGACAGGTTCAGGCCCGCGGAGACCGGCCAGCCCGCGAAGTCCTCGGCGGGGCCCCACCAGCCGTAGGCCTGGCCCTCGATCAGCGCGAAGACCAGCGATCCCAGGCCCAGCGCCGACAGCACTCCCCCGGCCCAGTCCAGGCCGCCCCGGTCCCCGGGTTCGCGGGTCTCGGGGACGTAGCGGCGCGCGCCCGCGACCAGCAGCAGGCCCAGCGGCAGGTTGATCAGGAACGCCCAGCGCCAGCCCTGCCAGGTGGCCAGCCAGCCCCCCAGCAGCGGGCCCACCGCGGACATGCCGCCGATCATCGAGCCCCAGACGCCGAAGGCGACGGCCCGGTCCCTGCCGTGGAACAGGGTGTTGATCGTGGAGAGCGTGGCCGGCATGATCATCGCCGCGCCGAGGCCCTGCAGCGCCCGGGCCGCGATCAGGGAGGTGCTCCCCTGTGCCAGGGCCGCGCCCATGCTGGCCAGCACGAAGACCCCGGTGCCCAGGACGAGCATCCGGCGCCTGCCGAACCGGTCCGCCAGGCGGCCGAACGAGATCAGCAGCGCCGCGAACATCAGCGAGTAGACCGAGGTGACCCATTCCGCCTGGGTCGCGCGCAGGTCCAGCTCGTCCACCATGCCGGGCAGCAGGACGCCGACGATGCTGGCGTCGATGATGATCAACGACACCGCGAGGCTGATCACCACCAGGCCGATCCAGCGGCCCCGTCCTTGCTCGACGGCCGGTTCCGCGGGGGCGTCGGCCGTCACGGGCACACTCATATTCATCCTGGCAACAGAAGGGGTCGAGGAGATCCCGGTAAGACTAAACCCGTCCCTTCCTGCACTGACACGCCCCCCTGGCTCAGACCCGGGCCGGTTCCTCCGAGGGGTTCCGCGGCCGCTCCCCCCGCCCGCGGGCGCGCTGGGTCCAGGCGACGCACCCCAGGACGGCGAGGGCCGCGAGCCCGGTCTGCGCGTCCAGGCCCTCGCCCAGGAAGAGCGCCGCCCAGCCGAGGGTGAGCAGCGGCTGGGCGAGCTGGACCTGGCCTCCTCTGGCGATCCCGGCCCGGGCCAGGCCCGCGTACCAGGCGAAGAATCCCAGGAGCATCGAGAAGAACGAAACGTACGCGAATCCGGTGAGGCTCTCGGCCGTCCAGGACGGGTGCGTGGTCGCCAGCAGCCAGGCCGTCACCGGGACGGTGAGGGGCGTGAAGAGCACCAGGGCCCAGCAGATGACCTGCCAGGCGGGCATCGTCCTGGCCATCCGGCCGCCTTCGGCGTAGCTGATCCCTCCCAGTACCAGGGCGCCGACGAACAGCAGGTCCGCGGAGGTGAACCCGCCGCCGCCCTGGACGAGCGTGAACAGCGTGACGCACGCCGCGCCGCTGCCGGCCGCGACCCAGAAGGCCGCGGGCGGGCGCTCCCCGGCCCGGAGCGTCGCCATGATCGCGGTGACGGCGGGCAGCAGCCCGATGACCACCGCGCCGTGCGCGGCGCTGGCCCCCTCGGCCAGGGCCAGGGTGGACAGCACCGGGAAGCCCACCACCACGCCCAGCCCGACGATGACCGTCCCCGTCCAGCCGTCCGGGCGCTTCGCTCGCACCCACAGCAGCGCGCCGGCCGCCGGGACCGCGGCCAGCGCCGCCCTTCCGACGCCGATCAGCATCGGGTCCAGGCCGCGCAGCGCCAGCACGGTGGCGGGGAAGGTGAAGGAGAACACCAGGGTGCCGAGGAAGGCGAGGGAGAGCGCTATCCGCCTCTTTTCAGTAGCGCTATCGTTATCTCTCATGAACAAGGATAGCAGTATTGCTTCCCTCGCCCAGCGGATCAGGGCGGAGGCCCGGGTACTCACCGCAGGTGAGCGGCTGCCGTCCAGCCGGGAGCTGACCGAGCGCTACCGCGTCAGCCCCGTCACCGTTTCCCGGGCCCTGGCCCTCCTCGCCGCCGAGGGGGTCGTGGTCACCCGCCCCGGCAGCGGCACCTTCGTCGCCGAGCGCCGGCCCGCGGCCCGCCCCTCCGACTTCGGCTGGCAGTCGGTGGCGCTCGGCGAGAGCCAGGGCGGCGTCGAGGGGCTGGCCCGGCTGCTCACCCCTCCCCCGGCGGAGGCGATAGCGCTGAGCGGCGGCTACCTGCCCCTGGCCCTCCAGCCGCTGCGGGCGCTGGCCGCCGCGAGCGCCCGGGCCGCGCGGCGGGCCGAGGCCTGGC
>NZ_BAAATZ010000025.1:236281-256365 GCF_039533685.1 Actinocorallia aurantiaca | reverse complement strand
CACGGGAGACTGTGTGGGAGAGTAGGTCACCGCCGCAATCAACATCGAGAAAGGCCCCCGACATCGTCGGGGGCCTTTCTCGCATTTCCAAGGGTTTCTCATTCGAGGCCCGGGAGTCCGTTCTTCGTGAAAAGGGCCCCGACAGTCGTCGGGGCCCTTTTCGTGTCTCCGGGGTTCAGTCGGTGCTGAGGACGGTCTTCCAGGCGGGGTCGGCGGTGAGGACGGTGAGGCGCTGGGTGGCGCGGGAGACGGCCACGTAGAGGGTGCGCAGGCCCATGGGGGACTGGGTGGCGACCTCTTCAGGGGCGACGATGACGGCGGCGTCGAACTCCAGGCCCTTGGCCTCCAGGACGTCGAGGAGCTGGACGCGGTCCGGGACGTCCCAGGGGGCCTGCGGCCAGCCGAGGGGGAGGATGACGCCGATGGTGCCCTCGACCTGGCCGAGGAGGTCGATGACCGCGTCGCGGGCGGCGTGGACGAAGGCCGGCCGCGCGGAGTCGGGGAGAAGGGCCACGGCGGCGTCGTGGCCGGTGGTGCGGACGGCGCGAGCCGGCACGGCGTCGGGGACGGCCTTGGCCAGCACCCGGGACGCCACCGCGGCGATCTCCACGGAGTTGCGGTAGTTGGTGGTGAGCTCGAAGGTGTGGAGGGGGCGGCGGTTCCTGCGGTTGCCGGAGATGCCCAGGGCGGCGGACATGGCCTGGCGGGAGGCCTCCAGGTCCTCCCACGCGGACTGGGCGGGGTCCTCGACCACGGTCCAGGTGGCCTGGCGGCCGCGGCGGCCGAGCATGCGCCACTGCATGGGGGAGAGGTCCTGGGCCTCGTCCACCACGACATGGCCGTAGTCGGTGGCGTCCTCGGCCTCGTCGTCGACCCGGCGGGCGCGTTCGGAGCGCTCGATGGAGGTGGTGAGCTCGCGGAACTCCGGCTCCCAGTCGGCGACCTCCTCGCCGGTGAGGATGTTGACGCCGTCCACGACGTACGGGTCGTCCTCGCGGACCTTGCGGGTGGGGCGCGGAGGGCGGCCCAGCAGGGAGTCGAGCTCGTCCAGCAGGGCGATGTCCTGGTAGGACCAGCCGTCCTCGTGGGCGAGGGAGCCGGCGAGCCGACCGGTCTGGGCGGGGGTGAGGTCGCGGCCGGCGGCGCGGCCCAGCCGGTCGGGGTCGGCGAGGGAGAGCAGCACCTCGGCGGGGGTGCGGATCGGCCACCAGGCGGCGAGGAAGCCGCCGATCTGGTCGCGGGCGTTGGCGGTGAACTCGCCGCGTTTGATGCCGGGGGCGTCGACGAGGCCGCCGATCTCGACGAAGCGCTCCCACAGGGCGTCCAGCAGGGCGTCGGCGGCCTTGCGGCGCCCGGTGTTGACGCTCCCCTGGACGCGCTGGTGGACCTGCCTGCGGAGCTTGTCGAGGCGGGAGCGGTCGAGCCTGACGACGACGCCGGCGTGCACGACGGTGAGCAGGTCGGGGGCGCCGGGCGGGTGGTCGGTGACGGCGCGGCGCAGGATCCGCGCCATGGAGCCGGAGCCCTTGACGCGGGTGAGCTCGGGGGAGTCGTGGCGGGTCGCGGTCGCCCCCGGCAGCAGGTCGCCGAGGGAGCGCAGCGCCGCGGAGCCCTCGCCGAGGGACGGCAGGACCCGCTCGATGTAGGCGGTGAACCGCTGGTTGGGGCCGACGATGAGCACGCCGCGGCCGCCGAACCTGCGCCGGTGCCGGAACAGCAGGTAGGCGACGCGGTGCAGGGCGACCGCGGTCTTGCCGGTGCCGGGGCCGCCCCGGACGACGACGGTGCCGTCGGCGGGCGCCCGGATGACCAGGTCCTGCTCGCGCTGGATGGTGGCGACGATGTCGCGCATGGCGCCTTCGCGGGTGCGGGCCAGCGAGGCGAGGAACGCGCCGTCGCCGACGACGGTGAGGTCGTCGACGAGGGCGGGCTGCAGCAGGTCGTCCTCCAGGTCGATGACCTTGTGGCCGCGGGAGTGCAGCACCCGGCGGCGGATGACGCCGCGCGGGTCCTCGGGGGTGGCCCGGTAGAAGGCCTCGGCGGCGGGCGCGCGCCAGTCGACGACCAGGGACTCGTGGTCGCGGGTGCGCACGCCGACCCGCCCGATGTAGAGCGGGCCGTGCTGCTCGGGACCGCCGGCACCACCGACCGCGCCGGGGGCGCTAGGACCGCCGGAGGCTCCAGGGGCGCCGAGAGCACCGGAGGTATCGGGGGCGCCAGGACCACCGGCCGCGCCGGAACCGCCGTCGGCTCCGGCGCCTTCCACGGCTCCAGCGGCGGTTCCGCCGTTCTCTGCGGCTCCGGCGGTACCGATGGAGGCTCCGGCGGTCCCGGCGGTCCCGTTGGAGGCCGTGGCCCCGTTGGAGGCGGTGCTTCCGGGGGCTCCGACGGTCCCGGGGGCTCCGGGGACCAGGTCGAGCCGCCCGAAGACCAGGCCGTCGTCTGCGACGTTGAGCGCCTGGGCGCGGAGGGCGGCCTGGTAGACCATGGCGTCACGGTCTACCAGGGAGCCCTTGGTCCCGGTCTGGGACTGGCGGAAGCCCTCCTGGAGCATCCGCTGGGCGTCCTCCCGCATCTCATCGAGCCGGACGTGGGCGGCGTCCACGAGGGACTGCTCGGCCGCGATCTCGGCCTCTTTGATCTGCAGGGCGTGAATGGCCTGCCCGGGCTGGGCGGACGACGGCATGGGGTTCTCCTTCTCGCAAGAGAAGAAGCTTATGCGGTCGTGACCTCCTCGGCCTCTCCGAAGGTCATGCCGAGGTGCTCGACGGTGGTGCTGGAGAGCGCGGGGACGCGGTGCAGCCCGAGCCTGCGCAGATCGTCCGCGGCGGGGTGGTCCCCGAGGGTGACGACCCCGCCGCCGGGGCGCATGCGGACTCCGGACGGGCGCATGGTCCAGGGCACGCGGCGGGTGACGCCGTCATAGCAGGAGTAGGCGTCGATCACCGGGGCCGCGCTGCCGTCGGGGATCGGCAGCCCGGGCTTGACGGACATCGCGGCGACGAGCTCCCCGTCCTGGTGGATGGCGCAGCGCTGGGGCCCGTCCCAGTCGATGGGCAGGTGGGTGAGGACCTTGGGGAACCCCCAGATCTGGCGGCCGGCCTGGAGGGTGAACTCGCCGTCGACGGGCAGCCAGTGGATGAAGGCGCCGATACCGGAGGAGTCGACGCTCCGGGGGTGGTGGACCAGGAAGGCGACGGCGAACTCGTGGTAAGGGCCGAGGTCGCCGTCGACGTACTCGATGAAGGCGAGCGAGCAGATCGTGTGGGAGGGCAGCGTCCGGACCACGTCCAGCCCGGAGTAGCCGATGATCGTCTGCGCGGTGCGGGCGGGGACGGGGAACATGGCCGAGGCCACCCGCGCGTGGCGGATCTCCACGGGCATCGTGACGGTCCGGTCGAGTACCTGGTGCATGGTTCTCCTCTTGTTCGGTCGGCTGCCCCGGAAGGAATTAGAACAGGTTCTAGACTGGTGTCTCAAGGGCGGCCTTGATCCGGTTCAGCGTGGCGCGCATGCCCTCCCGGTTCAGCGCCGCCCGCCGGTCCGCCCTGACCCCGGTGAAGACCCTCCCCATGAGGGACACGAGCCCAGCGGACCAGTGGTCGCGGCGGAGGTCGTGCCAGTACTCGGTGAGCCGGGTGGACCCGCCCACGGGTTCCACCCTGTACCCCCACAGGGCGACGTCCATGCCGAAGCTGTAGACCCGGAACGCGTGCGCCCGCTCCGGCACGTGGGCGGTGACCTCGCAGTTGGTGAACCAGACGAACGGGCCCCGCCGGTTGAAGCCGGTGAACCGGGAGCCCTCCTCGACGGGGGAGTCCCGCAGCCGGACGTGGAAGACCTCCGGCGACCACTCGGCGGCGCGGCGGGGATCCGACACCGCCGCGAAGACCTTCTCCGCGGGAGCGTCGATGAGGACGCTCTCCTCGGCCACCCACTCCCGTTCGGTGCTCTGCGTGCTTCCCATGGCACGATCCTCCCGCATTACCGTTGGAGGATGGACGACTACCTGAGCTGGCGCACCTGGGACGAAGCGGAACCGGAACTGCGGCGGGAGCTGCCGGAGCCGGCGCTGTCGGCCGTCCGGAGGGCCGCGGAGGCCGCGGCGCGCTGGCACGGGACGCAGACGCGGCCGACCGGGGCGCCCTACACCGAGCACCTGCTGGAGGCGCTGGAGGTCCTGGTGCGCGGGGCGGGGGAACGCGACCCGGACGTCCTGGCGGCGGCGCTGCTGCACGACGTGGTGGAGGACACCCCGGCGACGGTCGCCGACGTCGAGGCGGAGTTCGGCCCGGTCATCGCCGAGTACGTCGACTGGCTGACCAAGCCGCCCGTCCGCTCGAAGAAGGAGAAGCGCGCGGCCACGGTGGGTTACCTACGGCGTCTCAGGGACGCCCCGCCGCAGGTGGTCTCGATCAAGCTCGCGGACCGGGCGAGCAACGTGCAGACCCTCGACCGGATGCCGCCGGACTTCCAGCGCCGCTACTACACCGAGACCGTCGTGTACGTCATGCCGCTGGCCGAGGAGCATCCCTTCTTCGCCCCCTGGTTCGCCGGCTGGGCGCAGCGGTTCGCGCATCTGCGCTGAGCGTCCGGGCCGCCGCGGGCCCGCGGCCAGGGCCTCCAGGCGGGCGACGAAGGCGGGGCCGTGCTCGGCCCAGTCGAAGCGGGCACGGGCCGCTTCGTGGCCCCGGCGGGCCATCTCCGCGCGCTCGGAGGGGGCCTCCCGGAGCCGCAGGATCTCCCGGACAGCCGAGGCGGGGTCCCGGACGATCACGCCCGCGCCGGTCTCCTCGAGCAGGAAGGAGGAGGCGGGATCCGGGGAGGACACCACGGGCACGCCGTGGGCCATGTACTCCAGGACCTTCGTCGGAGGCCGCCCGTGCGGCTCGCGGGTCAGGGAGAGGCCGGCCGTCGCGCCGGAGACGATGCGCAGCGCCCGGTCGTTGGGCACGAACCCGTACCAGCGCAGGAAGCCCTCCCGCTGGGCGGCGCGCAGCATCGGGCGGACCCGCTCCTCGGCGGGGCCGATCAGTTCGGTGGCCAGCCCGTGCCGGGCGAGGGCGCGGGCCGTCTCGACGACCTCCTCGGCGCCTCCGCGCCGGGTCAGCCGGCCCAGGTGCACCACCCGGGGGTCGTCGGGCGCGCGAGCGGGCCGCCGGGGGACCGGGGTGAAGGTGGAGGCGTCCAGGCCGCGGGGGAGGCGCCGGGTGGGCGGGCCGTCCAGGACGACGGGCACCCGGCGGGGCGCGACGAGGCCGAGCTCCTGATCGTGCAGCAGCACCAGGTCGGTGTGCGGGGCCTGCTCGGCGAGTGCGCGCCGGGCGTGGCGCAGCGCGCGGAGGCGGTCGGACAGGCGGGGCAGGTCCACCGGGGTGAGCTCCTGCCAGGGAACGACGTGGTGCGCCCGGAACGGGGCGAGATAGGTGACGTGATGGCCGCCGTCGAGCAGGGCCCGGATCTGCCGATGCAGGATCCGGGCGTCCTCGGGATGGCGACCTACCGTGCAGACACAGACCCGCATACGACGACTCCGGAGTTCACAGGACATTCACCGGCATCTTGACCTGCGTGAATGTCCGAAGGGTGAACCCCGGAGGGACGTGGGCTGTCAGTCGAGGTAGCCCCAGAGCTTGCAGATCTCCTGCAGCTGGGGGTCGATCTCGTCGACGCCGGGCAGCGGGCGGGCCTTCTGCACCTGGCCGGACTTGATGTTGGCGCTCCAGTCGCCGAAGACCGGCTTGATCGGGCCGTGGTCCTGGGCGCCGTAGTCGAGCATGGACGGCTCCCACGGCACGTCCAGGTACTCGCAGATCCGCTTGGTCTGGACCTCGGGGTCGGCGGTGAGGTCCTCGTAGCGCACGGCGAGGCCCTTGAGGCGCTGCCGGGCCTGCTCCACGCCGTTGACGTAGTTGAAGACCTCCTTGACGACCGCGTCCTTCTCGGCGCCCTTGCGCCGGTTGAGGACGGACTCGACGACGGACTGCGGGTGCCGCTGCAGGAAGATGTAGCGGGCCTGGGGCCAGGCGGAGGAGATGCGGCGCCAGATCAGCGCGTTGGCCGGGGTCTTGTCGACCACGATGCGCTTGCCGCTGCGCTCGAGCTCGTGGTGCAGGACGCGGTCCCACAGAAGGTGCTCGAGCTCCTTGCGGCTGAGGCCCAGCGCCTCCATGATGCCCTCGGTGTACTCCCGGCTGGGCCGCACCTCGAGCGTCCGGAGGTGGAGCTCGTGCGGGGCGCGGATCTGGGAGTGGGAGTTCAGCAGCACGCGCAGCAGGGTGGAACCCGAGCGGACGGACGACAGAACGAAGACCGGAGACGGCACGAGCCGGTTGCCGCTGCTGCGGTCGGGCAGCAGGACCTTGCGCTTGGGCTTGACCCCGGGCGGCCTGAGGGCCTCGGCGAGGTGTTCGGTACGGCGGCGGATGGCCCGCTTGACTGCGGTGCTGCGCTGTGCTTCCTGCATCTCTCAAGTCCCGGGTAGGTGTGGCCTCGCGGGAGACGATAGCGACACATTGGACAAACTTGGACGAAAATGACTTAATGTTGCCGAATATTAATGGATAATCATGCAACCCAGATCCTAGTCCAGGGGTCGCCATGATCGTTTCAGATAGCGCTCGCCACGCTTGACCAGCGCCGGGCGGGCTTTGGCGAGGTCGCGCCTCTCCCCCGGGTCCTGGTTCAGGTTGTACAGCTCGTAGGTCCACTTCTTGCCCGGGGTGGAGTACTCGGTGCCGGGCGCGAAGCCGACCAGCTTCCATTCGCCGAACCGTACCGCCGCGGCGCAGCGCTTGCCCCTGCCCTGGTCCTCGGCCCGGTGGCTCCTGGTGGAGCCGGCGTGCAGCCGCAGCCAGTAGAGGTACTCGTGCTTGGGCGCGCCCCCGGCCCCCGTCCACACCTTCCGCAGGGAGAGGCCGTCGTTCTTCGGCGCCCTGATCCCCGCGAAGTCGGCGAAGGTCGCCATCAGGTCGTACTGGATCGTCGGATGGGTGGTGCGCTTCTTGGCGGTCTTGCGGAGCAGCTTGGGCGACCAGACGATGAACGGGACGCGGATGCCGCCCTCGTAGAGATTGCGCTTGACGCCCCGGTACGGGCCGTTGGAGTCGAAGAACCGGTGCTGGACCCCGTCCTCCTCGTGCGGACCGTTGTCCGAGGTGAAGACCACGATCGTGTTGTCGGCGAGGCCGAGTCTGCGCAGCTCGTCCAGCAGCGTCCCGACATAGGTGTCGAGTTGGGTGATCTGGGCGGCGTGCGCCTTGTCCTGGCGCCGCCAGTCCTTGGTGCGGTACTGCCCGAGCGCGCGCGTCACGGACGGGGCGTGCGGCAGCGGCAGGGTGAGCGTCAGCAGGAAGGGCTGGCCCTGCCGGTCGGCGTCGCGCAGGAACGCCAGCGCCCGCTGCATGATCAGGTCGGGCCCGTAGAGCGGCCCGGAGTCCCCCTTGTTGCCGGGGAGCGGGTAGTGCTGCCCGTTGTTCCACAGGAACTCCGGGTAGTACCGCTTGGCCATGTGGTGGGTCATGTACCCGAAGAAGTCGGTGAATCCGCGGGCGTTGGGGTTGGTGTTGTTGTTGCCCGAGTTCGGGCCGAAGCCCCACTTGCCGAACAGCCCGGTGCGGTAGCCGGCGGCCTGGAGCATCTCGCCGATCGTGGGCTCGTTCGCACCCAGGGGAATCTCGCCCGTCTTGGGCGGATTGCGGCGCACCGCGCTGTGGCCGGTGTGCAGGCCGGTGAGCAGGGACGCCCGGGAGGGGGCGCAGACCGGGGCGGGGGCGTAGGCGTCGGTGAAGCGCAGCCCCTCCTTGGCCATCCGGTCGATGCGCGGAGTCTTGATCTTCTTCTGGCCGTAGCAGCCGACCTCGCCGAAGCCCAGGTCGTCGGCGAGGATCAGCACGAAGTTGGGGCGCTTGGCGAGGTTGCCCGCCGGGCCGGCGGGCTTCGGCGCGGCGGCGACGACCGGCTCCCGCACCTCGGCCTGCGGGGACAGGGCGGGCAGGGCCTGCACGCCGGTGCCGCGGACGGACGGGGACCCGGTCGTGGAGCTGGGGCGGTTCGGCCATGCGGAGAAGGCTGCCGCACCGGCCGCCAAGAGGCCCGTGCTGAGCAGGAAGCGGCGCCTGTCAGACAAGTGATGACTCCTGGGGTTTGCGGGGGAACCGGAGGCAGCTTAGCGACAACTCACGGCACAAAGATTGTTAAACGGCATCGACAGCCTCCGTTGGTCCCCTGTTCACGCGCGAATGCCAGGTTGGAAGTCCACGACGCGATCCGACACTTTTAGGTGCGAATGACTGATCTGGCCTGGGCGGAGTCACCGCTCCAGCTCCTGTCGGCCCTGGAGGCCCGGCACGCCGGCCTCCTCGGCCCGGTCGAGGTGCGCGTGCGCCCAGGATCGGACGCGTTGCACGCTACCGCCCGAGAAGCGATCAGGTTGGGGTTGCCGCCGAAAACCACCCTGACCTTCACCGAGCGGATCGGGCGGACCGGCGCCGCCTGGGCGCTCGGCGACGCCTTCTCCGGCCGGGCGCAGGGCCGCATGCTGCTGAGCCGGGCGCCGGAGCGGATCGTCCTGCTGGACGACGGGCTCGCCACCCTCCACCTGCTCGGCCTGCTGTGCGGGCCGTGGAAGCAGCCGCTGCTGCGGGCCAGGGCCAGGCCGGGAGCGGTCAGGCGGGGCTTCTCCGCGCTGGCGGGGCACCGGCTGCGCGCGCTCGCCCGCCAGGGCCGGGTGACCGCCTTCACCGGGCTGCCCGTGCCCGCCCAGCTGCTCGCCCGGACCCGCCGGGTAGGCGTCCCGGTCATCTCCCACGAGTTCTCCTGGCTGCGCGCCCTGCCCGACGAGCCGCCGCCCGTGCGCCGGTGCGTGGTGCTGGGCACCTCCCTGGTCGCCAACGGCCTGGTCGACCGGGGCGCCTACCTGGGCTGGCTCGGCGGGATCACCGAGGAGGAGCCGGTGGCCTACTACCCGCACCGGCGGGAGTGCCCGCGGGTGCTGGCGCTGCTGCGCGAGGACCCCGCGGTCACCCTGGTCGAGCGGGACCTGCCGGTGGAGCTGAGCCTGCGCGGCCTCACCCCGGAGCACCGGGTGCTCAGCCTGCCCTCCACCGCCCTCACGTCGCTGCGCGTCCTGCACGGCCCCGGCCCCCGCATCGAGGGCGTCGGCGTTCCGGCGGCCTGGTGGACCGAACGGGCCGATCCCGCGCTGCGCACCCACCTCAGCGTCTCCGTCCTGGGCCCGGAGTTCGCTTGAGACTGCTCGCCGTCGCCGATTCCGACTCCTACCTCAAGTGGGCCGCCGCCCTGCTGCGCACCCTGCCCGGCGAGCACCGCCTGGTGGTGGTGCGCTCGCCGATCACGCCGTCGGCCGCGCAGCGCCGCGCCGCGGTCAGCGGAGGCCGGGACGACACACCGGCCCCCGAGGTGCTCACCGCCCGGCGGCTGCGGGCGCTGCTGCGCGGATACGACCCGGACGCCGTGCTGCTGGCCTGCACCGGCCCGGTCGTGCGGGCGCTGTCGCCCTGGGTGTCGCGGGACCGGCGCCGGGTCCTGCTGACCGGGCTGCCGGGGATCTCGGTGCCCGCCGGCGAGAAGGCCTGGCGGCTCCGCGCCGCCGCCGACCTGTTTGTCGTGCACAGCGGACGGGAGGCGGCCGAGTTCGGCCGGATCGCCCGGGACCTCGGCCTGCCGGGCCGCGTGGTGCGGGCCACGCTCCCGTTCCTGCACGACGCGGTCGGTCCAGGGGGCGACTCCCGGGACCGGATCGATCTGGGGGGCGACCCCCAGGCCCCCGAGGAGGGGTCCGGCCGATCCTCGCTTCGCTCCGGTCGTCCGGACCGGGTCGTCTTCGCCACCCAGGCCAAGGTTCCCGGGCTGCGGGAGGAGCGTGAGCGCGTTCTGTACGCGCTGGCCGGGCTGGCGCGGTCGCGGCCCGACCTGCGGGTGGTGGTGAAGCTGCGGGCCAGGGTCGGGGAGGAGCAGACCCACCGGGAGGAGCTGCACTACGAGACGCTGTGGCGGGAGCTGCCGGTCGAGCACGGGCTGCTGGGCTTCGACGCCGGGCCGATGCACGCCCAGCTCGCACGGGCCGCCGGGTTCGTGACGGTCAGCTCGACCGCCGCCCTGGAGGCGATCGCCGCGGACGTCCCGCTGCTGGTGCTCTCGGACTTCGGGGTGAACGCACAGATGATCAACCTGGTCTTCGAGGGCAGCGGGGTGCTCGGCACCCTGGAGGAGCTGGTCCAGGGGCGGTTCCGCCGCCCGGACGCGCGGTGGTGCGCGGAGAACTACTTCCACCCCGAGGCCGAGAACGACTGGGCGCGGGAGCTGGAGGCGCTGGTCGCGCGGGCGGAGAGCCTGCCGGAACCCGCCGGAGACCCCGGGGGGCGGTGGGCCAGGACCCGGGCCTCCCTGCGGGTGGAGCTGCCCCCCGCGGCCTACAGGGGCGCGCTGCGGCTGCGCCGGGCGCTGCGGTGAGCGGCCTTCAGATCCGGACGCCCAGCAGCTCCTCGAAGAGCTCCTGCCGGTAGACGCCCATCGCGGGCAGCACCTCGGCGCGCAGCTCCGGCGGCACCGACAGCATCGTGGCGCGGGCCCGCTCGACCAGCCTCACCCGCAGCGGCGGGCTGAGCCGCTCCCGGCGGACCAGGTGGTAGCCGATCATGGCGAAGTAGTTGCGGACCGCCTTGCCGGCGAACCGCTCGGCCTCCGGGTCGGCGGCCAGCTCGGCCAGCACCAGGTCGAAGGCGTCGAAGAAGTGCAGCTGGCGGGCGTCCCCGATCCGGGTGAGGGCGCCCTGCCGGTGGCGGCGGTAGAAGACGCCGTGCAGCGGGACCACCGCGTAGGAGGAGGCCCGGCGGTACAGCCGCCAGAACCAGGGCCGGTCCTCGGCGGTGTGCAGGCCGGGGACGAAGTCCAGCAGGCCCCGGTCGGCGAGCCGCCGGTGGTAGATCCCGGCCCACGAGTACGGGTAGTCGACCATGGAGGGCTGGCTGACCGGCAGGATGCCGGCCCGGGGGTCGAGCACCTCCCACAGCCTGCCCTCCGGAGTTCGGCGCGGCTGCCGCCGCCGTCCGGTCACCCGGATGTGGTCGGACATCACGAAGTCGCAGCCGAGCCCGGAGATCGCGTCGACCATCTCGGCCAGGTAGCCGGGCCTGATCCAGTCGTCGCCGTCGAGATAGGTCAGGTAGCGGCCCGAGGACTCGGCCAGGCCGGCGTTGCGGGCGGCCCCGGGCCCCAGGGCCGCCGTATGGCGGATCATCCGCAGCCCCGGGATCCCGGCCCCGGCCACCAGCTCGGCCGTCCGGTCGCGGGAGGCGTCGTCGACCACGAGGAACTCGAAGTCGGGGCGGGCGTTGCGGGCCAGACCGCGCAGCAGGTCGGGCACGTAGCGCTCCACGTCGCGGACCGGTATGACGACCGACAGGGTCGTCACCGGTCGCGGTCCAGCCCGGCGGCGTCGAACGCGCGGGCCGCGATCCTCCGCCTCCGGCTGCGCGGCGGCAGCGCCGCGGCGAGCAGGCCGCGCTTGGCGGGGGACAGCCCGCCGGGCAGGCCCAGCGCCGTCAGCCGGCGTTTCTTGAAGTACCGCGCCATCGGCTCTGAGGACGCGTGCTCGGAGAGGAACGCCGCGGCCTCCCCGCGCCGCTCGGGCAGGGAGGCGGCGCGCATCGCGTAAGCCACCGCCACGAGCAGCCGGTGGAGGTCGGACGTCCGGGACAGGAACGGCGTGCTGAGCGTCCCGTCCTCCGCCAGGTGCGGCAGCGTCGCGTCGATGATGGTCACCGGCACGCGGTTGCTGTTCTGGTAGGGGGACAGGCGCTGGAGCAGCAGGCCGGTGCCCACGGTGGCCGCCGGGACGCCGTGGTAACGGGAAGCGGTGACCAGCGCGGTGGAGAAGCAACCGACGATCAGTGATGGCCGAAGCGCTGAGCACCAGGTCTCTGCCGGTACCGCAGCGTCGAGGACCAGGAGCCGGGCGCCCAGCCTCGCCGCCTCGTGGGCCAGCTGGTCGGTCGTCCGTACCGGACTGGAGGGGTGGGGCTTGAACAGCACTGTCGTGTGCCCTCGGGCCACGACACCACGCAGCATCGCCACATGGAGTTCATCTTCCTCCTGCTCGCTCAGGATCTCCAGTGCCGCGAGGTACTGACCGACGACCAATGCGGCCCCTTCGAGCCCGTCAGCAGGGGGCCCCGGCCGGTTCAGCTTGTGGAGAACGGCCGAGAAGGCGTCGTCCGGGATGGTCTCGGAGGCCACTCCGTGCTCGCAGAGCAGCAGCGGGACGAGCCCCGGCACCAGGTCCGGGTGCAGCAGCCGGGTGATGCGGCTGCCGACCCCGTCGGGCAGCCCGTCCCGGGTCGGCCCGTAGCTCATCAGCCCGTCCGCGTAGACCGTGATCGCGGCCTCGGAGAAGATCGAGGTGAGCGCCCGTGCCGGGGAGGCGGCGATGGTCTCGACCGCCAGTTCCAGCGGCTCGCCGCCGAGGCCCCAGCGGTCGCGGAACAGCCGCTCCCAGATCATGAGCTCCTCGGTCCGCGGCATCCAGCCCGAGGGGTGCAGCGGGCTGATCTCGTCGTTCCAGGAGAGCACCTCGTCGAACCGGTCGCGTATCCCGGCGAACCCGGGGGACTCGGTGAGGTCGCGGCCCAGTTCGGGGATGGCGGTGTTGTCGCTGACCAGCAGCATGCGGCGGCGGCCCGGCGGGCCGAACCGCCCGGCGTCGATCGCGGCGGCGACGGTCACCGCGCCGAAGAGGGTCGAGGCGACGAAGATCTGAGTCACGGGGTGACCCCCAGCAGTTCGGTGAGGAGCCGTTCGCGTTCGGGGCCCAGCCCCGGCATCACCTCGGCCAGGTTCTCCGCCGGGAACGACGAGAACGCGGCGCGGGCCCGGGTCCGCAGCCGCCGCTGGAGCGGCGGGCTGAGCCGGTGGCGCTCGGTCAGGTGGAAGGCGATCATCGCGCAGTAGTTGCGGATGGCCTTGGTGCGGAAGCGCTCGCCCTCGGGGTCGCGGGCGAGCTCGCCCAGCACCAGGTCGAAGGCGTCGAAGAAGTGCAGCTGCCGCTCGTCACCGATCCTGGTGAGGGAGCCGGCGACCTCGCGCCGGTAGAACGGCCCCCACAGCGAGACGACCGCGTAGGACTCGGCCCGCAGGTGCAGCCGCCACGTCCAGGGGCGGTCCTCGCAGGTGAGGAGCCGCTCGTCGAAGAGCAGCACGCCCGACTCGTAGAGCTCCCGCCGGTAGGCCCCCGACCAGGCGTTCGGGTAGTCGACCATGGATCTGCCGTGGGCGGGCAGGATGCCGTCCCGGGGCTTGAGCGGGGTGTCGCGCAGGCCCATCGGGGCGCGGTCGGGCACCCGGCGTTTGCCGAAGACCTTGATGTGGTCGACCTTGACGTAGTCGCAGCCGAGCCGGTCCATGGCGGCGGCGAGCTCGCCGAAGTAGCCGGGCCGGACGTAGTCGTCGCCGTCCAGGAAGGTGAAGTACCGGCCGGAGGCGACGCGCATGCCCGCGTTCCGCGCCCCGCTGAGCCCGGCGGCCCGCTCGTGCCGGATCACCTGGGACCGCGGCAGCCTGGGCCGGAACCGCTCGACGAGTTCGGGAGTGCGGTCGGTGGAACCGTCGTCCACCAGGATGAACTCCACTTCCTCCGAGACGTTCCGGACCAGGCTGGTCAGCATGTCCCCGGCGTAACGCTCCACGTTCCGCATCGGGACGATGACCGAAAGAGCCGGAGAACTGGTCGGACGGCTCAAGAGGTGACCCGCCGCAGGCGCTCGCGGGGCTCGGCCTCTCCCGGGAAGACCCGCTTGACGCCGTCTCCGAGGGCGGACTCGATGACCCGGATGTCCCGGATGAGGTGCTGGAGGCCGGTCGGCTCCAGCGACGCCGCGTGGTCGGATCCCCACATGGTGCGGTCCAGCGTGATGTGGCGCTCGACCGCGCACGCGCCGAGGGTGACGGCCGCGAGGCTGATCTGCAGGCCCCGCTCGTGCCCGGAGTAGCCCACCGGGACGCCGTAGCGCTCGCGCAGGGTGTCGATGGTGCGGAGGTTGGCCTCCTCGGCCGGCAGCGGGTAGGTGGAGGTGGCGTGCAGGATCACCAGCCTCTCGGTGCCGAGGATCTCCACCGCCTCGTCGATCTCCTGCATCTCCGACATGCCGGTCGACAGGATGACGGGCTTGCCGGTGGCGGCCAGGGCCCGCAGCAGCTCCTTGTCGGTGATGGAGGCCGAGGCGACCTTGTGGGTCACGACGTCGAACTTCTCCAGGAACTCCGCGGACGGGACGTCCCACGGGGAGGCGAACCACTGCAGGCCGCGCCGGGCGCAGTACTCGTCGATCTCGGCGTACTGCCCCTCGTCGAACTCGACGCGGTGCTTGTACTCCAGGTAGGTCATCTCGCCCCACGGGGTGGAGCGCATCCTGCCCTGCTGCTCCGGCGGGACGCAGATCTCCGGGGTGCGCTTCTGGAACTTGACGGCGTCGCAGCCGGCGTTGGCGGCGACGTCGATGAGCTGGCGGGCGATCGACATGTCGCCGTTGTGGTTGATGCCGATCTCGCCGATCACGTAGACCGGCTGTCCGGCACCGACCAGGCGGTCGCCGATCTTCACAGAAGCGGACATATCACTTACCTTCGTTCGGAAGAGTCTTGCTCTGGAGAATGAGTTCGCACGCCTCGCGGACCGCGCCCCCGCCGCCCGGACGGCTGAGCACCAGCCGGGCCGCCGCGAGCACGTCCGGATGGGCGTGCGGCACCGCGATCGGCCACCCCACCAGGGCGAGGCAGCCGAGGTCGTTGACGTCGTTGCCGATGTAGGCGGTGCGGCGGGGGTCGTGCCCCGCCTCGCGCAGCCACCCGGCCAGCGCCGACGCCTTGTCGGAGAGCCCGTGCAGGACGGGGACCCCGAGCTTGCGGGCCCGCGCCGCGACCACGGGGTTGGTCTCGGTGGACAGGATGAGGACGGGAACGCCCGCCCTCCTGAGCAGGGCGACGCCCATGCCGTCCTCCCGGGAGACCGAGACCGACTCGGTGCCGTCCTGGTGCACCCGGGCCCGGTCGTCGGTGTGCACCCCGTCGAAGTCGGTGACCAGGACGTCCACGTCCAGCGGGTCCGGCCGGTCGGCCAGTGGCGCGAGGGCGCGGGCGACGGCCAGGTCCTCGGCCGTGTCGATCTCGACGGCGTGCACGGCGGGGACGGCGCGCGCCCCGATCCGCCCGAAGAACCGGTGCCCGTGCTCCAGCAGCCCCTCGGTGCGCATCACGTAGAACGCGCCGGTCTCCCGGTAGTGGGGGGCCCGGTCCTGGCGGCGGGGCCGGAAGGAGGCGCTGTGGCCCACTCCCGCCAGGCCGTCGCCGCCCCGGGTCCACTGGAACTCGTGGGACTCCAGCGCGGAGAACACCACGTCGGACTTCCCGTCGAGCACCTCCAGGACGGCGGCGTCGAGGTCGGCGGGGTCGATGAACGGCGAGGTGCACTGGAGGAACACCGTCGCCTCGGGGCGGCCGGAGAGCAGCCCGAGCGCGTGCAGCAGCGCGGACTCGGAGGTCGCGGTGTCGCCGCTGAGCTCCGCAGGCCGCATCACGATCCGCGCCCCGGCGTCCCCGGCGGCGGAGGCGATCCCCGGGTCGTCGGTGGAGACGACGACCTCCTCGACGGTCCGGGACCGCCGCGCCGCGCGCACGGCCCGCGCCACGAGGGGGAGGCCGCCCACTTCGGCCAGGTTCTTGCCGGGGACTCCCTTGGAGCCGCCCCGGGCGGGGATCACACAGACGACACGCACACGACTACCTCGTGGTCCATCACCGGCTGGTCCGGGCGGAGGACTCCAAGCTAGGGACCCGGGGTGGCCCGGTGCGCACGCTCAGGTGAACGGCGGGCGGCGCTCGTATAGATGGACGGAACCGCCCTTGAACAGCCAGCGGCCGGTCCGCGCCCATTCGGCGTCGTTGTCGCGGATCAGTGACTCCTTGGCCGCGTCGGAGTCGGTGAAGAGGCTGGCGGCGGGCTTGCGCGAGTAGTCGACGTAGAAGAGGCGGCGGACGTCCCGGAGCCTTTCCCCGAACCGTTCGGCGGGCGCCTCCCGTCCGTCCAGCCCTTCGTCCGGGCGGTCGGCGAGGACGTCGGACAGGCCCGTGTAGGCGTCCGGGTAGGCCGACATGACGCGCCGGGAGTCGGTGTAGTGGAAGACGAGGGCGTCCCCGGGAGCGCTCTCGGTCTCGATGATCCGGGCCAGCGTCCGCAGGTCGTCGGCCCGCTCGGAGGGCAGCCGCATCTGCTGGTGCGCGGGGAGGGCGAGGAGCGCCGCGGTGAGCAGCACCGGCACGCCCGCCGACCAGCGCAGCCGGTCCAGGCCCGCGGCGGTGAGCAGTGCCACGGCCGGGACGCAGAACAGCACGTAGCGGAACACGTAGAAGGGGTCCCACAGTGAGGCCACGAGCAGGATGAGCGGCGGGAGGACCGTCCAGGGGGCCGCCGTCCGCCACAGTGCCGCGTTGCGCCCGAGCAGGATGAGCACCACGCAGAGGGCGAAGAAGGCGGGTGTTCCGGCGAGGTCGTCGAGCATGCGGGTGACGACCACGGCGTCGGGCGGCTCGATCCAGCCCACCTGGCCGCTCTGCGGCAGGGCGACCGCGGCCAGGACCGCGCAGGGCGCCAGCGCCGCGCTGGTGGCGGAGGCCCAGCGCAGCAGCAGGCCGCGGTCCCGGCGCAGCAGGACGGTGACGAGGTGGGCGGGCACCAGCAGCAGGGTGAACAGGTGCAGCAGTCCGAGGAGCGCGATCGTCACGCCGTACCAGGTGAAGGTCCGCCGCTCCCGCAGCGCCAGGACCAGCAGCAGGGTGGCCAGCACGGCCAGGCCGGAGACGAGCGTGTACTGCCGGGCCTCCTGGGCGTAGCGGCTCATCGCGGGGGAGATCGCCACCAGGAGCCCGGCGAACAGCCCGACCCTGGCGCCGCCCAGCCTGCGGCCGAGTTCGGCGGTGGCGCCCGCCGCCAGGACCGCGCCGATCACCGAGGGCGCCCGCAGGGCCGTCTCGCCGTCGCCGAACAGGGCGACGAACCCCTTCATGAGCAGGTAGTAGAGCCCGTGGACCGCGTCGATCTCACCCAGCACCGGGAAGAGGGAGCCCAGGGGGCGCCGCGCCATTCCCGCGGTGACCGCCTCGTCGCGCCAGAGCGCCGGCCCGTCCAGCCCGCAGGCGGTGATCACGAGGGCGAGGAGGGCGGGGACCAGGACTGTCGGAGCCGGGATACGGTGTCCGAGAACCGGCATCGACGGCAAATTAGGCACGTCGGACCCTACCGCCGGGATTAGGTGGTGATCACCTTGGTGGGAACCCTTCGCTAATCTCCGTGGGTGGGGCTAATGTGCTCATGCTCCCGTGTGACAGGAAATCTCGCGTGCCCCAGCCCAAAGTCAGCGTGATCGTTCCGGTGTACAACTGCCGGACGACGCTACGACGCTGCGTCGACTCGGTGCTCGGCCAGACCCTGCCCGGAGTGGAACTCATCTGCGTGGACGACGGGTCGACCGACGGCAGCCGGGCCCTGCTCGCCTCCTACGACGACCCGCGGCTCACCGTCAGGTACCAGCCCAACTCCGGCGGTCCCGGTGCCCCCCGCAACGTCGGACTGACCCTGGCCGCCGGGGAGTTCGTGCAGTTCCTCGACGCCGACGACTGGCTCGACCCCCGGGCCCTGGAGCTCATGGTCGCGATGGCCGAGGAGAACGGCACCGACATCGTGATCGGCAAGTACGTCGGGGTGGGGCGGAACGTCCCCAAGCGGCTGTTCCGCAAGAACGTCGCGCGCACCACCGTCCACGACAGCCCGCCGGACCTGTACGCCACCCTCGCGCCGCTGAAGCTGTTCCGGCGCGAACTGATCAAGGACCTGCGGTTCGCCGAGGGGCTGCTCTCCCACGAGGACCAGGAGTTCACGGCCAAGGCCTACTTCCGGGCCGGCGGCGTGAGCGTCCTGGCCGACCACGACTGCTACTTCTGGGTGGAGCGCGAGGACGGCACCAGCGTCATGCAGCAGGGCGGCGCGCCCGACCTCGACTTCTTCCCCGCCATCGGCCGCGTGATGCGGGTGGTGGAGGAGAACACCGAGCCGGGCCCGGCCCGCGACCGCATGCTGCGCCGCAACTTCCGCGAGGAGATCATGCCGCGGTTCGGCGCCGCCTACCTGGCCGCCGACGCCGAGGCCCGCGCGGTCACCGAGGAGGGGGCGCTCCGGCTCATCCGCGCCCACCTCACCCCGGGGATCACCGCGTCGATGGCGCCCTTCTTCCGGCAGGTGGCGCACTGCCTGGAGCACGGCCTCCACCGGCTGCTGCCGGAGATCGTCCGCTACCGGCTGTCGGACCGGACCCCGGCGCTGCTGGCGAAGGACGGGCTGATCTACGAGGTCGCCCCGGGCTTCGGGGAGCTGCCGGACTCCTGCTACGACGTCACCTCCCGGCTGCCCTTCCGGTGCGAGCTGAACCGATTGTCCTGGGACGGCGGCGTCCTGAGGGTCGAGGTGAAGGCGGAACTGCCCGGCGGGGAGTTCTCCGACCCGGTCCTGGTGCTGCGCAGCAGGGGGGAGTCGAAGCGGACGCACACCGTCCCGCTGCTCGGCGACCGCCGGGAGCGCGTCGCCGAACTGGACGTCGCCGCGCTCCGCCCGGCCAAGGGCCGCTGGGACGTGTCGGTCGAGGCCCGGCTCGGCCAGGTGCCGATCTCCACGCGGCTGGCCGTCGGCCCGGTGGACCTTCCCGGTCCCGCCTTCCTCCCGGTGGAGGGCGGGCGGCCGCTGGCGCGGCTGTACGCCACCGACTTCGGGAACCTGAGCCTGGAGGCCGGAGCCTCGGACGCCGCGCCCGACCAGCCGGCTTCGGCCGTGGTGGCGGGCGGCCGGCTGGAGGTCTCCGGACGGCTCCCGCTCGGCGGCGGGCTGGGCCTGCGGGTGCTGGCCCGACAGCGCGGAGAGGACCGGGTCGAGACCGCCGACGCGGCGCTCGACGGCGCGTCCTTCACCGCGCGGCTGCCGCTGCGGGACTGGGCCCCGGGGACCATCTGGCGGCTGGAGTACGAGATCGTCGACCGGGACGGCACGGTTTCCGGCGTGTTCACGCCCCGCGACCTCACCGGAGGGCGGGTCGGCCTGCGCCGGACCGCCAAGCCCTACACGACCACCAAGGGCAGCCTGGCGGTCCAGATCGGCGAACGGTCCCTGTACCTGGCGGTCCCGTCGCTGCTGGGCGGTCTGGCGCGCCGGGTCCTGCGGCCGTCCCGGATCACTCCCGCGCGTACAGCGCGAGGTACCCGCCCTTGAACCGCCAGCCCCTCACCTTGGTGAAGGACTCGCGCAGCACCAGCACCCGGGACTCGTCCACCGGATAGGCGGGGGAGCGGGGATCGGGGTCCTTGCTCACCAGCCAGACCCGCCCGGTCCCGGCCAGCCGCCGGGCGAACACGGCCGGGCCGGTGAGGGCGCCCGCCAGATTGCCCGCCTCGGGCCCGCCGCGCTCCAGCGCCAGGTCGTTCAGGCGGGCGAAGGTCCGCGGATAGGCGCCCATGATCGTCCGCTGCTCGCTCACCCGGAACAGCAGGCCGTCCCCGGGCCGCTCGTGCCTTTTGATGATCTTCCGCAGCCGGCGCAGGTCGTCGGCGCGGTCGTCCACCGCGTGCTGCTGCAGGTGCGTCGGCGCCATCCCGGCGACCAGCGCGGCGGCGCCCGCCCAGGCGAGCACGGCGGGAAGGGACTCCAGCCCCGCCGCCACCAGCAGCGCCGCCGCCGGGGCGGCGAAGAGCACGTAGCGCGGGGTGTAGACGGGGCTGATCAGGGAGACGCCCACCAGCAGCGCCGGCGGCAGCAGCAGCCACGGCACCGCCACCGGTCGCAGAGCGGGCCGCCGCCAGGCCCCCAGCGCGGCCAGGCCGAGGAAGGGGAGCGCCGTCAGGGCGCCCCCGGAGAGGAGCGCGGCCAACTCGGGCACGGCCTGCGGGCCGGGCCGGTCCAGCCAGGAGATCTGGACGCTCCGCTGGGTCGAGGCGACCGCCAGCAGGGGAAGCAGGCAGCAGACCGCCGCCCC
>NZ_BAAATZ010000025.1:158716-236265 GCF_039533685.1 Actinocorallia aurantiaca | reverse complement strand
CGGCGCCGGGGCCACGCGGGGACGGCGTGCGCGGCCAGGAGCAGCAGGCCGAACAGGTTGAACATCCCGAGCACGACGACGGACGCCGAGTACGCGGCCCACCGCCGCCGCCCGTCCCGCTCCAGGACGAGGGACAGCAGCAGGGTGGACACGACGGCGGTCGCGGTGACCATCGCGTACGGGCGGGCGTCCTGGGCATAGCGCGTGAGGAAGGGCGAGCAGGCCGCCAGCAGCCCCGCCAGCAGGCCCAGCCGGGCCCCGGCGTACCGGCGGCCCAGCTCGGCGGTGCACCCGGCCGTGACCGCGCCCGCCAGCACCGACGGCATGCGCAGAGCCGCCTCCCCGGACCCGGCCGCTCCCACGACGAAGTGCAGCAGCAGGTAGTAGAGCCCGTGGACGGCGTCGATCTCGGGCAGCAGCCTGAGGATCTGGGAGAGGGAGCGCCGGGAGACCTCGGCGGTGACCGCCTCGTCCCGCCAGAAGGACGGCCCGGTGAGCCCCCACAGACCCGTGGCGAGCGCGGCCAGAGCGGGAATGAGCGACACCAGGCGGTTACGGGGCACCATGCTCACGGGACGAGGGACTACACATCGCAGGCATGTTACTACGATGGGTGAACATGGTCAGGGTTCGCGGGCTCCCGCAGGTACCTCTCTGGGCGCCGGTCTGCGGGCTGGTGCTCGGGTGGGCGGTCCTGGTGGTGCTGCGGCACAGCTGGGCCGGGGACATGCGGCTGCACCTGGGCACCCTGCACGGACTGCTGCGCGACCCGTGGAAGCCGGTGGACCCCCTGGTCGGCGAGGTGGAGGGCAGCCCCTACTACTCGCCGTACGCCGTGGTGCTCGCCGCATTCGCCTGGCTCACCGGCCTGCGCCCGCAGGCCGTCCTGGAACTGGCGGGCCTGGCCAACATCGCGCTGTGGCTCTGGGCCCTGATCCGCTTCTGCCGGGGGCTGGGCGGCCCCGCGACGGGGGCGCTGGCCGTCGTCTTCAGCCTGCTGCTGTGGGGCCTGCGCCCGCACGAGTGGAGCGGGTTCTTCGGGCTGTACTCCCTGTCCTGGACGATGGCCTATCCCAGCCTCACCGCCACGGCGCTCATGCTGCTGGCCTGGCGGGAGTACCTGGAGGCGCGCTGGGCGCCGCTCGCCCCGCTGCTGGCGCTGATCCTCCTCATCCACCCGTTCACCGCGCTGAACACCGTGCTCGGCCTGCTCGCCTTCGCGCTGGCCCGGCCCTCCCGGCTGCGGGACCGCTGGCAGTACGCGGCCGGGGCCGCCGCGATCGTCCTGGCGCTGGCCTGGCCCTGGTCGGACCTGGCCGCGCTGCCCGGCGCCACGGGCGGCCTGTCCTCGATCCACCGGGGACTGGTCCTGGACCTGGGCGGGGACTTCGGCCTCGGGCACTACGGGCTGGCGCTCGTCGGGCTTCCCGCGCTGGTCACGGGGGTGGACCGGAGGCCGCTGGGCCGCGAACTGATGCTGCTGTTCGTGCTGGCGGCCTCGGTGGTGGGCCTGGGCGCGGTCTTCGGCTCCTACGGGTTCGTCCGGGCGCTGCCGGTCGCTTTGCTGCCCCTGCACCTGGCTCTCGCCTCCTATCTGGGCACGGCCGGATGGAGCGCCCGGAAGGCCTGCTACGCGGGGGTGGCGGCCGTCGCGTGCGCCGCCGGCCTGTACGGCAACAGCGGCGGCCTGATCCGCGCCTGGTGGGGGCCGGTCTCCCCGCAGACGCTCCAGGCGTGGAAGGCCCGCGATCCGGGCACCGTCTACGCCCCGCTGGTGCGGAAGGTCAGGCCGGGCATGGTCGTGCTGGGTGACCGGACCTGGCCGGGCCGCCTGATCAACGGAAAGGGGGCCTACAGTGTCGTCCCCGCCTGGCCGTACCCCTTCGTGGACGAGGCCGCCAGGCGCCGCGACATGCGGCTCTTCTTCGCCCGGGGCACCACGGACGCCGAACGGAAGGCGATCATCGAGCGGTACCGGGTGGACTGCCTCATGATGACGGGGCGCAACCGCGTCCACCTTGACGGATTCCGGGTGAGGGCCCGCGCGGCGAAGGGCCGCGTGCTCCTTTCCTGCCGCTTATTCTTACCGCGATGTCTGCGAAATCCTCGGGGGCGGGAGCGGCTGCGCTCCTGTTGGTCTCCGCTTCGGTGGGGCTCGGCGCCTACGCCTGCCTGCTCGGCCCGTCCAACACGGTGCCCGAAAGCGGGGGAGGCTGGTCGCTGGAAGCCGATCCCAGCGCCCTGCTGATCGTCTGGCTGACCTTCTCCATGGTCGGCCTCGGCGCGCTGGGCGTGTGCCTGGGACTGCTCGCGCTGCGCTGGGGTTGGCGGCCGCCGGCCAAGACCCTGCTGTGGGGCGGGCTGACCGCCACGGCCGTGCTGGCGCTGGTGCCGCTGGGCGGCTCCACGGACGTGCAGAGCTACGCGCTCTACGGCCGGATGGGCGCGCTCGGCCTCGACCCCTACCAGACGGTCCCGCAGTCGCTGATCGACGCCGGGGACCCGGTGGCGGCGTACTCGCCGCAGACCTGGCGGGACACCCCCTCGGTCTACGGGCCGGTCGCCAACTGGGCGTTCGCCGCGGCCGCGGGCCTCGCGGGCGCGTCCATGTTCAAGATCGTGTTCCTGCTGAAGCTGACGGCGGGCGCGGCCTTCGCGCTGGTCGCGCTGGTACTGCACCGGATCGCCCGCGATCCCGTCCGGGCGCACCTGCTGTGGACGTGCAACCCGCTGATGCTCTGGGCGTGCGTCGCCGGAGGCCACGG
Source organism: Actinocorallia aurantiaca (assembly GCF_039533685.1). NCBI lineage: Bacteria > Bacillati > Actinomycetota > Actinomycetes > Streptosporangiales > Thermomonosporaceae > Actinocorallia > Actinocorallia aurantiaca. The sequence goes on along the minus strand of NZ_BAAATZ010000025.1, from coordinate 233,500 downwards.
GGACGTCTACGGGGCCGCCGTCGTGGTGCTGGCCTTCGCCGTCTTCCTGCGTCCGCCGAACGGCCCCGGCTGGGCGACCGCCCTGTACGCGGGCGCGCTGATCGGGATCGCGGGCGGGGTGAAGGCCCCGTTCTTCTTCGCCGGGCTCGGGCTGGCGTGGGCCGCCCGCCGCTCTTGGCCCGCGCTGGCCGGGCTGGCCGCGGGGGTGACCGTGACGGGGCTCGGCTCCTACGCGCTGGCCGGGCCCGCGGCGTTCGAGGTCCTCTTTGACAAGGCCGGGGACGTCGCTCCCACCAACCCGTGGCGCTACCTCCCGCGCTGGGGCGTCGAGACGACCCACGGGGAGATGGCCTCCTGGGGGTACGCGGCGGGAGCCGTCGTCCTGCTGGTGCTGCTGTGGCGGCTGACCCCCGCGGACGGGCGCGCCGAGTCGGCCGCCCGGGTGTCGTTCGCGGTCTGCGCGGCGCTGCTGCTGTTCTCCCCGGTGCAGCACCCCTGGTACGACGCGTTGATCTTCCCGCTGCTGGCGCTGATGCCGGCGACCCGGATCGACGGGCTGATCCAGTGGCGGCTGGCCGCGGGCACGCTCGGCTACCTGCCGGGGGTGCCACAGTTCACCGGGGGGCCCTGGCCCGACCCGATGCCCTTCATCCGGGACCCGGTGAACAACTGGTGGGTCTCCGCCGCGCTGGGGATCCTCGCGTTGCTGATCGTGCTGGCGCTGCTGCCGCCCCGCCGCGGGACCCCGGCGAAGAGGCCGGCGGAGTCCGAACGGGAGGCCCTGCAACCGGTCTGAGAGAAGGGACCGCGTTCACCACCCCCGCCCCCGACCGCGAAAAGAAATCGGGATTGGCCGAGGGATCCTGCCCTAAACTCGGGTGATCTCTCTTCGACCTTGTGAGAAGCCGCAATGATCAGTGTCGTCGTCCTCGCCCACGGAGCCGGAAATCATCTGGCCGAATGCCTGGAGTCGTTGGCCAGGCAGACTTTTTCGGATTTCGAGGCGGTCGTCGTGGGCGACGCCGCCCGCGACCGGACGGAACTGCCCGACTCCCGATTCCGATGGGTCAAGGGCGATTCGCTGAGCCGCGGCGCCGCCTGGGAACTCGGAATCGGAGAGGCCCGGGGCGACCATCTGATGTTCGTCGAGGGCGTCGACCGGATCCCCTCGAGGGCCCTGGACCTGTTGCACGACGCGCTCGCCGGCTCGCGGTCCGACTTCGCGGCCGGCAACGTGAGCGTGATCACGGAGTCGGGCGGCACCTGGCGCGCCTACACGCACAAGGAGGCCTTCGCCAAACGGCTGCGCCACACCCACATCAAGAAGCACCAGTCGCTCTTTCATGACAGATATGTGACGGGGAAGTTGTTCCGCCGTTCGTTCTGGGACGCGGCGGGCCTGAGTTTTCCGGACGGTTCCCGGCACGAGGATCTCGCCGTGGCGATTCCGGCGCATTTCCTGGCCTCCTCGGTGGAAGTCCTGCCGGAGATGACGCTCTACCGGCGCAGGGAGCTCTTCCCGCAGCCGACCACCGACGCGCGGGAGATCGCCGACGGCTTCGCGGCCGTGGAACGGGTCGAACGGCTCCTGGAAGGGCGCTGGCGCGCCTCGGCGCTGCGGAGGTTCCAGCTCACCGTGCTCGGCCGGGAGTTCCGGGTCTTCCTGGACGCGCTGCCGGACTGCGAGCCCGCCGAACGCGAACTGCTCATCGGCCTCGCCGCCGACTTCACCGAGCGGGTCGAACCCAAGCTGTTCCAGAGCCTGTCCGCGCTCAGCCGGCTCAAGTGGCACCTGGCGTCCCGGCGGCTCACCACCGAACTGGTCAAGGTCGTCCGGTACGAGCGGGGCAAGTCCACGCCGTCGATCGTGCGCAGCCCCCTCCGCCGGTACGTGGTGTACCCGTACTGGAAGGACGACAAGCTCGCCGTCCCCGAGAGCGTCTACCTGGCGCGGGACGAGCTGAAGATGCGCGGCAGGGTCCAGTCGGTGGAGTGGCGCGACGGGAAGCTCGTCGTCTCCGCCGAGGCCTACATCAACTCGGTCGGCATGCGGCGCAGGTGGACGTCCGTCAAGGGCGTGCAGCTGCGCCAGGGCGGCCGCCGGATCCTGCTCCCGGCCCGGAAGAAACTGGTGAAGAAGGCCTGGCGCGGGATGGAGTTCACCCTCAACCCCAGGCTGCTGCGCGGTCCCCGGGGCTGGAAGGACGGGGTCTGGGAGGTCGAGGCCGGGGTCTTCAACTCCGGGGTGTTCCGGCGGGGCAGGCTCCAGGCCGGGACGTCCGGCTCCGGAGCGCACCCGCCCTACGCCTACGTCGACGATGACGTCCGGATCGTCCCGGAGATCGTGGAGAAGGTCCTGCGGGTGCGGGTCGAGACCGTCCGGGCGCGGGTGACGGGGCTGCGCTGGCTCGGCGACACCCTGGAGATGACCGGGAAGGTCAGGTCGGGCACGCCCGAACGGCTGGTCTTCTCGCGGATGGACCAGGAGGTCTCCGTCCCGGTGACGGCCTCCGGGAACGGGTTCGCCGTCCGGCTGCCGCTGGCCGACCTGCCCGACGTCAGGGCCGACGAGAGCCGTCTGGACGACACCGTCGTGTGGCGCGCCTTCCTCGACGGCGTGCCCGTGGTGCTGGCCGACGAGGTCGAGCAGGCCCCGCACCTCGCCGGGGAGCGCGAGATCATCGCGGGCCGCAACCCGTCGGGGTACCTGCGGATGAGCCTGCGGACGGCGCGGTTCACCCTCCGGTCGGTGGAGCTGGGCGCGGACGGCGTCCTCGCGGTCGAGGGCACGCACCCGGTGAACGGCGGGACCGGCACGCTGGTGCTGAGCAGCCGGAACCGCAACCTGACCTACTCCTTCCCGCTGGAGGACGGGCGCGCGCGGCTGCCGCTGGCCGGAATGGACACCCTGGCCGGGACGCTGCCGCTGCGCCAGGGCAGGTGGGAGCTGCTGTACCGGGGGCAGGGCCGCCCGCTGGCCCTGCAGGTCGCGGAGGAGATCCGGCTTCCCAAGCCGGTCGAGGTGGCGCTGCGCACCTACTCGCTGGAGGAGCAGAACGGCAGGCTCGTCGTCTCGGTCGGCTCCGACCTGCGGCCCGAGGAGGTCAACTCCGGGTCCAAACTCCGGAAGGAGGCGCGGCTGAAGGTCAAGGAGACGGGGCTGCGGGACGCGGTGCTGTTCTCCTGCTTCAACGGCCGCCAGTACAGCGACAGCCCCCGCGCCATCCACGAGGAGCTGGTGCGCCGGGGCAGCCCCCTGGAGCAGCTGTGGGTGGTGGGCGACGGCCAGGTGGAGCTGCCGCCCACGGTCAAGCCGGTCCGGCTGAACGGCGCGGACTGGCACGAGGCGGTCGCCTCGTCCAGGTACATCGTCACCAACCACCGGCTCGGCGACTGGTTCCACCGCCACCCCGAGCAGTCCGTGCTGCAGACCTGGCACGGGACCCCGCTGAAGAAGATCGGGCGGGACGTCAAGGAGGTGCACTTCGCCTACTCGCCGGGCATGCAGAAGGCCATGGCGACGGCGGAGAAGGAACCGCGGCTCCCGGAATGGACGCATCTGGTGTCGCCCAACCCGTTCAGCACCCCCATCCTGACGCGGGCCTTCAAGTTCGAGGGCGAGCTGATCGAGGCCGGGTACCCGCGCAACGACCTGCTCTACTCGCCGGACGCCGGGCGCGTCGCCGAGCGGGTGCGCGAGCGGCTGGGCATCCCGCCGGGCAAGAGGGTCGTGCTGTACGCGCCGACCTGGCGGGACGACCAGTTCTACGGGGTGGGCCGGTACAAGTCGGACTGGCGGATCGACCTCGACTTGTTCGAGCGGGAGCTGGGGGCCGACCACGTGCTGGTGGCGCGGCTGCACCCGAACGTCGTCGACGGGGCGCCGGAGCGGCCGTTCGTCTACGACGCCTCGGCCTACCCGGACATCGGGGAGCTGTACCTGGCGGCGGACCTGATGGTCACCGACTACAGCTCGGTCATGTTCGACTTCGCGAACCTGCGCCGGCCGATGCTGTTCTTCACCTACGACCTGGCGCACTACCGGGACAAGCTGCGCGGCTTCTACTTCGACTTCGAGAAGGAGGCGCCGGGGCCGCTGCTGGAGACGTCCGAGGACCTCATCGAGGCGATCCGGAACGCCGGCGAGATCGGCGAGAAGTACTCCGCGGCCTACGACGCCTTCTACGAGCGGTTCTGCTCGCTGGACGACGGGTCCGCCGCGGCCCGCGTGGTCGACAGGGTCTTCGGGGCCTGAGCCCCCGCCGAGGGCGCTGGGGCGCCGTGACGCCCTCCTCGAACGTGTGAAGGGCCCGTGCCGAGCGGCACGGGCCCTTCAGCGTGTTTCGGGGGATCAGCCCTTGCAGGGCATGGGCTTGCCGAGGAACTGGGCCTTGGCGCGGCGGAAGTTGCAGCGGTAGCTGTCGTGGATCTTCCACGGGCCCATCGAGCCGACCTTCTTGACCTGCATGATGGCCTCGTCGTCCTGGCGCAGCGAACCCCAGGTGAGGTTGGCGCTGCCGGTCCAGGTCCACTTGCCGACGCTCTTGCCGATCCGGCCCTGCACCAGGACGTACTTGGAGTGCATCGGGTTGGGGCTGGAGTACAGGCCGAAGTCGTAGACCTTGATGCCCGCGGCGCGCAGGGCCACGACGACGGCGGTGCGGCTGGCGTCGCCGGGGTCGACGGTGACGATGACCTCGATCAGGCAGCCCTTGCGCTTGAGGTTGCCGAGGCTGCGCAGCAGCCAGTCGCGCTTGTCGTTGAAGGCGCCGGTCGCGATCCGGATCTGCGTGGTGCCCTTGCGGCCCTTGTAGGTGAAGGAGCAGTTCACCTTCCGCAGCATGTCGTCGATCGGGTCGCCCTCGGCCTTGGGGAAGAACTGGAGGGTCGCCTCGCGGCTGGAGACCTGGCCGCCGCGCTTCTTCCAGTAGTTCGGGATGGCCTTGCGGCTCCACAGGTCGTCGAAGTACTTGCGGTAGGCGTTGTAGGTGCCGGTGGCGCCGGCCAGGACGACCGCGTCGTTCCAGTCGGTGGTGGTGCCGCCGGTGGCGTTGAGGTTCTGCGAGGTCTGGACGACCACGTTCTTGGTGCCGCGGGTGTTGCTGAACAGCAGGAACTTGGTGTGGTTCAGCTTGCTCCCGATGCAGCCCCGGCCCTGGGGGCAGGTGGCGACCTTGCCGGGGCCCAGCGCCCACAGCACCCGCTCGTAACCGGTGGGCTGCCCTCCGCTGCGGTTGGTGGCGCCGGAGTCGGCGATGACCCGGACGTCGACCCCGCGCCGGTCGGCGGCGATGAGCTCGTCGGCGATGCCGTTGGCGTTGGTGAACCGGTAGACGCTCAACCGGATGCTGGAGCCCGCCCTGGCGCCCTTCACCAGGTTGTAGATCTTGTCCTCGATCCGCTTGGCGCCCTGTGGGTCCAGCGGGTTGTTGAAGACGATCTGGGACTTCACCTTCGCCGCTGACGCGCTCTGCGGGACGGCCGCGACCATCCCCAGCGCGCAGGCCATCGTCAGGACGACGGACCAGATCCGTCTTTGTCCCAGCACACGAACCCCCTGAGTAACACAAGACTGATGTGGGCAGGACATTACCGGATTTTGAATAAAAATTCGGAAGTTACGGACTGTCATGCTCCGAAACGAGACCGAACCGGTGAACGAGATCAAGATCGGAGAAGGGAACCGCAACGGTCTCCGGCCATGACGGAACCCCGTGCCGGTGCTCCGGCACGGGGTTCCACGGGGGTCAGGGGAGAAGGCGGAAGCCGAACTGGGAGCCGGAGAGACCGAAGTCCCGGGGCCCGTACGTCCTGGCTCCCCTGGTCGTGATCTTGCCGCCCTGGCGGGCCAGGACGTAGAGGCGGCCGCTCCTCCGGTCCTCGCCGGGGGAGCCGATGGCCAGTTCGGGGCGGCGGTCGCCGGTCAGGTCGAGCAGGCGGACGGACCAGCCGAACTTGTCGCCGCGTTCGGGACCGGCCTTGAGGCCCTTGTTCTTCTGGCTGAAGACCTGGGCGCGCTTGGTGGTGACGCCGCTCTTGTGGCCGTGGAGCAGGACCACGCGGCCCGCCCCCGCGGCACCCCGGTAGGGGGCGCCGATGGCCAGGTCGTCTTTGCCGTCGCGGTCGACGTCCGCGACGGCGATGGAGTTGCTCGTGCTGGTGATGGGGGCACCGGAGACGCTGCCCGCCACCGACCTGGGCTTGGTCAGCCCGGACGAGCGGCCCAGGCGGACACTGACGTCGTTCCCGTTCGCGGTGGCCAGGTCGTCGCGGCCGTCACCGTTGAAGTCGCCCACGGCGGCCGTCTCGATCGGGCCGAGCCAGGGGACGGAGACGGGGGCGGAGAGGCCCGAGGCAGAGCCCTTCAGCAGTCGGCTGAAGGTGCCCTTGCCCGCGCCCAGGATCAGATCGTTCCTGCCGTCGCCGGTGAAGTCGCCGACGGCGGGGACGAGTTCATCGGGTATGAACTCGTCGTCGACGATGACCGATCCGGTGCGTGAGGTGGGTTTCTTTCCCTTGTCGATCTTGGAGAAGATCCAGTACCGGTTGCGGACGGTCGCCACGAGGTCGGCGCGGCCGTCCCGGTCGAAGTCCCCGACGGCCAGCCTGTTGCCCCAGGCGAAGGCCGTGGTCTCGGTCCTGAGGAAGGCGGCACGGGCGGACAGCCCCTTCTTGGACCCGTAGACGATCGTGACGCCGTCCTCGTCTGGCCCGGTGATGGCGAGGTCGGCGTAGCCGTCGCGGTCGAAGTCCGCCGATGCCGTCGAGAACCCGAACCCGTCACCGTGCTCGGCGACGGAGGAGACTCCGGCGGAATCGCGGGTGATGACCTGCTTGCGGCCCGTCTTGCCGTAGAGGATCGCGACGAGGCCCTCTCCCACAGCCCCCCGTTTCACCGACGTGGGGCCGTTGACGACCAGGTCTGTCCGCCCGTCGCCGTTGAAGTCGTGCGGTCTGGCCGGAGCCTTCGCCGAGGCGGGGGCGGGCAGGGCGAGCGTGGTCGCCGCGAGGGCGGCGACCGGTAGGAGGACCGAGGTGAGCTTCATGGAAATCTTTCGGGTCAGGGAAGCAGGAGGGCGCCGAGGCGGGTGCCGCCGAGACCGAAGTCCTTGGGCTTGTACTGCTTCGCGCCGACGGTGGTGATGCGGCCCTTCTTGCCGGCCAGGACGTAGAGGCGGCCCGTCGTCCTGTTCTCGCCGGAGGAGCCGATGACGAGGTCGAGGCGGCGGTCGCCGGTGAGGTCGACGAGCCGGACGGCCGAACCGAATTGGTCGCCGGATTCGGCGCTGGCCTTGAGGCCCTTGTTCTTCTGGCTGAAGACCTGGGCGCGCTTGGTGGTGACGCCGTTCTTGTGGCCGTAGAGCACGACGACCTGGCCGGACTGCTTGGCGCCCGCGCTGGACGCGCCGATGGCCAGGTCGTCCTTGCCGTCGCGGTTGATGTCCCCGACGGCGAGGGAGGTGCCGAGGGTGTGCCGTTGGCCGGTGAGGGGGATGCCGGGGCTCCGGCCGTTGAGGGTCTTGGTCTTGGCGAAGCCCGAAGGGCGGCCCATGCGGATCTGGACCGAGCCCCAGTAGGAGCTGACGAGGTCGTCGCGGCCGTCGCCGTCGAGGTCGCCCACGGCCAGCTTCTGTATGCCGGTGAGCCCGGAGACGGGGACGGGGGCGGTGAGGCCCGCGGCGGAGTTCTTCAGCAGGCGTGCCTGCGTGTTGTGGTCGTTGCCCAGGACCAGGTCGTCCCTGCCGTCGCCGGTGAAGTCGCCGGCGGCGGGGAAGAGCCGGTTGGGCCGGTAGTTCGTGTCATTGGCCCTGTCGACGACGTCGCCGGTGCGTGAGGTGGGTTTCTTTCCCTTGTCGACCTTGGAGAAGATCCAGTACCGGTTGCGGACGGTCGCCACGAGGTCGGCGCGGCCGTCCCGGTCGAAGTCCCCGACGGCCAGGGCGCTGTAGGGCGGCTCCGGTTGCGGAGAAGGCGTCGGGAGGAACGCGACCCGCTTGGAGAGGCCCTTCTTGGATCCGTAGACGATCGTGACGCCGTCTTCTTCCGGTCCGGTGACGGCGAGGTCGGCGTAGCCGTCGCGGTCGAAGTCGGCCGAGGCGGTGAACTCGCCGAAACCGTCACCGTGGTCGATGGAGGACACTCCGGCGGAATCGCGGGTGATGACCTGCTTGCGGCCCGTCTTGCCGTAGGCGATCGCGACGATGCCGGGCCCGATCTGCCCGCGCTTCACCGACGTGGGTCCGTTGACGACCAGGTCGGTCCGGCCGTCGCCGTTGAAGTCGTGCGGTTTGGCGGGGGCCTTGGCGGATGCGGGGGCGGCGGGGAGCACGGCCAGCGCCGTGAGGGTGACGCCGGTGAGCGCGAGAGAGAAGATCTTCACGGAGATCCTTCCGGTTCAGGGGAACAGGTGGGAGCCGAGATGGCGTCCCTTGAGGCCGAAGGATCCGGCGCTGTACTGGCGGACGCCCTTGGCGGAGACCGCGCGGTTGCGGTTGGTCAGGACGTAGAGGCGGCCCGCGCCCTTGTTCTCGCCGGAGGAGCCGATGACGAGGTCGGGGCGGCGGTCGCCGGCCACGTCGAGGAGGCGGACGGCGGAGCCGAAGGCGTCGCCCTTCTCGGCGCCGGCCTTGAGCCCCTTGGTCCCCTGGTGGAGGATCCGCGCCTTCTTCGTCGTAGGGCCGCTCGCGCTCCCGTAGATCAGGACGACCTGGCCGGACTTCCGGGGGCCGGACCCGGGGAAGCCGACGGCCAGGTCGTCCCTGCCGTCGCGGTTCACGTCGGCGGCGGCCAGCGGGGCGGGATCGCCGGAGGAGATCTTCTTCACGAGCTTCGGACCGCCCAGGCCCGACCCGGTGCCCTGCCGGACATAGATCTTGCTGGCGCGTCGGGTGACGAGGTCGTCCCGGCCGTCGCCGTTGAAGTCGCCGACGACCGCGGCCCGGACCTGGCGGAGTTCGGGGACGGCGACGGGAGCGGTGAGGCCGGAGGCGGACCCCTTCACCAGGCGGGTGAAGTTCGGGTTCATGCTGGAGGCGAGGAAGAGGTCGTCCTTGCCGTCACCGGTGAAGTCGCCGACGAACGGCCGCAGGTCGTTGAGCTCGATCTCGTAGGACTTGAAGGCGAAACGGGCCGGCTTCGCGACGTCCGTGCCCTTGTCGACCCGGGAGAAGACCCAGTACTTGGTCGTGCTGGTCAGCACCAGGTCGGGGCGGCCGTCCCGGTCGAAGTCCCCGACGGCCAGGCGGCGGTGCAGCGGCCCGCGCCTCTCGTCGGTCTCCAGGAAAGCGACCCGCTTGGACAGGCCCTTGGCGGAGCCGTAGACGATGGTGGCGCCGTGTTCGTTGGGCCCGGTGACGGCGAGGTCTGCGTAGCCGTCGCGGTCGAAGTCCGCAGACGCCGTCGCCTCCCCGAACCCCACTCCGTGCTCGGGTATGGAACCCATGCCGGGGGAGTGCTGGGTGAGGACCTGCTTGCGGTTCGTTCCACCGTAGAGGAGAGCGACGACCCCGGTGTCGTGATGGCCTCGCTGGTCCAGTTCGGGAGCGTTGATCACCAGGTCGGTGCGGCCGTCGCCGTCGAAGTCGTGCGGCTTGGCGGGGCCTTTGGCGGAGGCGGGGGAGGAGAGGGCGCCCAGCGCGGTGGCGGTGAGGGCTGCGGTGAGAAGAAAGGGGGTGGGTCTCACGACTACGAACCCTTCTTTCGGTCGGGTAATGCGTGAGATGTTCCGACCGAAAGAAGGGTTCGCGGTATTTATGAAATTTTCTCAGATATAGCGGTCTCGCCGGATTTGGCGGTGGCCGTCACCGGGCCGGCTTGGGGAGCTGCTCGCCCAGGAACACCCGGCGGACGACCCGCTCGGCGGCGTTCCCGTCCTCCCAGGAGCAGAACCGGGCGCGGAAGGCGGTGCGGTCCTTGACCGCGGTGTCGTTCCAGGCCCGGCCGGAGGCGAAGGCGTCGACCAGCTCGTCCTCGGTGAAGGCGATGACCCCCGGAGGCTGCTGGGTGAGGTCGAAGTTCACGCCGCGGGTGAGCTTGTAGGTGTCCCAGTCGTTGGCGTAGATCACGATCGGCCGGTCCTCCAGGACCGCGTAGTCGAACATGATCGACGAGTAGTCCGTGAGCAGCGCGTCCGAGGCGATCGCCAGGTCCTCGACGATCGGGTAGGACGAGACGTCGATGATCCTGTCCTCGGGCAGGCCCATGGACTTCGGACGGTAGAAGTAGTGGGCGCGCAGCAGCAGCACGAAGTCGTCGCCGAGGGCCTCGGTGAACCTCCGCAGGTCGAACTGCGGGGAGAACCGCTTCATGTAGTCGCGGTGCGTCGGGGTGTAGAGGATCGCCTTCTTGCCCTCGGGGATGCCCAGCTGCTCGCGCAGGGCGGCCCGCTCGGCGTCGGTGGCCCGCACCAGCCGGTCGTTGCGCGGGTAGCCGGTCTCCAGCAGCTCATACGAGCAGGGGAAGCCGCGGTCCCATGCCTCGCTGGACAGCGGGTTGGAGGAGACCAGGAAGTCCCAGCGGTCGGCCCGGTCGATGAGCTCGCGGAAGTCCATGTCGTTGGCGCCGACCGGGAACTCCATCTGGTCCAGGCCCATCTTCTTCAGCGGGGTGCCGTGCTGGGTCTGGACGTGGACCTGGCCCTTGCGCTTGACCGGGTCGTCGGTGAAGTTGACGTTGTTGACGAAGTACTTGGCGCGGGCCATCAGCCGGGAGTGCTCGCGGGTGCCGGCCACCACGTAGGGCACGCCCTCGGGCATCTTGGCGGCGTTGCCCCTCTTGACCACCCACACGCCCTTGACCTTCGGCGCGAGCTCCTTCTGGCTCTCGTAGATCGCGGCCGGGTTGCAGGCGTAGCCGCGGTACCAGTAGGCCGCGTAGACGGCGAGGTTCTCGTCGACGGGCAGGCGCAGCTGGGTGCGGTAGTACAGGCCGTTCGCCTTGCCCTTGGCGAAGCGCACGGTCTTCCTGACCTTGCCCCGGTACTTGCGGACGCGCTTCTTGGCCGAGATGCGGCGCTCGTTGAGCTTCTTGGAGGTCTCGAAGGCCCGGAAGTTGTTCTTCTCGATCAGCCGGTACTTGGCCGCGAGCTGGACGTCCTCGGGCAGGGTGTGATCGGCCGGGCGGAACGTCCGGTAGATGCGGGACATCTCCGAGAAGAAGCGCTCCCGGTCCTCCGGCAGCACCCGGTCGCCGCGGCCCAGGATCACCAGCAGGTGCCAGATGGTCCGGTCGAACATCAGCGGGCGGTACTGGTCGGTCTCGGGGTGCTGGGCCATGAAGGCGAAGATGCGCTCGTACTGCTTGAACGCGTCGAAGTGCTTCTTGCCGCCGGTGCGGGTGATCGCGCCGCGCCGCCGCTGCCGGTAGATGTAGACGACCTGGTCGAGCAGGGAGAGCTTCTCGGCCGCCATGAGGATCGGGTACGTGACGTTGATGTCCTCGTAGTACCCGCCGCTGAACTTCAGGCCGAGCTCGACCAGGAACTCCCGGCGGATCGCCTTGTTCCAGGCGGTCATCATCAGCTGGAGCACGCTCGGCCGGTCGCGCAGCGCGAAGGTGTCGGGCGCCGGAGGCTCGCGGAAGAGCTTGTTGATGACGCTGCGCTGGACCTTGCCGTGCCAGTAGGAACGGGCGTAGTCGAAGATCAGGACGTCCGGCTTCGTCTCCTGCAGCCGTTCGTAGACCGAGAGCATCGAGCCCTCGGCGGTGTAGTCGTCGCTGTCGAAGAACCAGACGTACTCGCCCGTGGCCAGTGACAGGCCCACGTTGCGGGCCTCGCCGAGGCCGACGTTCTCCTCCAGGTGCACGACCCGCACCCGCGGGTCGCGCAGGGCGTACTCGTCGAGGATCGCCCCGCATCCGTCGGGTGACTTGTCGTCGATGGCGATCACTTCGAGGCCAGGGCACCCCGGTTCCAGGATCGAGTCGAGGCACTGGCGAAGGTAACCCTGGACGCCGTGCACAGGCACGATGACACTCAGGAACACACTGCTCATTCCAGAAGAATCCGTTTCAAGCATGGGTGGCTTATCGGGCCGCGCGCCCGCTGCGAGTCTATCGACGCCCGGATCGTGAACCGGGACTTCGATCATGATTTGAGCATTGGAAGACTCTACAGAATTCGCCAACGTGTGAAGGACCGTTCATGCGCCCGTCGCCACCTGCGACCCGCGTGAGGCGGGTCACTTCCCGGCCGGAAGCCGTGATTCGCGGAAGAGCCAGTCGACTTTCGGCTCCACCGCCCACCGGGTGAGCCGGATGACGGGCTGAGTGCAGAGTACCGTTCCGACGATCAGAGCGCAGGCAATCATGCCTGACATGCCCCAGATGTTCTGCAACCACGCCAGGTGGTCCCACTCCTGGAACTGCACGAACTTGATCAGGAAACCGTGCAGAAGGTACGTGTAGATCGTGGCCGACCCCAGTCGGGTGAACCAGGTGTGGCGGCGCGGGACGAGGGCCAGGAAGGCGAAGAGCAGCACGCAGGCCGCGACCATCAGGGCGAGGCGCATCACGGTGCCGGTCAGGGCGTCGACGCCCAGGTCCTTGTGCGAGTCCCACCAGTACAGCCAGCGGTAGTTCATCCGGTCCTTGGCCCACCAGGCCACCAGGAAGCCGCCGATGAGGATCAGCGTGCCGGCGAGCCGCGACCGGGGGCCGCGCACCAGGTCGAAGTGCTCGGGGCGCAGGCACAGGCCCAGCACGTAGAAGGGGGCGAGACCGAGGACCTTGTGCATGTCGAGGTGGCTGGACAGCGGGGCGGTGTAGCCCAGCAGCGAGACCGCCACGGCCACCGCCAGCGGCCAGCGGACCTGCTGCCAGAACGGGGTCGACAACCGCCACAGGAACAGCGCCAGCATGAACCAGGTCAGGTAGATCGGGTCCAGGAGGCTGATCGTCAGGATCTTCTTGTCGTTGAAGTGCCACTCGAAGAGCGAGTACGCGATCTCGAAGACCACGTACGGCGCGGCCACCCCGGCGATCAGCTTGCGGGTCTTGCCCTCGGCCTTGCCGAAGCCCTTGGAGAAGTAGCCGGTGACCACCACGAACAGCGGCATGTGGAAGGCGTAGATGAAGGTGTAGAGCGCCTCCGCCACGGGCACCGTGTTCCGCAGCCCGGCGATGGTGTGCCCGACCACGACCAGCAGGATCGCCAGGAACTTGGCGTTGTCGAAGAACGGGTCGCGGGTCCTTGGGGCCGGAGGCGGCGGCTGCGTCTGCGTCTGCGGGGGGACGAGGGGTGTGAGCTGCTGGGTCACCGATGATCCAAGAGAGCGGGGACGGCTGGGAGGGGGGTTGGAGCAATGTACCGCTCCCCGGCGCGGGATGCGCCGTCCGTTCACCAGACCGTTTTATTACCGATCGCCGGATCAGACGGTCTTGCAGATGTTGTCGGTGGCCTTGACCTCGCCGTCCATCTTCTTGGGGATGCTGCTCTTGAACTGGCCGGTCCAGTTCGGGCCGAGGACGAGGTCGACGACTCCGGCGGTGGTGGTCGTGGAGGGCACGACCTTGGCGCCGGGGATCAGGGTGGCCAGGGTGGTGGCGGCGTCCTCCGCGCCCTCCCCGTAGCGGATCAGGGTGGAGGCCGGGTTCTTCCTGGGGTTGCCGACCGACAGCACCTGGTAGCCCTTGGCGGTGAGCGCCTCGCCGACCCGGGACGCCGCGCCGTCGAGGCCGCTGCCGTTGAGCACCCGCACGCTGATCTCGGCCGGCGGGACGTTCGTGACCTTCTTCTTGGTCGGGTCCTCGATCTCGGTGTCGTTGGCGATCTGGGCGAAGAACTCGCCGGCCTCCGGCTGGCGCAGCGCGACCCGGTTGGGGTCGGGCGCGTAGGCGGTGTAGGGCGCGGTGATGAACCGGATCTTGCTCGGGGTGATGCCCTTCAGCTTGGAGGCGAGGTCGGTCATCTTGTTGAGGGTGAAGTCCTCGTCCACGGTGACGGTCTTGGTGAGCGAGCGGAGCAGCGCGTTCACCGTCGCCGGGTTGCTCAGCACGTCCTGGCTCAGCGCCTTCTTGGCCAGTGAGCCGAGGAACTGCTGCTGGCGCTTGACGCGGTTGAGGTCCGAGCCGTCCTTGAAGCCGTACCGGGCGCGCACATAGGCCAGCGCCTGCTCGCCCCTGACGTTGTGCGTGCCCTTCTTGAGGTTCAGCCCGCTCTTGGGATCGTTGACGTCCTCCTGCAGGCAGATCTTGACGCCGCCGACCGCGTTGACCACGCCCTTGAAGCCGTTGAAGTCCACGACCACCGCGTGGTCGATGTGGATGTTGGTGGCCTGCTGGACGGTCCTCCAGGTGCACATCATGCCGCCGGTGGTGAACGCGGAGTTGATCATGTCGGTCCGCAGAGAGGACTTGGTGCCGTCCGGCTGGGTGCAGGCGGGGATGTCGACCATGAGGTCGCGCGGGAAGCTGATGCCGACGGCCTGCTCGCCGCCCGGAGACAGGTGGAGCAGGATCGTGGTGTCCGCGCGGGGCGTCTCATCGGCCAGGCTGCGGCCGTACTTGGCGTTGCCGCCCTGCCGGCTGTCGGAGCCCAGCAGCAGGATGTTGACCGCCTCGTTGAGCTTGGGCACCTGCGCGAGGAGGTCCGGGTCGGTGGGAACCCGTGCGATGCCGCTGTCGAGGTAGCGCGCGTAGCCGTAGGCGGAGATGCTGCCGACGACCAGTACTCCCGAGAGGGCGACCGATGTCCAGCCGAGCAGTTTCCAGTTCCGGGAGAGGTTCTTGCCTCCCGGGGCCTGGGGCTCGGCTCGCTGCGTCTCGTCGACATAGTCGAGATAGAGGGGGCTGTTCATCGCTCCACGAGAGTAGGTCAGAGGAGTCGTCGTACGGGGGCGTACGGCGCTTCCAGTCCGGCTGTCGCAGTCACATGCTCCGTTTCGATCCGCCTTCGGATCAGATCATCATCGAGGTTGCGACAAAGTATGACTGATCCACCGGCGCGGAGGGGGGCGAGAAGCCCGGCGACGAGTGCGGTGGAGGTGGTGTACTCCACCACCGTGAGAGTCCGGTCCTCTGTCGTCAGTTCGTGTTCTTCGAGGAATTCCTGGGTTTCACGGTCGATTTGTGCTCTGCTGAGTGTGGTGTTGCTCACACTCAGCACCTGTTCGGAAGAGGAGGCCGGAGAGTGCCCGGTGAAGCGGTCCCCGTAGCTGCGGACCTCGACCGCGTAGTCGGTGACCCACGCCGGGGCGTCCGGAAGCGGTGCGCCGAACGCGTCCAGGGAGAGCCCGAGCACCTCGTCCGCCCAGTCCGGAGCGTTTCCGGGCGTGTCGGTGGCCCAGATCCCCTCGTCGGCCGCCGAGCCCAGCTCCTCGCGAGGCCCGATCACCACCCGCTGGCCGGTGTTCCACGCCGCGAACAGCAGGACGGCCGTCTGCCAGTGCGCGGGGAGGTCCAGGACGACGGTCCCGCCGGGCCGGACGTCCAGCCCCTCCACCAGCAGATTGCTCGTCTTGGCGACCCAGTTGTCGAAGGTGCGGCGGGAGAACTCCAGCCGCTCTCCGACCGCGTCGTCGTAGAAGGTCACCAGCGGTCTCTGCGCCGCCGCGCGCGTCAACTCCATGGAGGGAGGCTACCGATCCTTCTCCTCGCAGGGCTTTCACGTCTTCTCCATGAGCGACCGATAGCCTGCTGCACCGTATGAACAGACCAGCGGCGTCCTCCCTCCTGCTGGCGCGTCTCTCCCTCGCGCCCGCCCTGCTCGTCGTCTCCTGGCTGCTGGTCAGCCTGCCCCTGCTGCTGGCGGGGTCCTACACCATCGGGCCCGCCCTGGCATTGTTCGTGCCGGTCGCCGTCGCGGTGGTGGCGGTCGGGTGCCGGGGCGCGGTGCGCGCCTCGGCGCCGCCCGCGCCCGGCCGGTACCTGACCTGGTGGCCCGCCGCCGGGGTGCTCCTGGTGAGCGCGGCCTTCCTGCTGCTGCAGCTGAAGTTCAACTCCGAGCAGATCATCGTGCGGCGGGACCCCGCGACCTACGCGCAGTTCGCGGCCTGGCTGAACGAGCACGGCCGCCTGCCGATCTCGCCGTCGCTGTGGGCCTTCGGCGGCGACGACCCCGTCCTGAGGTTCGACAGCCCGGGCTTCTACGAGCGGGACGGGGAGATCGTCCCGCAGTTCCTGGCCGGGCTGCCGCTGCTGCTGGCGCTGGGCGGCTGGATCGGCGGGACGCCGGTGCTGCTGGCGATGTCGCCGCTGCTGGGCGCGGGCGCGGTGCTGTCGTTCGGCGGTCTCACCGCCCGCCTCGTCGGGCCGCTGTGGGCGCCGGTCGGGGCGCTGGCCTTCGCGGCGTGCTGGCCGCTGATGTTCGTCTCCCGCTCCACCTACAGCGAGTCCGCCGCGCTGGTGCTGCTGCTGGGCGGGCTGTGCCTCATGCACGACGTGCGCGACCTGAAGGAGGGGCGCCTCCGCGCCTTCCTGGCCGGGCTCTGCCTCGGCCTGGTGGTCCTGGTGCGCGTCGACGGGCTGCGGGACGTCCTGCCGGTCCTGGTCTTCGCGGGCGCGCTGTTCGCCCGGCGGCGGCCCACCGGGATCCCGCTGGCGGCCGGACTGCTGGTCGGCGCGGCCGGAGGGCTCGTCGAGGGCTTCCTGCTGTCGCGTCCCTACCTCGACTACATCGGCGGATCGCTCAGGCCGCTGCTCATGCTGGCCGCCGCGGCGGTCGTGGGCACGCTCGTCATGGTCGGAGCCTGGCGGCTCCGCCCCGAATGGTTCAGCCGGACGGGCGATCTGGTGGCGCGGGGCAGGCTGCCCGACGCGGCGGCCGTCCTCACCGTGCTGCTCGTACTGGCCTTCTCGGTCCGGCCGTACGTCCAGACGGTGCGGCGGATCCCGTCGAACGCCGAGGACGCGTTCAACTCCGGGTACATCGAGCACATCCAGCGCAGCACCGGGCTCCCCGTCGACGGCGCCCGGCAGTACACCGAGCTGGCCCTGCACTGGGTCGTCTGGTACGTCGGGCTGCCCGCGCTCATCCTCGCCACGTTCGGCGCCGCGATCCTGATCCGGCGGATGCTGCGCCGCGAGTCGCCCGCCTGGGTACTGCCGTTCTCGATCATCGCGCTGACGACGGTGGCGACCCTGCTGCGGCCCGGCATCACCCCCGACCACCCGTGGGCGTCGCGGCGGCTGGTCGCCGTCGTGATCCCCGGCGTGCTGATCCTGGCGGTGTGGATGCTGGCCTGGGCCACCCGCCGGTTCCGCCGGCTCGGCTACGGGCGGGTCGCCACCTTCGTCCTGGCCTTCGCCGGGTCACTGGTGCTGCTCGTCCCGATCGGGGCGTCCTCCGCCGGCCTGGTCTTCAAGCCGGTCGACCAGGGCGAGCTCAGAGCCGTCGACAGGCTGTGCGGCGAGCTGAGACAGGGCACGACCGTCCTCATCGTGGAGAGGGTGACCGCCGACCGGTTCTCGCCCGTCGTGCGCAACATGTGCGGCCTGCCGACGGCCCGCGTGGACGGCGCGGGCGTCGAGGACGTGAAGCGCGTCGCCGACCGCGTCATCAAGGAGACGGGACGCCGGCCGGTGGTCCTCGGCGCGACCTCCGCGGACGTCGCCCCCTACGGGCAGGGACGCAGGGCGGTGGACCTCAGGACCCGCCAGGACGGCCACGCGCTGCGGGACCGTCCGAAGCACACCTGGTCGCTGGACGTCGAGGTCTGGCTGGCGGAGTACACCCCGCCGCTGGGATGAGGCCGCTCAGGCGGTCTTCTTGCAGATGTTGTCGCTGGCCTTGATCTCGCCGTCCACCTTCGGGATCGACGTGGTGCCGTTCCCGCCGAGACCGGTGTAGTCGGCGCCGAGGTAGAGGTAGACGACACCGGCCTGCCCGTCGGCCGCGGCCTCCGTGGTCGCGCCGGGCACCAGCTTGGCCACCTGCGCGGCGGCGTCCTCGCCGCCGGGGCCGTAGGCGACGGTGGTCTTCTCCAGGGAGCCGTTCTTGTAGACGCCGGTGGAGCCGAGGGCCGCCAGGTACTTCTTGGCCGCCAGGTCGGCGACGGCGCGTCCGGCGAGGCCCTGCTGGTTGGTGCCGTTGTAGACCTTCACCGTGACGGTGGAGGGGTCGACCTTCTTCGCCGGGGTGCTGACGGGCTGGGTGTCGGCCGCCGTCTTCTTCTCCGTCTTGGGGAGGGTGTTGTCCTTGCGGATCGAGGCGAAGAGCTTCTGCGCCTCCTCCTGCTTCCACAGGACCCGCCCGCTCAGGCTGGGGTTGGCGGAGACCTCCGCGGGCGTCGGGTAGTACCAGGGCACCGTGACGAACTTGATGCTCTTGGTGTCGATGTCCTTGACCTTGGTGGCGAGGGAGAGGATCTCGGTGGAGTTGAAGCCCTTGTCCGTCTTCAGGGACTTGGTGGCGGCGTTGACGAACTTCAGCAGCTTCCCCGGGTCGGTCATGACGCCCTTGCTGGTGGCCTTCTGGATGACCGCGCTCATGAACTGCTGCTGGCGCTGGATCCGGCCGAGGTCGGAGCCGTCGCCCAGGGAGTAGCGGGTGCGGACCCAGCCCAGGGCCTGCTCGCCGTTGAGGGTCTGCAGCCCCGCCTTGGGGATGACCAGCTTGGCCTTGCGGTCGGTGAAGGCCTTGGGGGAGCAGACCTGGACGCCGCCGAGCGCGTTCACGATGCCCTTGAACCCGCTGAAGTCGACCTTCACGAAGTGGTCGATGCGGATCTGGGTGAGGGTCTCGATGGTGTTCCAGGTGCAGTAGGGGCCGCCGTTGGCGAAGGCGGCGTTGATCATGCCGTGCTGCGCCGGGATGACCTGGCCGGACGCGCTCTTGCACTGGGGGAGGCTGACCCAGGAGTCGCGCGGGAAGCTGATGCCGATGGCCTTCTCGCCGCCCGCGGAGATGTGCAGCAGGATCGTGGTGTCGGACCGTTCCCCGTCGACCCTGCCGTACTTGGCGTTGCTCCCGGTGCGGATGTCGGAGCCCATGATGAGGATGTTCACCGAACTGTTGAGCTTGTCGGGCCGGTCCTTGTCCTTGGCGAGGTTGCCGTGCTCGTCGCCGAGCTGCTCGATGTTGCCCGACACCAGCTTGTAGTAGAAGCCGTAGGCGGTCAGGCTGCCCAGCACCAGCAGTGAGGCCAGCGTGATGGAGACCCACTGGGCGATCTTCCAGCCGGAGCCGCGGACCACCGGGATCTCGTGACCTGTGATCTCGGGCCGTTCCAGGTATTCCAAGTCGTAGTCGACTCCGCTGCGCATGACCCCGTGATCTCCCTGAGTGCGCCAAGGTTCGCAGCAGTATTGCGTAAGTCACGTGTCTTGTCCTAATCATTCGAATTAGGTGTGAGGGAATCGCGTCACCGGTCGAGGAGGCCGCTACCCTTGGCCAACGTGGATTCCGAGCAGCCGTCCCCGCACGTCACCATCGTCCTGCCCTGCTACAACGAGCAGGACCACGTGATCGACGAGGTCGAGCGCATCTCCAAGGCCATGGACGCCAGCGGCCTGACCTACGAGCTGCTGGCCTACGACGACTGCTCCACGGACGACACGCTCCAGCGGCTGCGTGACGCCGAGCCGCTCTACCCGGCCCTGAAGGTCGTCTCCTTCCACCACAACAGCGGCTCGGGCACGATCCGCCGCATCGGCAGCCAGCAGGCGCGCGGCGACGTCGTGGTGTGGACCGACGCGGACATGACGTACCCGAACGAGCGCATCCCCGAGCTGGTGCGGATCCTGGACTCCGACCCCTCCGTCGACCAGGTGGTGGGGGCCCGGCTCACCGAGGAGGGCAGCCACAAGGTCCTGCGGGTGCCGGCCAAATGGGCGATCCGCAAGATAGCCGAGCGGCTGTCGGGCTCGAAGATCCCCGACCTGAACTCGGGGCTGCGGGCGTTCCGCAAGGACGTCGCCCGTCCCTACCTGCGGCTGCTTCCCCCCGGCTTCTCCTGCGTCACCACGATCACGCTGGCGTTCCTGTGCAACCAGCACCCGGTGATGTACCTGCCGATCGACTACTTCAAGCGGGCCGGGAAGTCGAAGTTCCACTTCACCAAGGACGCCTACCGCTACATCCTGCAGGTGCTGCGGATGGTCATGTACTTCAACCCGCTCAAGGTGCTGATGCCGCTCGCGCTGTGGCTGCTGGGCCTGGCCGTGCTGAAGGGCGTCGTCGACCAGTTCCGGCACAACCTCCTGTACTTCTCCAACAACACGATGCTCATGTTCATGAGCGGGCTGCTCATCGCGTCGCTGGCGCTGCTGGCGGACCTCATCGTGCGCTCCCGAGGCGACGAGTGAGGATCGCGCTGGTCGGCCCCGCCTTCCCCTACAAGGGGGGCGGGGCGCAGCACACGACGGAACTGGCCCACCGGCTCCGCGCGGCGGGGCACGAGGTGGTGCTGGAGTCGTGGAAGGAGCAGTACCCGAAGTTCCTGTACCCGGGGCAGCAGACGATCGACGTGCCCGAGGGGGAGGTGTTCCCCGGGACGCGCCGGGAGCTGTCATGGCGGCGTCCGGACGGGTGGTACCGGACGGGAAGGCGGCTGCGCTCCTGCGACCTCGTGGTGTTCGCGGTGCTGTCGTCCGTCCAGGTGCCGGCCTATCTGGGGCTGCTGCGCGGGATCGGAGGCCGGGCCAGGACCGTCGCCCTGTGCCACAACGTCCTGCCGCACGAGCCGAAGCCCTACGACCGGCCGCTGATGCGGGCGCTGCTCAAGCGGGTGGACGGGGTGCTGGTGCACTCGGAGCAGCAGGCGGAGCTCGCCCGGCTCCTGGGCGGGGCCCCGGTCGCGGTGGCCGACCTGCCCGCGCATCTCCCCGTGACGCGGCGGGCGGAGGCGCCTTCGCCGGAGGGGGTGCGCGGACGCCTGCTGTTCTTCGGGATCGTCCGCCCCTACAAGGGCCTGGACGTCCTGCTCCGCGCGCTGCCCGAAGGCGTGGGCCTGACCGTGGCGGGGGAGTTCTGGGGCGGCCTGGACGAGACCCGCGCGCTGATCGGGGAACTGGGACTGGCGGAGCGGGTGGAGCTCCTCCCCGGCTACGTCCCGGCCGAGCGGATCGGCGGGCTGTTCGCCGCCTGCGACGCCCTCGTGCTGCCCTACCGCTCGGCGACCGCGTCGCAGAACGTCCTCATGGCCTTCGAGCACGGCGTCCCGGTGATCGCCACCCGGGTCGGGAGCTTCCCGTCCCAGCTGCGCGAGGGAGTGGACGGGCTGCTGGCCGACCCCGGCGACGTCACGTCGCTGCGCGAGGCGATCACGGCCTTCTACCGGGACCCCGGGAGGCTGCGCGCCGAGGTGCGCAGCCCCGACCACGGGCCGGTGTGGGAGGCCTACCTGCGGGCCCTCAAAGGTGCGGGTCGATGACCTGGAGGATGGCGCGCTTGGGCTTGGCGCCCACGATCTGGGTGACGACCTCGCCGTCCTTGTAGAGGTTGAGGGTGGGGGCGCCCATGATGCCGTAGGCCCTGGCCGTCTCGGGGCTCTCGTCCAGGTCCACCTTGGCGATGCGCAGTCTGCCCTCGTACTCGGCGGCTATCTGGTCGAGGACCGGGGCGACCATCCGGCAGGGGCCGCACCAGGTGGCCCAGAAGTCGACCAGGACCGGGAGGTCGGACTTCAGGACCTCCTCCTCGAAGGTCGCGTCGGTCACGGGGAACGGTGCGCTCACGGGGACTCCTCCAACGGGCGTTGATCGTCATCGGGGACAAGCCGCTCATTGCCCGTTTCATTCCCACTTATAGGTGGTTTCGAGAGATTTCCGATTCCTGCCCACAGGAGGTCGGCGACGGTGAGCACCGCCCGCGAGGCCAGCGCGACGAGCAGCGCCTCGGCCTGGGAGAGCACCGGCGAGAGCGCCAGCACCAGCGCGGCCTCCCGCGCGCCCAGCCCGCCGGGGGCGAGGATGACGAGGAAGCCGACCACATAAGCCAGGGCGTAGGCGCCGCAGGCGAGCGCGGGGGAACCGGTCGGCAGCAGCAGCCAGGTGTGCAGTCCGAAACAGGCCCAACCCAGCAGCGTCCACAGGACGGCCGTGCTCATCTGGACGAACCCCATGGTCCCGGCCAGAGGCGGCCGACGGATCAGCCGCAGCGCGAGGTTCAGCGCCCAGGTGACGATCCGCGGGTGCAGGCAGGCCAGCATCACCGGGGCGAGCGCCAGCGCCCACCAGTAGTCGCGGGCGGCGTCCCCCGAGGTCAGCGGGAGGGTGAGCGCGGCGGTGACGCACCCCGTCGCGACCGTCGTCGCCATCGCCAGGAGCGTCGCGCTGCCCGACGCGACCCGGGCGACCCCGTACGGGCGGGCGAGCTCCACCTGGCCCAGCAGCGCCCACACCGACCCGGGGACGTACTTGCCGAGCTGGCCGAGGAACATGATCCTGGTGGTGGCCGGTACCGGCAGGGGGGCGCCGAACCCGGCCAGCAGCGTCCGCCAGCCCAGCATCCAGCAGCCCAGCCCCGCCATGCCCGCCAGCAGCGCCCCGCCGAGCTGGGGGAACGACAGCCGGGAGACCGCCTCCGCGAAGGCGCCCCACTGCGTCACCACGCCGTACGCGCAGAACCCCAGGGCGACGAGCACGAAGAGCAGGCGGGTCCAGCGTGAGGTCACCGGGACAGACTACGCGGGCGGGGGCCAAGTAGGCTCTGTGATCTACCGCGACCGGCGGTGGGGGTGACCGGGGCGAAAGGGCGAGGCGTGGAAGCGATTCTCTTGGTCGGTGGCAGGGGTACCAGGCTGAGGCCTTTGACGATCTCCACTCCCAAGCCGCTCCTGCCCACCGCGGGAGTGCCGTTCCTGGCCCACCAGCTGGCCAGGGCCGGCGCGGCGGGCATCACGCGCATCGTCTTCGCCACCTCCTACCGCGCGGAGATGTTCGAGGCGGCCTTCGGCGACGAGGCCTACGGGGTCGAGCTGGTCTATGTGGACGAGCCCCGGCCGCTGGGCACCGGCGGGGCGATCCGCAACGCCGCGCAGGCGCTGCGCGGCCGGGAGGACGACCCCGTCCTGGTCCTCAACGGCGACATCCTGTCGGGGCACTCGATCCCCGACCAGGTGGCGATGCACCTCAAGGCCGACGCGGCCGTCACGCTGCACCTCAGCGAGGTGGACGACCCGTCGAGGTTCGGCTGCGTGCCGACCGACGACGCCGGGCGCGTCACCGCCTTCCTGGAGAAGACCAACAACCCGGTCACCAACCGGATCAACGCCGGCTCGTACGTGTTCCGCCGGTCGGTGATCGACACGATCCCGTTCAACGAGGTCGTGTCGGTGGAACGCGAGACCTTCCCGGCGCTGATCGCGTCCGGGCAGACCGTCATGGGCTTCGTGGACCCGCAGTACTGGCTGGACGTGGGCACGCCGTCGGCGTTCGTCCGCGGCTCGTGCGACCTGGTGCTGGGCAGGCTGGACTCCCCGGCGCTGCCCGGCCCGACCGGCCCGGTGCTGGCGCTGGAGGGCGCGAACGTCTCCCCGCGCGCGGTCGTGACCGCGGGCACCGTCGTCGGCGCCGACGCCACGATCGAGGCGGGCTCGACGGTCTCGGGCAGCGTCCTGTTCGACGAGGCGGTCGTCGCCAAGGGCGCGTGGGTGCGCAACTCCGTGCTCGGCCGGGGCGCCCGCGTGGCGTCCGGCGCGATGCTGGACGGCGCGATCCTGGGCGACGGAGCGGTCGTCGGCCCCGGCAACGAGCTGGGCGACGGCCTGCGCCTGTGGCCGGGCATAGAGCTCCCGCCCACGGCGGTGCGCTTCTCCAGCGACGTGTAGGCGCCGGATGGAGGGCATGGAATTCACGTTCTCGGACGAGGTCAGCGGCGAGCTGGCCGACCTCGTCCTGGCGGAGTTGAAGGCCGAGAACCGGCGGAGGTCCCCCGAACTGCGCGCGGCCCTGGAGCGGCACGGCGAGGAGCAGCCGCTGCACGTCTACGCCCTGGAAGGCGGAAGGCCGGTCGGCGGGATGGTGGGCCGCACCTGGGTGGGCTGGCTGCACGTGGATCTGCTGTGGGTCCGCGAGCGGGGCCGGGGCCTGGGCTCGCGGCTGCTGGCGCGGGCGGAGGAGCTGGCCGCGGCCCGCGGCTGCGTCGGGGTGAGGGTGGAGACGTGGAGCTTCCAGGCTCCGGGCTTCTACCAGCGTCAGGGCTACCGGATCGCCGGAGAGGTGCCCGGCCACCCGCCGGGCGCCGTGGACTACACCCTGATCAAGGAGCTGTGAGGCGGAGCCCTCGCGGAATTTTTCGGGTGAGCACGTGCTTGTCTCGTACAGGGGTACTGCCCTGTCGCCATTATGACGCTTGGCATAGAGTGCGCCCTATGGAGAGCGCTGTGAGTGAATCGGGGCTGCGGCGAGCGCTCGCACGGGCCCGAGACGGCAAGACCCTCGACCAGGCCGAGGCGGCGATCCTGCTGCACGCCAGAGGCCCCCAGCTCGACGACCTGCTGACCTACGCCTCGCGGACGCGCGACGCCGGCCTCGACGCCGCCGGCCGTCCCGGAGTGATCACCTACAGCCGCAAGGTGTTCATCCCGTTGACGAGGCTCTGCCGCGACCGGTGCGGCTACTGTACTTTCGCCACCGCGCCGAACAGGCTCCCGGCCCCCTTCCTCAGTCCCGACGAGGTGCTGGAGATCGCGCGGCAGGGCGCCGCCCTCGGCTGCAAGGAGGCGCTCTTCACCCTCGGCGACCGGCCCGAGGACCGCTGGCACCAGGCCCGCGAATGGCTCGACGAGCAGGGCTACGACGACACGCTCTCCTACGTGCGGGCCATGGCGATCCGCGTGCTGGAGGAGACCGGGCTGCTGCCCCACCTCAACCCCGGCGTGCTGAGCTGGCGCGACTTCCAGCGGCTCAAGCCCGTCGCGCCGTCCATGGGCATGATGCTGGAGACCACCGCGACCCGGCTGTTCAGCGAGAAGGGCGGCCCGCACTACGGCTCGCCCGACAAGGACCCGGCCGTCCGGCTCCGGGTGCTGGAGGACGCCGGGCGCTGCAACGTCCCGTTCACCACAGGCATCCTCATCGGCATCGGCGAGACCATCGAGGAGCGTGCCGACGCGTTGTTCGCCATCCGGCGGACCATGCGCGAGTACGGGGCGATCCAGGAGGTCATCGTCCAGAACTTCCGCGCCAAGCCCGACACGGCGATGCGCGGCACCCCCGACGCCGAACTGGAGGAGCTGGCCGCGACGATCGCCGTCGCCAGGCTCGTCCTCGGCCCGAAGGCGCGCATCCAGGCGCCGCCGAACCTGGTGGACTCCGAGTACGCGCTGATGCTCCGCGCGGGCATCGACGACTGGGGCGGCGTCTCGCCGCTGACACCCGACCACGTCAACCCCGAACGCCCCTGGCCGCAGATCGACGAACTCGCCTCACGGACCGCCGAGTCCGGCTTCCGGCTGCGGGAACGGCTCACGATCTACCCCGAGTACGTCCGCAAGGGCGAACCCTGGCTGGACCCGAGGCTGCTCGCGCACGTCCGCGCCCTGGCCGGCGACGACGGCCTGGCGAACGAGGACGCCGTCGTGGAAGGACGCACCTGGCAGGAGCCCGACGGCGGCTTCTCCGCGTCCGGACGCACCGACCTGCACATCGAGATCGACACCGAGGGCCGCACGTCCGACCGCCGCGACGACTTCGACGAGGTCTACGGCGACTGGGACGCGCTGCGCGAACGCGTCAACGCTCCCCAGCGTTTCGACGCCGACGTGAAGGCCGCGCTCGCCGCCGCCGAGCAGAACCCCGGCGGCCTGTCGGACGAGCACGCCCTGGCCCTCCTCCACGCCGAGGGCCCCGAGCTGGAGGCCCTCGCGGCCCTCGCGGACGACCTGCGCAAGGAGGCCGTCGGCGACGACGTCACCTACGTCGTCACGAGGAACATCAACTTCACCAACGTCTGCTACACCGGCTGCCGCTTCTGCGCCTTCGCGCAGCGCCGCACCGACGCGGACGCCTACAACCTGTCCCTCTCCCAGGTCGGCGACCGCGTGGAGCAGGCGTGGGAGGCGGGCGCCACCGAGATCTGCATGCAGGGCGGCATCCACCCCGACCTCCCCGGCACCGCCTACTTCGACCTCGCCCGCGAGGTGAAGAAGCGCGCCCCCGAGATCCACCTGCACTCCTACAGCCCGATGGAGGTCATCAACGGCGTCTCCCGCACGGGCCTGTCCCTGCGCGAGTGGCTGATCGCGGCGAAGGAGGCGGGCGTCGACTCCCTGCCCGGCACGGCCGCCGAGATCCTCGACGACGACGTCCGCTGGGTCCTGACGAAGGGCAAGCTCCCCACCTCGGCGTGGGTGGACGTGGTGACGACCGCCCACGAGGTCGGCCTGCCCACGACGTCGACGATGATGTACGGCCACGTCGACACCCCCGCCCACTGGGTCGGACACCTGAAGCTGCTGCGCTCCATCCAGGAGCGAACGGGCGGCTTCACGGAGTTCGTCCTGCTCCCGTTCGTCCACCACAACGCCCCCATCTACCTGGCCGGCCTGGCCCGCCCCGGACCCACCGTCCGCGAGAACCGCGCCGTCCACGCCCTGGCCCGCATCCTGCTGCACGGCGCCATCCCCAACATCCAGACGTCCTGGGTGAAGCTCTCGGACGACCTGTGCACCGAGGTCCTCCAGGGCGGCGTCAACGACCTCGGCGGCACCCTGATGGAGGAGACCATCTCCCGCATGGCCGGCTCCGACAACGGCAGCTTCAAGACGATCTCGTCCCTGGAGGAGATCGCCGCCCGAGCCGGCCGCCCCGCCGTCCAGCGCACCACCGGCTACGGCCGCCCCACCGCCGAACGCATCGAGGCGGCCCGCAAGACCGACGGGGTGGGGCACTTCCTTCCCCTGGCGGTCAAGTAGGAACCCCCGCACGACGAGCAGGTCCCCGTCCGCGAAGGCGGGCGGGGACCGAAGAACAGAGCGGTCGGCGGCGGTCATCCCCCGCGCGGAGCGACCGCGTGAGCGCGTGGAACGCGGCTTTGCGGACAGGTCCATCGCCTTCACCTCGCCGTACACGAGCCGCTGGAGCGGCTGCTCGGCCGTGATGCCGGTCTCGAACGCGCGCCGAACGCCGAGCCGGCGGGATCGTCTGCGTCACCATTCGCCTTCGAAGAAGGCGAGGAGTGCCGGTGCCGGGTCCGCCGCGGTGGCCGTGTTCGCCACGGCGACGACGATCATGGCCGGTGACAGCAGCGCCGAGAGGACGCCGAACGACCCCAGTACGCGCCTGGCCGGCCTGCCGGACGGCTCCGTTCTCGCGAACCTCCTCCACAGCGCCACGCTGACGCCGATGAGGACGATCGCCACGATCGCGGCGATCACGGCCATCGCCACGTGGTACCGGTAGAAGTCGCTGATCATCACTTCGAGGGCCGGCGAGGCGTGGCCGCTCGTGCCCGGGTAGACGGCCAGTTCCCGCCGAACCTGATCGAGCGTGCCGGTGAGCCGCGTGCCGGTCGCGTCGGCCGTCAGCATCGGCAGCAGCGAGGCGAAGGGCGCGACCGTGCCCTGGACGTTGGCCATCACCGCCAGCAGCGAGACCAGTGCGAGCATCGTGACGAGGGCGCCGGCCGTGGCGAGGGCGGCCCTCTTTCCCGTCTTGGGACCGCCGGCGCTCAGGAACGCCTTCCAGAGGCGAACGCCGAGCGCGACGAGCACGATCAGCAGGATCGCGGCGATCGTGGCCTTGGCCAGGTGGTAGCGGAACCAGTAGTCGACGACCCTCTCCAGATCCGGGGACGACTCCCGGTCGCCGGAACCCCAGTACCCGGTGAACGACCCGCGGAGGGCTTCCACGAGGTCGCGCTGCCCGGCGAAGCCGCCGCCCGCCAGCATGCCCGGGGCCGCGACGAAGGCGGCGGCGAGAGCGGCGGCGAGGGCGGCGAGAGCGGCGAGGGCGCGACCGGGGACGCCTGCGGACGGCAGGACTGCGGGAGCGGACATGGGGATCCCTTCGGCTGAGAGCGAGGACTCAGTGGAGGATGCAGCTTCGGAGAGGTGATCCACATCGGCCTCCGGCGTGATCCGCGCATCGCTCTCCGGCATGATCCGGCCCGGCTCCCTTCCACCCCGCCTTGGACGACCGGACCGCCGCCTCGGAGAGCCGGCAGGCGCGCACGTCGGAGCCGTACGGCTCGGCGGGCGCCCGGGGTTGACCCTGACGCGGCGGGAGGCCGGAGGGTCGGGGCATGAACACCTACACCAGCCCGGTTCCCATGCCGGCACTCGACGCGACCGCTCCCGAGATCTACCGGGAGATCTACGGGATGCCGATGTTCGTTATCACGCCCACCCTCGATCTCGAGGCCTCGAAGGACTTCTGGATCCGCGGACTGGGGTTCGTCGACCTCTTCTCCATTCCGGGTCAGCTGACCCACCTGCGGCGGTGGGCCTTCCAGGACGTTCTCCTCGTGCTCGGAGAGCGGATGGGCGAGGCTCCGGCGATGAGCGTCAATTTCTCGTGCGTCCTCAGCGAGATCGAGGCGACCGCCGCCCGCTGCGAAGAACTCGTGCCGGGGTGCGCCAGTGAACCGAGGGAGATGCCCTGGAACTCCGTCGAGCTGACGGTCGTGACGCCGGAGAACACGCGGGTCGTGCTGACGGCCGCCCGGCCGATCGATCTGGACGGCCCGCAGGCGGCGGCCCTCCGGGAGCAGGGTTTCCACTTCCTCAAGAAATGAGCGTCCCGCAGTTCCGCCTCCGGGAGGCGGCTCCGCGCCCCGGCGGGACGGGCGACACTGGGCCGATGACGAAGGGCGAGGCCACTGGCATGCGGTTGACCCCGGAGGACTGGGAAGAGACCGCGGCCGACACTCACGCCTTGGACGCCGACCTCTCCTGTGCGAAACACGCGGATTCGTCTGAGAGTCCGCTCCTCAGGGACGAGGACGGTCAGCGCCGCTCCCTTTCGCCGATGAGCAGTTCGATCGCCGCAGCTCCGTCGGAGACGACGAAGTCGGGTCGAGGGGCGTCGGGGGAAAGAGGGCGGCCGCGGTCGATCCAGATGGTGCGCAGGCCCGCTTCACGTCCTCCGCGCACGTCGGCCGCCAGGCTGTCGCCCACCATCCAGGCTCCGGGGGTCAGCGCTGCTCCGCACCGTTCGGCGGCCAGTTCGAACAGGCGCCGTGCGGGTTTGCGGACACCCTCGGCTCCTGAGATGGCCGATCCGTCGACGCGCTCGGCCAGTCCGCCGGCGATGATCGTGGCGAGTTGTACGTCGGCTTCCCCGTTGGTCACCAGGCCGATCCGCCATCCTCGTGCGCGCAGCCGCTCCAGACCGTCAAGGACGCCGGGGCACGGTGGGATCAGCGCGGGCTTCCGCGTCCGGTACTCGTCGCACAGCGAGGCCACCGGTTCCTGGATCCCGAACCGCTTCCGCACCCTGTCGAAGAAGACCTCCTTGGGAGTCAGCCCGTCCCCGTCCGCCTCCTCCAGCCACGGAACCTGGTCGGCGTCGAGTCTCCACCGCGAGCAGAACTCCAGCGCCCACCGCCGGAATCCCTCCGCGCGGTCGACGAGCGTGTTGTCCACGTCGAAGAGCACCAAGGGGCGCACGCCGTTTCCTTTCTGACGACCGGGCCGCTGCTCATCGAGGTCGACCTGCGGGTCGAGGCATTGGCGGAGGGGAGGGGCAACGGCCCCTGCGAACTACTCAAGAACATCAGAGCCGAACCTGGTCTGCCAGTCCCCGCCTCTGGCAAGGAGATCGCCGTCTTCCGCCTGACGCTCCCGACGAACCTGGGAATGAAGCGGGGCATGGAAAAGACCGGCTTCATCCAGAGGGCCGAGGGCGGGTCGGACGGAAACCTCCGGAATCCGGAACGCCTCCGTCCTTCCTGTGGCGTTCCTTCGTGAACGGCCAGGTACGGAGGTCGGGAGGCCCGGGGCGGAGGAGGCCTCCTTCGGTCCGGATTAGGTTTGTAGCGCAGACTGGTTGGCAAGTAGGGATCGGCTATGTATGTTTGCGGTACAAACCAGTTTGGGAGGTGAGGATTTGGAGCGTGGAAAGCTGGAGGCGGTGGCGGCGGGCTACACCTACCTGCGAGGGCTGTTCCTGATTCCGGCGGGTGTCGTGATCGTCCTGTCAGGGCTCACGAACATGGAGTGGGTTCCTTCTCTTCGCGGCTGGCTCTTCGTGGGCGCCGTGTCGCTGGCCGGTCTGGCGTCCTGGGGCATCGCCCGTTACTACGCCAGGACTTACGGGCGAGTCGTCCCCCTGAGGGTGGCGTCGGTGAGGGTCGCCCTGGTGACGGTGGCCGGGGCGCTGGTGGTCGTCGGCGGGGTGCAACTGGACTGGTCCCTTGATCTGCCGGTCGGCGGGACCGTTGCCGCATTCGCCCTGGTCATGCTGGTCAGCTGTGTGCTCACCCTAGGGGTGAGGGCGCACCAGGTGATCATCTGGGGGGTCCTGCTGGCCGTCGCGCTCCTGCCCCTGTGGGGCGGGGCGAGCGGGGACGTCAAGATCAATGCCGGTCTCGTGCTCGTGGGAGTGACGACCGCCCTGGCGGGGATCTTCGACCACAGGGCATTGGGCCGCGCCTTCGAATCCCTCGGGAGCGGTCATGCCGGAAGCGGGTGACGGGCCGGTCCTCGACCGGCTGATCCATGAACCGGCACGGTTGGCGATCATGACATTGCTGTCGTCGGTGGAAGCGGCGGACTTCGTCTTCCTGCAACGCGCGACCGGGCTCACCAAGGGGAACCTCTCCAGCCATCTGACGAAACTGGAGGAAGCCGGCCTGTTGGAGATCGAGAAGAGGTTCATCGGCAAGAAGCCGAACACCAGCGCCGCCCTGACCGAGGCCGGCAGGGAGCGCATCGCCCGCCACTGGGACCAGCTGGAACGCTTGAAGAACCTCTCGACCAGGACCGTTCCGGAATGGGACGACGCCCGGCGAGAACGGAATACCGTCGAGTAGACGAGAGGACTGCGGCTTTTCAGAACAGAGGCGTTGCGGACTCGCCGAGTCGGGAGGACTCGGCGGAGTCGGCCTGGACGTGGCGGTGAGTGAGGGCGGTCGGGGTTGACCCTGACGCGGCGGGAGGCTGGAGAGTCGGGGCATGGACACCTACACCAGCCCTGTTCCCATGCCGGCGCTCGACGCGATCGATCTGGACGGCCCGCAGGCGGCGGTCCTCCGGGAGCAGGGTTTCCACTTCCTCAAGAAATGAGCGTCCCGCAGTTCCGCCTCCGGGAGGCGGCTCCGCGCCCCGGAGGGATGGGCGACACTGGGCCGATGGGGAAGGACGACCACGAGTGGGAAACGGCCGGCCTCGACGGCCTCACCGTCGGGCGGGCCGCCGCGCTCGTCGGGGTCAGCGTGCGGACGCTGCACCACTGGGACGCGGTAGGCCTCGTGCGGCCGAGCGGGCGCACCTGGGGCGGATACCGGCTGTATTCGGGCGACGACGTGGCCCGGATCCACCGGGTCCTCGTCTACCGGGAGCTCGGGTTCCCGCTCGCCGAGATCGCCAGACTTCTCGACGACCCGGGCACCGGTGTGCGCGCCCACCTGCGTCGGCAGCGGTCTCAGCTCCTGGAGCGCATCTCCCGCCTGCAGAGGACGCTCGGCGCGGTCGACCGCATGCTGGAGGCGGAGGCCACCGGCATGCGGTTGACCCCGGAGGAGCAGGTCGAGATCTTCGGCGACGACTGGCAGCCCGCCTGGATCGAGGAGGCCGAAGAACGCTGGGGCGACAGCGCGCAGTGGGCGCAGTACGCCGAACGGGCCGCGGGGAGGACCCCGGAGGACTGGAAGGAGCTCACGGCCGAGACCCACGCCCTGGACGCCGACCTCGCCGCCGCGAAACGCGACGGCGTCCCTCCCGGCTCCGAGGAGGCGAACGCCCTCGCCGAACGGCACCGCGTGCTGCTCTCGACGTACTTCGACTGCACGCACGGGATGCAGGTGTGCATCGGCCGGACGTTCGTCGACGATCCGGGATTCGCCGCGCACTACGACGCGATCGCGCCCGGCCTGTCCGTGTGGTTCCGCGACGTGATCTCCGCGAACGCCGAGGCCCACGGCGTCGACCCGGAGACCGCGACCTGGGAGTGACCGCGCCGGTGCTACGGGTTGGCGCCGCCGGTCCTGAAATAGACGATGGGGGAAGCAGGAGCGATGTTGTATTCGTCGGTCCAGGTCACTTTGAAGTAGATCTGGCGCCCTTCCACCATCTCGACGTTGATGACGCGCGGGCTCTGGTCATGGAATACCGTGCCGACGTTCTTCCAGCTGTCATCGATGTCCTTGTAGTTCCAGGATACGAAGGCGCGGCCTCCGGCGACGTTGTTCCAGACCTTGAAGTTGTCGCCGTAAGGGTAGAAGACGACGCCCGCGTAGTTTCCGGCGACCTGTGTCGAGTTCTTGTAGACGTACGTTTCGGCGTGGGCGGGAAGTGCGGACAGAGGCACGATCACTGCCGTCGCGACGGCGGAAAATGCGAGCATTCTCGTCTTGGCGCGCAATTACATTCCCTTCTCCGGGTCGCGTTTCTGGCGGTGTCCCCCTGGTCCACGCGGCCGCATGGGCAACTTGGTTGCAGAGTCAAAGTCAGTGCGAGGGGGATGTCAATGTCAAGCCGGGTCCTGAAGATCAACGAATGTCCGGACCCGGACGGAAGATTTTTTGATTCAGCGGGTCCGCTTCGGGGGGAGGGTCCGAGGAATTCGAGGTGGGGTCTGTGGTGAAGCCTGATGCGCCGTGGCGGACGAGTTGATGACAATTAAATGAACGGGTCGACGATGCGGCCGGATTCCGCCACCGAAATCTCCGCCGAAGGCGGGATTCGGCTTGATCGTTCTTGTCTCGGCTCTGGGAAACGCAGGAGCGCATCTGCCGGACGTTCATTGACGGATCAGGGATTCACCGCGCACTACGACGCGATCACGCCCGGTCTGTCCGTGTGGTTCCGTGGCGTGATCTCCGCGAACGCCGAGGCCCACGGCGTCGACCCGAGACCGCGACCTGGAGATGACCACGCCGACGGTGGCCGGCTCTCCCTGCTCCACCGGCGTGCCCCGGCCTCAGGCCTGAGCCCGACGATGTGATCTTCCAGGACGGCCGGAGCGGAGCCCGGGCGCGGGCAGTGGCCGCGTCGGGGCGAAACTCGGCCTCTTCACCGTTTGACGGCGGCGCCCGAAACCGGGTGGGTCAGCGGACCTCGATGAAGGCGTCCGGGGTGCGGGGGGCGCGGTCCCGGGGCGGGGCGGCGGGGTGGCCCACGCCGATGGTGCCCATGGGGTCCCAGTCGGCGGGGAGGTCCAGGACGCGGCGGACCGTCTCGCGGCAGAACATGGTGCTGGAGACCCAGCAGGAGCCGAGGTTCTCGACCGTGAGCCCTATCAGGAGGTTCTGGACGGCGGCGCCCGTGGACACCAGGAACATCTCGCGTTCGGCGGCGGCGCGGCGCTCGTCGGGGTAGGTGTGGGCGCCGGCCGTGGTGACCAGGCAGGGGATGATCAGGTAGGGGGCGCGGCGGAGGACGTCGCCTCGGCGTAGGCGCTTGGTGACGGACTCCTCGGTGAAGCCGTCGCGTTCCAGGTCGGCGCGCCAGGCGTCGCGCATCGCGTCGAGGAGGCGGGTGCGGATCTCCTCGGTCTCCAGGAGGACGAAGCGCCACGGGGTGGTGTGGTGGGGGGCGGGGGCCGTGATCGCGGCGGCGACGGCGCGGCGGACGGCCTCGCCGTCGACCGGTTCGTCGGTGAACTCGCGGATGGTGCGGCGGGCGTGGACGACCTCGGCGGAGCCCCAGCGGAACAGGTCCTCCGAGGGGGCGCGGACGAGGGCGCGGGCGCCGGGGCCGTCGGTGTCGACGACCAGGTGGGACAGGCCGCGGACGATCGCGACGGGGACGCCGTCGAGCTTGCCCTTCACCAGTTCGGCGGCGGCGGCGATCTCGTCGGCGACCGCGGTGACGGTGGCCTCCAGGAGGTTGCCGTAGGCGTCGGTGCGGCCGCGGAAGTCGTCGACGGGCAGGACGCCGGAGGCGCCGATGGCGATGTCGGTCTGGCCGGAGCGCCAGGGGCGGCCGAAGGTGTCGGAGAGGATCACGCCGACCCTGGCGGGCAGGGCGGCGCGCAGCGCCGAGGCGGAGGCGTCGGGGTCCTCCGGCAGGAGCAGGACGGTGCCCGGTTCGGTGTTGGAGGCGTCGACGCCGGCGGCGGCCATCACCAGCCCCTGGCGGGTCTCGACGATACGGGTCCTGCCCTTGCGGGCGACGACGCGCACGGTCTCGGCGTCGATGGCCTTCTCGCGGTCGTCGGCCTGGAGGATCCGGCCCTCGGCCTTGCTGACGATCTTCGAGGTGACGACGAGGACGTCGCCGTCGCGCAGGCCGGGGGCGGCCGCGGTGATGAGGGCGGCCAGGTCGTCGCCGGGGCGGACCTCCGGCAGGCCGGGCACGGGAATGATCTCGATCATGAGAGCTCCAGCGCCAGGTCCACGGCGGCCTTCGCGAGGGCGCGGGTGGCCTCGGGGTCGGACATCAGCAGCGGGTGGGCCCGTACGGTCATCGGCTCCAGGCCGGGCGAGACGAAGTGCGGGGCGTCCTCGGGCGCGACCAGCCACCCGTTCACCAGTTCGGGCCCGTAGAAGGAGGCGACTCCGGCGGCGGACGTCTCCACCCCGATCGCGGTGAGGCAGGCGTCGGCCATGCCCCGGACGGGCGCGCCGCCGATGATGGGGGAGACCCCCACGACGGTCTTGGCCTTCAGCGCGTCCCTGATCCCGGGGATGGAGAGGATCGTCCCGACGCTGACCACCGGGTTCGACGGCGGGAACAGCACGAAGTCGGCCTCTTCTATGGCCTTCAGGACACCCGGCGCGGGTTTGGCCTCGTCCGCTCCCACGGGGGTGATGGCCAGGGCGGGCAGGGAGGCCCGCAGCCGGACCCACCACTCCTGGAAGTGGATCGCGCGCTTGCCGCCCTCGTCCTCGATCACCACGTGCGTCTCGACGCGCTCGTCGGTCATCGGCAGCAGCCGGACCCCGGGCTCCCAGCGGGCGCACAGGGCCTCGGTCACCTGGGAGAGGGGGTATCCGGCGTCGAGCATCTGGGTGCGGACGATGTGGGTGGCGAAGTCCCGGTCGCCCAGGCCGAACCAGGTGGGCTCCATGCCGTAGGCGGCGAGCTCCTCCTTGACGACGAAGGTCTCGTCCAGCCGGCCCCAGCCCTGCTCCTCGTTGATGCCCCCGCCGAGGGTGTACATCACAGTGTCCAGATCGGGACAGACCTTGAGCCCGAACAGGTAGATGTCGTCTCCGGTGTTGCCGACGACCGTCACTTCGGCGTCCGGCGCCGCCGCCTTGAGGCCGCGCAGAAAGCGCGCCCCACCGATCCCTCCGGCCAGAACCACGATTCTCACACGGGCAAGTCTTCCATCCCCGCTGTGATGATCTGCTGGCGCCTGACGCTGAGGGAAGTATGTGCGAAGCTGTCGTTGACAAACGGTAGTCTTCCCGCCCCGGACAGACCGCAATCCCCCGCATGGAGTGATTCTCCCGTGAACACCGAAGCGCTGCAGAAGCTGCGCGAACCAGCTGCCTTCGCCCTGCTCGGGGCCGCCGGTCTCCAGTTGCTGGCCGGGCTCATCAGACTCTTCTCCTCGGGCGGGTTCACGTCCAACGCCTACGTCGAGTCCGCCGGCTACGGATTGTTCACCAACCTCACCCTGGCGCTCGTCGTGGCCGGATCCGTGATCTTGGTCACGGTGGGGCAGGCGACGCCGCAGGCGCGCAACGTGGTGACCGCGGCCCTGGCCGTGGCGGGCGTGGCGCTGCTGTTCGGCCTGCTCTCGCTGCTGGCGGGCCTGGTGGCCGACATCGGCGGCGGCGCGGACAAGGCCTCGATGTTCTTCGCGGGCGTGAGCAAGCTGGTCGTGTGCGGAGCGGCGGGGTACTTCGCCTTCCTCTACTTCCAGTCGATGAAGCCGGCCCGCCCGGCGGCGATGCCCGGCGCGGGCGGCCAGGTGTACGGGCAGCAGTACGGCGCCCAGGACCCCTACGGCCAGCAGCCCCAGTACGGGCAGCAGTACCCGCAGGACGGCGGCTACCAGCAGTACGGCCAGCCGGGACAGCCGGGACAGCCGGGACAGCCCCAGTACGGCGCCCAGGACCCCTACGGCCAGCAGCCCCAGTACGGGCAGCCGCAGCAGGGCCAGCCGGACTACGGCCAGCAGCCGGGCCAGCCCCAGCCGGACTACGGCCAGGGCCAGCCGCAGCAGGGTCAGCCCGACTACGGCCAGCAGCAGTACGGCCAGCCGGGACAGCAGTACGGTCAGCCGCAGCAGCAGGCCGACCAGGGCCAGTGGACCCGCCAGTTCGGCGAGGAGCAGTCGTCCCAGCCCCAGCAGAACGACCAGAACTGGTATCGCGGCGATCAAGGACCGCAATAATCCCCTTCCCCAGGCCCCTGCTTTCGTCAGGTAAGGCCCCAGTCCATCCCGCTTTACTCCTGGAGTGCTTGACGCGCAAGGGACTACACACGTGTAATTTCTCGTGTGTAGTTCTGACGTCATTCCCCGTGGCCGAGCACTCTCGGGGGAGGCGGTTGTCCGGGGGCTCCACGGGGGCGGCTAGGAGGTGCGCGTGAGCGAGGTCGTGATCCCGCTGGCGCACGGCACAGATGACGGCGAAGAGTTGGGTTGGCAGGAGCGCGCCCTGTGCGCTCAGACGGATCCGGAGGCGTTCTTTCCGGAGAAGGGCGGCTCGACCCGCGAGGCCAAGAAGGTGTGCCGGGCTTGCGAGGTGCGTGCGGAATGTCTGGAGTATGCGCTCCAGCATGACGAGCGGTTCGGTATCTGGGGTGGGCTGTCGGAACGGGAGCGGCGCAAACTGAAGCGCGCGGCCGTATAGAGGCCCCCCGCAGTACTTGTGAGTAGAGTGGTCAGCCGCGCGGACCCCCGCGCGGCTGATCCGTTCTCCCCGCCCCCTGCGAGTTCCCCGTGGCGCTCAATCTCGACCGGCATGTGGTCACCGCCGTACTCGTGGCCCATGACGGGGCCCGGTGGCTGCCGGAGACCCTGAAGGCCCTGCTCACCCAGACCCGCCGGATCCAGCGCCTCGTCGTCGTGGACACCGGCAGCACCGACAAGGGCCCCGCCGTCATCGGCGGCGTCGTCGGCCCCGGCAACCTGCTCACCCTGGAACGGGACGTCCCGTTCGCGGAGGCCGTCGCCCGCGCGCTGGAGCAGCCCGCCGCGAACATCCCGATCACCCCGCTCGACCCGGCGGATCCCGACGCCCCCGAGACCGTCGAGTGGATCTGGATCCTGCACGACGACTCCGCGCCCGCCCCCCGCGCCCTGGAGAACCTTCTCGCCGAGGCCGACACCGACCCGCGCATCGGGCTCCTCGGCCCCAAGCTGCGCGACTGGGAGGACCGCCGGAGGCTGCTGGAGGTCGGCGTCACCCTGGACGGCCAGGGCAGGCGCGAGACCGGCGTGGACCGCGACGAGTTCGACCAGGGCCAGCACGACGGCGTCCCCGACGTGCTGGGCGTCAGCACCGCCGGGATGCTGATCCGCCGCGACGTCTGGAACCGGACCGGCGGCCTCGACCCGCGGTTCGGCCTGTTCCGCGACGACGTCGACCTCGGGTGGCGGGTGCACGCCTCGGGCCACCGGGTGGTGGCCACCAGCGACGCCGTGGTCTTCCACGCCGAGGCCTCCGCGCGCGGCCTGCGCGAGCAGCCCGTCTCGCACCGCAGGCTGGACCGCCGCAACGCGATGTACGTGCTGCTGGCCAACCAGCCGCTGCGCCCGGCCCTGGTGACCCTCGCCCGGCTGCTGTTCGGCTCCCTGGTCCGGGTGGTCGGGCTGCTGATCGCCAAGAAGCCGCTGGCGCTGCGCGACGAGCTCAACGCGGTCAAGGACGTGCTCCTGCACCCGGGCACGCTGAGATCCCTGCGCGCGGCGCGGGCGCAGAACAGGGCGAAGGTCTACCGCTCGGTCCGCCAGTTCCAGCCCCGCCTGGTCACCCTGCGCAAGCTGGCCGACCGCCTCGCGTCGATGATCGCGCCCAACGAGTACGGACTCGACCTGGGGGCGGAGGACGACGAGCCGCCGCCGGACCGGGGACTGAGCCTGGGCCTGGGCGTCGTCCGCCGGGTCCTGGCGCACCCCAGCGCGGTCGTCCTGCTGGTGCTGTCGGCGGTGGCGTTCCTGGCCGAGAGGTCGCTGCTGGCGGCCGGCGGGCGGCTGGGAGGAGGGGCGCTCGTCCCGGTCACGCAGAGCGCGGGCGAGCTGTGGGCCTCCTACACGTCCGGCTGGCACCCGTCGGGGCTCGGCTCGGCCGACGCCTCCCCGCCGTGGACGGCGGTCCTGTCCGGCCTGTCGGTGTT
The DNA here is from genome assembly GCF_039533685.1 of Actinocorallia aurantiaca. Taxonomy (NCBI): domain Bacteria; kingdom Bacillati; phylum Actinomycetota; class Actinomycetes; order Streptosporangiales; family Thermomonosporaceae; genus Actinocorallia; species Actinocorallia aurantiaca. The sequence goes on along the minus strand of NZ_BAAATZ010000025.1, from coordinate 195,227 downwards.
CACGCTCGGGCGGCCCTCCCTGGTGGTGACCGGCCTGCTGCTGGGCTGCGTGCCGCTGTCGGGGCTCACCGCCTACCTGGTCGCCAAGCGGCTGGTGCCGGTGGGGCTTCCGGTCGGGCGCCGCGCGGCGAGGCTCATCGGCCGCCGCCGGGTCCCGGCGAGCGCGATCCGCGCCTGGACCGCGGTCGCCTACGCGCTGCTGCCCGTGGTCAGCGGGGCGATCGCGTCCGGCCGGTTCGGCACCTGCGCGGTGTACGTGCTGCTGCCGCTGATCGGCCTGGCGGGCGCCCGGGTGCTGCGGCTGCCGGAGGGCCGGGTGGACGCCCGGCACGCCAGGCGCGCGGCCTGGGCGCTGGCGGCGCTGCTGACGGTCGCGATGGCGTTCGTGCCGCTGACCTGGCTGATGCTGGCGGTCCTCGGCTGCCTGGCGCTGTGGTGGCCGGGCACGGCCCGGATCTCCGACGTGGCGATCGCGCTGGCGGTCCCGCCGCTGCTGTTGCTCCCGACGACGATCGGCCTGGTGCTGCACCCGTCCCGGCTCCTGCTGGAGGCCGGGCTGCACCGGCCGGAACTGGTGGACCGCGACCTGTCCGCGCTGTCCGTCCTCACCCTCGACCCCGGCGGCCCCGGCACCGATCTGGGCTGGGCGACCGCGGGGCTGCTGGCGCTGGCCGTCGCCGCGCTGCCGCTGCGCTCCCGCCGCACCGCGGTGCTGGGCGGGTGGGCCCTCATCCTCCTGGGCTTCCTCACCGCGGTCGCCGTCTCGGCGATCACCGTCACCGAGGCGGCGGGGGAGGGCGCTCCCGCCTGGCCGGGCGTCCCGCTGGCGGTCGCGGCCGGCGGGCTCATCCTCACCGCGGGCGCGGCGCTGCAGCGGGCCGTCGAACTCTGGTCGGGCCGGGACTGGATGTACCGCGTCGGCGGCGTCTGCTCGGTGCTGATCGCGGTGAGCACGCCCGCGCTGGCGGGAGTGGTCTGGATCGGCTCCGGGGTGCGCGGCCCGGTCGGCGAGGTGGAGGGCGGCCCGCTGCCGGCGTTCGTCTCCGCCTCCGCCTCCGTCGACGGGAGCCGGGCCCGCACGCTCGTCCTGGGCCTGCGGGAGGACGGCGGGGTCGCCTACGCGCTGCTGCGCGGCGCCTCCCCCCGGGCGGGCGAGGAGGAGCTGCGGCCCTCCGACGCGGCTCGCGAACGCCTCGACGGGCTGGTCGCCCGGCTGGCGGCGGGGCAGGGCGCGGACGGGCTGGGGCGCATGGGCGTGCACCACCTGGTGGTCCGCGTGCCGGAGCGCCAGGCGTCCCTGCTGGCCGTGCTCGACGCCGTCCCCGAACTGGTGCGGCTGAGCCGGGGCGCGGACTTCGCGGTGTGGCGGCTGGCGGAGCCCGGCGGCCGGCTGATGCTGGCGGACGGCGCGGAGATCACCCCGCTGGAGTCCGGCGAGGTCTCCGCGAGGGTGCGGATCCCGGCGGGCGAGGAGGGCCGGGAACTCCTGCTGGCCGAGCCCGCGGGCGGCTGGACGGCCAGGTTCGACGGGGTCGCCGCCGAGGCGGAGACCGCGGACGGCTGGGCCGCCTCCTGGAAGGTCCCGGCGGGCGGAGGCACCTTCACGCTGGAGCGGGAGGACCGCGTCTGGCCCAAGTGGGTCATCGTCCAGGGCGTGGCGTTCCTGCTCGTGGTGGTGCTGGCGCTGCCCGGCGGCGAGCTGCCCGCCAGGCGCCCGGACCGGCCCCGGCGCGGGCCCGGGCGGCGCCGGGCGACGGAACCGCCGCCCGAGACGCCCGCTGAGACGACCGAACCCGCGGAGCTTCCGGCATGAACGACGACCAGCGCGACATCGAGTTCGGCAGGCCGGCGCGGCCGCCCCGGCGGCGGCGCGCCGAGCCCCCCGAGGAGCCCTTGACCGGCCCCTACGCGGCCCTGGAGCAGTCCGACGAGACGGGCGCGTGGGCGCGGGTGTTCCCCGCCCCGCCGCAGGCGAACGAGTCCTTCACCTCTTTCGGCGAGCCTTCCCCCGAGCCCTTGGAGACGCTCGTCGACGGGTCCTCCACGGGCCCCTTTTCGGAAGCGCCGGAAGCGCCGGAGGCCCCGGAGGCTCTGGAGGCCCCGGAGGCTCTGGGAGCGGAGCGGCGGGAAGAGGCCGCGCAGCGCGCGCACGGGCGCCGCTCCCGCAGGGCCCGCGAGCGGACGGAACCGGCGCTGGGCGGGGCGCTGCAGTCCTTCGGGAGGTTCGCCTCCCACCGGTACGGGACGGCCGCGTTGATCCTGCTGGCGGCGGCCGCCCTCTACGGAGTGGCCGAGATCTCCCGGCCCGGCCCCGCGCCCGCGCACCTGGGCGAGGTCGTCCCCGTGGAGGAGGCGCTGGTCGTCTGCCCCGACGCCGCCAAGGCGAAGCTGGTCGTGGCCTCCTCCGGCGAGGGAGCCGGAGAGGCCGTCCTGCGCGACCCGGTGGGCAAGGCCATGACGACCCTCGACGATCCCGGCACGGTCTGGTCCTCCACCCCGGCCCAGACGGCCAAGCGCAAGGGCCCCCTCGTCGTCGACGCGACGGGCGCGCACGCCGCCGGGCTCTCGGCCGTCCAGACGACCAGGGAGAAGCGCTCCCTGACCGGGGCGGGCTGCTCCGCGCCGGGCACCGACCACTGGTTCGTCACGCCGGGCCCCGGCGAGGGCACCGTCGACCTGTACCTGGCCAACGCCGACGAGGAGCCCGCGACGGTGGACGTCCACGCGATCTCCGACGAGGGGTCGCTGGCCACCACGGACGGGAAGTCCCTGGAGGTGCCCGGCCAGGCGAGCCGGGTGGTGAAGATCGGGCGCAGCCGCGACGGGCTGGGCTCCATCGCCTCGACGACCGGGGCGATCGCGCTCCGCGTGACGGCCTCCGGGGGCCGGGTGGCGGCCGCGGTGCGGACGGGCCTGGGCTCCCGGGGCGCGGACTGGGTGCCCGCGACCGCGGGGCCGTCGCGCGAGGTCGTCCTGCCGGGCGTGCCCTCGGGCAGCGGCCGGCGCACCCTCTACGTGGGCGTCCCGGGGGAGGTCGACGCCGAGGTCCGGATCAAGGTGATCACCGAGGACGGGGTCTTCGCGCCCGAGGGCCAGGACACGCTGGACGTCCCCGCCGGCACCGTCGTCTCGCTGGACCTGGAGACGTCGCTGGGCGGCCGGGCCGCCGCGGTCGTGCTGGCCTCCGGGCAGGAGCTCGTCGCGGGCCTCCAGGCGGGCGGGGACGACGTCAGCTTCGCCGCCGCGACGCGGCCGCTGGGGTCGGGCACCACCGTGGCGGACGCCAGGAAGGGCTCCACGCTGCTGCTGACGGCCCCGGAGACCGCCGCGCGGGTTCGGGTCACCCCCCTGGGCGCGACGGGCGCTGAGGCGCCTCAGGAGGTCCGCCTTGAGGCGGGCCGGACGGTCGAGGTGCCGGTGGCCGCGGAGGCCGTGCGGATCGAGCCGCTGCCGGGCTCGGGACCGGTGCACGGGGCGAGGTTCCTCACCGTGAGGTCCGGCGGGTTCCGGACGGCCACCCTGCTGGCGCTGGGCCCCGCCCCCGGAAGCATCCGGCTCCCGGCCGTCGGCGGATCCCTGACCGCGGTGGTCTCCGATCCGGGCTCCCCGGACTCCGCGCCCCGCGAGCGCCCTTAGGGCTCCACGTCCTCGGGCGGCATCCCGAGGAGGGTCGAGACCTCCTCGACGACCAGGTCGTGGATCAGCCTGGTCAGCTCGCGCTCGCCCTGGCCGGAGGAGCCGGCCCGGCTCTCCACCGGGCGGCGGAAGATCACGACCCGCGAGGTGCCGCCGATCTCGCGGGTGGCGCTCAGCGGGACCCTGGTCTCGTCGGGGTCGGGCGACGGGACGTCCTCGACCGCGAACTCCACGCCCGCCAGGCGCTCTGTCCAAGGGGCGACGACCCGCTGGACCTCCTCGCGCACCAGGTCGTCGAACTTCTCCGAGCGGGTGAGCGAGATGGGCACCTCGGGCGGGGCCAGCGGGCCGCGCAGCCCCCGGCCGTGCCGGTCGCGACGCTTGGCTCTGCTCACCCGACGAGTGTACGCGCCCGCGCCCGGGAGGACGGGCCCTGGAAGACGAGCGAAGACCGACAGAACCTCGTACGCGCCCGCGCCCGGGAGGACGGGGGTCCTTTGGCGCGGTGGTGCGCATCGGGACCGCGCCCGCGCCCGCGCCCGGGGCGGGGCCGGAGAGCGGTGCGGGAGGGCCCCCGGACCAATTCCAGATCCCGGACGAAAGGCCGCCCGAATCATGCCCCTTAGGTAGGAAACGCGAGACACGATCACTCGGATACTGGCGGCGCGGCCCGGAAAGGCGTACGTTCAGCCATCGTGAGCTCCGTTCGACTCTGTTCCCGCACCGCGTGCAAGGCGCCCGCGGTGTTCACGCTCACGTACGTCTATCGCGACTCCACCGCGGTCCTGGGTCCGCTGGCCGCGTACGTGGAGCCGCACTGCTACGACCTCTGCGCCGACCACGCCGACCGCCTCACCGCCCCGATGGGATGGGAGCTGCTGCGCCTGCCCGCCGAGGAGGGCGCGGAGCAGCCCAGCACCGACGACCTGGAGGCCCTCGCCGACGCCGTGCGCGAGGCCGCGAGACCCGCCGGACCGTCGGTCGAGCCCGTGGGCCAGGGCACCGAGGTGGGCCGCCGCGGCCACCTGCGGGTGCTGCGGTCGGACCAGCCGCGCCAGTAGGGGCCGCCCCCCGACGACCCCCCGGGCACCCCCGGCACCCCCCGGCGACCTGAGCATGGCCCGGCGGCCCCCCGGCGGTAGGCTCGAAGTTCAACCGAGCCGAGCTGGAGAGGGACTACCGAGTGGGCGATCTCGCCAAGATCTTCAAGGCCTATGACGTCCGGGGCGTCGTCCCCGACGAGTTCGACGAGGAGATCGCGGAGGCCACCGGAGCCGCCTTCGTCCGGGTCACCGGCGCGGCCCGCGTCGTCACCGCGCACGACATGCGCGCCTCCTCCGCTCCGCTGGCCGCCGCCTTCGCCAGGGGCGCCGCCTCCCAGGGCGCCGACGTGCTGGAGGCGGGACTCGGCTCCACCGACCTGCTGTACTACGCCAGCGGCAGCCTGGACCTGCCCGGCGTCATGTTCACCGCCAGCCACAACCCGGCCCGCTACAACGGCATGAAGATGTGCCGCGAGGGCGCCCGACCGATCAGCCAGGACACCGGCCTGCGCGAGATCCGCGACCTCGTGGCCGAGGGCGTGCCCGCCCACGACGGCCCCGCGGGGACGGTCGAGAGGCGGGACCTGCTCCAGGGCTACGCCGACCACCTGAAGACCCTCGTGAACCTGGAGGGCCTCCGGCCACTCAAAGTGGTCGTGGACGCGGGCAACGGCATGGGAGGGCACACGGTCCCGGCGGTCTTCGCCGGGCTGCCGCTGGAGGTCGTCCCGCTCTACTTCGAGCTGGACGGCACCTTCCCCAACCACGAGGCCAACCCGATCGAGCCGGAGAACCTCCGGGACCTCCAGGCTGCGGTGCTGGAGCACGGCGCCGACCTCGGCCTGGCCTTCGACGGCGACGCCGACCGCTGCTTCGCCGTCGACGAGGCGGGCCGGATCGTCTCCCCGTCCGCGATCACCGCGCTGGTGGCCGAGCGGGAGCTGGCCAAGCACCCCGGCGCGAACGTCGTGCACAACCTGATCACCTCCCGGGCGGTGCCGGAGATCATCCGCGAGAACGGCGGCGTGCCGGTCCGCACCCGGGTCGGGCACTCGTTCATCAAGAAGACGATGGCCGACACCGGGGCCGTCTTCGGCGGCGAGCACTCGGCGCACTTCTACTTCCGCGACTTCTGGTTCGCCGACTCGGGCATGCTCGCCGCGCTGCACGTCCTGGCCGCGCTCGGCGAGCAGGACGGCCCCCTGTCGGCGCTGCTGAAGTCCTACGACAGGTACACCGCCTCGGGGGAGATCAACAGCGAGGTCGCCGACCAGGCCGCCGCGGTGGCCCGGGTCGCGGAGGCCTTCGCCGGACGCCCCGGGGTCGAGGTCGACGAGCTCGACGGCACCACGTTCACCGGCGACGGCTGGTGGTTCAACCTGCGCGCGTCCAACACCGAACCGCTGCTCCGCCTCAACGCCGAGGCCGGGGACGAGCACACGATGGCGGCGATCAGGGACGAGGTCCTGTCGATCGTCCGCCGCGAGGAGGAAAAGTGAAGATCGACGCCTGGCTGCTGGACATCCTCGCCTGCCCGAACTGCCGGGGGCCGCTGCGCCCCGACGAGGAGGACCTCGCCTGTGCCGGGGAGTGCGGGAAGATCTACCCGGTGACGGCCGAGGGCGTCCCGGTCCTGCTCGTCGACGAGGCGAGGGCCCCCAAGGCATGATCCCGGCGGGTTCGCTGGAGGACGCCGAGGCGCTGGAGGCCGGGGATCCGGGCGGGATGCTGAGGCTGGTCGCCTCGGGCGCCGCCCACGTGCGCCGGTCCGCCGGGGAGGCGGAGGAGGCCGGTCTGGCCGAGGCGCTGCGCGGCGCGGGCCGGCCCAGGTCGGTGGTGGTGGCCGGGCCGGGCAGCGCCGGCGAGGTGGTGGCCGCGGTGTGCGGTCCGGGCTGCCCGGTGCCGGTGCTGACCGTCGCCGGAGGGCGGCTGCCGGGCTGGGTGGGCGTCGCGGACCTGGTGTTCGCGCTCGGCGACGAGGCGTTCGGCCTGGCCGAGGAGGCCGTCCGGCGGGGCGCCTCGGTGGTGGGCGTGGGCCCGGCCGAGGCCAGGCTGGCCCAGCTGGCCGTGCAGAGCAGGTCGCTGTACCTGCCGGTGCCGCCGGGCGGTCCGGTCCGCGCGCTGCTGTGGGCGCAGGTCGTGCCGATGCTGCTGGTGCTGCGCGGGCTGCGGCTGGTCTCGCTGCCCGACGAGGCGCTGGAGTCCACGGCGCTGCTGATGGAGGACCTCATCCACCGCTGCCGCCCGTCGGGGGAGCCGTTCCTCAATCCCGGCAAGCAGCCGGCCCTGGAGCTGGCGGGCGCCCTGCCGATGCCGTGGGGGGACACCCCGCTGGAGCTGGCCGCGGCCCGCCGGTTCGCCGCCCAGCTGGGGGACAACGCCAAGGTCCCCAGCGCCGGTCCGCAGCTCGGCGCGCTGGACCGGGCCGTGCGGGCCGATCCGGACGACTTCTTCCGCGATCGGGGGGACGACGAGGAGCCGGGAGTGCACCTGGTGGTCTTCGCCGAGGAGCGCCCCTCGCCGGTCGCCGAGGTGGCCAGGGCACGGGGGATCCCGGTGACGCAGATCAAGGCGGAAGGCGGACATTCGCTGGAGCGCGTCGCCTCACTGATCGTGGTATGCGACTATGTCTCCGTTTATCTGGCACTGGCTCTGGGCGTGGACCCGACCCCGGTGCCTGCCCGTGCAGAGCTCACAGCAAGGATCCTTTAGATGTCAGCAGACGGCGGTACCAAGGCGATCGTCGCCGCTTTGGGCGCCAACCTCGGGATCGCGGTCTCGAAGTTCGTCGCATTCGTGTTCACCGGCTCCTCCTCGATGCTGGCCGAGTCCATTCACTCGATCGCCGACTCGGGCAACCAGGCCCTGCTCCTGCTGGGCAAGAAGCGCTCGCAACGGGGACGCACCGCCGAGCATCCGTTCGGGTTCGGGCGCGAGCGGTACTTCTACGCCTTCATCGTCGCCCTGGTGCTGTTCACCGTGGGCGCGGTGTTCTCGCTCTACGAGGGAATCCACAAGATCCAGCACGCGCTCGCCCACCCCGAGGAGAAGCTCGACTCACCCGCCTGGGCGTTCGGGGTGCTGAGCATGGCGATCGTCCTGGAGTGCTTCTCCTTCCGGACCGCGATCGTGGAGTCCAACCGCGTCCGGGGCGAGCAGACTTGGACGCAGTTCATCCGCAAGTCCAAGTCCCCCGAACTGCCCGTGGTGCTGCTGGAGGACCTCGGCGCGCTGGTCGGCCTGATCCTGGCGCTGGCCGGCGTCACCCTGGCCGTGGTCACCGAGGACGTCGTCTGGGACGGCATCGGCACCGTGTGCATCGGCGTGCTGCTCGCCCTGATCGCGGTCGTCCTGGCCTTCGAGACCAAGAGCCTGCTGCTCGGCGAAGGCGCCGGACCCGAGGTCGAGAAGGGCATGATCGAGGCGCTGGAGTCGGTGCCCGAGGTGGACCGGGTGATCCACCTGCGCACCCAGTACATCGGCCCGGAGGAGCTGCTGGTCGCCGCCAAGATCGCGGTGGACCACGACGACACCGCCGCGGAGATCGCCAAGGGCATCGACGCCGCCGAGGCGAAGATCCGCGGGATGCTGCCGGTGGCCACGCTGATCTACCTGGAGCCCGACCTGTACCGGGAGCCGGCGCCCGTGGCGGAACCCGCGTCCGCGGCCGCCGAGGACGCCGCGGTCAAGGACTGACACCGGCCCGCGGACGCGAAGAAGCCCCCCGTACCCCGGATCCCCTCATCCGTTCGTACGGGGGGCTTCTTCAAAGGAGACCCCCATCTCCGGCTCTGCCGCGACGGCGACGGGTCCGGTTGCGACCTCGTCGTCCTCGCTACCCCTGTAACGATACGGAACGCGGATCCATTCCCGCTTCCCTCGCAGGGACCGAACCCGTCTCATCCTCTGGACGGACCCCGCCTTCCGGTATCGCACCCTGAGATGAGGGAATTCTCCGGAACTGCGGCGAGGATGGAGCGATGAGCGGCGAGAAGACCCTGGGAAGCGGAGCGGCGGAACACGTGTGGCGGCTCTCCGGCCGGGTCGTGGCCGGGGTGGGCCAGCTGCTGCTGTGGGTGCTGGCCGGGCTCGGCCGGCTGCTGAAGCCCGCCCAGGACAAGATCATGGCCCGGCTGTACGGGGCGCAGGGACGCCCGGACCCTCAGGCGCACGGCCGGTACGGGCCGTACGGCACGATGATCGCGCCGAGCCCCGCGGAGAGCGGCCCGGTGCCCCGGTCGCTGGCGCTGTGGCGCCGGTTCACCGCGTCCTGGGTGTACGCGCCGGTGACCGGCCTGCTGCTGGCGCTGGCCGCCCTGTACGAGGTGGGCGAGGCGAACCAGGACCTGTTCAGCGTGCCCGCCGGGTTCGCGCTGGCCGCGACCGTGCCGATGGTGTGGCGCAAGGAGGTGCTGCGGCCCGTCGCGGCGATCGTGCTGAGCGCCACGGCCGCCGCGCTGCTGTCGGGCCAGGCGCTGCTGATCACCACCCTGCTGTCGGCGCTGTGGGTGCTCTATCTGCTGGCCCAGCAGCTGCCCCGGGCCTCGGCGGGCCTCCTGGCGTGCAGCACCCTCGCGGTGATCGGGGTCGTCTACCTGGCGGCGTCGGGCCTGGACGAGGTGCCGTGGCCCGCGGTGGTCGTCGCGGTGGTCGGCGCGATCGGCCTGGGCGACTCCCGCCGGACGGTCGCCGTCACCGAGGCCGAGGCGCGGGAGCAGAACACCGAGAACCTCGTCCGGCTGGACGCCGCCCAGCGGGAGCAGGCGGTCATGCGGGAGCGGGCCAGGATCGCCCGGGAACTGCACGACGTCGTCGCCCACTCCGTCTCGATGATCGCGGTCCAGGCCGAGACCGCCCCGTACACGATGAGCACCCTGTCGGACGAGGCCAAGCGGGGCTACGCGGAGATCGCGCACACCGCCCGCGACGCCCTGGTCGAGATGCGCCGCCTCCTGGGCGTGCTGCGCTCGGACGCCGCCACCGAGCGCGAGGTGACCCCGCAGCCGCGCCTGGACCGGCTGAACGAGCTGATCGACCAGCACCGCGGCGCGGGCGGCGCGGCGGGCCTGTCGGTCAGGGGGGAGGAGCACCCGCTCTCGGCGACCCTGGAGCTGTCGGCCTACCGGATCGTCCAGGAGGCCCTGACGAACGTGCGCCGCCACGCGCCCGGCGCCCCCGTCCAGGTGGAACTCGTCTACCAGCCCGACCGGCTGCGGGTCCGTGTCCACAACCAGCCCCCCGACCTGGCCCGCACCCGCGTCGACGGCTTCCCCGCCCCGGCGTCCGGGGGGCACGGCCTGATCGGCATGCAGGAGCGCGCGGCGATGCTGGGCGGGCGCTTCCAGGCCGGGCCCGCCCCGGACGGCGGCTTCGACGTGGAGGCCGAACTTCCCTTCGGCTCCTGAATCTCGCCCTCCGGTCGGCGAACCTGAGAGAATCGGCGGACCTTCGAGGACGGAGCACCATGATCCGGGTGATCATCGCGGATGACCAGACGATCGTGCGGGCGGGGTTCGCGGCGCTGCTGGGAGCGCAGGAGGACATCACCGTAGTCGGGCAGGCCGGGGACGGCACCGAGGCGGTGCACCTGGCGCAGCGGCACCGGCCGGACGTCGTCGTCATGGACATCCGGATGCCGCGGATGGACGGGATCGAGGCGACCCGCCGCATCCTGGCCCAGCCGGGGGCCGAGGGGCTGCGGGTGCTGATCCTCACCACCTTCGACGCGGACGAGCTGGTCTACGACGCGCTGTCCGCGGGGGCGTCCGGGTTCCTGCTGAAGGACGCCACCGCCGAGGAGCTGGTGTCGGCCGTGCGGATCGTGGCGCGCGGGGACGCGCTGCTGGCCCCGCAGGTGACGGGGCGGCTGGTGCGGGAGTTCGCGCGCCAGCGGCGGACGCGGGTGCGCCCGCCCGCGGCGCTGGCCACGCTGACCGCGCGGGAGCGGGAGGTGCTCGTCCTCATCTCGGGCGGGCTGTCCAACGCCGAGATCGCGGCGCGGCTCTTCGTCAGCGAGCACACGGTGAAGACGCACGTGGCGCGGGTCTTCACCAAGCTGGGGCTGCGGGACCGCGCCCAGGCCGTGGTGCTGGCGTACGAGTCGGGCCTGGTGGTGCCGGGCGCGGCGGGGTCAGCGGCGGAGGAGGCGTAGCGCCTTCTGCTTCTCGAAGTCCAGGGCGCGGGACGGCTGCGGGGTGAGCCTGCCGACGCGCTCGCCGAGTTCCTGGACGCGGGCGCGGGTCCCCGGCTCGGCCAGGACGCGCAGCGCGAAGGCCAGCTCGGACGGGCCGATGTCGTAGCGCTGCTCCAGGGCCAGGGCCAGGGCGACCGCGCGCAGCTCCGGCTCGCCGTACCGGCGGTGGGCCCCGCCGGAGCGCGGAGGCAGGAGGCCCAGCCGCTCGCGGTACCGCAGCATCCTCGGGGAGGTGCCGAGCCGCTGCGCCGCCTCGGTGATCCGCATCCGGGCCTCCTCCTTCTGGAATCTGACAATTCTATGTCAGATTCAGCCCCCTGAGTGTGCCCCGGCCCGTGTCCTGCGCCTAGACTTCCCACCGAGCCACTCAGAGGAGACACCCAAGATGGACTTTAAGGTCGCAGACCTTTCGCTGGCCGCCTTCGGCCGCAAGGAGATCCAGCTCGCCGAGCACGAGATGCCCGGACTGATGTCGGTGCGCGAGGAGTACGCCGCGGCCCAGCCGCTGCGCGGCGCCAAGATCATGGGCTCGCTGCACATGACCATCCAGACCGCGGTGCTGATCGAGACGCTGGTCGCCCTCGGCGCGGACGTCCGCTGGGTGAGCTGCAACATCTTCTCCACCCAGGACCACGCCGCCGCCGCGGTCGTCGTCGGCCCCGAGGGCACCGCGGAGGACCCCAAGGGCGTCCCGGTCTTCGCCTGGAAGGGCGAGACCCTCGAAGAGTACTGGTGGTGCACCGACCAGGCCCTGCGCTGGCCCGACGGCACCCCGCCCAACATGATCCTGGACGACGGCGGCGACGCCACCCTGCTCGTCCACAAGGGCGCCGAGTACGAGAAGGCCGGAGCCGTCCCCTCCGCGACCGAGGCGGACCCGGACGAGTGGCACATCATCATCGACACCCTCAAGCGGACCATCGCCGAGACCCCCGGCCGCTGGACCGAGACCGCCGCGGCGATCAAGGGCGTCACCGAGGAGACCACCACCGGCGTGCACCGCCTCTACGAGATGCACAAGGCCGGCACGCTCGCCTTCCCGGCGATCAACGTCAACGACTCGGTCACCAAGTCGAAGTTCGACAACAAGTACGGCTGCCGCCACTCGGTCATCGACGGCCTCAACCGCGCCACCGACGTGCTGATCGGCGGCAAGGTCGCCCTCGTCGCCGGCTACGGCGACGTCGGCAAGGGCTGCGCCGACGCGCTGCGCGGCCAGGGCGCCCGCGTCATCGTCACCGAGGTCGACCCCATCTGCGCGCTGCAGGCCGCGATGGACGGCTTCCAGGTCGCCACCCTGGACGACGTCGTCGGAAGCGTCGACATCTTCGTCACCACCACCGGCAACTTCAACATCATCACCGCCGAGCACATGGCGAAGATGAAGCACCAGGCGATCGTGTCCAACATCGGGCACTTCGACAACGAGATCGACATGGCCGGCCTGGCCAGGATCCCCGGCATCGTCAAGGACGAGGTCAAGCCGCAGGTCGCGACCTGGACCTTCCCCGACGGCCACAACATCATCGTGCTGGCCGAGGGCCGGCTGATGAACCTGGGCTGCGCCACCGGCCACCCCTCGTTCGTCATGTCGAACTCCTTCACCAACCAGGTGATCGCGCAGATCGAGCTGTTCACCAAGACCGAGGAGTACCCGGTCGGCGTCTACGTGCTGCCCAAGCACCTGGACGAGAAGGTCGCGCGCCTGCACCTCGACGCGCTGGGCGTCAAGCTCACCACCCTCACCAAGGAGCAGGCCGAGTACATCGGCGTGAACGTGGAGGGCCCCTACAAGCCGGACCACTACCGGTACTGAGTTCTCGACGTCCCTGATGCCTCCGACTCACGACATCGCGGACCCCGGCCTCTCCGAGGCCGGGGTCCGGCGTATCGGCTGGGCCGACAGGTCCATGCCGGTGCTGCGCTCCATCCGCGAGCGGTTCACCGCCGAACGCCCCCTGGAAGGGCTGCGGATCGCGGCGTGCATGCACGTCACGACCGAGACGGCGAACCTCCTGCGGACGCTCCAGGCGGGCGGCGCGTCCGTCGCCGTCGCGTCGTCCAACCCGCTGTCCACCCAGGACGACACGGCCGCCGCGCTGGTCGTCGAGTACGGGGTGTCGGTGTTCGCGCGGGCCGGGGTGGACATGGAGACGTACTACCGGCACATCCACGCGGCGCTGGACGTCTCGCCGCAGCTCGTCGTGGACGACGGATGCGACCTGGTGAACATCCTGCACACCGAGCGGCTGGACCTGCTGCCCTCGGTGCTGGGCGGCTGCGAGGAGACGACGACGGGCGTCATCCGGCTGCACCAGATGGCACGCGAAGGCGCCCTGGAGTTCCCCGTCGTCGCCGTGAACGACACCGCCACCAAACGGCTCTTCGACAACCGTTACGGCACCGGGCAGTCGACGCTGGACGGCATCATGCGGGCCACCAACACGCTGCTCGCGGGCAAGACCGTCGTGATCGCGGGCTTCGGGTCCTGCGGACACGGGCTGGCCGAACGCGCACGGGGTCTCGGAGCACGCGTCGTCGTCACCGAGATCGACCCGGTGAAGGCGCTGGACGCGCTCCTCCAGGGCCACCGCGTCGAACCCATGGAGTCGGCGGCACGCCACGGGGACGTGTTCATCACCGCCACCGGCAACCGCGACGTGATCCGCGCCTCGCACTTCGAGGCCATGAAGGACGGCGCGATCCTCGCGAACTCCGGCCACTTCGACGTCGAGGTCGACGTCCGGGCGCTGCAGGAGCTCGCCGTGGACGTCCAGCGCGTCCGCCCCCAGGCCGACGAGTACGTCCTGGCCGACGGCCGCCGCCTGGTCCTGCTGTGCGAGGGCCGCCTGGTCAACCTCGCCGCCGCCGAGGGCCACCCCGCCGCCGTCATGGACATGTCCTTCGCCGGCCAGGCCCTCACCTGCGAGTGGCTGGCCCGCACCCACGCCTGTCTGGAACCGGGCGTCCACCAGGTCCCCGAGGAGCTCGACTCGGAGATCGCCCGCCTGAAACTGGCCTCCATGTCCGCCGCGGTCGACGTCCTCACCCCCGAGCAGGAGGAGTACCTGTCCTCCTGGAGATCGGGCTCCTGAGATGCCCCGCGGCTCCTACCTCCACCTGGCCACGGGCGTGGCCGAGGAGTTCCAGTGCGCCCCCGGCCCGGCCGGCTGGCGCTACGTGGCGTCCGGCGTCGACCTGACCGTCGACAGCCGCTGGCGCCCCGCCCGCCTCCAGCTGACGACGTCCTCCTGGACCCTGCGCGGCGGCTCCGCGGGCCGCGAGCTCCTGTGGGTCCGCGGCGACCGCGAGCACTCCGCCGAGGCCCTGGCCTTCCTGGGCGACTCCCCGGCCTTCCTGATCGCCGTGGCCCGCTCCCTGCGCCTGGCCCCCGGAGAGTCCGCCACCGCCCCCCTGGTCCAGATCACCGGCGACTCCCTGGCCACCCGCACCGTCACCCAGCGCTGGACCCTCGTCTCCGCGGAGCCCCACCCCACCGACCTGGGCCCCCTCCCCGTCGAGACCTGGCAGGCCACCGACCTCGAGACCGCCGAGACCACCGAGTTCCACCTCGCCGGCGACGTCGTCCTGTCCGCCCCCGGTCTGGAACTCACCCGTCTGGACTCCCCGCCCAACCTCTGACGGACTCCGGCAGATCGTCCACGCGGGTCGCGGCGGATCGACCACGTCATCGCTTCTGGCCGAGCCCGGCCGTCGGGAATTTCGTGCTCGCACGCGCGGCGGGGCAGACGCTCAGGCGGGGTCTTCGCGCCCGGGCGTCTCGGGAGCTTCGGTCAGGCTGAGGCCGTCCAGGACCAGGGCGAGGAGATGGTCGCGGCGGGCGGCGGTGGCGGGGGACTGGCCGGAGACCCAGCTGACGGCGGCGGCGAGGGAGAAGATGTCGAGTCCGTCGACGTCGGGGCGGACGTGCCCGGCTCGTTGGGCGTCCTCCAGCAGGCGGGCTCCCGCCCGGCGCATGGCCAGGCAGGAGGCGTGCAGGGGGGAGGACTCGTCGTTCAGGGCCTCGGTCAGCGAGGCGGACAGCCCGTGGTGGGCGGTCGCCCGGAGGGTGAAGTCGCGCAGCCAGGCGCGGAGGGCCTCGTCCGGCGGGCCGGCGGCGGCGAGGTCGTCGGCCCGGGCGGCGAGGTCGTCGAACCCCCGGCCCAGAAGCGTCTCCAGCAGCGCGTCCCGGGTGGGGAAGTGGCGGTAGAGGGTGCCGAGGCCGACGCCGGCCCGCCGGGCGACGTCCCGGAGCGAGGCCTGGGTCCCCTGCTCGTCGACGACCGCCCTGGCCGCCTCGAGGATGCGGTCGCGGTTGCGCTGCGCGTCGGCGCGCCGGGCGCGGGGCGGAGTGGCCATGAGCGGAGTTTAGGGGTTGACATATGGAGCACCGCTCCGCTTATTATCCGGAGCACTGCTCCGCTATGGGTGCGGGGCGTCGAAGCCCTTGAGGAGAAGGCGATGCCGGAGACGATGAAGGCCGTCCGCGTGCACGAGCACGGAGGGCCCGAGGTCCTGAGGTACGAGGAGGTGCCGGCGCCGCGGGCGGGGCTCGGCGAGGTCCTGGTGCGCGTCCACGCCGCCTGCCTCAACCCGCCGGACTGGTACGTCCGGTCCGGGTTCCCCCTGATCCCCGAGGAGCTCCGGCCGAAGGTCGACCTGCCGCTCATCCCCGGTTCGGACGTCTCCGGCGTCGTCGCCGAGGTGGGGCCGGCGGTCAGCGGCTGGGAGGTGGGGGACGAGGTGTTCGGGCTCGTGCGCTTTCCCCGGCGCGGAGACGGGGGCCGCGCCTACGCCGAGTACACGACCGCCCCGGCCTACCATCTGGCGCGCAAGCCTCGGAACCTGAGCCACGTGGAGGCGGCGGGCGTGCCGATGGCCGGGCTCACCGCCCACCAGTTCCTCTTCGACCACATCCGGCTCGAAGAGGGGCGCACCGTGCTCGTCAACGGCGCGGCCGGAGGCGTCGGGCACTTCGCCGTCCAGCTCGCCAAGACCAGGGGCGCCCACGTGATCGCCGTCGCCTCGGGCCGTCACGAGGAGTTCCTGCGCGGCCTGGGCGCCGACGAGTTCTACGACTACACCACGACCGACGTCACCGAGAAGGTGAAGGGCGTCGACCACCTCGTCGACAGCGTCGGAGGCCCCCGCGGGTACCGCTTCCTGCCCGTCCTCAAGCCCGGGGGGACCATCAGCCCGGTTTATTTCGGCGACTACCACGCCGAACACGCCGCCGAGCTGGGCATCTCCTTCCGGCCCGGCCAGGTGCACTCCGACGGGCGTCAGATGGGTGAGCTGGCGGCCCTCCTCGGGGAGGGCGCGCTGCGCGTCGGGATCGACTCCGTCTTCCCTCTGGCGGAGGCGGCGAAGGCGCACGAGCGGGCCGAGCGGGGCCACATCCAGGGCAAGATCGTCCTGAGCGTCGTCGAAGACCGCCCCTGAGGCGGCGACGTCGCCCAGTCCTCCTTTGAAGATCCCGGCCTCCCCTCGAGGCGCCCGCTTCCGGTCGGTCCCTTGACAGGCGGGAGCCGGAGGCGCTGGAATTCATATGTGAACAGTTCTTCAGATGAGCGGGTGGCCGAGCCGGACGGGTGCGCGGTCCGGGTCGTGGACGCCGAGCGGGTGGCCTCGGTGCGGGAGAGGATGCCCGCGGAGCGGGACCTCGCGGACACGGCCGAGGTGTTCGGGCTGCTGGCGGATCCGGGGCGGCTGCGGCTGCTGCTGGGGCTGCTGGAGGGGGAACTGTGCGTCTGTGATCTCGCGGCGGTCAGCGGGATGAGCGAGTCGGCGGTCTCGCACGCGCTGCGGCTGCTTCGGGCGCACCGGGTGGTGAAGGCCCGCAGGTCCGGGCGGATGGCGTACTACCGGCTGGACGACGCGCATGTGCGGATGCTGCTGGACCTGGCGGTGGCGCACATCGAGCACAGCGAGGTCACGCACCCGGAGCGGGGGGCCTGAGATGGGGCACGGACACGGGCACGGGCACGGCCACGCGCACGGGCACGCGGGCGGGCGGCACCGGTGGAGGCTGTGGCTGTCGTTCGTGCTGACGGCGGCCTTCTTCGTCGTCGAGCTGGTCTACGGGCTGGTGTCGGGGTCGCTGGCGCTGCTGTCGGACGCGGGGCACATGGCGGGGGACGTCTTGGCGCTGGGCGTCGCGCTGGTGGCCACGAAGATCGCGACCCGGCCCGACCTGACGGGGCGGCGCACCTACGGGTCCTACCGGGCCGAGGTGTTCGCGTCCGGGTTCGCGGTGCTGGTGATGCTGGGCACCGCCGCCTACATCGTGGTGGAGGCGCTCGGGCGGATCGGGGAGCGGGCCGAGGTCGAGGCGGGGCCGATGCTGGTCGTCGGCGTGCTCGGGCTGGCGGTCAACCTCGTCGCGCTGGTCCTGCTGCGGGCGGGGGCGGCCGAGAGCCTGAACGTGCGGGGCGCCTATCTGGAGGTGCTCGCCGACGCCGCCGGATCCGTGGGGGTGATCGCGGCCGGCGTCCTGGTCGCCTCCACCGGGCAGGCGCTCTTCGACACCGTCATCGCGCTGGCGATCGCGGTGTTCGTGGTGGTCAGGGCGGTGGCGCTCGGCCGCCAGGTGCTGGCGGTGCTGGGGCAGCACGCGCCCGAGGACGTCGACGTCGCGGCGCTGACGAGGGACCTGGCGGACGTCGAGGGCGTGCGGGAGGTGCACGACCTGCACGTGTGGACGCTGACGTCCGGGATGCACGTGGTGACGGCGCACCTGGTGACGGGTGAGGGCGCCGACGGGCACGCCGTGCTGGACCGCGCCAGGGATCTGCTGCGCGACGGCTACGCCATCCCGCACGCCACCCTCCAGGTGGAGCCGTCCGACCACCGGGGCTGCGAGGAGGTCGGCTGGTGATCGTTTAACCGATACGGGGCGTATCGGGTGCGGCTCCGGGGGATGTCGGCGCTGTGGAGGAGGGTGCGGGGGACGCGGAGGAGATCCGGCTCGCCCTGGTGATGAACGGGGGAGTCGGCCTCGCCGTGTGGACGGGCGGGGTCGTCCACGAGCTGGACCTGCTGCGCCGAGCCTCGCGGGGGGATCCGGAGGAGGGCGTCAAGAAGAGCGACCTGCCCGTCTTCCGGTTCTGGCGGAGGCTCACGGCGGAGGGCGCGGAGCCCCGGCGGGTGCGCGTCGACATCATCTCCGGCACGTCGGCGGCCGGGCTGAACGGGATGATGCTGGCCACCGCGATCGGACGGGACGCGGGCCTGCCCGGCCTCAAGGAGATGTGGCAGAAGTCGGCGGCGCTGGACCGGCTGCTGGCCGAGCCGTCCGAGCGCAGCCTCTTCAACGGCGAGTACTTCGAGGAACGGCTCAGAGATGCGGTCGAGAAGGTTCCCCACGGGGACGCCCGCCCCGGGGGGTCCGACGCGGTGACGCTGTTCCTGACGGCCACCGCCCTCGACGGGCGGTCCCGCTCCTTCACCGACAGTTTCGGCAACCGCTTCGACGTCCGGGACCACCGGAGGCTGTACCGCTTCGAGCGGTACGGCGAGGAGGACGCCGTCGTCTACACCCCCGAGGACGGGGTGTGGAAGATCAGGAAGAGCCGCCCCCGGAACGACTTCGCGGTGGCCGGCACCGACCTCCTCGTCCGGGCGGCGCGGGCGACCGCCGGTTTCCCCGCCGTGTTCCCGCCCGTCAGCGAACTGCCGCTGCTGGAACGCCGGGAGCTGCCGAAGAGGGTGTACGACGACCCGGCCGGCTGCGTGATGGACGGGGGGATCCTCGACAACGAGCCCTTCGGCCCGGTGCTGGAGGCGATCACCAGGCGCCCGCTGGACCGGAAGGTGAAACGGGTCGTCGTCTACGTCGTCCCGTCCGGCGGGCGGCTGCCGGAGGAGAAGGCCAAGGACAGGGCCTGCGAGGAGATCTCGGCCGGGACCGCGGGTTTCGGCGCGCTCGGATTCCCGCAGGAGGCGAACTTCCGGATCGGCGCGGAGGAGCTCGCCGCGCGGCTGCGCACCAGCGGCCGCCCGACCGGGGAGGAGCTCTTCGCCCGGCTCCACGAGGCCCGGACGGGGGAGGAGCCGTACGTCCTGCCCGACTTCCTCGCCCTGGCCCGGGGCGTGTTCCAGGAGTACCGCTTCAACCGGGCCCGCGGCGTCATCCTGGAGGCGCGGGACCTTCTGGCCGCCGCCGACAGCGTCACCTCGCTGGTCTTCCCGCCGCAGGTGGAGACCGCGGAAATCCACGAGTTCCTGGCCCGGCGGCCGGGGTTCCGCTGGATCCCCCCGGACGACCCGGAGTGCTTCACCGACTGGGACCGGGTGTGGCGGTGGGGCCTCCTGCCGGCGGAACGGGTCCTGCAGACGCTCAGCGGCCACCTGCAGGAGCTCGCCGGCGCCGGGGACGGGCCGCCCGCCGTCCGGGCCAGGCTGATCGAGGGCGCGAAGGCCCTCAACGGCGAGGTGCGCAAGGTCCTAGCCGTGAAGGACGCCGTCGTCGGGCGGCTCCAGCGGTCGTTCCCCCGCTCCGGCGGGTTCTCCGACCGGCAGGCCGCCCAGCTGCTCGACGAGGTCTTCGCGAAGCTGGGCGTCGCCGAGGCCGTCGCGGAGTTCGTCCGGAACGGGAACGACCACTACACGAGGACCGTCGCGGATGTGGAGGGGCGCTGGAGCGGCGCCTGGGACGTGGTGACGGACTGCCTGGTCATCGAGGTCCTCACCCGGGCGTTCGTGCCCCCTTCGGGGGTGACCGAGACGCTCACCCCGCGTTTCGACCTCCTGCGCCTGGGCCCGGACACGATGAGCCGCCTGTTCCACGACGACCGCTTCGGCGACCTGGGGGAGCGCAAGCTGTACGGGGTGCGCTTCCAGCATTTCGGCGCGTTCGTCGAGCCCGGCTGGCGCACCTCCGACTTCGTCTGGGGCCGCCTCGACGCAGCCCACCACCTGCTGCCCCTCCTCGTCTCCTCGGCGGAGGAGGCGCGGGCGGCCGAGACGGAGCTGCACCGGCTGATCCTCAACGCCGAACTCGGCTCGGACGGCCTCGAATGGATGCGGGAGCACCTGACCGTCCTGAAGCGGAGCGGCGCGGACCTGGACCTGCTGCCGACCCTTCCCCGGACCTACGAGACCCTGCGGACGAGGGACGCGGTGAGCGGCGCGGTCTTCCGCGTCGTCGACAAGGCCGCCGGGAGCAGGCTCAGGCCGCGGATCGTCCGCACCTGGCTGCGCCGGGAGACGGGGTACGTGCTGGACGAGTTCTGGCGGGCCTCGCAGGGCGACGATCCCCGCAGCGCCCCTCGGGCGGCGCTGGACGCCCTCCGGCACGTCCTCACCCGTGTCGTCGTCCGTCTGGCGATGCTCGCCGTCGTCCTGCTGGTGCTGGGTTTCGTGCTCGGGGCCCTGTTCGGCTGAGCCGGGTCAGAGGGGGTCGAGTCCGTCGAGGACGGCCTGGCAGATCTCCTTGAGCTGGGTGACCTGTTCGGGGGTGAGGCGGTCGAAGACGCGGGAGCGGACCTCCTCGACGTGGCCGGGGGCGCTGTCGACCAGGATCTCCATGCCCTCGGGGGTGAGGGAGGCCAGGAGGCTGCGGCCGTCGGACGGGCAGCGGTCGCGGGTGACCCAGCCGCGGCGCTCCATGCTGGTGACGGCGTGGGTGAGGCGGCTCTGGGAGTAGCGGAGGCGGCGGGCGAGGTCGCTCATGCGGAGCGTGCGCTCGGGGGCCTCGGAGAGCGCGACGAGGATCCAGTAGTAGGCGTGGGGCATGCCGGCGTCCCGCTGGAGCTGCCGGTCGAGCGCTTCGTCGAGCAGCTGGTTGGAGAGCAGGTACGCCCGCCAGGCGGCTTGTTCTTCCGGGTCGAGCCAGCGTGGGGAGGCCATGCCCTCATCCTACGGGTAGTTGAGAGTTCAATTAAATTGAACTACCGTGGAGGTCTTCCACCCGCCGAGGAGCCGAGAATGTCGATCACCCGCCTCAACCACGCCGTTCTCTACGTCCGCGACGTGGAACGGAGCCGCGACTTCTACGAGAACGTCCTGGGCTTCCGCACCCTGATCTTCATCCCGGGGCAGGCCGCCTTCTTCCAGGCGTCCGGCTCCACCAACGACCACGACCTCGGCCTGTTCCAGATCGGCTCCGGAGCGGGTCCCTCCCCGGCCGGCCGCACCAGCGTCGGCATGTACCACCTGGCCTGGGAGGTCGACACCCTCACCGAACTCGACCGCCTGCGCGCCGTCCTTCTGGAGGCCGGAGCGCTCGTCGGCGCGTCCGACCACGTCCTCACCAAGTCCCTGTACGCCCAGGACCCCGACGGCCTGGAGTTCGAGGTCTGCTGGATCATCCCCGCCGCGCTCGTCACCGAGGCCGACCGCGAACGCGCCGCCTCCGACCTGCGGCCCCGCCCCCTGGACCTGGACGCCGAGATCGCCCGCTACGGCGCCGAGACCAAGGGCGGGATCGGGGTTTCCATCCCGGCCTTCCCGGATCTCCCGGCGACCGTCGCGGAGTAAGGCTCCTTCCGCCAGTAGCATCGAGCGACTTTTCGGTACGAGGCGGGAGGACCGACTGTGGGATCCGGGCACCACCACGGACACGGCGAAGAGGGGCCCGCTCCCCGCGGAGTGGTGCTGGCGACCCTCGCGGTGCTCGTCCCGCTCGCCGTGGCGACCCTCGCCGGGCTGGTCTGGTTGTGGCCCTCGGGCTCCGGCCAGGACGGCGGGGACGGGGTGGAGATGGGACGGATCACGGGGACCATCACCTCCGTCGTGCTCAAGCCGTGCCCGCAGGGCGAGCCCAGCGGCGAGACACCGCTGGACGTGAGCGGGCTCGGCGGGGAGACGGAGACCGACCCCCGGCGGTGCGGGACGGCCACCGTCCGGCTGACGTCCGGGGACTGGCCGGGGACGTCCGTCAAGGTGGAACTGCCCAGCGGCCCCGGAAGCCAGATCTTCGCCGCGGGGGACGACGTGATCCTCCTCGACATGCCGGGCGGCAGCCTCAGCGGCGGCCGCTACCAGCTGTCCGACCACGACAGGTCCGACCCGCTGTGGATCGTCGCCGCCGCGTTCGTGCTCGCCGTCGTCGCCTTCGGGCGCTGGCGCGGGCTGACGGCCCTGCTCGGCCTGGCCGTCACCTTCGCACTGCTGGCGACGTTCCTGCTCCCGGCGATCCTGGAGGGAAGCCCGCCCCTGCTCGCGGCCATCGTCTGCGCCGCCGCGATCATCCTCGCCGTCCTGTACCTGACACACGGCCTCACGGTGACGACGTCCCTGGCGGTCGTCGGGACGCTGGCCAGCCTCACCCTCACCGGCCTGCTCGCCACCGCCGCCCTCGACCTGGCGCACCTCACCGGCATCACCGACGACAGCTCCCTCTACCTGGGCCTCAACTACCAGATCAACACCCAGGGCCTGCTGCTGGCGAGCATCATCATCGGCTCCCTGGGCGTGCTCGACGACGTCACCGTCACCCAGGCCGCGACCGTCCGCGAACTGGCCCGCGCCAACCCCGACCACGGCTTCGCCGCCCTCTACCGCGCCGCCGCCCGCGTCGGCCGCGCCCACATCGCCTCGGTCGTCAACACGATCGTCCTGGCCTACGCGGGCGCGTCCCTGCCGTTGCTGCTGCTGTTCCGCATCGGCCAGCAGGGCACCCACCAGGTGCTCACCAACCCCGTGGTCGCCCAGGAGATCGTCCGCAGCGCCGTCGGAACCCTCGGGCTCATCGCCGCGGTGCCCCTCACCACGGCCCTGGCGGCCTTCGCCGCCACGAAGACCGCCCGGCGCACGGCCGCCGATCCGGAGACCCCGCCCCGGACGCCCCACCGCCGCGTCGCGGAGAGCGGCCAGGTCTGAGTCAGGCCCTCGGCGACCAGGAGGGGTCCCGTCCCGCCAGCCCCAGCGCACGGTCGAACGCCGGCGCGCTCGGCGGCACGGGAACCTCCGGCCCGAACACGCCGTGCTTCCTGGCCATCTCGGCCTTGACGGCGACGTTCTCGTACAACGCCGCCGCGACCTCGTCGTCGACGTCGAGCTTCTGCCCGGTCGCCGCGGCGAGGTCCCAGCCGTGCAGCAGCCACTCGCCGAACACGATCCCGCCGGCGAACGCGGCCGGCATCGTCCCCGCCCCGGTCAGCGAGGCCTCCCCGTCCCACGCCTCGGGCTCGCTCCAGACCGCGGCGGTCGCCGCCGCCCGCGCGGCGTACTCCTCGGCCCACCCGGCCTCGGCGGTGAAGTCATGCCCTTCCTCCGCGCCGCCCGTACGCTCCTCCGCCGACCGCTTGAGCCCCGCCGGATACCCCTGCACCACGGTCCAGAAGATCATGTGGTTCGCCAGCGCCCTGACGTCCAGCCCCTGGCATGGCGTGGGCAGCCCGAGCTGCTCCGGCCCGATCCCGCGCACCACCCCGACGGCCGCCTCAGCGGCCCGGCCCATCACCGTTCTCAGTTCCATGCTTTCTTTCTTCCCCTCAGGCATCAGAGCACGGTAAGCGGAACGGCGGCTCCCCGTATTGAACAAAGACGACGACATCGAATCGTTCCGGGGAGCGTGCGGGCCGAGTTTTCGAACCGGCAGTGCTGGAGGATCGGGATCGGGCTCGTCGGCCTGGAGAACATCGTCGGCACGGATCCGACGCGGGCCCATGAGCGGCTCACCAGCGCATGCGGACCTCTTCGGCCCAGCCCAGGAGGCGGTCGATGTGGACGACGTCGCCCGCGTCGGTTCTGATGCGGCCGGAGTAGTGGCCGAAGCACTGGTCCGTCCGGTTCGCCAGCAGTACGGCCTCGGTGCGGGTGCGGCGGTCGTGGAACGGAGTGAACGTCAGGTCGACCTGGTCGGAGTTCTGGGTGCGCAGAGTCCAGGGGCGCATGAAGTCGGCGGGGTCGTAGTGCCAGTCGATCTGGTCGCCGATCTTGCTGAGGCGGCCGTCGACGCACAGGGCGTTCTCGGTCGCGCCTGTGCCGTCCGTCCATTTGCCGCCGAACTGGAGTCCCACGGTATGGCCGTCCGTGGTGCCGGAGGCGGCGCCCCAGTTCCAGGTGATGGCGCGGGGCCAGCGGCCCCGGCCGTGGTCCAGGGTCGCCCAGGCGTCGTCGGCGAAGGGCAGTGTCCGGTCGCCGATGCGCAGGCTTCCGGATGCCGGGAGTGCGGTGTGCTTGGAGGTGAACTGGAACCGCTTCTCGCTCCAGGGGACCACGACGCTGAGGGTCTCGTGGCCCTCGGGCAGCGCGGCGAGGACGTCGAGTTCGACGGGGAGGCCGTCGGGGCTCACCGCGCGTGCCCGTAGCCGGGTGCCGCCGGGCTCGTGGGCGAGCGAGACCCGCACCTGGCCTCTGATGGGCTTCTCGGGGCCGACCGTCACGTCGCCGCCGTGGGGGCCGCCGCTGCCCGCGATGCCCTCCGGCAGTTCGACCCCGCGCCCGAAGGGCACCAGCGCGGTGCGTTCGAACTCGACGGCGGGTCTTCCTTCCCGTGCGTACTCCAGGACGTAGACGGTGTTGAGGGACAGGAAGTCGATGTCGCTGACGGTCACCGAGACCAGGTGGGTCGGGGAGGTGACGCACCAGTACTCCCAGCGCTTCGTCCGGCCCCAGCCGCGCAGGTTGGCGCGGTGCAGCGGGGTCCGCGACCAGCCCGCCGCGGCGGGGTTCAACCGGCCGTCGGGGCCGCACAGGTCGACGGCGGCGGTGATCTCCGGTTCGTGTGTGGTCACTGGCCACCGTCCCGTTCGGTGAGGGCCGGGCCCTCACGGCCCGGCGGATCGGCGCGCGAACGCCGGGCGGCGTCGGCGAAGTAGGCGGCGAGCAGGCGTCTGGTCTGCTCGATCATGGCGGTGTCGCCCTCCCGGGAGGTCCGGAAGGCGAGTTCCAGGCCGGCGGCTGCGGCCTGGATCGCGAGGCTGGTCACGCGGTAGGGGTCGGCCAGCGGGGGCAGCCCGGCCTCGTCGACCGCGAACCGGTAGAGCCGTTCGGCCAGGATGTCGCCACCGGCCTCGGTGGTGCCCTCGGGCAGGTACTTCTCGCCGCCGGGGCGTGCCTCGCCGAAGTCGACGACGGTGAACCCCGGGATCAGCCGGCGCATCTGCACCGTCTCGTCGATGACGATCTCTCCCGCGTGCGGCCAGGTCAGCCCGGGTTCCCCCGCGGCCCGGGCGCGCAACCGCCCGATCAGGACGTCCAGGTGGCGCAGGGCCAGCTGGCGCAGCAGGCCGAGCCTGCCCTCGAAGAACTGGTACACGGTGCCGGTGGGGACCCCGGCGCGGCGGGCGACCTCGGTGATGGTCAGGTCGTCGGAGCCGACCTCGTCGAGAAGCTCGGCGCAGGCGTCGAGGATGCGCTCGACGCGTTCGCGGCTGCGCTGCTGCACCGGCGTGCGGCGTACCCCTTGACTCTCCACGGCACAGTCATAACATGGCGACCCGTCATGTTCTAACATGGCGCCCCCTCACGTTTTAGGTAAGGACAGGTGACGGCCGTGACGGAGCTGACCGAGCCCGCGGCCCGCGACGGCGAACGCCTCCCGAACGTCTCGCTGCGCTGGATGTCCCTCCTGGCCATGGTCCAGCTCGGGGTGATCATGGCCTCGAACGCGTCGACGCAGATCCTGCTGCCCTCGCACGTCGAGCGCATCGACGCGGCCCACAAGGAGGCGTCGCTGGCCGTCGTCTTCGCGGTCGGCGCGATCGTCACCGCGGTCGCCAACCCGCTGGCCGGGGCCCTTTCGGACCGCACCCGCACCCGCTTCGGGCGGCGGCGGCCGTGGGTGGTCGCCGGTTCCCTCGCGGCCGCGGCCTCCCTGGGGTTCCTGGGCGCGCAGCACTCGATCGCCGGCCTCGTCCTCGGCTGGTCGCTGGCGCAGCTGGCCTTCACGCTGGTGCTGGCCACGGCGGTCGCCGCGGTGCCGGACCAGGTCCCGGTCGGCCAGCGCGGCCGGGCCTCGGCGCTGGCCGGAGTGGCCGTCCTGATCGGCCCGCTGATCGGCGGCGCCGTGGTGACCTTCGCGGTCAAGGACCTGCTGGCCGGCTACCTGGCCATGGGCGTGCTGCTGCTGGTGGTCGCCCTGCCGTTCCCGCTGCGCTACCGCGAGCCCGAACTGCCGCCGCCGGGCCCGCGCCGGCCGGTCTGGTCCGGGCTCTGGGTCAGCCCGAGGCGGCATCCGGACTTCGCCTGGGCCTGGCTCAGCCGGTTCCTGGTGAATCTGGCGCTCTCGATGGGCATCGGCTACCTCCTGTACTACCTGCGGGATTCGGTGCACTACGAGGACCTCTTCCCCGGCTCCACGAACCAGCAGGGCGTGCTGATCATGGTGACGGTCTTCTCGCTGAGCAGCGTCCTCCCCGGCCTCGCGGCGGGCTGGTGGTCGGACCGCAGCGGCCGGACCCGCGTCGTGGTCTTCACCGGCGGCGCCGTGATGGCCCTCGCCGCCCTCGCCCTCGCCTTCGGCGGCAGCTGGACCACGGCCCTGATCGCGGCCGGGCTGCTGGGAGCCGGAACGGGCATCTTCATCTCCGTCGACCAGGCCATGGTGACCCGGCTGCTGCCCGCCGACGCCGACCGCGGCAAGGACCTGGGCGTGGTGAGCCTGGCGACCTCGCTCGGTTTCGTCCTCGGCCCGGTCGTGGCCGCGCCGCTGGTTACCTCGTCCGGCGGCTACCCCCTGATGTTCGGCGTCGCGGCGCTCGCCGCGCTGACCGGAGCCGGACTGGTCTGGAGGATCAAGGGTGTCCGCTGAAGACTCGGCCGTCCACGGGGAGTACCCGCGGCCGCAACTCGTCCGCGACAGCCACCTGAACCTCAACGGCCGGTGGGAGTACGCCATCACCGACGCGGGTGCCGCCGAGCCGACGGCGTACGACGGCGAGATCCTCGTGCCCTACTCCCCGGAAGCCCCGCTCTCCGGCGTCGAACGAACGCTGACTCCGCAACAGGCGCTCTGGTACCGGCGCACCGTCGTCCTGCCCGAGGGTTTCGTCCGGGATCGTGTGCTGCTCCACTTCGGCGCGGTGGACCAGAGTTGCGAGGTGCTGCTCAACGGCGTCGCGGTGGGCGGCCACGTGGGTGGCTACCTCCCGTTCGTCCTGGACGTCACCGAAGCGCTGGTTCGCGGGGAGAACACCCTGGTGGTGAAGGTGCGGGACGTGACGGACACCGCCCACCACGCGCGCGGCAAGCAGCGCGGCAGGCACGGCGGGATCTGGTACACCCCGCAGTCGGGAATCTGGCAGACCGTCTGGGCCGAGTCCGTGCCGACGGCCCACGTCCAGGGGCTGGTCATCGTCCCGCGCCTCGCGGAGGCGTGCGTGGAGATTACCGTGCGCGCGGAAGCGGCCGAGGGACGGTCCGCCCGCGTCGACGTGCTGCGGGACGGGGCCGTGATCGCGACCGCGGAGACCTCGGCGGGCGAACCGGTCCGCCTGCCGGTCGAGGACGTCCGGCCGTGGACGCCCGAGGACCCGTTCCTGTACGACGTCGAGGTCCGCCTCGGTGAGGACCGGGTGCGCGGCTACTTCGGCATGCGCTCGTTCGGCGTCGGCCCGGACGAGTCCGGCCTGCCCAGGCTCCTGCTCAACGGGCGGCCGTACTTCCACGCCGGAGTGCTCGACCAGGGCTACTGGGACGGCGGCCTGTACACGCCGCCGTCCGACGAGGCGATGGTGCGCGACATCCAGGCCGTGAAGGACCTCGGTTTCACCATGCTGCGCAAGCACATCAAGATCGAACCGCTGCGCTGGTACCACCACTGCGACCGGCTCGGCATGCTGGTCTGGCAGGACCTGGTCAACGGCGGCGAGCACTACCACCCGGCGGTCGTGACGCTCCCGGCGGTCGCCCCGTTCGTACGGGTGCGCGACGACCGGGCCGGTGCGCTCCGCGGCATGGGCCGCGCCGACGCCGCCGGACGCACGGAGTTCGAACACGAACTGCGCGCCACTGTCGAGCATCTGCGCAACGTGGTCGGACTCGCCGTCTGGGTGCCGTTCAACGAGGGCTGGGGCCAGTTCGACGCGGTGCGGATCGCGGCCGAACTGGCCGAACTCGACCCGACCCGGACCGTCGACCACGCCAGCGGCTGGCACGACCAGGGCGGCGGCGACCTCCGCAGCCTGCACGTCTACTTCCGCCGCTTCCGGGTCCCCCGCCAACGCTCCCTCTTCCGGAGGCGACGGGACCGCCGGGTGCTCGCACTGACGGAGTACGGGGGCTACAGCCTGGCCGTCGAGGGGCACCGCAGCAGCGAACGGCTCTTCGGCTACCGCCGCTACCGCTCTTCCGGCGACCTGACCCGGGCCTTCGTCCGCCTGCACGAGGAGCAGATCATCCCGGCGATCTCGCGCGGTCTGAGCGCCACCGTGTACACCCAGCTGAGCGACGTGCAGGACGAGATGAACGGCCTGCTCACGCAGGACCGCGAGGTCGTCAAACTGCACGGTGAAGCCGTCCGCGCCGTGACCTCGCGGCTCCGCTACGAGTGACCCGCCGGAGCCGTCAGGCCTCGGGCGGCCGGGTCAGAAGGCGCAGTCCGTCACGGACGGCCGCGCGGATGCTCTGTCGGCCGGCGAGTTCTGCCACCGCGTTCGTGTCGAGGAAGGAGACCGCTGGCCACTCGCGGCGTCGTCGATCCGCGTCCCTGCCGACGCCTGGACAGGTGAGACATATTTATGTCACTGTTTCAGCCGGGTGGAGCGGAGAAGGAACTGCCATGGCGACGGCTCAGCCGGCTGAAGGCGATCGCGGAGAGCGGGCGGGCGCGCCGCTCGGGCCGGACTCGCTGCTGTGGCGGGTCGCGGGAGATCTGCGCGCGGCCGCTCCAGGCGGAGCGACGGGGCTGCTGCAGTTGATGTATCCGCCGTTGGGGACGGCGGTGGCGGAGCAGTCGGGGTTCCTCGACGACCCGTTCGGGCGGATCTGGCGGTCGGTCCCGCAGATCTGGGCGACCATCTTCGAAGCCGACGGACCCGAGCGTGCCCGTCGCATCCGTGACCTGCACCGGGACATCAAGGGCGTCGACTCCACAGGACGCCGTTTCCACGCCCTGGACCCGGAGACGTTCTGGTGGGCGCACGCCACGTTCACCTGGCACATGTTCCGCACCGTGGAGTTGTTCTATCCGGAGGGCCTGCTGGACGATGCCGACCGGGAGCGCCTGTACGCCGAGACCGTCACCTGGTACGCCGGTTACGGGGTGACGATGCGGCCGGTGCCGGCCGACTACGCCGCCTTCCAGGAGGCCTTCGAGGCGTTCTGCGACCGGAAGCTGGAACTGACCGTCCCGGCCGAGCGGTCGATCCGCATCGCCCGTACCGTGGGAATCGGAAAGGTGCCGTTCGTCCCGTCCGTACTTATACGACTGCAACGGCCGCTGCTACGCCCTTTCGGCACGCTCATCGCCGTCGGCTGCCTGCCCGAGCGGGTCAGGACGCGTCTCGGGATCGCATGGAGCGACGCCGAGCAGCGCCGGTTCGAACGCCTGGCGGCGGTCGTCCGGACCCTGACCCCGCTCATCCCGCCCCGGCTCAACCGGTGGTCGCTGCTGACCACGATGCGGCTGATCGGGATCAAGACCCGCAAAGAACGCTACCGGCCCGCACCGCACCCCTGACCTGGGAGCTCCGTCCTCGCCGGGCGAGGTGACGCCAGGCCCGGACGGTTCTCTCAAGCCCTCCTCGTCAGGCCTCCGGCCTGCTCGCTCTGCGCAGGCCGGTTCGACCCGATGTGAGACGACGCGCGGACCTCCGCTCACGTATGGCTCGGAGGATCATGCGGGGAGCAGTGCCTCGAAGGGCACCAAGGCCGGAAGCACGGTCATAGCGGTAAGACTGAGCTGTGGACGTCTCCGAACTCCAGCGGGCTCTGGACGAGATCTTCGACGGCGCCGTCACCCGTCACGGCTTCGTGGACTACATGCGCGACTACGAGATGATCGTGCATGTCACGGCCGACCCGTCGACCGGCATCCCTCCCGCGGACCTGCGCTACCTGTTCCGGTACTGCGTCCACGCGCGATGCGAGACGACCGTGCCACCCGGTATCTGGTCCGGTTCTCTGGACGACCGGCTCACCGACTACGCGACCGGCGTCGACCTGGACGGATACGTCTGGGGAGTCAAGTGGCACGCCCTCTACCCCGGAGCGACGATCGTCGTCGAATCACCCGTGGCCCGGCGATGGGCCACCGCTCTCGGCATCGACTTCCACGAAGTCCGCATCCAGACGAACGCCCATGACCTGGCACTGGTGTTCTCCGAGCTGCACGTCGAAGAGCTCGAGCAGGGCGATGTCCCGGAAGGATGAGAACTCCGACGTAGCGGGCGGCATATGTTGCGCCCGCGTCGTAGTCCGAGAGCGGCCTGTCCGGCAGGATCGTGAACGCCGTGCTCAGTTCCTTCCAGGCCCATATCGCTCAGCGTGTGCGGCTAGCTCAGGTCGTACGGCCTGGAACGGATCTGCTGGGTGAACGAGAGGAACACCGAATGGCTGAATGTGAGCCTGGGTCCGTTCGGGTTCTTGGAGTCGCGTATGGCGATTGCCGTGGGAAGGTCTGCGACTTCGACACAGCTGCCGCCTTGATGATCGCTATGGCTGCTCTTGCGCCACCGAGTCGGTTCCAAGCCGTTCATAGCTCTCCATTGCTTCTTTGAGCATTGTCCGGGACTCGTGCACCGGGAGCGCGTAACCCCGGAGCAAGTCATACCGTACCCCCAGATCGGAGACGCCGGATGGCTGCTCGACCAGGACTCCCACGCCTGCGGACTCCGTGTAGCCGATGCTCGGGCCGTCCTCGAACCCCAAGAGGGTCAGGCTTCCTCCGAGGCCTTCGTGGTAGCCCACGGCATACGGGACGATCTGCAGCATGAATCTCGGTTGCTGAGAGAGTTCATAGAGATAGCGGAGTTGTTCGAACATCACTCTCGGACTGCCGATAACGCGTCGGATGACTCCTTCGTCCATGATGAACCAGACGTGAGGAGGGTATTCGCGCTCGAAGATCAGCTTTCGGTCCAGTCGCTTCGAAATCAGATCTTCGGTGTTGCTCGTGCCAAGGACTCCCATGATGGTCCGTGCGTATCCCTCGGCCTGGAAGAGGCCCTCCACGAGAAGCGCGGAGTAGATCCGCAGTTCGGCGGCTTGCGATTCGCGGGTGAGGTAGTCGGCGAAGCCCGGGGGAAGGGCCGCGACGTTCCTGGTGTCGTTGATGTTCTCCCACAGGCGGGGGAACACGCCGTCGGTCTTGAAGAAGGTCTCCAGGTCCTCGGCGACCTTGCGGGACGGCACGTTCTTGCAGGCTTCGAGCTGGCCGATGAACTGGGCGGTGTAGCCGAGGAGGGCGGCCAGGTCGGCCTTGTTGTGTCCGGCCATCTCTCGTCGTGCCGTGAGTTCGTTGGCGAAAGCCCGGATCGCCGGGGAGGCGTGCGGATCGCTTCGTGCGGGCATGGGGACGCTCCAAGGACGAAACCGGGAAGGGTTTGACGGGGCCGGTCAGGGGTGTGGCGAGGGGTCTTCGAGGGTTTGTAGCACAGAGTGACCGTCAGTGTGATCGTGGTCACTGAAATCGTCGATGAGTCACGAGGGGGCCGACATGGATGTTCGAGCAATCGGAGGGACGCGGGGGGCGGCTTCCGCATCGTCCGTCGTGAGGACGGTGGTCTCATGACTTCCGGCCTCAAGGCCTCGGGGGAGCTGCGGATGGGGATGGCGGCGTCGCCTGCGAGTGCCGGGCTGGCGTGGACGCTGGTCGGGCAGCGGCTGCTGTCGTGGGGGTTGGGGGAAGACGCGAGGTACGACGCGCATCTGATCCTGGCCGAACTCGTGGCCAACGCCGTCGCGGTCACGCCCGTCGGAGGGAGCATCACCCTGCACTGCCGCCGGGACGCGGACGGCGTGGTTCTCGGGATAGCGGATTCCTGTCCCGGGCTTCCGCGGGATCCGCCGCCGGTCGTCGAACTGGAACTCGAGGATCTGGACCTGAGCGAGGAGAGCTTCGACGACAACGGCGGGTGGGGGCTGACGCTCGTCGCGGCGCTCTCCGCCGATTGCGGCGTCACGCCGTTGGACTCGGGCGGCAAGGTCGTCTGGGCGAGGCTCAGAAGTTGAACCGCTGGCTCGGCTCGGTCAGGGTCCGGTGGTCGTCGCAGGAGACCTGCCGAAATCCGTCGCGCGGACCGGCTGCCGAGGCGAGTGCTCATGTGCGGGTGGCTCGCGGGAGGCGGGGTGCTCAGGAAGCGGGTGTGAGGTCGATCCAGTAGCGGTCCTCGCCCTGAGCCCGCCCGTCGAAGACGCCGCCGTTGGTGAGGATGACGCGGCGGGAAGGGGCGTTGTCCTCGTCGCAGGTGAGGAGGACCCGGTCGAGGCCCAGGCGGCGGCATTCGGTCAGGCCGGCGGCGAGCATGCGGGTGGCGTGGCCCTGGCGGCGCCAGGGGGCGACCACGTGGTAGCCGACGTGGCCGCCGGATATGGCCAACTCCGGAGTGAGGCGGTGGCGGATGACGAGGGTGCCCAGATAGTGCTCGCCTGAGACGTACCAGTAGAAGTCGGACGGGACGTCCCAGCGGGTGTGGGTGGTGGCGCGTTCGGCGACGAAGGCGTCGAAGTCTTCGGCGGCCTTGTCCAGCCAGTCTGCGGAGCTGCCGGGCACGAGGATGGGGTCCGCTCGTTCGCCGGTCAGGTAGGAGTCTCGGAACGCGGACGTCGGGCGGATCAGGCGCGGGGGGTGGGTGAGGGGCTCCATCTGGTCGAGTCTTCCCCGGGGAAGTTGTGAAAATTGGGCATTGTGGCGTGCGTCACTCTGATTTAACGTCCGGTTAGGACATTCGGCGCCCACCCCCCATGCTCCGGGAGCCCTCATGCGTCGCAGATCCCTGTCCCTGACCGTCACGGCCGCCCTGATGGTCGGTCTCGTCACCTCCGCGCCCGCTCCGGCTCCGGCCGCCGCGTCGACACCGGCGGATTCCGGTGTCTGGCCCTATTCGGTACTGCCTGGATTCGATCCGCTTCAGGCGTCGGGCGATCCGGTCGCGTTGGCGAGCGCGCCGCGCGAACTCGACGTCACCTACGCCTTCGAAGGCGAGACCCGCACCCTGCAGGACTACCTGCGGCGGACCGCGCAGGGGTTCGTGGTGCTGGACGGCGAGAAGATCGTGAAGGAGTGGTACGCGTCGGGCTTCACCGAGAAGTCGCTGTTCCAGTCCTGGTCCGTCGGGAAGTCGTTCACCTCAAGCGCGGTGGGCGTCGCGCTGGACGAAGGGAAGATCAGGTCTCTGGACGACACCGTCGGCGACTACGTGCCGGAGCTGGCCGGGAGCGCCTACGGGGCGGTGACGTTGCGGAACCTCCTGCGGATGGCGTCGGGCGTCCAGTGGGAGGAGACGCCCGACGACGTTCCCCTGCACGTGTCCGTCAGCATGGGCTGGCAGTCGACCCTGCAGTTCGCGGCGACCCGCAAGAAGGCCGGCGAGCAGGGGAGCACGTTCAACTACAGCAGCATGAACTCGGCCGTCCTGGCGCTCGTCGTCCAGAAGGCCACCGGGATGCCGTTCTACCGGTACATGCAGGAGAAGGTCTGGGGTCCGTCCGGCATGGCCTCGACCGCCTACGTCGGGAACGACTCGCACGGCAACGGGCTGGGCTACTGCTGCATCTACGCCACCGCCCGCGACTTCGCCCGCTACGGGAAGATGATGCTCGACGGAGGCGTCGTGAAGGGACGTCGGGTCGTGCCCGCATCCTGGGTCTCCCAGGCCACCGCGCCGTCGGGCGTGAACTCCCGGTACGGGCTGCACTGGTGGATCGACCCGGGTGAGGGCTTCCAGGCCACGGGCTTCGGCGACCAGAAGATCTATGTGTCCACCAGGCACAACGTGGTCATCGTCCGGAACACCTTCCTCCAGCTCGACTCCAGCGAGACGATGCCCGCTCTGCGCGCCGTGGCCGCGGAAGTGGCCCGCACCCGCTGACGAAGGGGGCGAGGACCGGCCGCCTTGAAGGGGGATCTTTTTTTAATACCGGCCGGTTGGTATTATATCGGACATGGTCTCCCAGAAGGTGCTTGTCAGGCGAGGCGGTGCGGTGGCCGAGGTCACCCTCAACCGGCCGTCTCGCGGGAACGCCGTCGACACCGAGATGCTTCAGCTGCTGGTCACGTCGGTGAAGGACGTCGCGAACGACCCGGAGTGCGCCGTGGTGGTGATCCGCTCGGCCGGCGACCACTTCTGCTCCGGCTGGGACACGGCCGGGTTCGCCGAACTCGGGCGGCGGTCCGCCGAGGAGTTGGCGGCGGAGCTGTGCGACGTCCACCGGCTCCTCGAGGAGCTGTGGGCGGTTCCGGCGGTCACGGTGGCGGGCGTGCAGGGCATGGCCGCCGGATTCGGGCTCGGACTGCTCGCCCATGTCCATGTGGCGGTCGCGGCGGCCGACGCGCGGTTCGCGCTGCCGGAGGTGAGGCACGGCATCGCGCCCGCGGGCGTGCTCGTGGACCTGGCGCGTGCGCTCCCGGCCAAGGCGGTGCTCGATCTGACGCTCACGGGGGAGCCCGTGACGGCGGAACGCGCCCGTGAGCTGGGCCTGGTCTCCAGGGTCGTCGGGCCGGACGCGCTCGGGGCCGAGGTGGAACGTCTCGCCGGAGTGATCGCAGGGCATCCGGTCTCGGGGGTGACGCGCGCTCTGGAGAGTTACCGCCGGATCACCGCGGCGCCGTCGGGCGGCGCTCTGGAGGCGGCCGCGGCGTCCGCCGCGTTCAGCGTGAAGCAGGCGATGGCCGCGCGGCGGCCGGAAGGGAACACCAAATGAAGACGACGAACCGTGTCGGCGCCGCCGAGTTCCGGCAGGCGTGCTCGCAGTTCGCCACGGGGGTGACCGCCGTGACGGCGGTGGACGCCTCGGGGGCGGTGGCCGCGCTGGCGGTGAACTCGTTCACCTCCGTGTCCCTCGACCCGGCGCAGGTGCTCGTCTGCATCGGCGTCGGAACCTCCAGCTACCCCGTCCTGTCGAGGGCGGAGCGGCTCGCGGTGCACGTGCTGGCGGCCGAACAGGGGGAGCTGGCCCGGCGGCTGGCCACTTCCGGGCTCTCCGGGGAGGAACGGCTCGCGGGCGTCCCGTGGGTGGCGGGGGAGGGCGGTGAGCCGCTGCTGCCGGGGGCCGCCGCGTGCTTCGCCGGGCCCATCACGCAGCGAGTGCCCAGCGGCGACCATCTCATCTTCATCGTCGAGGTCGATCACGTGGAGAACGGAGACGCCGGCTCCGGCGCGCTGACGTACCACCGGGGATCGTTCTCGGTGATCCCGGCCCAGGACCGTGCGAAGGGAGAAGGACGATGAACCGGACCACAGAGGAGCCGGCCGCGGACGACGGGCCCGCCACCACCACGGTCGCGGTCCGGGACATCCTCGGGCTGCGGGGCGCGGAGCTGGGCAGGTCCGCCTGGCGGGTGGTGACCCAGGACGACGTCGACCTGTTCGCCCGGGTCACGGGCGACCACCAGTGGATCCACGTCGATCCGGAGCGCGCCGCGTCGGGGCCGTTCGGCGGGACGATCGCCCACGGGCATCTGACGCTCTCGCTGATCCCGGTACTGCTGTCGGAGATCCTCGTGGTGGAGGGGGCCCGGCTGGGCATCAACTACGGGATGAACCGGGTCCGGTTCCCTGCTCCGCTGCGGGCGGGCTCGCGGGTCCGGGCGACGGCGTCCCTGGCCGGGGCGGAGCCCGTCGAGGGCGGAGTCCAGGCGGTGGCGGCGGTGACCGTGTCGGCCGACGGCACGCCGAGGCCGGTGTGCGTCGCGGAGATCGTCTTCCGTTATCTGGAGTGACGGCGGGACACGTGTCCCACGAAGATCCGCATGTTCCTACCGTTCGGTCGGTATGCTGTGCCTCCGAAAAGCCGATCCACGGCGACCGGGAGGAAGAGCATGGCGGAGACCACGCCCGCACGTCGACGCCGCTGGCCGGACGGCTACGACCCCGAGGCCACGCGTACCTCGCTGATGGACAGCGCGCTGAGCCTCTTCCAGGCCCAGGGGTTCGACGGGACGTCCATCCGGGAGATCGTGGACCGGGCGAACCTCACCAAAGGTGCGTTCTACCACCACTTCTCGACCAAGGAAGAGCTGCTCTGGGAGATCCAGAACGTCTACATCGAGGCGCAGCTCTCCGCGATCGGCGAGATCATGGAGGCCACGGACGACCCCCGGGTCCGGCTCAGGGAGCTGGTGCGGGTCAGCCTGACCAGCATCACGCAGTACCACGCCCACGTGACGATCTTCTACCAGGAGCGCCGGCACCTGAACGGGCCGCGGTTCGTCGAGGTGGCCGGCAAGCGCGACGAGGTGGAGCGGGCGTTCGCCGGGGTGATCCGCGACGGCGTGGAGAAGGGCTTCTTCCGTCGCGACCTCGACCCGAAGATCGCGACCTTCGGGCTGGTGGGCATGTGCGCGTGGACCTACCAGTGGTTCAGCCCCGCCGGCGCGTTCGGCCCGGAGGAGATCGCCCGCCAGT
Organism: Actinocorallia aurantiaca; assembly: GCF_039533685.1. Lineage (NCBI taxonomy): Bacteria > Bacillati > Actinomycetota > Actinomycetes > Streptosporangiales > Thermomonosporaceae > Actinocorallia > Actinocorallia aurantiaca. Next base: position 158,901 of record NZ_BAAATZ010000025.1, on the reverse strand, counting down.
TCAGCACGATGGTGCTCGACGGCGTCCTGATCCCCGGGGCGGACGCCGACTGACCCTGTGAGGACGCCCCGCCGGGGCGTCCTCCGCCGTGCCGTGGCACGGCTCGTTTCCGACGGCCTCGCGTGCCGTGTCACCGCCGGGAGGGAACCGGCGGCCTTTCCCGCGCCCCGGTGATCGAGACCGCA
>NZ_BAAATZ010000025.1:128179-158680 GCF_039533685.1 Actinocorallia aurantiaca | reverse complement strand
GCGATCCGCGGCGGACGGGCGCGGCTGTGCCTTCGCCTGGAATTTTTTTCCCGCTGACGCAATCTTCGTGACCTGCGACGTTACACGCATGAATCGTTCCTGTAATCCGGAAAACGACCCTTGACCATAATTCCGTCCGGTCGGTATCTTTTCGTTGCCCGGTGGCGTAGTGACGGACGCCACACGGGCCAGAGGAGAGGAAGACCCAGATGAGTCAAAGCAGCTTCCGCCGCCACGGTTCGCTCCGTGCGTCCGCCATCGGAGTGATCCTGGTGCTGGGCGTCACCGCGTGCTCCGGCCAGGACGGCGACAAGGGAGACGGCGCCTCGAACGGGACGCTGCGGGTCGTGCTGAACTCCCAGCCCGCCACGCTCGACCCCGTGGTGGGGGCGCGCTCGGATCAGTACGTCTGGGGGACGGTCGTCGAGCCGCTGATCAGCACCGGCGAGGACCTGGAGCCCGGCAAGGAGGGGATCATCACCGACTGGTCCAGGGACGGGGACACCACCTGGAACTTCGAGGTCCGCCCCGGCGTGGAGTTCAGCAACGGGGAGAAGGCCGACGCCGCCGCGGTGGCGAACTCGATCCTCCTGAACCGGGACGGCGAGAAGGCGATCCTCAAGTCCTACCTGACCAACGTGAAGTCGGTGAAGGCCGTCGACGAGGACACCGTCGAGGTCCGCACGGCCAAGCCGCAGTACAACATCCCCAACCTGCTGACCAACATCTTCCTGATGCCTCCGAAGTACTACGAGGAGAAGGGCACCGAGGGCTTCACCGCGCACCCGATCGGGACCGGCGCCTTCGTCTGGAAGGAGCAGCAGCCGGGCCGCAGCATCTCCGTCACCCCCAATGACGGGTACTGGGGCCAGAAGACGAGCCTGAAGGGACTGACCTTCACCTGGTCCGCGGACGCCGCCCAGCGCCTGGCCCTGCTGCGCAGCAAAGCGGCCGACGCGGTGTTCGACCTGCCGCCCTCGCAGGCGAAGGAGGCGCGCGACGCCGGCCTCGACGTCCAGACCGTCCAGAGCGCCATGAAGATCGTCGGGTTCCTGCAGTCGGACAAGGCGCCCTTCGACGACCCGCAGCTGCGCGAGGCCGCGGCGCTGGCCGTCGATCGCGACGCGATCGTCAAGAGCATCTTCGGCGGTGAGGCCGCCCCCGACGCCGGCCTGCTGAACGTCAAGCCGGGCACCGAGCCGAGCGCGCAGGTGACCGCCGACCCGGCCAAGGCCAAGAGCCTGGTCACCAAGAAGGTCACCGTCCCGCTGACCTACCCGGCCAAGAAGTACACCTACATCGACGAGGTCGCGCAGGCGGTCGGCGGCCAGCTCGAGGCGGCCGGGTTCACCGTCGAGTACAACCCGGTCGACTACGGGACGTTGGTCAGCGAGGTCGTGAGCCGCAAGATCTCCGGCCTGTACCTCTTCGCGGGCGTGCCGAACGTCGCGGTGCCCGACTACTTCGCGCACGGCTTCATCACGTCGAACTCGATCACCGCGAACTGCGCGGACCCGGCCCTGGACAAGCTCGCCGAAGACGCTCTGGAGAAGGCCGACCTGGCCTCCGCCCAGCCGCTCTATGACGAGCTGAACAAGACCACGGTCGTCGACAAGCACTGCTACCTGCCGCTGTACAAGCAGACGTTCAGCTACGCCACCGACGGCGTCAGCGGGATCCGGTACAGCCCGCTCAACAACGTCCTGTTCGACAAGGCGGAGTTCAAGAAGTGATGAAGGGCGACGGCATCCCCGCCGCGGCCTCGCCCGCGACGGCCGGGGAACGGGCATCAGAACGGATCGTCGAGGTCGACGAGCTGACGGTGGAGTACCGCACCGGAGGCCGCCGCGGTCACCACACCGCGGTGGACCGGGTGTCCCTGCACGTCGACGGCGGCGAGATCGTCGGAGTCGTGGGGGAGTCGGGCTCGGGCAAGACCACGCTGGGGATGGCCGTCGCCGGTCTGGGGCCGCGCACGTCGGGGGAGATCCGGCTGCTCGGCCGCGACCTGCGGACCCTGGGGGCCGCGGACCTGCGGCGCCTGCGCCCGGAGGTGCAGGTGATCTTCCAGGACCCGCACGGCTCGCTCGACCCCCGCCAGTCGGTGCGCTCGGGGCTGCGCGAACTGCGCGGCCTCCAGCCCGAACGCACCGGCTGGATCGACGACGAGGAGCTGCTGAGGCAGGTGCGGCTGTCGCCGGACCTGCTCGGCAGGCTCCCCCACCAGCTCAGCGGCGGCCAGGCGCAGCGCGTGTGCATCGCCCGCGCGCTGCTCATGCGCCCCCGCCTGCTGGTGGCCGACGAGCCGACCTCCGGGCTCGACGTGTCGGTGCAGGCCGAGGTCCTCGGCCTGCTGCTGCGGCTGCGGGAGACGACGGGCGTGGCGGTGCTGTTCGTCAGCCACGACCTGTCCGTCGTCCGCCGCATCTGCGACCGCGTCCACGTCATGCTGCGCGGCCGGGTGGTCGAGGAGGGCCCGGCCGGGCGGGTGCTGGAGGCGCCGGAACACGAGTACACGCGCAAGCTCGTCTCCGCCGTACCCGGGCGGAGGCTGCGGGGCGCGGCGGCACACGAGAAAGCCCCCACGGGGCACGGGAGCCTCACATGATCAGGTTCATCGCCGGCAAGCTCGGCGCGGTGCTGGTCACCCTCTTCCTGGCGCTGAGCGGGGCGTTCCTGCTCGGCCGCCTCTCGGGGGACCCGGTCGCCAACATCCTCGGCCCGTTCGCCACCCCCGACCAGGTGGACGCGCTGCGCGCGACGCTCGGGCTCGACCGGCCGCTGGCGGCGCAGTACGCCGACTACCTGGGCAGCACCCTCGTCGGCGACCTGGGCGAGTCGCTGCAGTTCTACCAGTCGAACCTCGGCATGATCCTCGACCGGATGCCGTACACGCTGCAGCTCCTGGGCGCCGGCATGCTGCTGGCCGTCCTGCTCGGGGTGCCGCTGGGCATCCTGGCGGCGACCCGGGAGGGCGGCCTGTGGGACCGGGCGGCCTCCGCGCTGGCGGTCCTCGGCCAGTCGGTGCCGGTGTTCTGGCTGGGCATGATGCTGGTCGCGGTCTTCGCCGTCCAGCTGGGCCTCCTGCCGGCCGGGCAGGCGGGAGGGCTGAGCAACCTCGTCCTGCCCGCGGTGACCATGGCGATGTACCCGATGGCGCACATCGCCAGGCTCACCCGCTCGACCATGGCCGAGGTGCTCCGCGAGCCCTACATCGCCTCGGTGCGCGCCCGCGGCCTGGCCGGATGGCGGGTGATCTTCGTGCACGCGCTGCGGAACGCCTCGCCTCCCGTCCTCACGGTCGCCGCGCTGCAGACCGGCATGCTGCTGTCCGGGGCGGTGGCCGTGGAGTACGTGTACTCCTGGCCCGGCCTGGGCTCCCTGGCGCTGCAGGCGATCCAGTTCCGCGACTTCCCGCTCGTCCAGGCGATCGTCGTGGTCGGGGCGATCAGCTTCGTGCTGATCAACCTGATCGCCGACCTGCTCTACGCCGTCGTGGACCCACGACTGAGGTAGCGAACAATGACACTCACCACCCCGACCGAGATCCCCGTCAGCAAGTCGCCTCCCAGGCGGCGGCGCGCGGCCGTACGCGGCAGGCGCGGCGTCCTGATGGTCGCGGCTCCGCTGCTCCTGATCGTCCTGGCGGTCCTGCTGCTGCCGGTCACCGGCCTCCTGCCCGACCCCAACAAGCAGGACCTCGCCGCCGCGCTCCAGCCCCCCGTGTTCGCGGGCGGAACCTGGGACCACCCGCTGGGCACCGACAAGCTCGGCCACGACCTGCTCTCCCGCCTGGTGCACGGCGGCCGGCTCACCCTGCTGATCGGGCTGCTGGGGGCGATCGTCGCGATCGTCCCCGGCACGATGATCGGCCTGCTGGCCGGGTACCGGCGCGGCCTGACCGACACCGTGCTGTCCCGGCTCATCGACGCGCAGCTGGCGCTGCCGTTCATCCTCATCGCGCTCTCGGTGATCTCCAGCCGGGGCAGCTCGCTGGGCGTGCTGCTCATGGTGCTCGCCCTGACCGGCTGGGCGCCGTGCGCGCGGGTCGTCCGCTCCTCCGCCATGGCGCTGCGCGAACGCCAGTTCGTGATGGGGCTGCGAGCCGCAGGGGCGTCGGAGTCGCGGATCGTTCTCCGGCACCTGCTGCCCAACCTGGCCGGGACGGTGGTGGCATTGGCCACCCTGCAGGTCGGCACGGCGATCCTGGTCGAGAGCGCGCTCAGCTTCCTCGGCCTGGGCGTGGTGGCTCCGAGCATCAGCTGGGGCGCGATCCTGGCGTCCGGGCAGTCGCTGCTGAGCCAGGCGTGGTGGGTGGCGACCCTGCCCGGGGTGGCCATCACGGTCGTGGTCCTGCTGGTGAACCTGCTGGGAGACGCCCTGCTGAGCCACTACGACCCCAGGAAGGGGGCGCACCGATGACCCATGTGCTGGAGGTCAGGGACCTGCGGGTCGAGGCGGCCACCCAGAGCGCCGACCTGCTGCTCGTCGACGGCGCGGACCTGCGCGTGGCGCGCGGCGAGATCGTCGGCGTCGTCGGCGAGTCGGGCTGCGGCAAGTCGACGCTCGTGCGCACCCTCATCGGCATGCTCGAGAGCAACGTGGAGGTGACCGCCGGGGAGGTCTCCCTGCTCGGCGACACCGTGCTCGCGCCCGGCAGGGACACCACCGCGCGCATCCGCGGCTCCAAGGTCGGCACCGTCTTCCAGGACGCCGCGCGCTCCCTCGACCCGCTCTTCAAGATCCGGTTCCAGCTGCGCGAGGTGCTCGCCCGCCACCTGCCGGACCTGACCGCCGAGCAGGCCGCCGACCGGATGGCCGCGGTGCTGCGGCGGATGGGCATCGACGAGGTCGACCGGGTCCTGGACAGCCACCCCCACCAGCTGTCGGGCGGCCTCCGGCAGCGGGTGGCCATCGCGATCGCGGTGATCACCGACCCGGCGCTGGTCCTGGCCGACGAGTGCACCACCGCCCTGGACGTCACGACCCAGGCGGAGGTGGTGTCCCTCTTCCGCGACCTGGTGCGTGACACCGGCGTCGGGCTGGTGTTCATCACGCACGACCTGCTGCTGGCGTCGGACCTGTGTGACCGGATCGCCGTCATGTACGGCGGCCAGGTGGTCGAGACCGGCCCCACCGCGGAGGTGCTGGAGAACCCCCGCCACCCCTTCACCGCGGGCCTGCTCGCGTCGGTGCCGAGCTGGAGCGCCGAAGGGCCGCTGGTCGGTATCCCGGGCTCGGCCCCGAGGGTCACGACGGAGTTCCGGGGCTGCCGGTTCGCCGATCGGTGCGCCCGGGTCTCCGACCGGTGCCGGGACGACGTGGGGTGGACCGGCGGACGGGAGGACGGAGTCCGCTGCGTCCACCCGCTGGACGGCACGGCCGACCGTGCCCATGACGCCGCCGGGTCCGTTCCGGCGGCGGGGAAAGAAGAGCTGATGGCCGAGGAAGAGAGGCGATGACAGTGGCGACCACAAAGACGATCACCGCGTACGCCGTGTACCTGCCGGCCTTCGCGCTGGCCGTGAACGACTTCGGCGCCGACGTTCGGGACGGTTCCGCACGCGCGCGTTCGGTCGCGTCCCACGACGAGGACGCCGTGACGCTCGGCGTCGAAGCGGGCCGGCGCCTGGATGGAGCGCTCCAAGACGTGCCGGCGCTGCTGCTGGCGACCAGCGAGCCCCCGTACCTGGACAAGTCGTCCGCGACGACGGTGCACGCGGCGCTGGGGCTCCCGGAGAACGCCACGGCCGTGGACCTGCACGGTCTGCGTGCCGGGGCGGGCGCTCTGCGGACGGCGTTCGGAATGGGCGGCCTCGCGGTCCTCGCGGACCAGCGCACCGCACCACCCGGGGCGGCGGGCGAGCTGTCCCAGGGCGACGCCGCCGCCGCGTTCGCCATGTCGGGCGATTCGTCGGCTCCCGTCAGGCTGCGCGCCACGGCGTCGAGCACGGTGGAGCTGCTCGACCGGTGGCGTGCGCCCGGCGCGCCGCACCCCACGGTGTGGGACGAACGGTTCACCGCGAACATCCTCGCCGAGAGCGCGCTCTCGGCGGCGTCCCGCGCGCTCGGCGAGGCGGGGCTGGAACGGGCCGACAGGGTGGTCGTCGCGTGCGCCAATCCGCGTGCCGCCGCGGCGATCCGGGCCGCGCTCGGCTCCGACCGCGCCGACGCCGAACTGGAGGCCGCGATCGGCCACACCGGCGCCGCCCACCTCGGCGTGCTGCTGGCCGACGCGTTCGACCGGTCCCGTCCGGGCGAGACGGTGCTGGCGGTCTGCGCGGCCGACGGCGCGGACGCCTTCGTGTTCGAGACCGGCGAGGGCGTCGAGACGGCGAACCGGGGGCCGAAGGTCCGCGAGCAGCTGGGCGGGCGGACGTACCTCCCCTACGACAGATACCTGAGGATGCGCGGCCTGTTCGTCGTGCAGGGGCCGAACCGGCCCGACCCTGCACCGCCCGCCGCGCCGCCGATGGCCCGCCGCCGCGAGTGGAAGATGGCCCTCGTGGCCGCCCGCTGCGCCGAGTGCGACGCGGTGACGGCGCCTCCGGCACGGGCCTGCGCGGGTTGCGGGCGGCTGGACACCCAGCGGCCCGAATCACTGCGCGACCGGGCCTGCACCGTCGTCAGCGTGACCGAGGACCTCCTCGCGCCCGGCCCCGACGGACCGGCGGTCCAGGCCGTCGTGGACGTCGAGGGCGGCGGGCGCCGGAGCGTCCACGTCGCGGACCCGCCCGCGGGCGGAGTGAAGGCCGGCGACGAGCTGTGGCCGGTGCTCCGCAGGATCTCCTCCACGCAGGGCATCCACAACTACTTCTGGAAGGCACGGCCGATGGGGACGGTGCGGCATGGGTAAGGGCCTGAGCAACCGGGTGGCCATCATCGCGATGGGCTGCACGCCCTTCCGCGAGCACTGGGACAAGTCGGCGGACGACCTGCTGGTGGACGCGGTGACCGAGTGCGTGGCGGGGGCGCCGAAGCTGGCCCTCGACGACGTCGAGGCGTTCTGGGTCGGCACCCAGGGCTCGGGGATGAGCGGGCAGACCCTCTCCAAGCCGCTCGGCCTGCGCGGCAAGCCCGTCACGCGGGTCGAGAACTACTGCGCGACCGGGTCCGAGGCGTTTCGCAACGCCGCCTACGCGGTCGCGTCCGGCGCCTACGACGTGGTGATGGCGACCGGCGTCGAGAAGCTGAAGGACTCCTCCTTCTCCGGCCTCACCGCGACCTGGCCCCCGTCCGACGGGACCGACGTGGAGTGGACGGCGCCCGGCGGCTTCTCCCTGCTGGCCCCGGCCTACCGGGAGCGCTACGGGCTCACCGACCGGGAGATGCGCGACGCGCTCACCCACATCGCCTTCAAGAACCACGCGAACGGGGCGCTGAACCCCAAGGCCCAGTTCCGCCGCGCCATGTCGAAGGAGGCGATCGAGAAGTCGCCGAGGATCGCCGGGATGCTGAGCGTCATGGACTGCTCGGGCGTGGCCGACGGGGCCGCCGCGGCGATCATCGTCCGGGCCGAGGACGCGCACCTCTACACCGACCGCCCGGTGTACCTCAAGGGCATGGGCTTCGTCGCGGGTCCGGGGGACGGACTCTCCACCGACGGTTACGACTTCACGACCTTCCCCGAGGTCGTCCAGGCGACGGCGGAGGCGTACGCGCAGGCCGACGTGACGAACCCGAGGGAGCAGATCGACCTCGCCGAGGTGCACGACTGCTTCACGCCCACCGAGCTGGTGCTGATGGAGGACCTCGGCTTCTCCGAGCGCGGCCGGGGGTGGTCGGACGTCCTGAAGGGCTCCTTCGACCGGGACGGCGACGTCGCGGTGAACCCCGACGGGGGGCTGAAGTCCTTCGGGCACCCGGTCGGTGCGACCGGCCTGCGGATGTTCTACGAGTGCTTCCTCCAGTTGCGCGGCGAGGCGGGGGAACGCCAGGTACCCGGCGCCCGGCTCGCCGTCGCCCAGAATCTCGGCGGCCAGCCCGGCTCCTGCGTCGCCTTCACCGCCGTCGTCGGAAACGAGGCCCCATGAGCGAGATCGACTTCACCGGACGGGTCGCCCTCGTCACCGGAGCGGGCGGCGGCATCGGCCGCGCCCACGCGCTCCTGCTGGCCGAGCGCGGCGCCCGCGTCGTGGTCTGCGATGTCGGGACGACGCCCGAGGGCACGCCCGCGGCCGAGGCCGTCGTCGCCGAGATCGAGGCCGCGGGCGGCTCGGCCGTGCCGTCGACCGCGAGCATCGCCACGGCCGAGGGCGGGAAGGCCGCCGTGGACGCGGCCCTGGGCGCCTACGGACGGCTGGACATCGTCCTGCACAACGCCGGCATCCTGCGCGACCGGTCCTTCGCCAAGATGACGGAGTCCGACGTGGACGACGTCATGGCGGTGCACCTGTCCGGGGCGTTCAACGTGCTGCGCCCGGCCTGGCCGGTCATGCAGTCCCAGAAGTACGGCCGGGTCCTGCTGACCACCTCGGCGTCGGGGCTGTTCGGCACGTTCGGGCAGGCCAACTACGCCGCGGCCAAGGCGGGCCTGATCGGCCTGATGAACGTCCTGGCGGCCGAGGGGGCCCGGCACGGGATCCAGGTCAACGCCCTGTCCCCGACGGCCCGGACGCAGATGACCGAGGGCCTGCTCGGCGAGCTCGCCGAGCACTTCGACCCCCGGCACATCGCCCCGGTCGCCGCCTACCTCGTCAGCGAGCGGTGCGCGCTGACCCACCACATCCTGTCGGCCGGGGGAGGACGCGTCGCGCGGATCTTCGTCGGCACGACCCCCGGCCACTACCTCGGCCGGGAGCCCGCCACGCCCGAGGCGGTCGAGGCCGCGCTGGACGAGGTGCTCTCGCTGGACTCCTACGTGGTCCCCGACGACGGGCGCGGCGAGGTGGAGCTGATCAGCCGGGCGCTGCTGGGCGAGGTCAACGGACGATGAGCATCGATCTTCGAAGGGTGATTCCATGCCGGTGAGCGAAGTCCACCACGTGGCGGTGTCGGTGTCGGACCTGGAGCGGTCCGCCTCCTTCTACGAGAAGGGACTGGGCTACCGCAGAACGCTGCGCGCGGAGGTCGGCGGGCCGGAGATGACGGCGTCGCTGCGGCTCCCCGAGGGCACGCGCGGCAGGGTCCAGTACCTCCAGGGCCCCTCGCAGCTCGGCCAGCTCGAACTCATCGAATGGGAGGGCGAGACCCTGCCGCAGCCGCCGGTCGACCACCGGCGGGCGGGCACGTTCCTGCTGAGCTTCCAGGTCCCGGCCGACGAGCTGGAGGAACTGCACGACAGGCTCGCGGAACTGGGCGCCGAGTGCATCTCGCGCCCTAACCGGGTGCTCTTGCAGAACTACGGCTACATCCGGGCCTTCGCCGCCTACGACCCCGACGGCAACCTGCTGGAGTTCGTGTCGCTGCCGACTCCCGAGGAGATCAGGGAGTTCCGGGCCAAGGGAGGTGAGGACGCCCGATGACGGGTATCAGCGGTGTCCTGCGCCGTCAGTCGGTGCGCCGCGCCGGAAGCGTCGCGCTCGTCGACGGCGGGGAGAGGTGGACCTACGCCGAGCTCGACCGGGCCGTCGACCGGTACGCGGCGGCGCTGCGGCTGGCCGGGACCGCCGAAGGCGACATCGTCGCGATCCTGGCCAGGAACCACGCGGCGTACGTGATCGAGCTGATCGCGGTCAACCGCGTCGGGGCGGTCTCCCTACCCCTCAACTGGCGGCTGCACGCCGAGGAGATCCGGTACGTGTGCGAGCACGCCGGGGTGTCCCTGGTCCTGGCCGACCGGGAGTTCCGGGAGAAGGCGGACGGGTGCGGCACCCTTCCCGGACTCGTCCACGGCCCCGCCGAGCCGTCCGAAGACCCTCTCCCCGAAGGCTGGCGGGCCCTCGACGACCTGCTGCGCGAGGCCGAGACGGCCGAACCCCGGCCCGACGCCGAGTGCCCGGACGACGGCCTCCAGCGGATCCTCTACACCTCCGGCACGACGTCCCGCCCGAAGGGCGTCATGCACACGAACGGCAACGTCGACGCCAACCAGGTCGGGCAGATCCTGGAGCTGGAGCTGACGTCGGCGGACCGGACGATGGTGTCCGCGCCCCTGTTCCACGTCAGCGGGCTGGAGGCCCCCGGCCTGGCCACCCTCCGGGCCGGGGGCACGATGGTGATCACCCCCGGTTACGGGGGCGCGGACATCGTCCGGCTGGCGGCCGAGGAGGGGGTCACCGGGCTGGTGCTGGCCGCGCAGATCATCCACGACATCCTGAAGATGCCCGACCTGGCCTCCCACGATCTGAGCGCGCTGCGGTTCATCGTCTTCGCCGGAGTGCCGGAGGGGGTGCGCCGGGCGGTGCACGAGGCGCTCCCGCACGTCCGGCTGATCGACACCTTCGGCATGACCGAGCTGTGCAACGGCGCCTGCTACATGGACGCCGCCCATACCTGGACGAAGCTCGGCTCGCAGGGCACGCCGCTGCCTTACGTCGAACTGCGCATCGCCGGCCCCGACGGCAGCCCGGCGGCTCCGGGGACGGTCGGCGAGATCCTGGTGCGCGGCCGCAAGGTCTCCCCGGGCTACTGGCGCGACCCCGAGGCCACCGCCGGGGCCTGGCGGGACGGCTGGTTCCACACCGGCGACCTCGCCTCGACGGACGAGGACGGCTTCCTCTGGTTCGTAGACCGGCGCGGCAACATGATCAGGTCCGGTGGGGAGAACGTGGCGAGCGCGGAGATCGAGCGGGTGCTCGCCGCCCACCCCGCCGTCGCCGAGGTGGCCGTCATCGGCGTCCCCGACCCGCGCTGGGACGAGGTGCCCAAGGCGTTCGTGCTGCCGAGGGCGGGCGCGTCGGTGGACGCGGGCGAGTTGCGCGCGCACTGCGAGCGCAACCTCGCCCGCTTCAAGATCCCCAAGTACTTCGAGCTGGTCGCCGAGCTGCCCCGAAACGACTCGGGCAAGGTGCTCAAGCGCCTGCTCGCCTCGGACGGGCCCGCGCCGGGAAAGGCGGCTGAGGGATGACGGCCAACCTGAGCCGGATCCTCGACTGGGCGCGGTACCGGTTCGCCGACCGCGACGCCCTGATCTTCGAGGACCGCCGCTGGACCTACACCGAGCTGGACCGCGACGTGAACGCGCTGGCGGCGGGCCTGCTCGCAGCCGGCGTCGGCCGGGGCGACCGGGTGGCGGTGCTGGCCATGAACCTGCCCGAGTACCTGATCCTGGGCCTGGCCCTGGCCAAGACCGGCGCGGTCATGGTGCCGCTGAACCACCGTCTCCACGAGGAGGAGCTGCACGACGTCCTGGACCGTTCGGGCGCGGTCGGGCTGGCGAGCGAGACGGAGTTCGCCGAGACGGCCGGCTCGCTGGCCGGCCGGCTTCCCGCGTTGCGGGTCCTGCTGGGCCTGGACCGGATGGGGGAGGGGTGGACGGCGGTCGCGGACCTGGTCGAGGCGCACCGGGGTGAGCGGGTGCCCGACGCGGACGTCGGCCCCGACGACCTCCAGCGGATCCTGTTCACCTCGGGCACGACCAGCAGGCCCAAGGGCGTGCGGCTGACCCACGGCAACGTGAACGCCAACATGAACGCGCAGGTCGTGGAGCTGGCGCTCACCCATCGGGACAGGGTCCTGAACTTCGCGCCGCTCTACCATGTGGGCGGCCTGGACATCCCCGGCTACGCCACCTGGTACGTCGGCGCGACGATGGTGCTGATGCGACGCTTCGACGCGCCGTCGATCCTGAGGACGATCGAGGCGGAGCGGATCACCGGCATGGTGATGGTGGCGACCATGCTCCAGATGATCCGCAGGCTCGGCCCGGAGGCCGTCCGGGACACCGGCTCGGTCCGCTGGATGATCTTCAGTCAGGTCACCCCCGCGCTCTTCCGCGACACCCTCGCCGCGTTCCCGAACGCCGCGCTGGTCGAGGGCTATGGCATGACCGAGACCTGCAACGGCGTGACGTACCTGGACATGGCCCACATGCTGAGCAAGCAGGGCTCGGTCGGACGCCCCGTGCACGGCGTGGACGTGCGGGTGGTGGACGAGGACGGCGCGGAGGTCCCGCCGGGCGCGACCGGCGAGATCGTCGTCCGGGGCGCCAAGGTGTGCGACGGCTACCTCGACGATCCCGAGGCGAACGCGCGGGCCTTCCGCGACGGCTGGTTCCACACCGGCGACGTGGGCCGGTTCGACGAGGACGGCTACCTCTACGTGGTGGACCGCCTGAAGGACATGATCCGCAGCGGCGGTGAGAACGTCGCGGGCCCGGAGATCGAGGCGGTGCTCTGCGACCATCCCGGCGTCCACGCGGCGGCGGTGGTCGGCATCGCGCACCCGACCTGGGTGGAGGTCCCGGCCGCGGTCCTGGTGGCCGAGCCGGGCCTGGACGTCGAGGGCCTGCTGGAGTTCTGCCGCTCCCGCCTGGGGCGCTTCAAGGTGCCCAAGGCGCTGTACCTGGTGGAGGAGCTGCCGAGCAACCCGTCGGGGAAGATCCTCAAGCGAGAGCTGCGGCACCTCCTTCCTCAGCTGGAGGCCTCGTGGGCGGAGCCGGGGACCGAGCCTCCCCGCTGAAGGGCGCGCAGATGGCCCAGCGTCTGGACGACCGCGAAGCGCTTCGCGGTCGTCCTCATGTCCGCCCAGGGGCGGGGCCAGGTCAGCAGCGCGGCGACCTCCCAGGCCGTGCCGGCGCTCCGGGCGGCCCGTTCCACCTCCGCCAGGCGTTCGCCGCGGGCGGCCTCGGCCTCGCGGGTGCGCCGCGCGTGGTCCTCGATCGGGTACTGGTGGCCGGGAAGCACCAGGTCCACGGCGAGGTCCCCGATCCGGCGCAGGGAGGCGGACAGGTCACGGAAGGGGTCGTCCTCCTCCAAGGAGACCGGGGCGAGCTGGGTATCTCCCGAAGGCATCACCAGGTCGCCGGTGAACAGCAGCCGGCGTCCGCGGTCGAGCAGGGAGACGTGGCCGTAGGTGTGCCCCGGGGTGTGGAGCACCTCCAGCCCGGCGCCTCCTGGCAGCTCGCCTTCGGTCACCAGCAGGTCGGGGACGAGTGACTCGTCGTGCCGGGCCACCCGCCGGGCCGAGCGCATCATCGCCTCTGTTTCGGCCTCGGGCACTCCGGCGATGCGCAGGGAGCGCTCCAGCTGGTCGAGGAACCCGCCGCGGACCGACCGCTGGGCGGCGAAGCAGTCCAGGGGGTGGACCGCGATCGCGGTGCCGCCCTCCCGGCGCAGCCGGTCCGCGAGGCCGATGTGGTCGGGGTGGTTGTGGGTCAGGACGGCCGTGCGCACCTCCGACGGCGCCGCCCCCGCGGCCTCCAGGCCCGCCAGGAGCGCCCGCCAGGCCGGACCGTCGTCGTACCCGGCGTCGATGAGGACGAGGCCCTCGGCCGTCTCGACGAGGTACATCGTCATGGAGACCAGGGGACTGCCGGTCAGCGGGACGGGGATGCTCCACACACCGTCGGTGACCTGGCGGGGAGCGGGGACGGCGCCGCGCCGGAAGGCGGCGCGCTGTTCGGCGACGAGCGGTATGGACATGTCCATGGGACCTCACTTATTCTGGGTCGACCAAAAGATACCGAACGGTCGGCATTAAGTCAGCACGGAGGAGATGACGGGTGAGCGAGGAGCGCATCGGGTTCCGCTGGTGGGCCGAGGCCGAACCGGACCGTCAGGCGATCGTGGACGGCTCGGGCCGCACGCTGACCTACGGCGAACTCGGCGCCGAGGTGAACCGCCTGAGCCACGGCCTGCGGGAGGTCGCGGGCCTGCGCCGGGGCGACACCGTCGCCTGCGTCATGAACAACTCCACCCGGATGATGGCGCTCTACCTCGCGGCGATGCAGAGCGGCCTCTACCTCGTCAACGTCAACTACCACCTGACGGCCGAGGAGATCGGCTACATCGTCGGCGACTGCGGGGCCTCGGCGGTCGTGTGCTCCCAGCGGGCCGCCGACGAGGCCGCCGCCGCGGTCGGCGGGCGCGTCGCGCTCTTCGTGGACGGCGAGCACCCCTCCGCCCGCCCCTGGGAGGACCTGACCGAAGGCCGTTCCGCGGAACTGCCCGCCGAACGCCCGGCCGGCTCCCTCATGCTCTACACCTCCGGGACCACGGGCCGCCCCAAGGGCGTCAAGCGCCCCCTTCCGGAGGCGGACGCCGACGCAGGCGCCCGCACGTACAAGTGGCTGTTCGACGAGTACGGCATGGACGAGGCGTGCAAGGCGTGGCTGGTGTCCGCCCCCCTGTACCACTCGGCCAACCTCACCCCGGCCGCGGGAACGCTGCACCTCGGCGGCCTGCTGGTGATCATGGAGGGCTGGACCCCCGAGCTGTTCCTGGCGACGGTCGAGCGGTACGGCGTGACCGGCACCCACATGGTCCCCACCCAGTTCCACCGGCTGCTCCAGCTCCCCGAAGAGGTGCGGAAGGCGGCCGCCACCGGCACCCTGCGCTACGTCCTCCACGGCGCCGCGCCCTGCCCCCGGCAGGTCAAGGAGCGGATGTTCGAGTGGCTGGGCCCGGTCCTGTACGAGTACTACGGCTCCACCGAGGTCGGCACCACGATCGCCCGCCCCCACGAGTGGCTGGCGCACCCGGGGACGGTGGGGAGGCCCGCCTCCATCTCCGCCCTGAAGATCCTGGACCCGGAGGGCCGGGAGGTCCCGCCGGGGACGGAGGGCACCGTCTACATGCGGCAGGGCAGCGACGTCATGGAGTACCACAACGACCCGGAGAAGACGAAGAACTCCAGCAGGGACGGGTTCCTGACCGTGGGCGACCTCGGGTACGTCGACGAGGACGGCTTCCTCTACCTCACGGGCCGGTCGAGCGACCTCATCATCGTCGGGGGGGTGAACGTCTACCCGGCGGAGATCGAGGCGGCGCTGTTCAGCCATCCGCAGGTCGCCGACGCCGGGGTGGTCGGCGTCCCCGACGAGGACCTCGGCGAGGTCCCGGTGGCCTTCGTCGAGACGCGTCCCGGCATCCTGGAGGGGGCTGAGCTGCGCGAATCCATCGCCGCGCACTGCGCCGAGAGGCTGGCGAAGGTCAAGCGCCCCGCGCGGCTGCACCTCATGGAAGGGCTGCCGCGCGACCCCAACGGCAAGCTCTACAAGGCCCGGCTGTCGGAGGCGCGGGTCCGGTCGGCCGTCTCGGCCGACTGAACGGCGCACCGCATCCGGCGAAGCGAAGAGAGTGAGACAGTGGATTTTCATGACAGCCCCGAGAACGCCGAGTTCCGCGGGCAGGTGGGGGCCTGGCTCGACGGCGCCCTGGCCGACGTCCCGTCGCAGGACGGGCTGCCGCAGGAGGAGCGCGAGCACTGGTCCCGGCTCTGGCAGCAGCGGCTGTCCGACGGCGGCTGGACCGGCCTGTCCTGGCCGGTGGAGTTCGGCGGGAGGGGCCTGGACCCCCTCTCCCAGGCGATCTTCAACGAGGAGGCCGAGCGCCGGGGCGCGCCGTACGCGCTGAACGGCGTCGGCTCGATGCTGGCCGGCCCCACGATCCTCGCGCACGGCACCGACGAGCAGAAGGCCCGGTTCCTGCCCGCGATCCTGGAGAGCCGCGACTACTGGTGCCAGGGGTTCAGCGAACCCGGCTCGGGCTCGGACCTGGCCAGCCTGCGGACCGCGGCGCGCAAGGTCGACGGCGGCTGGCTGATCAGCGGCGAGAAGGTGTGGACGTCCAACGCCCACAACGCCACCCGCTGCATGCTGCTGGCCCGCACGGACCCCGCGTCCAAGCACGAGGGCATCACCTACTTCCTCGCCGACATGCGCGACGTCAAGGTGCAGCCGCTGGTGATGCTGAACGGCGACACCGAGTTCAACCAGATGTTCCTGGACGACGTGTTCGTCGCCGACGAGGACGTCCTGGGCCCGGTCGGCGGCGGCTGGAAGGTCACGCTGACCACCCTGGCCTACGAGCGGGCGAGCATGGCGCTGAACCTGTGGGTGTGGGCGCGCCAGGCGGTCGACCGGCTGGTCGTCGTGGCCGCGGCGCGCGGCCTGTCGCAGGACCCGGCGGTCGCCGAGGCGGTGGGCTCGCTGGAGGCCGACGCCGAGGCGGTGCGCATCGGCTCGCTGCGGATGATGTCGGAGATGCAGGCCGGAAAGGCGCCGGGTCCGGAGACCTCGGTGATGAAGCTGCTGTGGGCGGGCGTCGTGCAGGCCACGAACCGGCTCGCGGTGCGGCTGCAGGGCTCGGAGGGCGTGCTCGTGGACGACCCGGCCGCGGCGTTCCGGCTCCACCACTACCTGCGGGCCCGGGCGCACACCATCGAGGGCGGCACCGACGAGGTGCAGAAGTCCATCCTCGCCGAGCGCGTGCTCGGCCTTCCCCGTTCGCGTTGAGACCAGTCAGGAGCCCGGATGTCCGCGATCTTCACCTCTGAGCAGCTCGAGATCGAGCAGACCCTGCTCGCGCTCGGCGAGCGGGGCCCCGCCCTGGCCCGCGCCGGTCACGAGCAGGGCTGGCAGGCGCCGCCGTTCGAGCAGCGGCTGCTGGAGGACTACGGAATCGTCGGAGTCCCCGAATCGGCCGGCGGCGTGGGGTCGGGCCTGGTGGACCTGGCGGTGGCGGTCGAGGCGCTCGGCCGACGGCTGGTCCCCACCCGGTACGTGGCACAGGCGGCGGCGGTGCAGCTCGCCGCGGCGGCGGGCCTGGACGTCGCGGATGCGGCGGCCGGGCGGGTCCGCTGGTCGCCCGCGGTCGACGAGCCCGACCGGGACGGGTACGACGACCCGTCCACCACCCTGTCCGGCGGCCGGGTACGGGGGGAGAAGACCCTGGTGGCCTTCCCCGAGGGCGCGGACGCGCTGGTGGTGTCCCTGGCCGGGAGCACGGCCCTGGTCTCGGCCGAGGGAGTGGGGAACCGGCGGTCGCTCGACCCGAGCAGGCCCTACGGCTCGGTGTCGCTCGACGCCGAACCGCTCGCGGCGGGCCCCGCCGGGGACGGCCTCCTGAGGGGCGCGGTGCTCGTCGCCGCCGACCTGTGCGGAGTGGCCCGCGGGGCGATCGAGCTCGGCGCGTCCTATGCCGGGGAACGGCGGCAGTTCGGGCAGCCGATCGGCGCCTTCCAGGGCGTGGCGTTCCAGCTCGTCGAGGCGTTCGTCGGGCTCAAGGCGGCCTGGGACCTGACCCTGTACGCCGCCTGGGCGGTGAACGAGGGCGAGCCGGACGCCGCCGCGCACGTCCACGCGGCGAAGGCCAGGGCGGGCGAGGCCGCCGTGTTCGCCGCCGAGCGGACCATCCAGGTGCACGGCGGCATGGGCATCACCGCCGAGGCCGACCCGCAGCTCTACCTGCGCCGGGCCCTGGCCACCGAGCCCTGGTTCGGGGCGTCGGCCTGGCACCGCCGCAGGCTGGGCCTGATCAGGCTGGCGGGCGCGGCGGCCTGAGGGCCGCCGGTCCGCCGAAAGAACCGCTGCCTGTCCGGCTCTTGTGGCCGGACCGGCGTGCCATTAACATACCGTCCGGTCGGAATTAATAAGGAGACGACATGAAGTTCGGGATCATGAACTTGTTCCCCGTGAGCGACGGAGCGTCCGACCAGCAGGTGCTGCGCGACACTCTCGAGGAGATCCAGATCGCCGACGAGCTCGGCTTCGACTCGGTGTGGCTGGCCGAGCACCACTTCTCCAAGTACGGCATCCTGGGCAGCCCGCTGCAGTTCGGCATGGCCATCGCCGAACGCACCGAGAACATCACCATCGGGACCGCCGTCCTGGTCCTGCCGTTCCACGACCCGCTGCGGCTGGCCGAGGACATCGCCGCCCTCGACGTGGTCAGCGGCGGGCGCGTGGTCATCGGCGTCGGCCGCGGCTACCAGCCCAAGGAGTTCGCCGGGTTCGGCATCCCCCTGAGCGAGTCCCGCCGGCGCTACGTCGAGACCCTCGAGGTGCTGCGCCTGGCGCTCAGCACGGAGGACTTCTCCTACCAAGGCGAGATCTTCCAGTACGAGAACATCACGACCTACCCGCGCCCGTTCACCCCCGGCGGCCCGAAGATCCTGCAGGGCACCGTCTCGCCGGAGAGCTTCCGGGAGCGCGGCGCGGCGGGCGAAGCGATCATCACGTCCCCGAACTTCACGCCGCTGACGCTGATGAAGCGCAACTTCGACCTCTACCGCGACGGGATGCTGGCGGGCGGCCACGACCTCACCGCCAACGACCTCCCGTTCATGCAGCAGGCGTGGGCGGGCCACGGCGAGGACGGGCTCCGGGACGCCGCCGCCGCGGCGCTCGAGTACTACCGGTCGGTCGGGAAGGTCATCCCGGGCTCGGAGGACGCGCTCGAGGCCGAGCGCGACTACTACGAGAAGGTCGCCGAGAACATCCGGCTGCTGACGCTGGAGCAGACCCTCACCCACGGCGGGAACTTCGGCACGCCGGAACGGGTCGCCCAGACCATCAGGGAGCTGCGCGACCAGCTCGGTATCAACCACTACATATCTTGGATGCGTATCCCGTCGCTGCGGCGTGAGGAGGCACTGCGCTCGATGAGGACCTTCGCCGAAGAAGTGATCCCGCAGTTCCGCGACGCCTCCGCCGCTCCGGCCGTCCCCGTCGTGGAACCGGCCGGCCGATGAGGCTGGGAGTGTTCCTCAGCGCCCAGTTCGAGCCCGGGGCCTCCGCGTCCGAGGGGCTGGAGGCGATCACCGAGCAGGCCGTCCTGGCCGACCGGCTCGGCTACGACGCGGTCTTCCTGGGCCACCACTACCTGGCGCAGTCGGCCTTCCTGCAGCCGCTCCAGCTCGCCGGCTACCTCGCCCACGCCACCGAGCGGGTGCGCATCGGCTTCGGAGTGCTGCTGGCGCCGCTCTACAACCCCGTCGCCCTCGCCGAGGAACTGGCGACGCTCGACGTGCTGAGCGGCGGCCGGATCACGGTCGGGCTCGGCGCGGGCTACCGCAAGCGCGAATGCGAGGCGTTCGGCGTCGAGTGGGGCGACCGCATCCGCAGGCTCCGCGAGTACGTCCCCCTGCTGCGCGCGCTGTGGAACGGCGAACGCGTCACCGCCGAGGGCAGCTGGGGGAAGGTGGAGAACGCCGGCCTTCCGTTGCGCTGCGTCCAGCCCGGCGGCCCGCCGATCTGGATCGGCGCCTTCGCCGAACCCGCGATCAAGCGCGCCGCGCGGCTCGACGCCCCCTGGCTCATGGGTCCCGAAGGCGGCGACGAGGAGGTGGCCCGGCGGCTCGCGCTCTACCGCGACGAGCTGAAGGCGCACGGCCACTCGCTCGACCGCGCCTACCCGATGAGCCGCGAGGCCTGCGTCGCGCCCACCGGCGACGAGGCCGTCGCGCTGATCCGCCCCCACCTGGAGCGGCAGTACGCGGGCTACAAGTCCTGGGACACCGCGCAGGGCATCGATGTGGACCGTTACATCGCCGAGGACTGCCTGGTGGGCGACCCCGGGCACCTCATCGACAGGATCCGCCGGCTGGAGAGCGTCCACGGCGTCACCCACCTGTCGCTCCGGCTCCAGTTCATGGGGATGCCGCACGAACAGGCCATGGAGCAGATCCGCCTGCTGGGCGAGGAAGTCCTCCCGCACGTGCGGGACTGACCTCCGGACCGCCCGACGAACATGAAGGAGTCTGCAGTGAACCTCGCTCGCGACCTGGAACTCAGGTCTGCGGAAGCCGGTGGACGCACGGCCCTGTCCCACGAGGACGGGCGGACGTGGACGTTCGCCGAACTGGAAGGCGAGATCGGCGCCGTGGCACGGGCCCTGACCGGGCTCGGGATAGGCCGGGGCGACCGGGTCGCGATCTACACCCGCAACGGGCCCGACATCGTGCGGCTGCTGTACGGAGCCTGGAAGATCGGCGCCGTGCCGGTCACGATCAGCGGGCTGTACAACGGCTCCGAGCTCGCCGAGTCGCTGGGTAAGACCAGGCCCCGGCTGCTGGTGGCCGACGACCACGACCTGGCCGCGCTCGGCGCGGCCGTCGCCGGGACGGACGTCGAGACCCGGCTGGTCGACGAGGTGCCGGGGGCCGGACACCCCGCCTTGGAGCTGGGCGCCCGGGAGCCGCTGGAGGCGGTGGAGGTCGCCGCCGAGGATGAGGCGTGCATCCTCTTCACCGGCGGCACGACCGGGAGCCCCAAGGCGGTCAGCGTCACCCACGGCGGCGTCCAGGAGTCCCTGGCCCGCCTGGCCAAGGCCTCGACGGGCCGGCCAGGGCCCTACCCCCTGGTGCCCGAGACGGCGTCGCCGAACCTGATCGCCCTCCCGCTGTTCCACAGCGGCGGGCAGCACTCCCTGCTCTTCGCCTTCCGCGTCGGCCGCCCGGTCGTCCTGTGGGACCGCTTCCGGGTGGAGACGCTGCGCGAGCTGATGACAAGGCACCGGTTCGACAACCTGTTCCTCCTGCCGACCATGCTCTACGACCTCGTCCACGCCGAGGAGGCGCTGGACCTGGGCTCGGTGCGCTCGGTCCTGATCGCCGGCCAGGCGCTCGGCCCGCACCTGCGCCGCCGGTTCGAGGAGCGGTACGGGGTGCCGATCGTGCTGAACTACGGCTCGACGGAGACCGGCCACGTGGCGGGCTGGACGTCCTCCGACATGCGGGCCGGGCTGTGGAAACCCGGATCCGCCGGACGCGTCTACGAGGGCGTCGAGCTGGAGATCCGCGACGAGGAGGACAGGCCGCTGCCTTCCGGCGAGCCCGGGGAGGTCGTGGTGCGCAGCAGCATGGCCAAGGGGTACGTCGACGACGCCGAGGCGACGTCGGCCTTGGTCCGCGACGGATGGGTCTACTCGGGCGACATCGGGTACGTCGACGAGGACGGCGTGCTGTTCCTCGTCGGACGCAAGCGCGACCTGATCAAGTGTGGCGGCTTCCAGGTGTGGCCGGAGGAGATCGAGGAGGAGCTGCGCTCGCACCGGCTGGTGAACGACCTGCGGGTCGTCGGCGTCCCGGACGAGCGGCTCGGCGAGATCCCGCGGGCCGAGATCGTGCGGGCGCCCGACCCGTCGGTCGACGATGATCGGCTGGCGGCCGAGCTCATCGCGCTGGCCAGGGAGCGGCTCGCGCACTTCAAGGCGCCGCGGTCGGTGGTCTTCGTCGCGGAGATCCCGCGCAGCGCCACGGGCAAGGTCAGCCGTCAGGTGAACGACCCGGAGGAGGTGGCGGCACGGTGAAGTTCGGCATCATGGCCCCGCACCAGTACCCGTTCGACGAAGATCTGGGCGAGCGGCTGAGGGAGCTGACCGGCCTGGTCGAGCACGCCTCGAACCTCGGCTACCACTCCGTCTGGACGATCAACCACTTCCTGTCCAACCTCGCCACGCCGCAGCCCATCTCGATGATGGCCCGGCTGATCGAGTGCAGCGGGGAGATGCGGATCGGCAGCGGCATCCTGCTGCTGCCGCTGTTCAACCCGGTGCACGTGGCGGAGGAGTTCGCCACGCTGGACCAGCTCTCGGGCGGCCGGGTCACCCTGGGCGTCGCGGCGGGCTACCGCGAGCACGAGTTCAAGGCTCTCGGCGTCGACATGGCGAGCAGATTCCGCCGGCTGGACGAGGGCGTACGGCTCATCCGCGACCTGTGGTCAGGGCGGCCGGTCGACTTCCAGGGCGAGTTCTACTCCGTCCAGGCCGACCGCTGCGGTGTGCCTCCCGTGCAGCCCGGCGGCCCG
The DNA here is from genome assembly GCF_039533685.1 of Actinocorallia aurantiaca. Taxonomy (NCBI): domain Bacteria; kingdom Bacillati; phylum Actinomycetota; class Actinomycetes; order Streptosporangiales; family Thermomonosporaceae; genus Actinocorallia; species Actinocorallia aurantiaca. The sequence continues at coordinate 137,052 of NZ_BAAATZ010000025.1, read as the reverse complement.
CCGATCTATATCGGCGCCGGCAGCCAGAAAGCGGTGCGGCGGGCGGCCCGGCTGGGCGACGCCTGGTACGCGCCGGGCAACTCGCCCAACCCGAGCTACCTCTCCAAGCACGTCAGCGCCTACGACGAGGCGCTGGAGGAGTACGGCCGCGCGGACCAGGTCGTCGACCGGCCCATCGGGGTGGAGCTCTACTGCGCGCCGACCACCGAGCAGGCCGTCGAGGAGGCGCTGCCGCACGCGCGGCGCGAGTACTACTCCTACGCCGAGTACCCGGCTTTGCGGTGGCAGCGCGACCGCTTCGACGAGCTGGTGCGCAACACGCTGCTGCTCGGCTCGCCGGAACTGCTCATCGAGCGGATCCGCGAGTACGAGGCGCTGGGGTTCGACCACCTGATCTTCCGGCCGATGTGGCTGGGGATGCCGGTAGAGGACGCGCGGCGCTCGCTGGAGCTCTTCGCCCGCGAGGTGATGCCCGCCTTCGCCTGAGCGGCGGGCGGGCCTTGAGGTTCCTTGACAGTGACGACGCTCACCACGTACATTCCGACCGGACGGTATTAAGAAGGGCTTGAACATGAAGAAGACCGAAGCGGAACTGCTCTCCCAGCAGTGGGACGTCGACAACATGACGGTCGACCCCGAGCTCCTCGAGAAGTACGTGCGCTACGAGGTGGACGCCGAGCGCGCGGTCGCCACGATCACCTTCGACCGGCCCGAGACGCTCAACGCCATCCCCGTCGCCGCCTTCGAGCGGGTCGGCGACCTGGTGCGCGAGGCCGAGACCGACGACCGCGTCAAGGTCATCGTCTTCAAGGGCGAGGGCTCCTGCTTCGGCACCGGCGCCGACGCCGCCGAACTCGGCCACTACATCGGCTACCGCAACGGCACCGACAAGGCATCCCGCCGCCGCCCCGCCCAGCGGCAGCGCATCCTGCCCGACCGCAACGTCCTCACCTCCGGCTTCACCCGGCCCATCGTGGAGTCCCTGAAGGCCACGATCTGCCAGGTGCAGGGCTACTGCTACGGCGGGCACTTCCAGATCGCCCTCTCCGCCGACATCGTCATCGCCACCCCGGACGCCCGGTTCACCCACCCGGCCTTCCGCTACCTCGGCCCCGCCCCGCAGGACATGTACCACTGGATCGAGAAGCTCGGCCTCACCAAGATGAAGGACCTGATGCTGACCATGCGCCCGCTCAGCGCCGAGGAGGGCGAGCAGGCGGGCCTGGTCACCAAGGTCGTGGCCCCCGAGGAGCTCGAGAAGTGGGTGGACGACTACGCCGACGCGATCGCCGTCACCCCGCTGGACTCCCTCATGATGGGCAAGGCCATGATGCAGATCGTCATGGAGGCGCGCGGCAAGGGCCTCGGCGCGATGACCGGCTGGGTCGGGCACGGCTGGGCCACCAACGTCAGCTTCGAGGAGGGCGACTGGAACTTCCTCAAGGAGCGCCGCACGAAGGGCGTCGCCCAGGCGCTGGCCGACCGCGACAACATGGTCGCGCCCTACTTCCGGCTCAGCGAGCGCCGCTCCCGCGAGCAGCAGGACTGACCCGTGCGATTCGGCATCCTCCTCGACCACCAGTACGCCAAGGGCGACGACCTCCGGGCCCGGACGGGCGAACTGGTGGAACTGGTGCAGCACATCCGGGACTGCGGATACGACTCGGTCTTCGGCGTCCACCACTACCTGTCGAACCTGGCGACGCCGCAGCCCCTGCCGGTCCTGAGCCGCATCATCGAGCACAGCGGAGACATGCAGCTCGGCACCGGGATCCTGATCCTGCCGCTGGGCCACCCGGTGCACTGGGCAGAGGAGGTCGCCACCCTCGACCAGATGTCGGGCGGCAGGTTCGTCCTCGGCGTCGGGGCCGGATACCGCGAGGACGAGTTCGCGTCCTTCGGCGTGGACCTCGCCAAGCGCTCCTCCCGCATGTTCGAGTCGCTCGAAGTGATGAAGAAGCTGTGGAGCGGCGAGGAGGTCCACCACGAGGGCGCGCACTTCCGCCTCGACGGCGTGCGCTGCAGCGTCCTGCCCTACGAGCGCCCCCACCCGGAGATCTGGGTCGGCGCGAACGGGCCGGTCGGGATCAAGCGGGCGGCCCGCGCCGGCTACTCCTGGCTGGCCCCGTCGAACGTCAAGCGCAACTGGGCGGTCGGCAACCTGGAGGCGTTCCGCGCGGAACTCGCGGCTCACGGGGAGGATGAACCCGGACGCACTTACCCGATCCAGCGCGACCTGTGCATAGCTGACTCCCGGGAGGAGGCGTTCGCCCTGGCCGGGGAGTACGCGCGCCGCTCCTACGGCTCCTACGTGGAGTACGGCATGGACTACTTCGAGTCGATGTGGCAGGACATCTGCGAGAAAGCGCTGTTCTTCGGCACCCCCGACGACATCGCGGCCAAGATCCAGGACTTCGCCTCCGCGGGCTTCGACCACTTCGTCTTCCGCGTGCAGTGGCTGGGCTGCCCGCCCGAGGTGTCCCACCGGATCATCGAACGGTTCGCGAAAGAGGTCATGCCCCGCTTCAAGGAGGTCTCATGAAAGTCGGCCACATCCTGCTGCCCGTCGACGACCTCGACCGCGCCCTGGCGTTCTACCGAGACGTCCTGGGCCTGAAGGTCCGCTTCCAGGACGGCGACCGCTACGCAGCCCTCGACGGCGGCGGAACGACGATCGCCCTGGCCGCCTCGGGCGAACAACCCGTCCCCGGCCGCCCCGCCCTCGGCCTCAAGGTCCCCGACGTGACCGCCGCGGCCGACGGCCTGCGCGCCGCGGGAGCCTTCGTCGGCGACGTCACCACCGGCGGTCACGAGCAACGCGCCACCCTGCACGACCCGGACGGCAACGTCCTGGTGCTCTACGGCCCTGCGGCCTGAGACATCCGAGGAGGGGCACCGAACGACCGGGGTGGAGAGGCTTCCGGAGCCTCTCCACCCCGGTTCCGTTCTGCGTCGGTGGACTCGAACCCGCTCAGCCGGCCCGCCCGTACGCCGCACGGAGTCGTTCCCGAGCGATCCCTCCGAGCCGTCCCCCCCCGAGAGTGCTGCTGTCGGCCCGGGTGATCGAACGGGGTCAGGCGAGGACGGCGCGGGCGACGGCGCCGGGTTCGGGGCCGGAGCGGGCGAGTTGTTCGCCTTCGCGGGACCAGATGCCAGAGCGGCCCGCGGTGCGGGTGTAGCCCTGGCCGGTGGGGCCGGCGAAGGCGGCGACGGCCACGTGGACGCCGTAGGCGGCGGCCGTGCGGTGGGCGCGTTCGACGGGGACGTGGGCGTCCTTCTCGAAGTCCAGGATGGAGGCGACGTAGACGTCCATGCCCAGGGCCGCGGTGTCGGCCTGGTGCTGCGGGACGCCCGTGTCCTTGCAGATGGCAAGGCCGAGCCGCCAGCCGTCGACGTCGAGGACGGCCGGGGCGGGACCGGGCGCGAAACGTCCGGTCTCGCTCACATCAACCCACTGCTTGCGGTACGCGACGGTCACTCCGGTGCCTTCGACGGCCAGCAGCGCGATGTGGAGACGTCCCCGCTCGCCTTGCACGGGAGCGCCCGCCAAGGCCAGTGCTCCCGTCTCGGCGCACGCTTCGACGACGGGGGCCAGCCGGGGGTCGTCCGGTGAGACGGGGGGCGCGTCGAACTCGTAACCGGTCAGGGAGAGTTCGGGGAAGACGACCACGCGGGCGTTCGCGGCCCGGATCGCGGACGCGTGCGCCGCCGCGTTGGCCTCCACGTCGAAGGCCGTGCACGGGGGCTGGGCGACGGCGATGGCGAGCGGCTCACGCACGGGGGCTCCATGGCGTCTCGAGGTACTGACCGGGTCACAGGCCGGGGCGGCCGTTCGGAGGCGGTTCCTGGTGAACCGGGGGCCGGGGGGCAGGAGGAGCGGGCGCGAAAGGCTGTGCCGGAGGCGCCTGCTGGAAGTGGAGCGGGGCGTCGGGAACAGCGGGAGGGCGCGGGGCCGGCTGCTGGAGATGGGGCGGGGCGCCGGGAACGGGGGCGGCGGGCGGGTACGGAGCCTGCTGCTGGAAGGGGGCGTGGGCGTCGAAGGGGACGAGGTGCTGGAAGTGCGGGTGGCCGGGGGTGCCCGGGGGAGGGAAGAAGACCGGGGCCGGGGGGTCGACGGGGACGTACTGGCCGGTCTTGCGGAGGTGTTCCTCGCGGCGGGCCCGGCGGGAGGCCAGGCGGCGTTCCTCGCGGTGGCGGCGTTCGGCGAGGACGGCCATGAGGAGGAGTTCGGGGGGGACGCCGGGGGGAGGGGGCGCGGTCAGCAGCGGGACGAGCTCGGCGGCGAGGCGGGCGCCGAGGCGGGCGCGGACGTCGGGGAGGAGTTCGGTGTAGCGCTGCAGGTACTGGCGGGCGCTGAGGGCGCGGTCGTCGTTGATCTGGGAGAGCTCCAGGGTGCTCGCCCAGGGGGCCAGGGCGGGGGGCATCCGGGTGACGGGGGCGCGGACGGCCTCGGCGGAGACCCGGTCCTGGATGACCATGGTGCCGGCGAACACGTCGCCGAGGCGGCGGCCCCGGTGGTCGAACAGGGAGCACAGGAGGGCGGGGGCGCCCGCGAACATGAAGAACTCCACGAAACCCGTCAGGGCGCGCATCAGCGCCTGGCGGAAGCGCACCACGCCGCCGTCGACGGAGACCGTGCGCAGGCCGACCGCCATCTTCCCCACGGTCTTGCCGCGGGTCGCCGTCTCCATGACCGCGGGATAGCCGACGATGGAGCCGACGGAGACCAGGATGCCCAGCCCCACCGCCACGGCCTCGTCGGCGAACAGCACCGCGAACTGCACCACCTGGCCGAGCGTGGCCATCAGCGAGAACATGATCGCCAGATCGAGGAGGAGGGCGATGGCCCGGCTCGCGAGGCGGGCGGGCCGGATGTCCAGCGCGACCGCCTCACCCGTCACCAGCTCACCGGGAATGACCGTCATGCGGTTCAGTATGCCCGTCCCCGCCAGACGACCGCAGCGGAGCGAGGATCGGCTGGCGGGTTACGGGGGTTCGGGGGTCGTCCCCTGGGTTCGTGTCGTGACGACCGCAGCGGAGCGAGGATCGGTTGGCGGGTTACGGGGGTCCGGGGGTCGTCCCCCGGGTTCGTGTCGTGTCGACCGCAGCGGAGCGAGGATCGGTTGGTGGGTCTCGGGGGTCCGGGGGTCGTCCCCCGGGTTCGTGTTCGCGAAGCCCGGTAGATTCCTGCGTGTGGATGTCGACGCCTATGTTTCCGCGCACAACGCCGAATGGCTCCGGCTGGAGTACCTGATCAACCGTACGGGGAAGCTGGACGGCGCGGAGATCGACGAACTCGTCGAGCTCTACCAGCGGGCCGCGACGCATCTGTCGGTGGTGCGCTCGGCCTCGCCGGACCCGCTGGTCATCGGGCGGCTGTCGTCGCTGGTGGCGCGCGGGAGGGCCGCCGTGTCCGGGGCGAGCGCGCCGATGTGGCGGGACGCGGCACGGCTGATCACGGTGTCGTTTCCCGGGGTGGTCTACCGGCAGCGCTGGTGGTGGCTGGGGTGCGCGCTGCTGGGCAACCTGCTGGCGCTGGCCGTCGCGTTCTGGGTGATGGGCGACCCCGAGGTCCAGGCGGCCGTCGGCACCGAGCACGAGATCAAGAAGCTGGTCGAAGAGGACTTCGCGAACTACTACACCGAGCACGAGGCGGGCGCGTTCGCGTTCCAGGTGTGGGTGAACAACGCGTGGGTGTCGGCGCAGGCCATCGCCTTCGGCATCCTGCTGGGCATCCCGACGCTGTACGTGCTGGTGCTCAACCAGCTGAACCTCGGACTGACCGGCGGGCTCATGGCCGCCCACGGCAAGGCCGACATCTTCTTCGGCCTGATCCTGCCGCACGGCCTGCTGGAGCTGACCGCCGTCTACGTGGCGTGCGGCGTCGGCCTCAAACTCGGCTGGACGATCATCGACCCGGGCCACCGGCCGCGCGGCCGCGCCCTGGCCGAGGAGGGCCGCGCGGCGATGAGCGTGGTGCTCGGCCTGATCGGGGTGCTGCTCGTCTCCGGCGCGATCGAGGGCTTCGTCACCGGCTGGGTGCACACCACCTGGCTGCGCATCGGCATCGGCGTGGTCGCCGAGGCGGCGTTCCTGACCTACGTGTGGTTCTTCGGCCGCCGCGCGGTGGCGGCGGGGGACACCGGGGACGCGGCCGAGACCCCCGACCTCGCCCCGGCGGCCGCCTGACCTTTCACGAATCTGGGGGACGACCCCCGGACCCCCGTGGGGGGCCGGGGGTCGTCCCCCAGATTCGCTGTGGTCGCCCGGCCCTAGGTGATCTCCAGCAGCTTCTCGCGGACGGCGTAGACGACCGCCTCCATGCGGGAGTGCAGTTGGAGCTTCTCCAGGATGTTGCGGATGTGGTTCTTCACCGTGTTCTCGGAGATGAAGAGCTCCCGGGCGATCTCGCGGTTGCCCAGGCCCCGCGCGACGAGGCGCAGCACCTCCATCTCGCGGTCGGTCAGCCGCGGCGCCGGCACCTGCTGCTGGCGCTCCTCGGACTGCTTGGCCAGCGCGGTGAACTCGGAGATCAGCTTGGACGCCATGGACGGGCTGATCAGCGACTGCCCGCCGTGCACCGCCCGTACCGCCTGGGGCACCTCGTCGATGGCTATCTCCTTCAGGAGATAGCCGGTGGCGCCCGCCTTGAGCGCCTCGAAGAGGTCCTCCTCCTCGTCGCTGATCGTCAACATGACGATCTTCGCGCTGGGCACGGCCTCCTTGATGGCCGCGCAGGCCTCGATGCCGCCTCTGCGGGGCATGCGGATGTCCATGAGGATCACGTCCGGCGTCAGGTCGCGCGCCTTCTGGACGGCCTCCAGCCCGTCACCGCCCTCGCCGATCACTTCGATGCCGGATGCTCCGGACAGGACCATCTCCAGTCCCCTCCGGAACAGGGCATGGTCGTCCACGATCAGGACTCGGATCGGATCGGTGCGAGGTTCGGGGATCTCGCTCACTCTTCCTCCCCCATATGGGTTGCCTAGATCATGGCACGGCGAGGGCGATTACGGGTTGCTCACGACAGATTACTCCTCGATGAGCCGGATGACCCCGTAGTCCCACCCGCGACGCCGGTAGACGACGCTGGACCGGCCGCTCTCCCTGTCACGGAACAGGAAGAAGTCGTGTCCGACAAGTTCCATTTCGTAGAGAGCCTGCTGGATGTCCATCGGCTTCGACTCGTGGCACTTCTCCCGGACGATGACGGGTCCGTCCCCGTCCATCGGGATGTTGAGGAGCTTCTCCTGCAGGTCGGGCCGCTCGAAGACGTCCTCCTCGGACCCTCCGGCCCGCGCGCCGGCGGCCGGTTCGGCCGACGGCTCGGCCGACGGGGCGGGCTCGAGGGTCGCCGGCATCGGTTCGATGCCGCTGTACTTGGCCGGAGTGCGCGCGCCGTGGTGGACCTTGCGGCGGTCCGCGGCGCGACGGAGGCGGGTGTCGAGCTTGTCGAGGGCGACGTCGAGCGCGCCGTAGCGGTCGTCGGCGGCGGCCTCGGCCCGGATCACCGGGCCCTTGGAGCGCACGGTGAGCTCGACCCGCTCCCGCTGCCCCGCCTGGCGGGGATTGCGCTCCTCGCTCACCTCCACGTCCACCTGCATGATCTTCGAGTCGAGCTTCTCGAACTTGGCGAGCTTGCTGTCGACGTGCCGCCGGAAGCGGTCGTTCACGTCGGTCCGCCGGCCTCTCACGATGATGTCCAACTTCGGACCCCCCTTCTCTGCTGAGACAACGGACAGTCTGGAATCAAGAGTTCCAGGTGTTTCCGTGAATGGAGGAGCACCCGCCCGGCCGACCTGGTCTTCGACCCCACAACCGCCTGCTGAGAGGCTCGCGGCCCATGCCACTACTGCTCTTCTCCCGTGGCGGTGGATATCTGATCCACCGGTGGGGCAGGACTTACTTCTAAGCCGCACCGTGATCACTCGACAAAAAGTCGGCTTACGTGGACCGTTTCGCCTGCGACTGGCATCGGCTAGCTCGGCGCGAGGTCTCCCTGAGGAGAACCGCGAACCGGCGCAACCACGGACCCGGGCGGGTGCCATGTCAGAACGCTAGCCCCTCGCGCCCCGAATGTCATCGGGGCGGGGTGCGGCAAATCTCACTCGCCGAGATCGAGTCCGCGGAGAAAATCCCCGGGGGTCGTCACCTGGGACGTTGGCCCTCCGCTTATGGGCCATAAGTTGGTTTCCATAACATTAGTTTGTTTATGGATAATTGTTGGCCTTGTCGGATTTCTGTGCGGGCGAGGACCACCGCCCCCTCCACCACCGCGCCCGCCTCGCGCAGGGCCCGCCGCGCCTCCGACAGCGACGCCCCCGTCGTCACCACGTCGTCGACCAGGAGCACGGCCGCCCTCGCCACCGGCCGCGTCACCCGCAGAGCTCCGGCCAGGTTGGCCCGCCGCGCGGCCGCGCCCAGCCCCGCCTGGTCGAAGGTGCCCCGGCGCTGCCGCAGCACCGGGGCGCACCGCGCCGCCCACCCGTGCTCCCGCAGCGCGGCGGAGGCCGCCCGGGCCATCAGGAGCGTGGCGTCGCGCCCCCGCCGCCGCACCGCGCGCCCGGAAGAGGGCACGGGGACGAGCAGCACGGGCCCCGACGGACTCCACCGGGCCGCGACCAGCCCCGCCAGCGCCCGGCCCAGCGGCACGGACAGCCCCGCACGGCCTCTTTCCTTGTGGGCCAGGACCAGCGCCCGCAAAGCCCCCTCATAGGCTCCCAGCGCCCACACCGGAGGCCCCCAGGCCACCGCGACCCCCGGCCCCGCCAGCCGGCCCGCACACCCCGCGCAGACCTCCCCGCCCGGCGCACGGCACCCCGCACACCGTGAGGGCAGCACCAGTTCCAGAAGCGTGCCGAACACGCTCCCCA
>NZ_BAAATZ010000025.1:115630-128089 GCF_039533685.1 Actinocorallia aurantiaca | reverse complement strand
TGTCGTGTCGACCGCAGCGGAGCGAGGATCGGTTGGTGGGTCTCGGGGGTCCGGGGGTCGTCCCCCGGGCGTGTCAGCCCGGGTAGGTGGGGGAGAAGCCGACGATTCCGCAGTCCCAGGTGCTGAAGCGGGGGTCCTCGTTGAGGGACTGGAGGCAGGTGGTCGGCGCCTGGTTCTGCTTGCCCGGGTCGATGCCCAGCAGGATCTCCTTGCCGGGGGCCGCGGTGATGCTCACGGGCGTGCCCTCGAAGCTCCCGCCGATCGCCCGGACCGCCCCGCCGCTGATCGGCACCAGGTAGGGCAGGATGCTCGTCGAGGCGCCCGCGGTGCCCAGCACCGCCAGCGTGTCGGCGTCCCGCCAGGCCAGGTCGACGACCGAGCCGAGCTCGGCGTTGATCGAGTGGAAGCGCAGCGAGTACGAGCCGTTCCCGGTCGCGTCCGGCAGGATCCGGCCGATCTGGATCTCGGTCTGGGAGCGGTCGCCGATCAGCGCGGCGACCCGCACCCCGTCCCGCGCCACGCGCAGCGCCTTGATCTGCTGGCCGCTCCGCAGCTCCGACAGGGGGGCCAGCTTCGTGGCCTCCGTCCGGCCGGGGGCCAGCAGCCAGACCGTGGACGACCGGCCCTTGTTCTGCACGATCCACAGGTTCCCGGAACGATCCCAGGAGGGGCGCAGCAGCGTCGCGTCCTTCTCGGCCTTCAGCACCTGCCGGACCGTGTCGCCTCCGCTCAGGTCCCCCACGTACAGGGTCTGCCCGGAGATCCCGGCGAACTGCTGGCCGTTGAGCGCCACCGCCGTGTCCCGGAACGTGTGGTCGCGCAGCGACGGGACGATCGACGCGACGTTGCCCTGGAGCAGCGCGAGCCGGCCGGATTCGGCCAGCAGGTACTGGGCCTCGCCGGTGACCTTGCTGGGGGCGTCGGGGCCGAGGTCGGTCCAGCGGCTCTTCTCCTGGACGTCCAGGCCGTCGCTGGTCCGCCGGGCGCGGCCGTCGATCCGCAGCCGCATCGCCCGGATCTCGGTGAGCTGCCCCAGCGTCCACAGCAGCTGCGCCGACATCTGGTCGACGTCGCCCGACGCGGCCTCCCGGCTGAGGTCGACGGTGGCGACGTCCCCTTCCAGCCGCACCTTGCCCCGCAACTGGGCGCCTTCGGGGAAGGAGGAGGCCACCGCGCCGTCCAGCCACGGAGTGGTCTTGCTCAGCAGCGACTTCACCAGCTGGCTGGGCAGGTCGGAGCGGTTGAGCAGCGGAAGGAACACCGGGTCGGGGACCAGGGACTGCCGGTCCGGCGCGAAGTAGTACAGGTTCGTGGTGCGGAAGACGCGGTCGACGTCGCTGCGGAAGAGCACCAGCTCGTCGGGCTGCCCGGTGATCCGCCAGCGGCCCGGCGCGACCTGCCTGAGGAAGAACGTCACCTCGTGCCCGGGCTGGTTGAGCGCCTCGTACTGGCCGGAGGAGCTGATCTGGCCGAGCCGGTCGCCGAAGAGCCGGACCACGGTCTCCGTTTCCTCCTCGTCCTCCTGGGGGCCGGACAGCAGCAGGGGGGAGGACGACTCCGGGTCGTCCATGACCGTCACCCGCGGGCGCACCTGGGGCTTCCAGGCGGCGCCCTCGGCCAGGTAGGCGCGCATCGACTCGTGGTCGCCGTCGAAGTTGGCCATCGCCACGAGGTAGCCGCGCACGACCTCCTCGGCGGACCAGCCGTCCTGGGGCGCGGTGGGGACGATCCGGACGTACGGCTCGTCGAAGGGCTCGGTGCGCTCGCCGTTGTCCTGCGCGTTGATCCCGCTGCCCGTCGGCATGCTCGCGCAGCCCGTCAGACAGCAGACGGCCATGAGCAAGGCGATGAGGCGCTTCACTCGGTGACCTCCAGATCGGCGAGGTCGACCAGGTTCGCCCGGTTCAGTTCGACTTCGGCGGGGACCAGCGGGAGCGGCGAGCCGCGCAGCTCCGCCCCGACCTTGCGGGGCAGCGACAGCCGGAACTGCGAGCCCACTCCGGGCTCGCCCCAGGCCTGGAGCCAGCCGCCGTGCAGCTGGGCGTCCTCCCGGGAGATGGAGAGGCCGAGCCCGGTGCCGCCGATGGTGCGGGCCCGCGACGGGTCGGCCCGCCAGAACCGGTCGAACACCATCTGGGACTCGCCCGGTTTCAGGCCGGTGCCGTGGTCGCGGACGGCCAGCGCCACCGCGTCCCGGTCGGCGGCGACGGTGACGACGATGTCCTTGCCCTCGCCGTGCTCGACGGCGTTGAACAGCAGGTTGCGCAGGATCCGGGCGACCCTGCGGCGGTCGACCTCGGCCATGCACGCCTCGCCCGGGAGCTTGAGGACGACCTTGGTGCCGCGCCGCTCCGCCACGTCCTGCACGTCCTCGACGGCGGTCAGCACCAGTTCGCGCACGTCCACGGACTCGGCGTCCAGGGTGGCGGCGCCCGCGTCGTGCCGGCTGATCTCGAGCAGGTCCGCCAGCAGCGACTCGAACCGCTCCATCTGGCTCTGCAGCAGTTCCGCGGACCTGGACACCATCGCCTGGAAGTCCTCGCGGTTCTCGTACAGCATGTCCGCGGCGATCTTCATGGTGGTCAGCGGGGTGCGCAGCTCGTGCGAGACGTCGGAGACGAACTGGCGCTGCACCTGCGACAGCCCCTCCAGCTCGTAGATCTTCTCCTGCAGGGTGGTGGCCATGTCGTTGAAGGAGCGGCCGAGCTTGGCCAGGTCGTCCTCGCCGCGCACCTTCATGCGCTCCTCCAGGCGCCCGGCGGCCAGCCGCTCGGCGGACTGCGCGGCCAGCCGCACCGGGATGACGATCTGCCGGGTCACCACCGAGGCGATCGCGGCGAGCAGCAGCACCAGGGTGACGCCCACGCCGACCATGGTGCGCTGGACGAAGACGAGGGTGCGCTGCTCCTGCTTGAGCGGGAACAGGTAGTACAGCTCGTACGGGCCGTCCTTGGCGCCGGCGATCAGCGCGGCCTCGTCGTCGTGGTACTGCCGGACGAGCGTGCCGATCCGCCAGATCTTGGCGCCGGGCTCGGCGTTGATCTCCTCGGTGAGCTGCCGCGGGACGCTCACGGGGTCGAGGTCGTTGGTGGGCAGCCCGCCGTTGGTCTTCTCGTTGGTGTCCCGCAGGTACACCTCATAGCGTCCGGACGGGCCGCTGCGCGCCGCGAGCTCCCTGGCCACCTTCTCGGGGATCCGGTCGCCCTGGACGCGCTTGAGGATGCCCAGGCCCTCGTTGAGCTGCTGGACCGCGGACTCGCCCCGGCTCTCCAGCAGCGCGGTGGTGATCTGCTGCATCAGGAAGACGCCCAGGACGACGGCGACGATCGTCGAGAGCAGCAGGGTCGTGGTGACCACGCGGACCTGGATGGATCTGCGCCACCGCACGTACGAGCGGCGCCACGACCCGCGGACGAGCCGAAGGAGGGTGGTCTTCATGGGGGGCCCTTCGCCGGGCGGGGGGAACGCCGGATCGCCGGAGGTCAGGCAGGGCCGGCCTTGTAACCCACGCCTCGTACGGTGACGACGATCTCCGGACGCTCCGGGTCCTTCTCGATCTTGGCGCGGAGTCGCTGGACGTGCACGTTGACCAGCCGGGTGTCGGCCGCGTGCCGGTAGCCCCACACCTGCTCCAGCAGGACCTCGCGGGTGAACACCTGGCGCGGCTTGCGGGCCAGGGCCACCAGGAGGTCGAACTCCAGGGGGGTCAACGGGATGTGCTTGTCGCCGCGCTTGACCGAGTGGCCAGCGACGTCGATGGAGATGTCGCCGATCTGCAGGGTCTCGGGGGCCGGCTCGTCGGTGCGACGCAGCCGCGCGCGCACCCGGGCCACCAGCTCCTTGGGCTTGAAGGGCTTGACCACGTAGTCGTCCGCGCCCGACTCCAGACCGAGCACCACGTCCACGGTGTCGCTCTTGGCGGTCAGCATGACGATCGGCACGCCCGACTCGGCCCTGATCTGCCGGCACACGTCGATGCCGTCCGCCCCCGGAAGCATCAGGTCCAGCAGCACGAGGTCGGGCCGGGTCTCCCGGAACGCCTCGAGAGCCTTGTCGCCGTCATGAACGAACGACGGCTCGAAGCCCTCGCCGCGCAGCACGATGCCGAGCATCTCTGCGAGCGCCAGGTCGTCGTCGACGACCAGTACACGTCCTCTCATGCGCCCTCATCGCCGTTCTGTTGGGAGGCCCACATCGCCAGTCGAGCCAGGTTACCCGCGTTTTACCGGTGCCGGGGTCCCTAATCGGGGAAACACAGGCGATCTCTCTCCGCCCCATGTACTCTGCGTTCCGGTTCGCCTACGACACGCGATATTTGCACCGCCTGAGGAGGGGGACGGGTGTTGGGAATCTCCTGGATATAAGGACACATGGCAGGATGGCCCCCGTGCGAGTCGACCGGGCCGAACTGCTCGGCGGGGAGATCCCGCTGCGGCCGCTCAGCGTGTCCGAGACACTGGACGCGGCGCTGGCCGTGCTGCGCCGGTCCCCGCGCGCGGTGCTCGGCCCGGCCGCGGCGATGGTGGCCGTCCTCCAGGTCCTGGTGACCGTCACGGGCTACTTCTTCATCGGGGGCTCCGACGAGTACACCCCGAACCTCCTCCTCCGCTCCGTGGGCGAGCAGTTCACGCTCGCCGGCGTCGGCGCGGTGGCGTCCGCGCTGATCGTCCTGGCGCTGGCGGGACTGCTGGCCCCGGCCGTCGCCCGCTCCTTCTTCGGGCAGCAGGTCACCTTCCGCGGCGTCTGGGGGGACGCGCGGCCGAGGCTGAAGGGCCTCGCCGCGGTGGCGGCGACGCTCGGGCTCGGCGTGCCCCTGCTGGGCGCGCCGGCGCTGGCGCCGTTCGTCGCGGTGGCGGGCACCGGCGGCTCGACGGGGGTCGCCGTGCTGCTCGGCGTCCTGGGCCTCCCGCTGGCGCTGGCGGTCGCCGTCTGGCTCTACACGCGGTACGTGCTGGCCGCGCCCGCCGTCGTGCTGGAGCGCGGCGGCGTCACCGCGGCCTTCACCGCGTCCGCGCGGCTGGTCGGCGGGCAGTGGTGGCGGACGTTCCTGATCCTCCTGCTCACCGTGGTCCTCACCGCCTTCATGGGGCTGATCCTGCGGGTGCCGTTCCTGGTCGGCGGACTGCTGTTCTTCGGCGCCGAGCCGCAGGGCTGGCAGGCGGTCGCCATGCTGGCCGTCGATACCCTCGGTCAGATCGCGTCCTGGACGGTCGTCGCGCCGTTCGACGCGGCTGTGATCGTCCTGCTCTACCTGGACCGGCGGCACCGGCGCGAGGGCCTGGACCTGGAGCTCCAGCAGCGCGACGAGGTGCCCGACGAGGACTTCCTGGCCCTGTGGGCGAGGCCGCGTGATCTTTAGGAGCCCGATGAGCCTCTGGGAGCCGGTGGACCGGGAGACGGCGCGCCGGATGGCCGAGGACGAGCTGGAGAAGCCCGTCTACCACCGCGACCGGCCCTCCTTCCTCGACGACGCGCTCGACCGGATCAAGGAGTGGCTGAAGGACCTGATGCCCGACCCGCCGAAGCCCGGCCCGGGCACCGGGGGCGGCTCGTTCACCCTGGTGATCCTGCTCCTGCTGGCGGTCGTGCTGATCGCCGCGGTGTGGTGGTGGATGCGCGGGCGCGGCAACGTCAGGTCCGGCAAGGCGCTCCTGGAGGACGTGCCGACCCGGGCGCTCGACCACCGCACGGCGGCCGAGGCGCACGCCGCGGAGGGCCGCTGGGCCGAGGCGATCAGGGAGCGGCTGCGGGCGATCGCCCGCGACCTGGAGGAGCGCGCGATCCTCGACCCGAGGCCCGGGCGCACCGCACAGGAGCTGGCAGCCGAGGCCGCCGCCGTCCTGCCGGTCGACCTCGCGCCGGGAGTGCGGGTGTTCGACGACGTCTGGTACGGGGACAGGCCGGGCACCGCCGAGGGCTACCGGCTGCTGACCGACCTGGACCGGGCCGTCCGGGCCGCCAGGCCCCGGCCCTTGGAGGCGGTGTGACGGAGACTGCGGTGAACGCGGCGCACGCGGAGAGCACCGCGCAGGTCGCCGGCCGGCGGGTGCGGCGCTGGCGCGGGATCGTTCTGCCGGTCCTCGCCCTGGTCGTGGTCGCGGTCCTGCTGGCGGCGCTCCGCCCCGAGGCGACCGGCGGGTACCTCGACCCCGAGTCCCCCGCGGACACCGGCAGCCGGGCCCTGGCGGAGATCACGCGCCAGAACGGGACGCCGGTGATCAAGATCAGGACGGTCCGCGAGGCGCAGCCACTGGGCGCCTTCGGGGACAGCGACGACCTGCTGGTGGTCGTCCGGAGTGAGCGGCTCACCGGCGGCGACCTGAGGAGGCTGTCCCGCGCGTCCGCCGATCTGCTGCTGGTGGAGCCGACGGACGCCGCGCTGGAACGGCTCGCGCCGGGCGTCTCTCGCGCCACGGCCGGCGAAGGGGAGGCCGAGCCGGCCTGCTCGCTCGCCGAGGCGCGGGCCGCCGGGACCGTCTCCTTCGGGACCTCCCAGGTCTTCACGGCTCCGGGCGGGGCGCTCTCCTGCTACCCGGCGGGGGACGAGAAGCTGCCCAGACTCGTCCGGATCCCCGGGCCCAGGACCATCACGGTGCTGGGCTCCGGCGAGCCCCTCGTCAACGGCGAGCTGCGGGAGCAGGGCAACGCGGCTCTCGGCATGAACCTCCTCGACGGACACCCGCGGGTCATCTGGCTGATGCCGGACCTGCCCTCCGAGGAGGAGGCCGGTGACAAGAGCCTGACCGAGCTGATCCCGCCCGGCGTCTCCCTCTTCTTCTGGCAGCTGCTCGTCGCGGCGGTGCTGCTGGCCCTGTGGCGGATGCGCCGCCTCGGCCCCGTGGTGATCGAACGCCTGCCGGTGGCCGTCCGCTCGGCCGAGACCGTCGAGGGCAGGTCTCGCCTCTACCGCGCCGCGCGGGCCCGCGACAGGGCGGCCCTGGCGCTGCGCGAGTCGGCCCGCGAACGCCTCGTGCCCCTCCTGGGACTC
Source organism: Actinocorallia aurantiaca (assembly GCF_039533685.1). Taxonomy (NCBI): domain Bacteria; kingdom Bacillati; phylum Actinomycetota; class Actinomycetes; order Streptosporangiales; family Thermomonosporaceae; genus Actinocorallia; species Actinocorallia aurantiaca. The sequence goes on along the minus strand of NZ_BAAATZ010000025.1, from coordinate 121,101 downwards.
CCGCGCAGCGCCGCCGCGGATCCCGCCAGATCACAACAGATCATTACCTTGGTGACATCACGTGCAGGGTGGGACCAGCAGACCGCCTCCTGGGCGCTGTACGGTCCTGATCCTGTGGACGACACGGAACTCGTCCGGCTGACCGACCTTCTGGACGATCTAGAGGAACGACTTCGATGAGTGACGAGACAGTGATCGACACGGGGCTTTCCGTGCCGGATGCCAGGCGTTCCCTCGCCGCGCTGCGCGGGGAGGTCGCCAAGGCCGTGGTCGGGCAGGACGCGGTGGTCACCGGGCTGGTGATCGCGCTGCTGTGCAAGGGGCACGTACTGCTCGAAGGAGTGCCCGGAGTCGCCAAGACGCTGCTGGTGCGGACGCTGGCGCAGGCGTTGGACCTGGATTTCAAGCGGGTGCAGTTCACGCCCGACCTGATGCCCGGCGACGTGACGGGATCGCTGATCTACGACACGAAGTCGGCGGAGTTCGAGTTCCGCCGCGGGCCCGTCTTCACCAACCTGCTGCTGGCCGACGAGATCAACCGGACGCCTCCCAAGACGCAGGCGTCGCTGTTGGAGGCGATGGAGGAGCGGCAGGTGACGGTGGACGGCACGCCGTTCGCGCTGCCCGACCCGTTCGTCGTCTGCGCCACCCAGAACCCGATCGAGTACGAGGGCACCTACCCGCTGCCCGAGGCGCAGCTCGACAGGTTCCTGCTGAAGCTGACGGTCCCGCTGCCCACCCGGGACGAGGAGATCGGCGTGGTGCAGCGCCACGCGACGGGCTTCGACCCGCGCGACCTGTCGGAGATCAACCCCGTCGCGGGCGCCGTCGACCTCGACGCCGGCCGCGAGGCCGTCCGGAGCCTGCACGTGGATCAGAAGGTCGTCGCCTACATCGTCGACCTCTGCCGGGCCACGAGGGAGTCGTCCTCGCTGCAGCTCGGCGCGTCCCCCCGCGGCGCGACCGCGCTGCTGAACACCTCGCGGGCCTGGGCGTGGCTGTCGGGACGCGACTACGTCACCCCGGACGACGTGAAGGCGCTGGCACGGCCCACCCTGAGGCACCGCATCCAGCTCCGTCCGGAGGCCGAACTCGAAGGCGCCACGGCGGACGGGGTCCTCGAAGGGGTGCTGACGACCGTCCCCACGCCGCGGTAATGGCGCTCACCGGACGGGTCGGGCTGCTGGCGCTGCTGGCCGCGGTGCTGCCGCTGTTCTTCCCGCATGGATGGGTCATCGGCGCGATCGCCGGAGTGCTCGCGGCGGCCGTGGCGATGGACTTCGCGCTGGCGGGGAACGTCCGCAGGCTGGTGCTGCACCGTTCGGGCGACACCAACGTGCGGCTGGGGGAGTCCGCCTCCGTCAGCCTGATCGTGGAGAACCCCGGCACGAGGCGGGTGCGCGCGGTGGTGCGCGACGCCTGGCCGCCGAGCGCGGGCGCCTCGCCCCGGACGGCCGCGGTCGCGCTGCCCCCGGGAGAGCGGCGGCGGATCGACCTGACGCTGACCCCGACGCGGCGCGGCGACAGGTCGCCGGTGTCGGTGACCGTGCGCTCCACCGGCCCGCTCGGGCTGGCGGCGCGGCAGCTGACGCGGCCCTCGCCGTGGACGGTCCGGGTCCTCCCGGCGTTTCCCTCTCGTCGGCATCTGCCCGCGAAACTCCGCAAGCTGCGGGAGCTGACGGGCCAGCACGCCGCGCTGATCCGCGGCCAGGGCACGGAGTTCGACTCCCTGCGCGAGTACGTCCCCGGCGACGACGTGCGGTCGATCGACTGGCGGGCCACCGCGCGGCGCGGCGACGTCGTCGTGCGGACCTGGCGTCCGGAACGGGACAGGCGGATCTTCCTCATCCTCGACACCGGCCGCACCTCGGCCGGGCGGGTCGGCGACATCCCCCGGCTGGACTGCTCGATGGACGCGGCGCTCCTGCTGGGCGCGCTGGCCTCGCGGGCCGGCGACCGGGTGGACCTGCTCGCCTACGACCGGCGGGTGCGGGCCAGGGTCGAGGGGGTGCCGCGCACGGAGCTGCTGCCCGCGATGGTGCAGGCGATGGCCCCGCTGGAGCCCGAGCTGATCGAGTCGGACGCGTCGGGGATGGTCTCGGCGCTGCTGGCCCGGTCCCGCCAGCGCAGCCTCGTCGTCCTGCTCACCGAGCTGAACGCCGCGGCGCTGGAGGAGGGGCTGATCCCGCTGCTGCCGCGGCTCACCGCCCGGCACCTGGTGATGATCGCCGCGGTCTCCGACCCGAGGGTGGAGGAGATGGCCGCGGCCCGCGGCGACCTGGCGGCCGTCTACGACGCGGCGGCGGCCGAGCGGGCGCGCGGCGAGCGCCGGAGGATCACCGCGGAGCTGCGCGGATACGGGGTCGAGGTGGTGGACGCCCCGCCGGAGACGCTGGCCCCGGCCCTGGCCGACGCCTATCTGGCGTTGAAGGCGGCCGGGCGTCTGTGATACTGACCGTAAGCGGCCACCGGACGGCGCGGGCAGGGTGAAAGGCCGGGAACCGTGCCCGCCGCCGGTCCGTTCGTCCACAGGAACGAATTGCGCGCGAGGGTGACCTGCACCATCCTGGACCTCACTTAGGATGGACAGGCTAAGAGTGGTATGCGCGACAGGGGTTCCCACCCACGTGCGGCTATCCGATCTGCAAGGAGCTTCCGAGAGTGCCAGCTGTCATCGACAAGATTCTTCGCGCCGGCGAAGGCAAGGTCCTGCGCAAGCTCAAGCGGATCGCCAACCAGGTGAACTCCATTGAAGAGGACTTCACCGACATGACGGACGAGCAGCTGCGCGGGCTGACCGACGTCTACCGGGAACGCCTGGCCGACGGCGAGACCCTCGACGACCTGCTGCCCGAGGCGTTCGCGACCGCCCGCGAGGCGGCCCGCCGGGTGCTGGGCCAGCGGCACTTCGACGTCCAGGTCATGGGCGGCGCCGCGCTGCACCTGGGGAACATCGCCGAGATGAAGACCGGTGAGGGCAAGACCCTCACCTGCGTGCTCCCGGCGTACCTCAACGCGCTGGCCGGCAAGGGCGTGCACGTCATCACGGTCAACGACTACCTGGCCAAGCGCGACGCCGAGTGGATGGGCCGCGTGCACCAGTTCCTCGGCCTCGAGGTCGGCGTGATCCTGGCGAACATGCCCCCGGAGGAGCGCCGCAGGGCCTACAACGCCGACATCACCTACGGCACGAACAACGAGTTCGGCTTCGACTACCTGCGCGACAACATGGCCTGGTCGCTGGACGAGTGCGTCCAGCGCGGCCACTACTTCGCGATCGTCGACGAGGTCGACTCCATCCTGATCGACGAGGCCCGCACCCCGCTGATCATCTCCGGCCCCGGCGACCAGAACTCCAAGTGGTTCGCCGAGTTCGCCAAGATCGTCCCCCGGCTGAAGAAGGCCTCCGACAAGGAGTCCGACGACGGCGACTACCAGGTCGACGAGAAGAAGCGCACCGTCGGCATCCTGGAGTCCGGGGTCGAGAAGGTCGAGGACTGGCTCGGCATCGACAACCTCTACGACTCGGTCAACACCCCGCTGGTCGGCTTCCTGAACAACGCCCTCAAGGCCAAGGAGCTGTACCGCAAGGACAAGGACTACGTCGTCATGAACGGCGAGGTCCTGATCGTCGACGAGTTCACCGGGCGCATCCTGCAGGGCCGCCGCTACAACGAGGGCATGCACCAGGCCATCGAGGCCAAGGAGGGGGTGGCGATCAAGGACGAGAACCAGACGCTCGCCACGATCACCCTCCAGAACTACTTCCGCCTGTACGGCAAGCTCGGCGGCATGACCGGCACCGCGCAGACCGAGGCGTCGGAGTTCAACAAGATCTACAAGCTCGGCGTCATCCCGATCCCGACCAACCGCCCGATGCTGCGCCTCGACGTCGCCGACGTGGTCTACAAGACCGAGGACGCCAAGTTCGAGGCGGTCGTGGAGGACATCGAGGAGCGGCACGCCAAGGGCCAGCCGGTCCTGGTCGGCACCACCTCGGTGGCCAAGTCCGAGAAGCTCTCCAAGATGCTGCGCCGCCGCGGCATCCCGCACGAGGTGCTCAACGCCAAGCACCACGAGCGGGAGTCGGCGATCGTCGCCGAGGCCGGGCGCAAGGGCGCGGTCACGGTGGCCACCAACATGGCCGGCCGAGGCACCGACATCATGCTCGGCGGCAACCCCGAGTTCCGCGCCGACCTCGAGCTGCACCGCCGGGGCCTGTCCCCGCTGGAGACCCCCGAGGAGTACGAGGCGGCCTGGCCCGAGGCGCTGGAGAAGGCCAAGGAGGACGTCAAGGGCGAGCACGAGATCGTCGCCGAGGCCGGCGGCCTGTACGTGCTGGGCACCGAGCGCCACGAGTCCCGCCGGATCGACAACCAGCTGCGCGGCCGCTCCGGCCGTCAGGGCGACCCGGGCGAGTCCCGGTTCTACCTGTCGCTGGAGGACGACCTGATGCGGCTGTTCAACTCCGCCCGGGTCGAGATGATCATGACTCGGCTGAACATCCCGGACGACCAGCCGATCGAGGCCAAGATCGTCTCGTCCGCGATCAAGTCGGCCCAGCACCAGGTCGAGCAGCAGAACTTCGAGATCCGCAAGAACGTCCTGAAGTACGACGAGGTCCTCAACCGCCAGCGCCAGGTGATCTACGCCGAGCGCCGCCGGGTGCTGGAGGGCGCCGACCTGCGCGAGCAGATCCGGCACATGATCGACGAGGTCATCGACGGCTACGTCGCGGGCGCCACCGCCGAGGGCTTCGCCGAGGAGTGGGACCTCGAGAAGCTGTGGAAGGCCTTCGGGCAGCTCTACCCGGTCTCCATCACCGTCGACGAGGTGGTCGAGGAGGCCGGCGGCGAGGTGCAGAACCTCAGCGCCGAGGGCATCGCCGACCGCATCCGCGAGGACGCCCAGGCCGGCTACGACAAGCGCGAGGCCGAGCTCGGCGAGGAGGTCATGCGCGAGCTGGAGCGCCGCGTCGTGCTGACCGTCCTGGACCGCAAGTGGCGCGAGCACCTGTACGAGATGGACTACCTCCAGGAGGGCATCGGCCTGCGCGCCATGGCGCAGCGCGACCCGCTGGTGGAGTACCAGCGCGAGGGCTACGACATGTTCGCCTCGATGATGGAGGCGATCAAGGAGGAGTCGGTCGGCTACCTCTACCACCTCGAGGTCGAGGTCGAGGAGCAGCCCGCCGCCAAGGTCGGCGTCGCTCCGGTCGCCGTCGCCGCCACCACCGGCGGCCCGTCCCTGGAGAAGCCCGACACCGGCAAGCTCGACTTCTCCGGCCCGGCCGAGGGCGGCGGCGTCGAGCACCATGTGGAGGACGCCCCCGACGCCATCGGCGACAAGGAAGTCTCCCGCAACGACCCGTGCCCCTGCGGCAGCGGCAAGAAGTACAAGCGCTGCCACGGCGGCCGCCGCTGACGCCTCCCAGGCGCGTTCCACCGACCGCCGCCCGTCCTTCCCGGACG
>NZ_BAAATZ010000025.1:111032-115537 GCF_039533685.1 Actinocorallia aurantiaca | reverse complement strand
CCGCCGCCCTTCCCGGGGCGGCGGCCGCGTTCTCTCCGGCGGGTGTGCGCCGACGCGCTCAGGAGGGGATGACGGTCTCCAGGGCGGCGCACTTCCAGCGGCCGCGGAGGAGGACCAGACGCAGCGCGATGGGCTGGATGCGGCCGCCGATCACGACGGTGGCGGTGATCTCGGCGACGCCGTCGCGGGGCTCCTGGATGCGGCGGTTGCGGATGCGGGGGGCGCCCGGGCGGATCGGCAGGCGGTCGTGGGAGCGGGACGCCTGCCGGGTGAGGGCGCCGGCCAGCTCGGCGGTGGCCAGGGAGGCCAGCTGCTGGAAGGGGCGGCGGCCGGAGAAGACCTCGGCGGCCACCCAGATCACCCGGTCGGCGGCGGGGCCGAGCTCCTCGACGCCGCCGGGGGCGCCCCTGGCGTTCTCCTCGCACGGATAGGGCTTGAAGGCGAGGCTTCCCCCGGTCTCCGGCGTCCAGTCCTCGCGGGCTGTGACGTCCATGACCGACACCAGACGGACCACTCGCAAACGCGGCATGAGGCCTCCTCTCGACGCGCGCCCTGTGCGCGCCTTTGACAGAGGCCGGAGGGCGGCCCGCTGATACGGGCCGCCCGGTAAATTCCGCGTCATGCCGCGGAGGGGTCAGCGGGGGCGGGCCAGGCTGGTGTGGAGCTGGTAGCGGTCCGCGCGGTAGGTGGACTCGGTGAGCTCGGCGCAGACGGAGTTCTGGTAGGAGCGGCGGCGCAGCAGCAGGACGGGGCTGCCGTGGGCGAGGTGCAGCAGGTCGGCGTCGCCGGGGGCGGCGATGCTCGCCTCCACGGTCTGGTCGCCGGAGTCGAAGACGATGCCGTAGCGGCGTTCCAGGAGGTCGTACAGGGACTGCTCCGGGACGCGGGCGGACAGCAGGTCGGGGGCGAGGGGCGCGGGGATGTGGCAGCGCTCCAGGGCCATGGGGCCGCCGTCCGCGGTGCGCAGCCGCTCGATGACGTGCACGGGGGAGCCGGGGGCCACGCCGAGGCCCTTGGCCACGTGCCCGGCGGCGGGGACGGTGCGCTGGTCCAGGTCGACCGAGCCGGGCGTCATGCCGCGCGCCTTCATCTCCGCGGTGAAGGAGGAGCTCAGCCGCAGCGGCATGTCGATCTTGGGGCGGGCCACGAAGGTGCCCTTGCCGGGCACGCGGTACAGCCTGCCCTCCGCGACGAGCTGGTCCACCGCCTGGCGGACGGTCATCCGGGACAGGCCGTAGCTCTGGCACAGCTCCCGTTCCGACGGCATGGGCGCGTCGGCCCTGAGCTCGGCCTCGTCGATCAGGTCGAGGAGGAGGCCGCGTAGCTGGACGTACTTCGGCACCGGGCTGGAGGCGTCGATGGCGGCCAAATCTTTACCACCTCATGGGAGAAGGGCCTTCGTCTGCGAAAAAGGTCATACAAGGTCATGTTTTCATAACGCTAGGGTACATACTGGTATGGTCCGGACTAGACCAGTTCAAGGGAAGGACATCCATGCCCAGTCGGATGAGGCTTGAGATCGGCGAGCAGCCGGAGGCGCTGCGCAGGACCATCGGGTCCCTGACGCCCCGGATCGGGGAGCTGGAGAAGCTCGCGGCCCGGACCCGCCAGGTGCTGTTCATCGCCCGAGGCTCCTCCGACAACGCGGCCGTCTACGGCCGCTACCTGGTGGAGTCCCACACGGGACGGCTCGCCACCCTCGCGGCGCCGTCCATCGCGACGACCTACCGCAGGAGGATCGACCTGGACGGCGTGCTCGCCGTGGCGATCAGCCAGTCCGGCCGCACCGAGGAGATCGTCGAGACGCTGGACTGGGCGAAGGCCTGCGGGGCGCGGACCGTCGCGGTGACCAACGGCCAGGGGTCCCCGCTGGCGGAGTCCGCGGACGTGGCGCTGCTCACCGAGGCGGGCGAGGAGCTGGCCGTCCCGGCGACCAAGACCTACACCACCCAGCTGGCCGCGCTGTCCGTCCTGGGCGCGGGCCTGGGCGCGGACGTGGACCTCGCGGACCTGGACCGCGTCCCGGACGAGATCGAGCGCCTGATCGAGGCGACCGAGGCGTCGGAGTCGCTGGCCCTGATCGTCGAGGAGCTGTCCAAGGTGCAGGGCGTGGTGGTCTCGGCCCGCGGGCTGGCCTTCGGCACCGCGCTGGAGGTGGCCCTCAAGCTCAAGGAGGCGTGCTACCTGCACGCCATGGGCCTGTCCTACGCCGACCTGCTGCACGGTCCCATCGCGGTCGTGGACGAGACCACTCCCGCGCTGGTGCTGGGCGTGGAGGGCAGCCCGGTCCTGGAGGGCACGGCCGCGCTGGCGGCCCGGGTGGTCGGCGCGGGGGCGCGGGCCTACGGGATCGGCGGCGGCTCCGAGCTGGCCGGGGCGTCCTCGCTGGCCCTGCCGGGGCCGGGGCTCCCGGAGTGGACGGCCCCGCTGGCCCTGGTGGTCCCGGGTCAACTGCTGGTAGAGAAATTGGCGCGTCGGCTTGGGATTAATCCGGACGTGCCCCGGGGTTTGAATAAAGTAACCCAAACGGGTGCATAGTCTGATTTACCACCCAGCAAGATTTCCCGCTGTTCTGGCCGGCCGAAGCTCGGCTCTCTGGAACAATCCACCTCTGAAGGAGGATCATGGCTGAGCGTCTGGTGAGAGTCGAATCGATGGTCGGCCTGCACTCCCGGCCGGCGGCGGAGTTCGTGAAAGCGGCGGCCCAGTGTCCGGTCGAGGTCAGTGTGGGGCGTCACACGGGTGAGCTGGTGAACGCCAAGAGCATCCTGGCGGTCCTGGCCCTGGACGCGCGTCCGGGCGAGCACCTGCGGCTGTGCGCCGAGGGAGAGGGCGCGGAGGAGGCCCTGGACCGCCTGGCGGGTCTGTTCACGCAGTTCTCGGAGACGAATGCGTGAGCTCTCCGGCACGGGAGTCAGCCCTGGTGTAGGCGTCGGCCCCGTCCGCGTCATGACCGGCGCGGTGCCCGAACCTCCCGTCGAGCGCTTCTCCGGAGATCCCGTCGCCGAGACGGAACGCGCCCTGGAGGCGCTGGAGGCCGTCGGGCGCGAACTCGACGCCCGCGCGCGGGCGGCCGGGGGCGAGGCCGGGGACGTGCTGGCGGCCCAGGCGATGATGGCCCGAGACCCCGACCTGGCCGGTGAGGTCGGAGTGGGGATCTCCGCGGGACTGACCGCGGCCCGTGCCGTGTACGAGTCGTTCGGCTTCTTCCGGGAACTGATCTCCGGAGCCGGCGACTACATGTCCGCCCGGGTGAGCGACCTGGACGACGTCCGGGACCGGGCGGTGGCCCGGCTGATGTCGGTCGCCGTCCCCGGAGTGCCGGAGGTCGACGAGCCGTACGTGCTGGTCACCCAGGACCTGGCCCCTGCGGACCTGGCCCTGCTCGACCCGCGCCAGGTCGTGGCGTTCGTGACCGAGGAGGGCGGCCCGATCGGGCACACCGCGATCCTCGCCCGCGCCATGGGCATCCCCGCGATCGTCTCCTGCGCAGGGGTCCTCGACCTGAAGGACGGCGAGCACGTCCTGGTCGACGGGGCGTCGGGGAAGCTGACCGTCGATCCCGAGGAGGAGCGGATCCTCCGGGCGAGGGCGGCCGAACGCGCCCGCGCCGAGGCCGTCGGCAGCGCCACCGGGCCGGGCCGCACCAAGGACGGCCACCCTGTCCCGCTGCTGGCCAACATCGGCGGTCCCCAGGACATCGACCGCGCCCTGGCCAGCGGAGCCGAGGGCGTGGGGCTCTTCCGCAGCGAGTACCTCTTCCTCGACCAGGCGGTGCCGCTCACCGAGGGGCAGCAGATCGCCGCCTACCGCGAGGTGCTGAAGGCGTTCCCGCGCGTCGTCGTCCGGGTCCTGGACGCCGGGGCGGACAAGCCCCTGCCCTTCCTGCCCCCGGCCGCCGTCGAACCCAACCCGGCCCTGGGCGAACGGGGGCTGCGCCTGCTGCGCCGCCACCCGAACGTGCTCCACGCCCAGCTCCGCGCGCTGGCCAAGGCCGCCGAGGGCCTCCCCTCGGACAGGCTGCGCGTCATGGCGCCGATGGTCACCGACTCCGAGGAGGCGCGGATCTTCACCGCCGCCTGCCGGGCCGCGGGGATCCAGCAGGCGGGCATCATGATCGAGGTTCCCGCCGCCGCCATCCGCGCCCGCGACATCGCCGACGAGGTCGACTTCTTCAGCCTCGGCACCAACGACCTCGCCCAGTACGTCTTCGCGGTGGACCGCCAGGTCGCCAGCCTCACCCGCCTCCAGGACCCGTGGCGTCCCGCCCTCCTGGACCTCATGGCCCTCGCCGCCTCCGCCGCCACGGACGCGGGCAAGGGCTGCGGCGTCTGCGGCGAGGCCGCGGCCGACCCGGTCATGGCCTGCGTGCTGGCCGGTCTGGGCGTGACGAGCCTGTCGATGAGCGCGCCCTCCCTGCCCCTGGTCCGTGCGGCCCTCGCCGCCCACACCCTGGCCGAGTGCCAGGCCGCGGCCCGGGCCGCCCGCGCGGCCCGCACCGCCTC
>NZ_BAAATZ010000025.1:98798-111021 GCF_039533685.1 Actinocorallia aurantiaca | reverse complement strand
CGCACGGCCTCCCAGGCCCGCGCCGCCGCGCGCGACGCGCTCCCCGCCCTGGAGACGCTCGGCCTGTGACCGCGCGGGCCCAGCGCGGGCCTCACGGTCAGGCCCTCCGCCATGGTCAGGGCCCCGGATCCTCACGGTCAGGCTCTCTGCCATGGTCAGGGCCCCGCGTCCCCGCGGTCAGGCCGCCCCGCGCGGGCCCTGCGGTCAGGCCCTTCTGACCAGCTGGACGGCCAGGGACCAGATCCAGCCCGCGTAGGCGTGCAGGCCCTCGCCCATCCGGCGGTCCATGCCCCCGTTGAGGGCGCGGAAGTAGCTGCCCTCCAGCAGCGAGGCCAGGCGGAAGCACGCCAGGACCTGGAACCACGCGAACCCCGACACGTCCCGGCCGGTCAGCGCGGCGTAGTGGGCGACGAGCTCGGCCCGGGTGGGCATGTCCTCCCACGGCCGCATCTGCGGGTCGCCGCCCGGCGGGTCGCCCTCCTCGCGCCAGGCGGTGAGGATCCACGCGAGGTCCAGCAGGGGGTCGCCCAGGGAGGCCATCTCCCAGTCCACGATCCCCGCGACCCTCGGGGCGTCGTGGGCGTACATCACGTTCGCGAACTGGAAGTCCCCGTGGACGATGCCGATGCGCGTGGCGGTCGGCGGGTTCGCGCGCAGCCACTCGCCGACCTCGTCGACGGCCGTGGACTCGTTCTCGCGGTACTCGGCGTTCTCCCGGTAGCCCTCGAGCATCCTCAGGTACCTGGGGGTCTGGCGCTCCGCCCAGTCCTCGGTCCGGCTGAGGCCGGTGAGCCCCACCGCGTCCGGGTCGACCGCGGCCAGCCCGGCCGCCGAGGCGACCAGGTCGAACGACACCGCGCGGCGCCACGCGCGGTCGGTGGCGTACCGTCCGGGCAGGTCGCCCCTGGGCATGAAGCCGTCGATCCTCTCCATGACGGAGAACGGCGCCCCGATGACGGAGTCGTCCATGCAGGTCGCGTACAGCCGGGGGCGGGGGACGTCCGTGCCGGTGAGCGCGGTCAGGACGCGATTCTCGCGGGGGAGGGAGGTGGCCGAGCCGTCTCCGGAGTACCGGCCGGGACGGCGCAGCACCAGCTCGGTGCCGTCGGCGCGGCGCATCACGAAGAGCAGGTTCTGCGCGCCGCCCTTCAGCCGGGTGAGGTCCTCGACCCGCCCGTCGCCGGGCAGGTCCGCGAGCCCCGGCCAGCGGTTGAGGCGGTCGAGGTCGACGGCGGGTCCGGTTGGGCTCATCGTGCTTCCTCCATCTTCTCCAGCTGCCCGGCGTACTTCCGGCGGGCGGCCTCCAGCCGGGTGGGGACGTGGTACGAGCCGAAGAGCCCGTCCTCGGCGGGTTCGGCCCGCTGGAGCAGGAGCCGCGCGACGACGTCCTTGTGGACCTCGGTCGGCCCGTCGGCGATGCCGAGGGTCGGGCCGCTCTGCCACAGGCGCATCAGCGGCAGCTCGTTGGAGACGCCGAGGGCGCCGTGGACGTGGATGGTCCGGTAGGCGATGTCGACGAGCGTCCCGGGCGTGGCCGCCTTGACCGCCGAGATGTGCAGGCGCGCGGCCCGGGCGTGCTCGCGTTCGCCGGTGGCGTTCGCGCGGTCGACCTGCCAGGCCGCGTGCAGGACCTGAAGCCGGAACTGCTCCAGCTGAATCCAGGAGTCGGCGAGCTGCTGCCGGACCGCCTGCTGGTCGGACAGGGGGCCGCCACGGGTGCGGCGGCTGACGATGCGCTCGCCCATCATCTCCAGCGCTCGTCTGCACTGGCCGGCCGCGCGCATCGCGTGGTGCAGGCGCCCGCCTCCCAGCCGGGTCTGGGCGATGGCGAAGCCCGCGCCGGGCTCGCCCAGCAGGTTCTCCGCCGGGACCCGGCAGCCGGTGAACCGCAGGTAGCCGTGCCCGCCCTCGCCGGGCGGCTCGCCGCCCAGCCCGGTGCCGCGCACCTGCTCCATCCCCGGGGTGCCGCGCGGGATGAGGAACATCGACGAGCCCTTGTGCACGGGGACGTCGGGGTCGGTGACGACCATGGCGATGACGAAGGCCGCGTAAGGGTAGTTGGAGGCGAACCACTTCTCGCCGTCGATCACCCACCCGTCCCCGTCGCGGACGGCACGGCAGGTGAAGCCTCCGGGGTCGGCGCCGCCGGTCGGCTCGGTCATCGCGTACGTCGAGACGATGCGGCCGTCCAGCAGGGGTTCCAGGAACTCGCGCCGCTGCTCCTCGGTCCCGTAGTGCGCCAGGATCTCGGCGTTGCCCGAGTCGGGCGCCTGCGTGCCGAACACCATGGGCGCCCACATGCATCGCCCCAGGATCTCGTTGAGCAGGGCGAGCTTCACCTGCCCCATCCCCATCCCGCCGAGCTCGGGGGAGAGGTGCGCCGCCCACAGTTTCGCCTCACGCACCCGCGCCTGCAGCGGACGGACGATCTCCCGGAAGACCCCGCTCTCCCGGTCGTAGGGCTCGGTGGTGCCCGGGAACAGCAGGTCGAGCGGTTCGACCTCCTCCCGCACGAACCGGTCGGCCCAGTCCAGCCTCTCCTGGAAGTCGGGTTCGGTACTGAAGTCCCACATGCCGCCTCCCCCCTTAAAGAATGATGTTCGAAATCTAGCAGAACGTCATTCTCGAATCTAGGAAGCCTGCTCTGCCCGAATCCGCGCGCGCGACGGTCCGGCCGGGACCCCGGCTGGGCCGGGAACGCCGGGACGGAATCGTCAGCGGGAGGCGATGCCCGCGAGCAGGAACGAGACGAGGTGCTCCAGCTCGTCCTCGCCCGGAACCTCCTCCTTGAACAGGTGGTACTGCATGGCGGCGACCGCCGTCGTGGCCACCGTCCGGGCGGCCCGCACGGGATCGGCGGCCCCCAGTTCGGCCACGGGCCCGGCGAACGACTCCGCCAGGGAGTCCGCCAGCGCCACCGACATGTGCCGGCTCCCCGCCGACATGCTCGTGGCGTTGCTCAGGACCGCCCGCGTCTCGGCGGCCAGTCGGGCGTCGGACGCCTGCTTCATGATCGCGGTCACCCCGGCCCGCAGCCGCTCCCGGGCCCCCGCCCCCGTGTCCATCTTGTGCCGCACATACCCCGCGACCGTCCGGGCCCCTTGCTCCACGATGGCCGCCACCAGCGCGTCCTTCCCGGCGAAATACCGGTAGAACGAGTCGTTGGACAGCCCCGCCGCCGCCACGATGTCGGCGACCCGAGGTCCCTTCTTTCCGCCCCCCGCCACCATCAACTCCAGCCCCGCGTCCATGAGCGCCCGCACGTCCGCCTGTGCCGTCTCCTCCACCGACGCCACCCGCCGCCGCACCGCCCGTTCCGCGAGCGTCCCCCGCTCGCGGCCACCTTCGACCCAATCCTGTTCACTCATACCGAGAATCATATTCTGCAAAAGGAGAACCATCTTCGGCAACGAGCCTGCGGCCTTCGCGCCCCCCGGGCGAGAACCCGAATGGTCGTATCGGGAGACAAGGGGTGAATCTTGGCCCCTGCGGAGTGGAGAACGGAATGAGGCGACCCGGATGACGGCGGCTCACACTGAACTGACCGAGGTCGATGACGGGGAGGTCATACGGTCGTCCCTGGCGGACCCGGAGCGCTTCGCGGTGTTGTTCGACCGGTATGCGAAGCAGGTCCATCAGTACGTGAGCCGGAGGCTGGGAACCCAGCTGGCCGACGACATCACGGGAGAGACGTTCCTCATCGCCTTCCGGCGGCGGGAGTCCTACGACCCGGCGCGGTCACTGGCCCGTCCATGGCTCTACGGGATCGCCACCAGGCTCGTGGCCCGGCACCGGCGGAGCGAGGAGCGGTTCCTGCGGGCGCTGCAGCGGACGGGCGTCGACCCCCTGCCCGAACCGATGGCCGAGACCGTGGTGCGCCAGGTCGCGGCGGGAGCACAGGACAGGGCCCTGGCCGGGGCGCTCGCCCGGCTGCCCCGGGGCGAGCGCGACGTGCTGCTGCTGGTGGCCTGGGCCGATCTGAGTTACGAGGAGACCGCCCAGACGCTGGGCGTCCCCCTGGGCACCGTGCGCTCCCGGCTGCACCGCGCCCGCCGCCGGCTCCGCGAGGCGCTGGGCGGAGCCGATCCCACACGAGAGGAGAGCTGACCATGGACGAACTCACTTTGCTCAAGGGACTGCGGTCCGACCAGCCCGCCCTGAGCGCGGAGGCCGAGGCCGCTGCTCGGGCGCGCCTGCTCGCCGGGACGGCGGCGTCCCGGCCGAAGCCCCATCGGCGGTTCAGGCGGCCGGTGTTCGCACTGGTCGCGGCCACCGCGGCCGCCACGACCGCGGTCCTCGCGGTGAACGCCGCCGGGGACGGGCCGCTGCGGAACTACTCCAGCCCGGTCATGGCGATCGAGAAGGAGGAAGGGAAGTGGCATGTCGAGATCAAGGACGCCTATGCCGATCCGGAGGAGTTCAGCAGGGCATTCGCGAAGATGGGGCTGGACATCGACCTGCGGATCGTGCCCGTCTCGCCCCGGGGGGAGCGCCGCGTCACCCGGGTGATGTTGCAAGAGGGCGCCGAGGGCGTGCCGGAAGGAGGGGCGCACAGCTTCTCCATCAACGATTGCCCTGTGAACCGGCCTGAGTGCCCGCTGTCGATGACCATCACCGGTGACGCTCTGGCCGGGGGCTGGCAGGTCTGGCTGGGCCGCGAGGCCCGTCCGGGGGAGCCCTACGCCGACAGCATGCCGGGCTGCTGCCGCGAGCCCCTGCCGGGAGTACGGCTGATAGGGCGGAGCGTCCGAGACGTTACGGCACTGCTGCGGGAGCGGGAGCTGAAGACGGCCTTCCTCCTCGGCGAGTTCCAGCCTGACGGCTCCGGCAGCAGCTACGGGGCCGACCCGTCCTGGCGGCCGTCCGGCGGGCGGAAGGTCACCGGCGCCTGGTCCTCCAGCTCGGACACCGTCACGTTGCTGGTCTCACCGCGTCCAGGGGACCCGGATCCGGTGCCGGGCACCGACCCGTCCGGCGGCTGACGGCGCTCAGACCAGGTCGGGGAGTTCCTGGGTGGCGTACCACATGAGTTCGTGGCCCTCGGCGCCGTCGACGGTGAACTGGGCGTCGAAGTCGCCCTGGTCGGCGGCGCCCAGGGCCTTGGCGGCGGCGAGGATGTCGGGGACCGCGTCGGGGTCGTCGACGTGGGCGGAGACGACCTTCCTCAGGGGGAGGGGGTCGCGGAGGCGGACCTCGGCGCGGTCGGCCTCGCCCAGGTTCTCGTAGCCGCCCTCGTAGGCGACGGAGCCGTCCGGGACCTCGGCGGCCAGGACGACGCGGCGGGGCGGGGTGTCGGGGGAGCCGGCCAGGAGGCGGAGGCTGGCGCGGGCCGCCGACAGCATGGCGGCGTACTCCAGCTCCTCGAGCTCACCGCCGGCGTACCACTCGCGCAGGGCGGGGGTGACCGCGTAGGCGTGGTGGACGTGCAGCTCGCCGTCGGCGAGGGCCTGGGCCAGGAGCGGCAGGGTGGAGGGCAGGTAGACGCGCATTGACTCAGTGTGGCACGGAGGCGTCCCCGCCGGTGACCGGCGGGGAGGGCGTCACAGCGGCACTTCCAGCAGGTCGGCGAGGGCGGCGCGGGTCTTCTCGGGGTCGGTGTGGTGCAGGCCGACCATGCCGAGGCTCTCGGCGGCCACGATGTTCTGCTCGATGTCGTCGATGAACACGCACTGGGGGGCCTCCAGGCCGAGGATCTCCAGCGCGTGGTGGAAGATCTCGGGCGACGGCTTGCGCATGCGCACCTCGCCGGAGATGACGACGGCGTCGAACAGGTCGGTCCAGCGCTCGCGGGGATAGGTGTTGCCCCAGGAGTTGGACAGCAGGGCCGTCTGGAAGCCGTGCGTACGGCACCTCTGGATGACGTCGTACATCGAGTCGACGGGGGCGAACTCGGCGAACATGCGGTCCAGGAGGCCGTCGGGGGAGACGGGCCCGCCGTCGACGAGCCGGAGCTCGGCGGCCAGGAGCCGTTCGAACTCGGCGGCCTCCAGCGAGCCGTCCTCGAGCCGGTGGATCAGGTTCTCGGGGCCCGCGCCCGCGTAGGCGCCGGTGAACCAGGAGCGCATCGTCTCCCGGTAGCTGGATGCTTCGATGCGCTCGAGGGAGATCCACTTGCGAGTGGCCTCGGCGAGGGGTTCGGTCAGCACACCGCCCCAGTCGGTGATCACGGCGCGAAGGGTCATGCCCGCATCGTACGCGCGACCGTTCCTTAACGCTGACCAGGAGTGTCCCTGTGATCAGCGGCCTGCCCCGAACGGTGCTGGACAGGCTGGTCCCCCGCTTTCACGCACCCGGCGGATGCACCGATCGTGTCCGTACATCCGTGCGGGTGGGGCGGGTTCCCTCACGCTCCGGGTCACGGCGGCAGGCCTGGGCGGTCCGATGCCCCGCACCATCACTCCGGTGATGCGGGGGCGGTGCCGTCCGACGCCGGGCGCCATGACCCAGGGCGCGTCTCCCGATCACCAGGCTCGCGGCCTCATGCCGGGTGGTCTTACGAGTGGTGGTGCTGGTGGGTTTCTGCCAGTGCTGGGCGCCCCACCGGCTGGTGTAGGCCGGATCCACCGCCACCAACGCCAGGTCGTGCTCGGCGGCCATCGACACCAGCCGGGCCTTGAGTCGGCTGGTCGGCATACCGTGGATCACTTGGCGGAAGCGGCGGTTGCGGCCGTGCCTCTCACGGGTCTTGGCCTCGGCGAAGTCCAGGTCCTCCACCGCGATCGCTCTCGCACCGGTGCGGCGGGTCCAGTGCAGCAGCCGGGTCAGGGCGTGGCGCAGTTGCGCGTCCCGGTGCGCTGCGGTGCCCGACAGGTCGTAGTCGAACCGGACCGGTGCGCCGATCGGGTTGCCGTGGGCGTCCAGCCGCCAGGTGGTCGGCGTTGGTGTCCACTCCCACCATCCCGGCCGCCCTCGCCGCCTCCAAGGGGAGGATCCGTACGGGCGGGCGCTGCCAGGCCGCGTCCACATACCAGCGCCCCCGCTCGGCATCCAGGTGCAGGCGGTAGGCCGTCGCCCGGTCGGCCTCCACCCGATCCGCCCACTCCCGACCCCGGTGGGCGAAGGACACCCGGGCGGTCAGCACGTACCGGCCGTGAGACGCGTTGGCGAACTCGGCCAAAGGTGCGGGGAGCTTGATGCTGACCTGCCCGTCGGGGGTGATGCGCAGGGTTTCGTTGCCGTACCGCTTGCCGCTCTCGCCGTCGGCCGACAGGAACCAGCGGGCCGCCTCCCACCGATCCCGCCACTGCTTCTCGCTCAGACCGGCTTCCTTCAGGTGGTGGCGGGTGTTCGCGAGTTTGCGGCCACCGCGCGCCACCTGCACCCTCCCGGCGGCGCGGTCGGCCGCGACCTTCGTGCGGCGTTCCTTCAGCAAGGCCAGGCGGCGGGACTTGGCGAACGACTCGCCCCTGGAGCGGTAGCCACCCGGGGCTCGTTTGCTGCCCTTCTCGCCCAGGGGCAGGGCCAGACGATGCTCGATCGTGCCGATGGCGGCATCCAGGGTGTTCAGGTGCGCGGCCTGGGAGCGCCGCGACAGTGCCCACTGGTCGTGGGTGGCCTTGGTGATCGCCCCAGCCCACCGCGACGACGACTGGCCGGTCAGCTCTCGTTTGCGCTCGGCCCACCGCTGGGGGGTGTGCGCCAGTCCGTCGGTGCAGCGGGCGGCCAGATCCCGGCCCGCCAGCGACCCCAGATGCGCACCCACAAGACGCAACACCTCCTCATCCCGGGGAGTGAGGCCCTTGAGACGGGTGCGGATCGACACGCCCTGGGGCTGGGCGACGACGAACGGCGCGGCGATAGGCCGCAGCGGCCTGCCCGGCTCAGCCATACCGGACTACCTGGGGAGCCGGACGGCGGCAGGTTCGGATCTTCGGCACACCGATCCCCTTTCCCACCTGCCCGAAGTCACCGGGTGTGACTGGGCCACAACTTACTCGCGGTGTGGTGGGCGCGGACGGGAAACCTGAAAATCCCTCCCCGGGCATCCGGAGAGACCGCCGGTCGGCACCCGGCCGCGCAGGAGAGGTCGCGAGGTCCAGGGGAGAGGCCACAGGTGACCAGAGGAACCTCGTGGACGCTCCTGAACACTCAACCGGCAACAGGACATACCCTTGTAAGTGCGTCCTGACGGGGTCTGCGACACTGTGGCCCATGGACTTCGAACTGAGCCCGAAGGCACGTGAATACCTGGCCGACCTGCAGGAGTTCATGGACTCCCACGTGTATCCGGCGGAGAAGGTCTACCAGGAGTGGCGGGCCGTCAACGACCCGCACCAGCTCCCTCCGGTCGTCGAGGACCTCAAGGCGGAGGCCCGCAAGCGGGGCCTGTGGAACCTCTTCCTGCCGGACCTGAGCGGGCTGAGCAACGTGGACTACGCCACCCTCGCCGAGCTCACCGGCCGCAGCCCGGACATCGCCCCCGAGGCGATCAACTGCCAGGCGCCGGACACCGGGAACATGGAAGTCCTGCACATGTTCGGCACCGAGGAGCAGAAGAAGACCTGGCTGGAGCCGCTGCTGAACGGCGAGATCCGTTCGGCGTTCGCGATGACCGAGCCGGACGTCGCCTCCTCCGACGCCACCAACATCACCACGAGCATCGTCCGCGAGGGTGACGAGTACGTCATCAACGGGCGCAAGTGGTGGATCTCCGGCGCCGCCGACGAGCGCTGCAAGATCTTCATCGTGATGGGCAAGACCGACCCGGACGCCTCCGTGCACCGCCAGCAGTCCCAGATCCTGGTGCCCCGGGACACCCCGGGCTTCACCGTCGTGCGGGACCTGCCGGTCTTCGGCCGCCACGACCAGCACGGCCACTGCGAGCTTCGGTTCGAGGACGTCCGGGTGCCGGTCTCCAACCTCATCGCCCAGGAGGGCGACGGGTTCATGATCTCCCAGGCCCGGCTGGGCCCCGGCCGGATCCACCACGCGATGCGGGCGATCGGCATGGCCGAGCGGGCGCTGGAGCTGATGTGCAGGCGGGCCGCCGAGCGCGTGGCGTTCGGTAAGCCCCTGGCCTCCCAGGGAGTGGTGCAGCAGCAGATCGCCGAGTCGCGCATGGCGATCGAGCAGGCCCGGCTGCTCACCCTCAAGACCGCGTGGCTGATCGACAGGCACGGCGCCAAGGGGGCCCGGACGGAGATCGCGGCGATCAAGGTGATCGCGCCGCGGGTCGCGTGCGAGGTGTTGGACAGGGCGATCCAGGTCCACGGTGGGGCGGGCGTCTCCGACGACACCCCGCTGGCCGCCATGTACACCTGGGCTAGGGCGATGAGGATCTTCGACGGTCCGGACGAGGTGCATTCCCGCACGGTGGCCCGTCAGGAGCTGAGGCCGTACCTCTCCTGAGCGCCTTCGAGCAGCAGGAGCGCCTCGCGCACCGCGCCGCCGGCCTCTTCCAGGGCGTCGGCGGCGCGGGCGGGGGTCACATCGGCGAGGAGGGTGATCAGCGCGACCCGCGTGTCGCCGCCCGCCTCGGCAAGGGCGTGTTCACAGGTGCGCGCGTCGAGGCCGGTGGCCTCCACGAGGATGCGCACCAGGCGGCGGCGCAGCTTGGAGTTGAGCGCGTTCACGCTGACCATGAGGTTGGAGTAGGTCCGGCCGAGCCGGATCATGACGGTGGTCGAGAAGGCGTTGAGCACCATCTTGGTGGCGGTGCCCGCCTTCATCCGGGTGGAGCCGCTGATCACCTCGGGTCCGGTGGCGAGCCCGACGTGCACGTCCACCTCGCGGCCGAACCACGACGACGGGTTGGCCGAGATGAGCCCGGTGGCGGCCCCGACCGAAGCGGAGTGCCGCAGCGCGCCCACGACGTAGGGCGTGGTGCCGCTGGCGGCGATGCCGATGACGAGGTCCCCGGCGCGGACGCTCTCGGCGTCACGCGCCCCGAGGGAGACGTCGTCCTCGACGCCCTCCACCGCGGCGGACAGGGCCTCGGAGCCGCCCGCGTGGTGGGCGACGACCCACTCCGGCGGCGTCCCGTAGGTGGGCGGGAGCTCGGCCGCGTCGATGAAGCCGAGCCGGCCGGACGTCCCGGCCCCGAAGTAGTGCACGCGCCTTCCCCGGCGCAGCGCCTCGACGGCGAGGTCGGCGAGGTCGGCCACCTGGGGCAGCACCTCGGCGACCGCCTGGGGGATCCGCTCGTCCTCGGTGTTGATGCGGCGCAGGACCTCGATGGTGGGCAGGGCGTCGACGTCGAGCGTGCGCGGGTTGCGCTGCTCGGTGGGCAGATCGATGGGCAGGTCGCTCATCGCCTCTTCCTCTCTGGCCGGACACTGCGGCCGTGCACTGCGGTGTAGGTGGCCGCCAGGGCTTCCCTGGTGGGCTCGTAGGTCTTGCGCGCGACACCGACGAAGACGCAGTCGATCACCGTGAGCTGGGCGAGCCTGCTGGCGGTCGCGCCGGAACGGAACGTCGTCTCCCGGGCCGCGGTGGTCAGGACGAGGTCGGCCAGCTCCGCGATGGGCGACTTGGGGAAGTTGGTGAGGGCGACGGTGGTGGCTCCCCTTCCTGCGGCGACGGCCAGCGCGTCAAGCGTTTCGACGGTGGTCCCGCTGTGCGAAATGCCGACCGCGACGTCTCCGGGCTGGAGAACCGCCGCACTCGTCAGCATGATGTGGGCGTCGGACCACGCGTACGAAGTGTGCCCGATGCGGTGCAGTTTCTGCTGGAAGTCCAGTGCGACGAACGCGCTGGCCCCCACCCCATAGACGTCGATGCGACGGGCGGCCACGACCATGTCGATCACCCGCTCCAGAGTCTTGAGGTCCAGCTGTGCCGCGGTCTCCTCCACCGCCCGGGCGTCGGCGAAGGTGACCTTCTCAACGACATCCTCAAGAGTGTCATCGGGTCCGATGTCACTGCCCACCACTCGGCCCCCGGCAGCGGACTGGGCACGTCCGGCCTCGGTGGCGAGCGTCAGCCGCAGTTCCGGATACCCGGTGAAGCCGATCGCGCGGCAGAACCGGATGACGGTCGTCTCCGAGGTTCCGCACGCTTGGGCCAGCTCCGTGATGGTGGAGGCCGCGACGCCCTCGGGGTCGTCCACCACGCGCTGGGCCACGCGCCGCTCCGCCGGTGGGAGGGAGGGCAGCAGTGACCGGACCCGGACCACCGTGCTCAGTGGAGGTGCTGCGTGTCCCGCCGTGTCTTGACCTTCGGGTTTCCTCATGGAAGAAAGTTTCTTACAAGGGGTTTGTCACGTCAACGTCAAAGTTTTCACGGACGTGACCTGGCCGGTGATTCGGTCGCCCCCAACAATGCCCCCGGACCCTACGTGATCGGCATCGACGCCGGCGGTACCAATACCCGCTGTGCCCTGGCCACACTCGACGGAACGGTCATCGGCACCGGTACCGGACCCGGTGCCAACCCCAACTCCGGCGGCGACCCGGAGACGGCCCTGCACACCGCGCTGAGCGAGGCCACCGAGGGCGTGGACCGCTCCGGTGTGGCCGCCGGCGTCTTCGGCATCGCGGGGGCGGGCGCGGCCGGGCGCCCGCTGCTGCTCTCGGCCTCCCGGAAGGCCTGGCGGGCGCTCGGCATGAAGGGGGAGCCGGAGGTCTTCACCGACATCGCCATCAACTTCGCCTCGGGGACCGACGCCTCCCGCGGGATCGTGGTCTTCGCGGGCACCGGGGCGGGCGCCGCGGTCATCCAGGACGGCGAGATCGTCCGGCGCGCCGACGGCTACGGCTACCTGCTGGGAGACGAGGGCTCCGCCGTCTGGATCGGGAAGCGCGGCGCCAAGGCGGCGCTGTCGGCGATGGACGGCAGGGGCGCGCCCACCGTGCTGGCCGAGACGATCCCGCGGGCGCTGCTGGGCTCGGAGGTCCTGGCCGACCTCATGCCGCGCCGGCTGGTGCTGGCCGGGAGCGGTCGGGAGCCGGCGGCGGAGCCGTCCCGCCCGTACTCGCCGCTGCTCTCCCAGGCGATCGTCAAGGAGGTCTACGGGCGCCCTCCGGCCGCGATAGGACGGCTCGGGCCGGTGGTCAGCGAGGCCGCGGAGGCCGGGGACGAGGTCGCCCTGAAGATCGTCGAGGAGGCGGCGGACTGGCTGCTGATGGACGTCGACGCCGTCCGCCCCTCGCTGCCGGAGCCGGACGCCCCGGCGGCGCCCGTGGTCATGGCCGGCTCCGTCCTGAGCCGGGGCCCGGTCGCCCGGCTGGTCCGGGAGGGGCTGCGGGAGCGGTTCGGGGACGACCCGAGCCCGGCCGGGGACGGC
>NZ_BAAATZ010000025.1:0-98784 GCF_039533685.1 Actinocorallia aurantiaca | reverse complement strand
ACCCGAGCCCGGCGGGTCACGGCGCCGCCGGGGCGGCCCGGATGGCCGCCCGCAGGCTGGCCCGCTGAACGGGGAGCCCCGCCGGGGGCATGTCCCGCCGGGCGGCCATCCGGTCGCCCGGCCGTGCCCCTTATTAGGGAAAGGGCGGGTCCGCTCGGCGTGTGAGGGGGCCGGGGCAGGGCGGGGGTGGCGCTACTCTCGCCGCCTATGGGGGTACGACGAATCATCGCGCTGGTCCTCGGCGGGACTCTGCTGGCAGGCTGCTCCGCGTCGGGCGGCAAGAGCGAGCAGGCCGCCGCGCCGACCGCACCGAGCGCCTCGGGCACACCGCGGGAGAGCGCCGAGCAGACGGGGGTGCTCGCCGCCGAACTGCTGCAGGGCATGAGCGTGGAGGAGAAGGTCGGCCAGCTGTTCATGCCGACGGTCCGCGACGCCGCGGACGGCAAGCGGATCATCAAGAAGTACAAGGTGGGCGGCTTCATCTACTTCCCGGGGAACCTGAGCAGCCCGCAGGCGGCGGCGAAGCTGTCCAACGGGCTGCAGGCGGCGTCCAGGGTGCCGCTCCTCGTCGGGGCGGACGAGGAGACGGGCCTGGTCACCCGCGCGAAGTTCGCCACGGACTTCCCGGGCGCCATGGCGCTGGCGGCCACCGGGAACACGGACCTGGCCCGCGCGGCGACGGCCGCCACCGGAGCCGAGCTGAGGGCGGCCGGCGTCAACCTGAACTTCGCGCCCGTCGCGGACGTGAACGTCAACCCGGACAACCCGGTGATCGGCGTGCGTTCGTTCGGCGCGGACCCGGCGCTGGCCGGGCGGATGGTCACCGCCTCGATCGAGGGCTACCGCTCGGCGGGCGTGGCCGCGGTGGCCAAGCACTTCCCCGGGCACGGCGACACGAACGTCGACAGCCACACCGGACTGCCGGTGATCAAGAACTCGACGGCCAAGTGGCAGGAGCTGCACGCGCCGCCGTTCCAGTCGGCCATCGCCGCCGGAGTCGACGCGATCATGACGGGGCACCTGGTCGTCCCGGCCCTCGACCCGTCCAAGCAGCCGGCCACCCTGTCCAAGAAGGTGCTGACCGGGCTGCTGCGCGGGCAGCTCGGCTTCCAGGGAGTGATCGTCACCGACTCGCTGAGCATGGCCGGGGCGAAGGTGCCCGGCGGTGCTCCGGAGGCCGCGGTGCGGGCGCTCCTGGCCGGGGCGGACCTGCTGCTCATGCCGCCGGACCTGGACGCCGCCCGCGCCAAGGTGCTCGGCGCCGTCAAGAGCGGCCGGGTCCCCGCGGCCAGGCTCGACGACGCGGTCACCCGGATCCTCCGGCTCAAGGAGAACCGCGGGCTGTTCACCGACGTCCGGGCCGATCCGGCGACGGCGGGCCAGGCGGTGCGCGCCGAGCACCGCCGGACGGCGCAGGAGGTCGCGACGAGCGCGGTGACCGTGGTGCACAACAAGAACGCCGTCCTGCCGCTGAAGGGCTCCGTCTACGTCGAGGGCCCCGAGCAGGCGAGGATCGCCGCGGCGCTCCGCAAGGAGGGCGTCCAGATCACCGGTGAGCAGAAGGCCAAGACGCACGTCATCGTCGTGACGTCGGCGAGCTCGGGCACCCGGGACCACCTGAAGAGCACCGCGAAGAACCGCAAGGTGGTCTACGTCGCGATCGCCAGCCCGTACGCGCTGCGGTACGGCGGATCCTCGCACGCCATGGCGGCCACCTACTCCGGTAGTGAGGTCTCGCTGCGCGGGCTGGCCCGGGTGCTGTCGGGGAAGACCCCGCCGAAGGGGCGGCTGCCGGTCTCCCTGCCCGGCGGCGCACCGCTGGGGAGCGGGTTGACCGACCCCCTGTGACCTGCGGGGCCTCCGCCGTCGACGGGGCGCCTCGCCGCGTCCGGTTACCGCCGCCGGTTCGAGGTATACAGAGGTGAGAGCCGTCAGGGCCCGGTGCCGGGCCGAGCCGAGAGCCTGCGGAGAAGCCATGGACGCGGTGGCGGATGTTCCCCGGCCGGTGAACGAACCGGTGTTGTCCTACGCGCCGGGCAGCCCCGAGCGCACCCTGCTGGAAGAGAAGATCAAGGAGCTGGGCGGCGCCCGCCTGGACCTCACCATGACGATCGGCGGCCTCGAGCGGCTCGGCGGCGGGGAGCCGATCGACGTGGTCGAGCCGCACGACCACCGCCGCGTGCTGGGGACGATGCGCGACGCCACGGGCGAGGACGTCGTCGCCGCGGTCCGGGCGGCGCGCGAGGCGGCCCCGGGGTGGCGGGCCCTGAGCTTCGAGGACCGGGCCGCGGTCTTCCTGCGGGCGGCCGAGCTGCTGGCGGGGCCCTGGCGGCAGGTGCTCAACGCCGCCACCGTGCTCGGCCAGTCCAAGAGCCCCTTCCAGGCCGAGATCGACTCCGCCTGCGAGCTGATCGACTTCTGGCGGTTCAACCCGGCCTACGCCCGCCGGCTGCTGGCCGAGCAGCCGGAGTCCTCGCCGGGCGTGTGGAACCGGATGGAGTACCGGCCGCTGGAGGGGTTCGTCCTGGCGATCACTCCGTTCAACTTCACCTCGATCGCCGCCAACCTGCCGACCGCGCCCGCGCTCATGGGCAACACGGTGGTGTGGAAGCCCTCGCCCACCCAGGCGTTCGCCGCGCACTTCACCATGCGGCTGCTGGAGGAGGCCGGGCTGCCCCCGGGGGTGGTCAACCTGGTCACCGGCCGCCACCACGCGGTCGCCGAGGCCGCGGTGACCCACCCGGACCTCGCCGGCATCCACTTCACCGGCAGCACCGCCACCTTCCAGCAGCTGTGGTCGGCGGTCGGGACGGGCATCGCCGGCTACCGCTCCTACCCCCGGCTGGTCGGCGAGACCGGCGGCAAGGACTTCGTGGTGGCCCACCCGTCGGCGGACCCGGAGCCGCTCGTCACCGCGCTGGTGCGCGGCGCGTTCGAGTACCAGGGCCAGAAGTGCTCGGCGGCGTCCCGCGCCTACGTACCCCGCTCCCTGTGGAACCGGATCAGGGACGACCTCGCCCACGCCGTCGAGTCGCTGACCATGGGCGACGTGGCGCGCGACCTCTCGCTGTTCATGGGAGCGGTCATCGACGCGAGGGCCTTCGCCAAGCAGCGGGCCGCGCTGGAGCGGATCGGCACGAACGGGGTCGGGCTGCTCGTCGGCGGCACCGCGGACGACACCGACGGCTACTTCGTCCGGCCGACGGTCCTCACGTGCGACGACCCCTCGGACGAGTTGTTCACCAAGGAGTACTTCGGGCCGATCCTGGGCGTCCACGTCTACGAGGACGGCCGCTACGAGGAGATGCTGGAGCAGATGGAGTCGGCGGCCGTCTACGGCCTCACCGGCTCGATCATGGCCCGGGACAGGACGGCCGTCGCCCGGGCCGTCGAGCGGCTGCGCTTCGCCGCGGGCAACTTCTACATCAACGACAAGCCCACCGGCGCGGTCGTCGGGCAGCAGCCGTTCGGAGGGGCCAGGTCCAGCGGCACCAACGACAAGGCGGGCTCGGTCCTCAACCTGATCCGCTGGGTGAACGCCCGCACGATCAAGGAGACCTTCGTCCCGCCGACGGGCCACCGCTACCCGCACCAGGGGTAGTCCCGGGAGGCGTTCGGGGAAGAACGGCGCTCACCCATGGGTGGCGGGCCGGTTTCGCCCTACGATGTGCGCGTGCGCCGTGACCGTTTGATCCTCTGGAACCTGGACCACACCCTTCTCGACGCCGGGCGGGTGACCCGGGAGGCCTACGCCGAGGCGTTCACCGCGGTGACCGGCAGACCCATGGTCCGGATGGCCCCGACGGCGGGGCGCACCGAATCGGAGATCATCTTCGAGACGCTGGCGTTCAACGGCGTCCAGACCGAGGACGAGCACCTGGAGGCCTTCACCCGGGCGCTGGAGACGGCGTTCGCGGTCCGCAGGGACAAGGTGCGGGCGCACGCCAGGGTGCTGCCCGGGGCCGCCGAGGCGCTGCAGGCGGCGGAGCGGCTGCCGGGGGCGGCGCAGTCGGTGCTCACCGGCTCGCTGGAGGCCACCGCCCGGATCAAGCTCGCCGAACTCGGGCTCGACCGGCACCTGGACCTGTCGGTCGGCGGCTACTTCTCCCCGGTCTACCCCAAGGGCGCGACCATCGAGACGTCCCGGATCAAGACGGCGCAGAAGCACGGCACGACCATCGCGGAGGGCGCCACCGTGCTGATCGCCGACCATCCGCTGGACGTCCGGGCCGCGCAGATCGCCCGCGCCCGCTGCGTGGGCGTGGCCACCGGCACCGCCACCGAGACCGAGCTGCGCGGAGCGGGCGCCGACTTCGTCCTCCCGACGCTGGCCGACACCGCCGCGGTGGTCGCCGCCGTCGACAGGCTGACCCGGCGGGACGGCTAGCGGCAGGCCTGCGGGCCGGAGGAGGGCTCCCGGCCGGCGTCCTCGTCCTTCGGCCCGGCGTCCTGCGGCTCGTCCCGCCCGGACTCTCCGGCGGAGGCGAACAGGCGGGCTCCCGGGCCCTGGGCGGCCATGGCGTCGCCCGGGTTGACCAGGGGGCACAGGTCGAGGGACAGGCAGCCGCAGCCGATGCAGCCGGTCAGGTCGTCGCGCAACCGCGTCAGCACGGTGATGCGCTCGGTGAGGTCCCGTTCCCAGCCCTGCGACAGGGCCTCCCAGTCCGCGCGGGTGGGCGTGCGCCCCTCGGGCAGGACGGACAGCGCCCGGCGGATGGCGGCCAGCGAGATCCCCACCCCCTGGGAGACCTTGATGAAGGAGACCCGGCGCAGCATGTCCCTGCCGTACCGGCGCTGGTTGCCGCTGGTGCGGCGGCTGTGGATCAGCTCTTCCCGCTCGTAGAAGCGCAGGGTCGAGGTGGCCACCCCGCTGCGCGCCGCCAGCTCGCCGATGGTGAGCTCTTTCCGGATCCCCTCCGCCATGCCCAGACCCTAGCCAAGTGGTCCGACGGAATGGCACTGCGGGGCGTCTGTGAGGGAAATCACAAGATCCATCAGAAGCGCCTCGGGGCGCGTGTTCTGACCAGGGATCTGAAAAGAATTCCGGTGGCGGAGCAACGGATGAGCACCCCTGGGGCGTCTGAGAAGAGGTGGGGTCGGGAACCTCGACGACCGCTTCGGAGAAGTAACGATAGGGACGTCCTCTACTGCATGGAAGCCTCGCGTCGCTATACAGTCCATGCGAAACATGGGTGTTTCAGACGGGGCGAAGGCGCGCGGGAGCCGGTCCCACGGACAGGCGAGAGGCGCGATGTCCTTCATGCGGAAGTCGGAACGACGGGGGATTGCTGGAGATGGTGGCGGCACTCAGATCTAGTGATCCGCTGCGGCTGGGGCCGTACGACATCGAAGGCCGCCTGGGCGAGGGGGGCCAGGGGGTCGTGTACCTCGGCCGGCACTCGGACGGCGGCCAGGAGTTCGCGATCAAGCTGCTGCACCTGGAGTCCGACGACAAGGCCAGGGCCAGGTTCCTGCGGGAGGTCGAGGTCGCCAAGAAGGTGGCGCCCTTCTGCACCGCCAGGCTCTACGACGTCGGCGCGGACGGTGAGCAGTTCTACACGGTCAGCGAGTACGTGCCGGGGCCCAGCCTGCAGGCCAGGGTCCAGGAGGACGGCCCGCTGGCGGGGTCGGAGCTGGAGCGGCTGGCCGTCGGCACCGCCACCGCGCTGGTCTCCATCCACCAGGCCGGGATCATCCACCGCGACTTCAAGCCGCACAACGTCCTGCTCGGCCCGGACGGGCCCCGCGTGATCGACTTCGGGGTCGCCAAGGCCACCTCGGCGTCCACCACGCTCACCAGCAAGGTCATCGGGACCCCGTCCTACATGTCCCCCGAGCAGGTCGAGGCCGACGAAGTCGGGCCCGCCAGCGACGTGTTCTGCTGGGCCTCCACCATGGTCTACGCGGCCACCGGCAACCCGCCGTTCGGCCAGGACTCGATCATGGCCGTGATCAACCGGATCGCCAACCACGAACCGGACCTGGGCGGCCTCGAGGGCCCGCTGCGGGAGCTGATCCTCGACTGCCTGGACAAGGACCCCGCCGCCCGGCCCCGCACCCGCGACCTGCTGATGCGGCTGCTCGGCCACGCCGAGGCGGTGCCCGGGGGCATGCCCGCGGCCGTCCCGCCCGGCGGGACCACCGCGGTGCTCAGCGTCGGGGCCGGACTGGCCGACGGCGCCGTCGCCGACCCGAACCGCACCTCGCTCGACCCGGCGGCCGGCGTCAAGGGCGTCAGCCCGCAGGAGTGGGCGCGCCGCAACGGCAACGACCTCCCGCCCGCCGCCACGGTGACGGGCACCCACCCGCGCCGGGAGGCGCGCGCCCGCCGCGCCGCCAAGGTCCCGTGGTTCATCACGGCGGCCGCCGTGTCCTTCGCGGTCTTCACCGCGGGCGGCGCCGGGTTCGTCGTCTACAAGATCTCGGGCGCCGAGGAGACCGTCTCCCCCGGTCCGTCCAGGGGCGGCAATCCCGCCCAGGTCGAAGACCGCCGGAAGAGGAGCTCCGAGGCCGCCCCCGACGCGGTCCCCACCACGACCGACAGCAACGGCAACCCGGTCACGGAGACGACGACCGTGTTCCCGTCCAAGTCCTCGGGCCCCGCCAAGCCCGGCGAGACCGAGACCAAGGGGCCGCGGCCCAGCAACACCAGCAA
This sequence comes from Actinocorallia aurantiaca, assembly GCF_039533685.1. NCBI lineage: Bacteria > Bacillati > Actinomycetota > Actinomycetes > Streptosporangiales > Thermomonosporaceae > Actinocorallia > Actinocorallia aurantiaca. Next base: position 92,129 of record NZ_BAAATZ010000025.1, on the reverse strand, counting down.
GGACCCGGACCGCCCCCCCGTGGACCCGCCGCCGACCAAGGACCCGGATCCCACGCCGACCATCCCGCCGCCCGACACCGGCGACCCGGACCCGGATCCCACCCCGACCACCACGCCGGTGGACCCGACGACCCCGCCCGTCGTCGTCCCCTGAGCCCCGCGGACCGACCGGTCCCGCCGACTCCGGCCTCCGCGGGGGCGGGCGGCACTAGGCTTGCTGAGGGTAAGGGTTTCCACATCACAACGGAGTGATGAAGGGGTCGCTTCTCTCATGAGCAAACTCGATGTGGCCAAGGACGACCTTCTCCGGCGGGCCGCCGAGACCTGCGCCGACGCGTCCGAGCACGCGGCGGTGCTGGAGTTCCTCCGCCTCTACTACCGGCAGGTGGCTCCCGAGGACCTGCTGGGCCGAGAACCCGCCGACGTGTGCGGCCCGGCCCTCTCCCACCGGGAGTTCGGCAGGGAGCGGCGCCCCGGCGAGGCGAGGCTGCGGCTTTTCACGCCCACGGTGGCCGAGCACGGGTGGGACCCCGGGTTCACCGTCGTCCAGGTGGTCAGTGAGGACATGCCGTACCTCATCGACTCCCTGACCATGGAGCTGAGCAGGCAGGGCCACGCGGTCCAGCGGATCTTCCACCCGGGACTGGGGGTGGACCGCGACGCCGACGGGCGGCTGGAGCGGTTCCGGTTCAGCCGGGACATCATCGACGACATCGACGAGTCCTGGGTGCACATCGAACTGGACCGGATCGCGGACCCGGCGGCGCTCGCCGGACTGCGGGCGGGCCTGGAGCGGGTGCTGGACGACGTCAGGGTCGCCGACGAGGACGGTCCCGAGATCCGGGCCAGAGCGGTGCTGATCGCCGCCGGGATCAAGGACGAACCGCCGCCGCTGCCGGCCAGGGAGCTCGCCGAGTCGGTCGAGCTGCTGAACTGGCTGGCCGACGGCCACTTCATCTTCCTGGGGTACCGCGACTACGACCTGAGCGAGGACGGGAGCGCGCTGCGGCCCGTCCCGGGCAGCGGCCTGGGCATCCTTCGCGCGGCGAAGAACGCCGAGAAGGAGTCCGGCAGCTTCGCCGCGCTGCCGCCCGAGGCGCGCTCCAGGGCGCGCGAGCCGAAGATGCTGGTGCTCACCAAGGCCAACAGCCGGGCGACCGTGCACCGGCCGCACTACCTGGACTACATCGGGGTCAAGAGATTCGAGAACGGCCGGGTGGTGGGGGAGCGGCGCTTCCTCGGCCTGTTCACCCACGTCGCCTACTCCGAGTCGATCTCCCACATCCCGCTGCTGCGCGGCAAGCTGGAGGAGGTGCTCGACCGGGCCGAGGTGAGCCCCGAGTCCTACAACGGGCAGGACCTGGTGGAGATCCTGGAGGCCTACCCGCGCGACGAGCTGTTCCAGACCTCCGTCGACGACCTGGTGCCGATCGCCCTGGGCGTCCTGCGGCTGCGCGACCGCCGCCAGGTGAAGCTCTTCCTGCGCAAGGACGACTACGGGCGCTACATGTCGTGCCTGGTCTACCTGCCTCGCGACCGGTACACCACCCAGATCCGGCTGCGCATCCAGGAGATCCTGCGCAGCGCGTTCGACGGCGTCGCGGTCGACTACAGCGCGCAGGTGACCGAAGGCGTCCTGGCGCGGCTGCACGTGGTGGTGCGCGCCGAACGCGGGCATCCGCTGCCCGACGTGGACGTGGAGGCGCTGGAGCGGCGGCTGACGGCCGCCACCCGCTCCTGGACCGACGACCTGACCGACGCGATCGCCACCCGGCTCGGCGACGGGGCGGGGCGGCGCCTGTCGGTCAAGTACGGGGACGCCTTCCCCGAGGGCTACAAGGCCGATTTCCCGGCCTCGACCGCCGTCTTCGACCTCACCCAGCTGGACGCGCTCGGCGAGGCCCCTGGGGGCGCGCAGACGACCATGCGGCTGTACGAGCCCTACGACGCGCTCCCGGGCGAGATGCGGCTCAAGATCTACCACCGGGGCGAGCCGATCTCGCTCTCCCACGTGCTGCCGCTGCTGCAGAACATGGGCGTCGAGGTCGTCGACGAGCGCCCGTACGAGATCGGCACCGGGGACCGCAGGCGCTACTGGATCTACGACCTGGGGCTGCGCCACTCGGCCTCCGAGGTCGAGGAGACCCGGCTGCGCGGCATGTTCCAGGACGCGCTGATGGCGCTGTGGCGGGGCGAGGTGGAGAGCGACGGCTTCAACGCGCTGGTCCTGCACGCCGGGCTCACCTGGCAGCAGATCATGGTGCTGCGGGCCTACGCCAAGTACCTGCGCCAGGCCGGCACCGCCTTCACCCAGAACTACCTGGAGCAGGTGCTGCGGGCCAACGCGCCGATCACCAGGCTGCTGGTGGAGCTGTGGGAGTCCCGGCTGGACCCCGACCGCGCCCCCGGCGAGCCGGAGCGCTCGGCCGCGATCGACGCCCGGCTGGCGGAGCTGCTGGACGGGGTCGCGAGCCTGGACGAGGACCGCATCCTGCGCAGCTTCGCCGCCATGATCTCCGCGACGCTGCGCACCAACTTCTGGCAGGGCAAGCCCTACCTGTCGCTGAAGTTCGACTCCTCCCGCATCCCGGACCTGCCGCAGCCCCGGCCCAAGTACGAGATCTTCGTCTACTCGCCCCGGACCGAGGGCGTGCACCTGCGCTTCGGCGCGGTGGCCCGGGGCGGGCTGCGCTGGTCGGACCGGCGCGAGGACTTCCGCACCGAGGTGCTGGGGCTGGTCAAGGCCCAGGGCGTCAAGAACACGGTGATCGTTCCGGCCGGGGCCAAGGGCGGCTTCGTCGGCAAGGCGCTGCCGGACCCGGCGGTCGACCGGGAGGCCTGGCTGGCCGAGGGCATCGCCTGCTACAAGGAGTTCATCTCCGGCCTGCTGGACCTCACCGACAACCTGGTGGACGGCGCCGTCGTGCCCGCGCCGCGGGTGGTGCGCCACGACGGCGACGACTACTACCTGGTCGTCGCCGCGGACAAGGGCACCGCCAGCTTCTCCGACATCGCCAACGAGGTCTCCCGGCAGTACGGCTTCTGGCTGGGCGACGCGTTCGCCTCGGGCGGCTCGGTCGGCTACGACCACAAGGCCATGGGCATCACGGCCCGCGGCGCGTGGGAGTCGGTGAAGCACCACTTCCGCTCGCTGGGCCGCGACGTCCAGGCCGAGGACTTCACCGTCGTCGGCGTCGGCGACATGTCGGGCGACGTGTTCGGCAACGGGATGCTGCTGTCGGAGCACATCAGGCTGGTCTGCGCCTTCGACCACCGGCACATATTCCTCGACCCGGACCCGGACGCGGCCGCCTCCTTCGCCGAGCGGAGCAGGCTGTTCGGGCTGCCCCGCAGCTCCTGGGCCGACTACGACACCGCGCTGATCTCCGCGGGCGGCGGGGTCTTCCCCAGGACCGCCAAGTCCATCGAGCTCACGCCGCAGGTGAAGGCGGTGCTGGGGATCGACGGGGAGAAGGTCTCGCTCACCCCGCACGAGCTGATCAGGGCGGCCCTGAAGGCTCCGGTCGACCTGCTGTGGAACGGCGGGATCGGCACCTACGTCAAGGCCTCCACCGAGAGCAACGCGGAGGTCGGGGACAAGGCCAACGACCTGCTCCGGGTGGACGGCGCGGACCTGCGCTGCAAGGTGGTCGGCGAGGGCGGCAACCTGGGCCTCACCCAGCTCGGCCGGATCGAGTTCGCCAGGGCCGGCGGGCTGATCAACACCGACTTCATCGACAACTCCGCCGGGGTCGACACCTCCGACCACGAGGTGAACATCAAGATCCTGCTGGACCAGATCGTCCGCGACGGGCAGCTGACCGTCCGGCAGCGCGACGCCCTGCTGGACGAGATGACCGACGAGGTCGGCGTCATGGTGCTGCGGGACAACTACCGGCAGAACGTCGTCCTCGGCGGGGCCTGCGCCCAGGCCGGCGACATGATGCACGTCCACGCCCGCTACCTGCGCAAGCTGGAGCGCGAGGGCAAGATCGACCGCAGGCTGGAGTACCTGCCGGACGAGAAGGCGATCGCCGAGCGGCGGCAGGCCGGGCAGGGCCTGTTCTCGCCGGAGTTCGCGGTGGTCCTGGCCTACTCCAAGCTCACCCTGGACCAGGAGATCCTCGGCTCCGACCTGCCCGACGACCCGTACCTGACGCAGTGGCTGGTCGAGTACTTCCCGACCCCGCTGCGCGACAGGTTCCGCGAGCAGATGATGCGGCACCCGCTCCGGCGGGAGATCATCGCCACCCAGGTGGTGAACGACGTCGTCAACAACTCCGGCACCACCTACATCTTCCGGTTGAACGAGGAGACGGGGGCGTCGGCGGCCGACCTGGCCCGCGCCTACCTGGTGGCCCGCGAGGTCTTCCAGATGCCGCGGTACTGGACGGAGGTGGAGTCCCTCGACGGGCTGGTCGAGCAGCAGGTCCAGATCAGGATGCTGCTGGAGGCGCGCAAGCTCACCGAGCGGGGCGCGCGCTGGATGCTGCACAACCGGCGGGCGCCCTTCGACATCGAGGAGTCGATCGGCTTCTTCTCCAAGGGCGCGCTGAGCCTGGTGGAGTCCCTGCCGGAGCTGCTCAGCGGGCGGGACCTGGAGGCCTTCGAGGACCGGCGCGACGCGTTCGTGAAGCAGGGCGTGCCGGTCGAGGTCGCCGAGCAGACGGCGATGATGGTGCCGGCGTACTCGACGCTGGACATCGTGGAGATCGCCCACGAGGCCGACCGCCCGATCAGGGAGGTCACCGAGGTCTACTTCGAGCTGGCCCACCGGCTCCAGCTGTCGCGGCTGCGGGACCGGGTCACCGCGCTGCCCCGGGACGACCGCTGGCGTTCGATGGCGCGCGGGGCGCTCCGCGACGACCTGTACGCCGCCCACGCGGAGCTCACCCTGGACGTGCTGCGCAAGACCGGCACGGCCGAGCCGGGGGTCCGGCTCCAGGAGTGGACGGAGAAGAACGCGGCGGCGGTGAGGCGCTCGCGGCAGACGCTCTCGGAGATCTGGGAGAGCGAGAGCTACGACCTGGCCACCCTGTCGGTGGCGCTGCGCGCCATCCGCACCCTGGTGAAGGCCAGCACCCTCCCCGACTGAGGGAGGGCCGGAGACGGCGGAAGGGGAAGGGCGGCCGGAGCGGATCCGGCCGCCCTCCCCCTTCGGATGAGCGGGACCTCTGGATGAGCGGGACCTCGTGAGAAAGGAGTACGCCGGTACGGAGCCGCAGCGGTCGGGAAGCTGCTCCGTACCGGCGTGGTCTTGGGGCCCGCCGTCGGGCTGGGGTCAGCCGCTCTGCGCGGCGACCGTCTTGCGGTTGACGCCGACCACCGCGACCTGGCCCTCGCGGGGCACCGCGGCCAGGTACTGCACCAGGGAGGTCGAGGTCAGGTTCCCGCGGGCGACCCGGCCGCCGGGCAGCAGGCCCGCGAGATCGCTGGAGACCGGGATCTTCTTGCCCTTGTAGGTCTCCTGCTGCTTGAGGGCGTACCAGGCGACGGCGCCGCCGTCCTGGGTGCGCAGCGCGTAGGCGGGCTGCTCGGCGGGGGTGAAGGCGGCAGTGAAGGTCATGCCCGACTTGCGCAGGCTCTTGCTGACCTTCTGCAGCACGTCGTAGGTCTGGGTGGTCTGCTGGCCCGCCGCCAGGTGCTCGGAGCCGGGGGCCTGAGGCCCCTGAGTGAGCAGGTCCGCGTGCGCCTTGGGCAGTTCGGCGGGGCTGACCTGCAGCCCGTCCTGGGCGACCTGGGCGTAGCCCTCGCCGTCCAGTTCGACTCCCTTGATGGGGGTGGCGTTGCGGCGCTGGGGGTCGGCGGCGAGCTTCCACCGGCCGCCCTCCTCGACGAAGAGCAGCGCGTGCCTGACCTCCACGCCGCGCACCCGGGAGGCGGTGTCGACGACGAACCAGCGCGGGCCCGAGGCGATGCGGGGCACGTAGAAGACCGGCTCGCCGAAGCTCTGCGCGTCGGGTTTCTTGCCGTTCGCCTTGTACATCCGGTAGGTCGCGGTGTCCATCTCCAGCTGGGAACCGGTGGCGATGGCGGGAAGTTGCGCCGCGTCGAGCGCGGTGTCGGCTTTCCGGTCGGCGGACTCGTACGTCTCGAAGACGCCCTTCGCCTGGTCCAGGCTGAGCGCGGGAGGCGGTGCCGCCTCCGCGTCCTCGGCGGCGCCGCCGCAGGCGGCGCTGAGGGCGAGCGGGAGAAACGCGAGCGCTGTGTACGCAGTGCGCATGGATGGCCTCGTTGGGTAAGGGACTTTGCGACGCGCAAGAGCATCGCACAGTGAACGCCCCGTCACCCAGAGTTCAGGAACTTTCGATACGGGTGGCCGCCCCGTCTTCGGCGATCACGGCCACCTTCTCGGGGTCCTTCCCCTTGCCGCCGGAGTCGGCGGGCTCGTCAGAGCCGTCAGAATCACGCTTCTTGTCCGGCTTGTCAGATTTAGGGGGTACCACCGCGGCGAACCGGAGGCTGTGGAACACGTGCAGCTCCCGCCCGACGGGCGGCTCGGCGACGAGGTGGGCGACGTCCTCGGGGACCTCCAGGGGTCCCTCCTCCTTCTGGGCGAGGCCCACGTCGTGGGTCAGCGAGTACAGGACCAGGCAGCCGCCGTCCTCGGTGCGCAGCGGGAAGACCGGCTGGGAGGTCGCGGTGAACGTGCTGGTGTACTCCAGGCCTTCCTTCGCCGCCCTCTTCGCCGCCTTCTCGTTCGCGGTGTAGTAGCCCGTCGTGTACGGGCCCTCCTTCAGCGCCCGCGCCGAGTAGCTCCTGGGGCCCTCCTCGGCCACGGCGGCCTGCGGCGGGGCCACCAGCGCGGGGGCGATCAGCACGCTCTGGTCCTCGGTGGACAGGGCGGTGGCGTAGCCGTCGGAGTCGACCTTCACCTTGGGGGGCTTGAGGCCGCGGGCCGGGACCGCCACCAGGCTGAGCCGGAACCTGCCCTCGGGGGAGGACTTGACGAAGGCCATCAGGGCGGCCGTGCCGCCGCGGCTCACCGAGGCGACGAACCACTGCGGGTAGCCCTCCATCCGGGGCACCCACAGCTTCGGCCTCCCGTAGGAGTGGCGGGGGAGGGGGGTGCTCCCGAAGGCGGCCTCGCGGTACTCCGAGGCGGTCACCGCCCGCTGGGAGTCGGCGGACCAGGCGAGGGCCAGCCGCTCGTCGCCCGAGGCGCGGGCGAGGTCGTCGTTGGCGGCCCAGGCGGAGAAGGCCCGTGCCGCGCTCTCCGGCGTCAGCGGCCGGTCCGTGCTGGTGGTGGCGATCGCCACCGGGCGGGCGTCGCGGGGCCTCTCCCGGGCGCCGCTGCACCCGGCGCCCAGCAGGAGCAGGGGGACCAGCGGCAACGCCGTGGCCACCGTCGCGGTCGTTCGCACTGGCGCCCCTCGGTTCGCTGCGGTTTCTACGAATCGTTCAGCGCACGCTAGTGCGCGTCCAGCCACGATCAAGTGCGCGCAAGCGCACGTTTCATGTGGATGCTGGCGCTTGATTGTGCCATCACCCATCCTGCTCGGGTGGCCATGCCCAGCCGATAGGCTGAACGGGTGGCAGCCATCGACCCCATGGAACAGATCAAGGAGCTGGGCGCGACCCTCACCGGCATCGAGGCGGTGATGGATCTCGACGTCATGCGCCGTGACATCGCCGAGCTCAGGGACCAGTCCGCTGATCCTGACCTGTGGAGCGACCAGGAGCACGCGCAGAGCGTCACCCGCCGGCTGTCGAGCCTGGAGAGCGAGCTCGGCAAGGTCGAGTCGCTGCGCGGCCGGCTGGAGGACCTGGAGGTCCTCTACGAGATGGCCGCGGAGGAGGACGACTCCGACACCCGCGCCGAGGCCGACGCCGAGCTGGAGACCCTCATGGCGGACCTGCGCACCCTGGAGGTGCGCACGCTGATGTCGGGCGAGTACGACGCCCGCGAGGCGCTGGTGTCGATCAACGCCCAGGCCGGCGGCGTGGACGCGGCGGCCTTCGCCCAGCAGCTGCAGCGCATGTACCTGCGCTGGGCCGAGAGGCACGGCTACCCGACGGAGATCTACGAGACGTCCTTCGCCGAGGAGGCGGGCATCAAGTCCACCACCTTCGCGGTCAAGGCCCCCTACGCCTACGGCACGCTGCGCGGCGAGCACGGCACCCACCGGATGGTCCGGATCTCCGCCTACGACAACCAGGGCCGCCGCCAGACGTCCTTCGCGGGCGTCGACGTGGTGCCGGTCGTCGAGCAGAGCGACCACGTCGACATCAACGAGGACGACCTGCGGATCGACGTCTACCGCTCTTCGGGCCCCGGCGGGCAGGGCGTCAACACCACCGACTCGGCCGTCCGCATCACCCACCTGCCCAGCGGCATCGTGGTCTCCTGCCAGAACGAGCGCTCCCAGCTGCAGAACCGGGCCTCGGCCATGAACGTCCTGCAGGCCAAGCTGCTGGAGCGCAAGCGCCAGGAGGAGGCCGACGAGCTCAACAAGCTGCGCGGCGAGGGCACCAGCTCCTGGGGCACCCAGATCCGCAGCTACGTCGTGCACCCGTACCAGATGGTGAAGGACCTGCGCACCCTCCACGAGGAGGGCAACCCCGAGCGCGTCCTCGACGGCTGGATCGACGATTTCCTCGAGGCCGAGATCCGCTGGCTCCGGAAGGGCGAGGCCGAGCAGAACTAAGCCATTTGTCCGATTTGTCAGGCTTTGTGCTTTTGTATGAGATTCGGCCCGTTCGAAGGACGGGCCGAATTCATGCCAGATGCGGGGCCAGAAGGCTGAAGGCCAGGATCAGGACCAGGGCCGCGACGATCGCGAGCTGCTGGGGCGTGAAGGGCCCGTGAGAGTGGTGCAGCCGGCCCCGCGCGGCCCGGCAGCTGGGACAACGCCCCTCTTCCACGGGACCCGCGCAGTAGGCGCAGATCAGGTGATCGCAGCTCATCATGCGCCCCCTTGATCCAAGTGTCCGACCGATGTCCCGAAGAGGGACTATCCATGCCAGTGTCACCCCTAGACTGCTCCAGAGCCAACTCCGAGGGGGACACCGTGGCCCATCAGCCCCTAGATTGGTGCACCGTGATGCAGCCGTGATCAATTTCGACAACGTCACCAAGGTCTACCCGAACCAGAACCGGCCGTCCCTCCAGCATTGCAATGTCGCCGTTGAAAAGGGCGAATTCGTCTTCCTGGTGGGTCCGTCGGGGTCGGGCAAGTCGACGTTCCTCCGCCTCATCCTCAAAGAGGAGAGGCCGTCGCAGGGCCACGTCTACGTGGCCGGCAAAGACCTCAACAAGCTGACGAACTGGAAAGTTCCCCATCTGAGGCGCCGGATCGGCTGCGTCTTCCAGGACTTCCGCCTGCTGCCGAACAAGAACGTCTTCGAGAACGTCGCCTTCGCGCTCGAGGTCATCGGCAAGCCCCGCCGGTTCATCGCCAAGGTGGTGCCCGAGGTCATCGACCTCGTCGGCCTGGAGGGCAAGCAGCACCGGATGCCGGACGAGCTGTCCGGCGGCGAGCAGCAGCGCGTCGCGATCGCCCGGGCGTTCGTGAACCGGCCGATGATCCTGCTGGCGGACGAGCCGACCGGGAACATCGACCCGGCCACCTCCATCGGCATCATGAAGGTGCTCGACCGGATCAACAGGACCGGCACCACGGTGGTCATGGCCACCCACGACGCCGCGATCGTCGACGCCTTCCGCAAGCGCGTCGTCGAGCTGGAGGACGGCAGGGTCGTGCGCGACCAGTCGCGCGGCGTCTACGGCCAGGCTTACTAAGGAACCCCCGATGAGACTGCATTTCGTATTCCAGGAGATCTGGATCGGCCTGCGCCGCAACCTCACGATGACGATCTCGCTCATCATCACGGTGGCGATCGCCATGGCGCTGTTCGGCACCGGCATGCTCCTCAAGAGGCAGGTCGACTCGTCCAAGAACTACTGGTACGACAAGGTCAACGTCTCGATCTACCTCTGCTCCAAGAGCAGCTCCAACTCCGCCTGCTCCAACAAGGAGGCCACGGAGCAGCAGCGCACCGAGCTGACCGAGACGCTCGAGGCCCTGCCCGAGGTCTCCGAGGTGGAGTACGAGAACAAGCACGACGCCTACGAGCGGTTCAAGACGCTCTTCGCCAACACCCCCGGCATGCTCGCCGCCACCAAGGAAGGCGACATCCCGGACTCGCTGCGGGTGCGGCTGAAGGACCCCTCGAAGTTCACCACCGTGATCAGCGCGGCGGAGGGCGCCCGCGGAGTCGACCAGATCGTCAACGAGCGCGAACTGCTGGAGAAGCTCTTCAAGATCATGGACGGCCTCCAGTGGGCCGCGCTGTTCCTGGCGCTGATCCAGGTGTTCGCGGCGATCCTGCTGGTCGGCAACACCGTCCGGCTGTCGGCGTTCAACAGGCGCCGGGAGACGGGCATCATGCGGCTGGTCGGCGCCTCGAACATGTACATCCAGCTGCCGTTCATCCTGGAGGGCGCGATCGCGGGCCTGGCCGGCGGTTTCATCGCCGCCATCCTGCTGGTCGGCAGCAAGCTCCTCCTGATCGACACGCTCCAGAACTCGCTGCAGTTCGCGACCCAGCTCACCTGGACCCAGGTGGCCGGCGTCATCATCTTCTCGATCGCGGTGGGCGTGCTGCTCTGCGCGGGTGCGTCGTTCCTGACCCTGCGGCGCTACCTCAAGATTTAAGCTGCTGGGGTGACCCCTCGGGCCCGCAGGAAGCCGCACAGGTGGTATCGCGGGGCAGCCCTCATGGCCGCCCTGCTCACCGCGTATGGCCTGGGAGTGGCGACGGCGGTGCCCGCGCCCTCCCGGGTCGAGCCCGCCGCCCACGACGACGGCCTCCTGGAGGAGGCCACGGACCGGATCGTCACCTCGGCGGACCCGCCCGTCTCCCGGGACGAACTGCGCGAGGCGGCCATCAGCGGGATGCTGCGCAGCCTCGGCGACCCGTGGGCCCGGTACTACCCGCCCCAGGAGTACGAGGACTTCACCGGCTGGCTCAACGGCGACCACAAGACCGTGCGGCCCGAGCCGGAGATCGGTGACGTCGTCGTCGACCGGGAGGAGAAGCTGACCGTCATCCGGGTGGCCGTGTTCACCCGGGGCGTCGGCTCCCAGGTGCGGGCGGCCGCGTACGGCAGCCCGGCGGTGGTCCTGGACCTGCGCGGCAACCCCGGCGGGCTGCTGGACGAGGCCGTGGAGACGGCCTCGGCGTTCCTGGACTCCGGTCCCGTGGTGACGTACGAGCGCCGGGGCGAGGTCGCCAGGGTGATCAGCGTCACCTCTCCCGGCGATTCGCGGGTTCCGGTCGTCGTACTGGTGGACAAGGGCACGGCGAGCGCCGCCGAGATCGTCGCGGGTTCGCTGCGCGACCGGGACCGGGCGGTGATCGTAGGATCGACTACCTTCGGGAAGGGCACCGTACAGGAACCGGTACGGCTCTCCGACGGCTCCGCGGTGGAGCTGACGGTCGGGCGGTACCTGACCCCGGCGGGCCATAATCTCGAAGGGGTCGGGATAGAGCCGGACATCACGGCCGACTCGTCCGACGCCGAACGGCGGGGACGTGCCGTACTGGACGGACTGACCGGATCATAGGCAGGGGAGAGAACAGACAGTGCCTCGCGAGAAGGGCCAGAAGTACATCGCCCAGAACAAGAAGGCGCGTCACGACTACCACATCGAGGACACCTGGGAAGCGGGCATGGTGCTGACCGGGACCGAGGTGAAGTCGCTGAGGCAGGGCCGGGCGTCTCTCGTCGACGGCTACGCCGCGGTGGACGCGCACGGCGAGGTCTACCTCTACAACGTGCACATCCCGGAGTACTCGCAGGGCACCTGGACCAACCACACCGCCCGGCGGACCCGCAAGCTCCTGCTGAACCGCCGCGAGATCGCCAAGATTCTGAAAGAGGGCAACGAGCCCGGATTGACGTTGATCCCGCTTTCCCTGTATTTCAAGGACGGCAAGGCCAAGGTCGAGATCGCTCTCGCCCGGGGCAAGAAGGCGTACGACAAACGGCAGACCATTGCCAAGCGCGACGCGGACCGGGAGATGGCCCGGACTCTGCGCGCACGGAACCGGGGTCGGTGAGGGTGAGCAGGACGCGCAGGATCGTCGCGGCTTCGACGGGCGGGGCGCTGCTGCTGGGCATGCTCTCCGCCTGCGCGCAGGCCTCCCCGTTCACCACGGTCAAGGACTTCCTCGTCGCCTGGCAGGTCGGCAACTACGAGGCCGCCGCCGAGCACACCACCGGGGACCGCAAGGCCGTCGCCCGGGCGCTCGCCGACGTCAGGACCCAGCTCGACGCCGCCTCGCTGCGGCTGCGGCTCAAGGCCGAGAGCACCCCCGGCACGCCCGATGACAAGGGCCGCATCGTCAAGACCTCCGACGACCAGGCCCAGGCCAGGTTCCAGATCCGCATCGACCTCGGCGAGAACGGCCGGCCGCTGGAGTACCAGGGGCAGATGGCCCTCAGGCTCCTCGACGGCGTCTGGAAGGTCGTCTGGAGCCCCTCGGTCCTCCACCCCCAGCTGCGCGAGGGGGAGCGGCTCGCGGTCGTCAACACCTCGCCCGAACGGCAGACCATCCAGGACAACCAGGGCCGGCCGCTGCTCAAGGCGGTCAGGACCGACGTGTTCGGGGTGGTGCCCCAGCAGCTCCAGAACGTCGACACCGTCGTCAAGCGCATCGGAGAGATCACCGGCCAGGACCGGGACCGGCTCAAGGGCCGCATCCTGTCCGCCCCGCCGCGGACCTTCCTGCAGCTCGCCGAGTTCCCCCAGAACAGCCCCGAGGCCCTCAAGCTGCGCAACGTCGCCGGCCTGCAGGCCAAGAGCAGGCCGAAGCCCACCCAGCCGCGCCACGCCAAGGAGCTGATCGGCCAGATCGGCCCCGCCGCCGACGACGTCCTCAGCCTCGTCGGCGCCCCCTACCAGCCCGGAGACACCGTCGGCTCCTCCGGTCTGCAGCTGCTCTTCCAGCGGAGGCTCGCGGGCCTCCCGTCGGTCAAGGTCGTGATCCTCGACCCCAACGGCAAACCCCGCAAGGAGATCCGGGACTTCAGCCAGGGCGAGGACGCGACGATCCAGACCCAGAGCGGGCAGCAGAGCGCCGAACCCGGCCCCGTGCGCACCACCCTCGACCGCCAGGTCCAGCTCCAGGCCGAGAACGCGCTCGGCTCCCTCAAGGCGCCCGCCTCCCTGGTGGCCGTGCGCAGCGAGACCGGAGAGATCCTGGCCGCCGCCAACCACCGGACCGACGGGCAGAACCGGGCCTTCGAAGGGCTCTACACGCCCGGCACCGCCTTCAGCCCCGTCCTGGCCGCCGCGCTGATCGGGAGCGGGGGCCAGAAGGCCGCCACCGAACAGGAGTGCGCCGCCGAGGCGACCGTCGGCGGCGCCGTCTTCACCACCGAGGCCCGGGCCGACTCCAGCCTCGGCCTCGACGTCGCCAACGGCTGCCGCACCTCCCTGGCCCAGGCCGGCGCGGAACTCGACGGCAACGCCATCGACACCGTCCTCCAGAAGTTCGGGCTGACCTCCGACCGCCCGTGGGACCTGTCGAACGTCAAGAACCAGCGGGCCGCGGGCATCAGCACCGGCACCGCCACCGAACGCGCCCAGCTGGCCGTCGGCGAGGGCGGCGTCAAGGTCAGCCCCCTGACCATGGCCCTGATCGCCGCCGCCATCCAGAACGGCACCTGGAGGGGCCCCCTCCTCATCCAGGAACCGCAGCCCACCGGCTCCGAAGTGCCCCAGTACATCGAGCCCGCCACGCTCACCGAACTCCAGAAGATCATGGGGATGGGTGTGAAGAACGGCTCCGCCAAGGCGGCCGCCGCCGGAAAGAAGAAGTTCCGGGAAGGCGTCTCCACCACCGTCACCGACTCCCAGGGCAGGACGACCTCCTGGTTCGTCGGCTACTACCGCAGCTCCGGCATCGCCCTCGGCGTCGCCATCGCCGTCGAAGGCCAGGTGGACGCGGCGCGGATCGCCTCGGACTTCGTCAACGCCTCGAACAGGCAGCAGCCGCAGCCCTCGGCCGGAGAGACCCCCATCACCGTCCCGCAGCCCTGACCGGGCCCCGCGGCGGAAGAGACCGGAATAACGTTGGCGCCCCCCGTGTTCACCAGATAGAGTTGAACCGTTGACAACAGAACATGGGGGTGACTGGTTTCGACTGCGGTAGTCGTGCCAGGTGAAGCGGGCCGAGGGGTGCGATTGCGACCTCGTTAATCCTGCGATCGCAAACCAACAAGTGCCAACTCTAAGCGCACTGAGTTCGCCCTCGCCGCCTGAGCGAGTAGCGACTCTGTCGGCCTAGGAGCGTCTCCGACCTAGGACCCGGCATCGTTAGGGGACTCAACCTTCCGACCCGGTCGCGGGGCCGGAAGGGAAACCAAACAGCGACTGAGCCTGTCAGTGACTTGCCTGCGAGAGCACTGGGGCTGAGAAAACGTCAAGCAAGGCTGCGCCCGGAGAAGACCTGACTCACTGCTGTAGGACCAGGGTTCGATTCCCTGCACCTCCACGAACCGACGACCCACCGTGTTCGCGCCCTTCGGGGCGCTTCCCGGTGGGTCGTTTCTTTGTGCCCATCGGGGGGACGACCCCCCGGACCCCCCGATGTGGGGGCTGCGCCCCCACGCCCCCTGCGGTGGTGGCCCTTTGTGTGGGGGGCTGTGGAAGGGGCCTTGGTTTCCTTGGTCGCTTCGGGTTCCTTGATGGTCTTCGCTTCTCTTGCTCGTCTCTGCTTGTGTCTGTTTGTTCTCGTCTTTTGTTTCGTTCTTCCTTGTGCGGTTGTGTGTTCTTCTCTCGGGCGGGTCTGCCGGGGGTGTGAGCAGGATTACCCGTGAGAAGGATTACCTCGGCCGGGGGGCATTGGTTTGGGGGGCGGGGAGGGCGGGGAAACTGTGGGTTTTGTTGGTGGGGTGGGGCTAAGTTGTTATCGACTTGCGGCGCCCTGAATGTTGATCTTCGCGTAGCCTGTGCCGCATGTCCGATCAGGGGGAACTTTCGGCACGTCCGGAATACGGCGTCGAAGGTGGAGCCATGCAGCAGGAGAACGAGGGCGCCGGGAACGGCGGGGCGCCCGTGGAGGGGCGGACCGGGCCTCAGCCCGTCTTCGCCGAGCCTACGCAGTCAGGGGCGTATTCCGTGGTCAGGGAACCCGAGGACTCCGCTGAGAACCCGATCGGCACGCCCGTGGCGGGCGCCTTCGACCGGGGACGGGACGACGGGCAGGGCGGAGACCCGGCCGTGGCGCCCGTTCCGCCCGCGCCGGTACCGTCCCCTTCTTCCGGGGACGACGCGGCCTTCGGCGGGCTGGACGACGGGCCGGGGGTCGCCGGATACGCGGGGGTGGACCTCTCGGGGCCGGCGGAGCCGCCCAAGGCGGGGATCCCCAGCAGCGGCAACTGGCAGATGCCCGAGTGGATGCGCGAGGAGACCGAGGCCAACCGGGCCGCCGGCACCGGGACGGGCGGCGGGTTCGACGAGCAGGAGATGCGCAAGGACCGGTCGCGGACCTTCCTGTTCGCGGGGCTCGGAACGCTCGCGGTCGCGGGGATCGTCGCGCTCGGGATCTACGTGCTCACCGGCGACGGAGACGACGCCCAGACCGAGGTGAAGGCCCAGCCGGGCGTCACCGCGCCGAGCGTCGGCCAGACCGAGCAGGCCGAGCTGCCCCCGCGCAAGAAGCTGATGGCCTTCAAGGGCGGCGGCTCCCCGGTCACCGGGCAGTTCGCCGACCCGGCCTCCGGGCTGACCGTGCCCCAGCTCGGCGGCGGCTGGGTCGAACCCGACAAGAAGAACAGGCTCGCCCAGTCGGGCTGGTCCGGTCAGCAGATCCTGGTGACCGAGAAGAAGGGCACCCAGCTCTGGTACGGCACCGTGCTCACCTCCCGGCTCGGGCCGGTGGAGCGGCGGATCTGGGCCAAGGGCGGCGACCTGGAGAAGAACGCCGCGGCGGTCGCCTCCAGCCTGGAGAGCCGGCTATACGGGTTCCCGCACACGACCAACGAACTGGCCTCCCAGCCGCTGAAGGTCGAGGGCCGCGACGGCTGGCTGGTCGCCCGCTACCTCAAGTACGACCGGGCTCCCGTCCGGTCGACCGCCGAGGTCGTCGTCACCGCGCTGGTCGACACCGGCAAGCAGTACCCGTCCGTGCTGTTCGTCTCCATGCCGAACACCCACAAGAAGCTGTGGCCCGACATCAACACGGTGATCTCGCAGCTCAAAGCGGGTTAATGTTACCGGCCGGTTAGGTAAACCGAATAGCGTTCTAGTAATCTCTCCTCACCCCTGAAGGTGAGGAGCTGAGCAATGGCCATCGGCCTGACCGAAGAACATGAGGCTCTGGCGGCGTCCGTGCGCGGCCTGACCGAACGCCACATCACGACCGAGACGGTGCGGGCGGGCGAGTCCCGGCCCGCGTTCTGGGACGCGCTGGCGGTCCAGGGCCTGCTCGGCCTGCACCTGCCCGAGGAGCTCGGCGGTCAGGGGTTCACCCTGGTGGAGCTGGCCGTCGCCGCGGAGGAGCTGGGACGGGCCGTGGCCCCGGGCCCGTTCGTCCCGACCGTGCTCGCCTCGGCGCTGCTGGCGGGGTCCTCCGCCGCCGAGAAGCACCTGCCCGCGCTGGCGGACGGGTCGAAGACGGCCGCCGTCGCGCTGGACGCGGACCTGGTCCGCGACGGGCAGAACGTGAACGGCACCGCCGATCTCGTCCTCGGCGGCGAGGGTGCCGACCTCTTCCTCCTGCCTGTCGGCGGGGAATGGGTCCTGCTCGAAGCGGCGGACGTGACGGTGACGCCGCAGGACAGCCTGGACGTCACCCGGGGCGTGGCCTCGGTGACCGTGGACGGCGTGGCCGCCGAGCCCGTGACGGGTGTCGGGGACGTGCGCGCGCTGTCGTCCGTCATCCTGGGCGCCGAAGCGTGCGGCGTGGCGGGACGGGCGCTGGACGAGGCGGTCGCGTACGCCAAGCTGCGCGAGCAGTTCGGCCGGCCCATCGGCCAGTTCCAGGGCGTCAAGCACAAGCTCTCCCGCATGCTCGTCTCCCTGGAGCGTGCCAGGGCCGTGGTGTGGGACGCCGCCCGCTCCCTGGACCCCTACGCCGTCGAGTCCGCCGCCTGGCTGGCCGCCGACGCCGCCGTCAAGTGCACCGCCGACAACATCCAGGTCCACGGCGGCATCGGCTACACCTACGAGCACGACGCCCACCTGTTCTACCGGCGCGCCCTGACGCTGCGCGCCCTGGTCGCCAAGGACGGCGCGCGGCTGGCCGCCCTGGTGCTCGACGAGGGCGTGCGCCCCGAGTCCGTGGTGGAGCTGCCCGCCGACGCCGAGCCGCTGCGCGAGAGCGTCCGCGCCCGCGTGGCCGAACTGGCCGCCATGGACGTCCCCGCGCAGCGCGCCGCGATGGCCGAGGAGGGCTGGGTCACCCCGCACCTGCCGAAGCCCTGGGGCAAGGACGCCGGGCCGCTGGAGCAGATCGTCATCGCCCAGGAGCTCAAGGCCGCCAAGGTCCGCCCCGTGCCGCTGATGATCGGCGCGTGGGTGGTCCCGTCGCTCGTCCAGTACGGCACGACCGAGCAGCGGGAGCGCTTCCTGCCGGCGACGCTGCGCGGCGAGCTGATGTGGTGCCAGCTGTTCAGCGAGCCCGGCGCCGGCTCGGACCTGGCCGGGCTGAAGACCCGCGCGGTGAAGGTCGAAGGCGGCTGGGAGATCACCGGCCAGAAGATCTGGACGTCCCTGGGCCAGTACGCCCAGTGGGGCATCTGCCTGGCCCGCACCGACCCGGACGCGCCCAAGCACGAGGGCATCACCTACTTCCTCGTGGACATGAAGGCCGCCGGGGTGGACGTCCGCCCGCTCAAGGAGCTGACCGGCGACGAGATCTTCAACGAGGTGTTCCTGGACTCGGTGTTCGTCCCCGACGACCTCGTCGTCGGCCCGATCGGCGCCGGCTGGCAGGTCGCCCGCAACACCCTGGCCAACGAGCGCGTCGGCCTGACCTCGTCGTTCCAGCTCGGCGGCGACATGGGCAAGCTCATCCGCATGATCGGCGAGTTGGGGATCGGCGACGACGCGGAGGTGCGCAGGGGCCTGGCCGAGATGGCGGTGGACGAGCACTCGTACCTGATGCTGGGCCTGCGGGCCACGCTGAAGCAGCTGTCGGGCACCGACCCGGGCGTCACCGCGACCGTCCGCAAGCTGGTCTCGATGGAGCACGGCCAGCTCGTCACCGAGTTCGGCTTCGAACTCCTGGGCACCCGAGGCGTCCTCACCGGCGGCAGGAAGAGCGAACTGCCGCTGCGCTGGACGCGCTACCTGCTGGCGTCCCGGGCGATGACCATCGGCGGCGGCACCACCGAGATCAACCTCAACGTGATCGGCGAGCGCATCCTGGGCCTGCCCAAGGACGCCTGAGCCCGGCCCGCACGGGCTCGCGGGCCCGGAACGGAGACGGCCCCCCTCGGAGCTCCGAGGGGGGCCGCGCGGCGTTCGGGGGGGTTACTTCATGTCGGAGTAGACGACGCCGATGCCGGTGGCGGCGACCGGGGCCGCCCCGGTCACCGACGCCACGAACGCGTGGTCCTTGGCGTCGGCGTACACCTCCAGCTGGAGGCCCAGGAGCCCGGCTTCCTCGGGGATCAGGTCGCGGATGTCCTGGGGGAGCTTCTCGATGATGGTGGCGCCCGTGGTCGCGTCCAGCGTGTACTTGTAGAACTTGGTCTTGCGGCTGTAGGACTTCTTGATCCCCGGGAGGTTCTTGGCGTTGTTCGTGATCGTCCGGGGGTCGGCCTCGTACTTCAGCTGGTCGATCTCCTCGGGAGTCAGCTTCTCCTTGGTGAGTTCGCCGTCGGGGGTCCTCGTGGCCTTCACGCCGTTACGGATGACGACGTGGGTGACGCCGGTCTTCCGCCATTTCCCCTTGGCGTTGAGCACGTACTCGGTGGTCTTGGCGTCCATGGTGAACCTGGGCTTCAGCGTGAACTTCGCCGTCTCCTGGGAGTTCGTGGTGCCCGACGCCTGGGCGAGGACCATGCCGATCTGCCGGGTGAAGGAGCTCAGCTCGGCGGGCAGCGGCTTGGCCTCGGGCACCTCGCCGACGGGCTGGGAGGGGTCGACGCCGGTGGGAAGCTGCGGCAGCGAGACGCTCACGGCGGGGCTCTTCGTGGGAACGGGCGGGGGCTTGGGAGCGCCCGGGTAGTCCTCCGGCGCAGGGGAGACCGCGACCTCGGCGGGCCTGCCGGCGTCGAAACCGTCGCCCACCTTGACCAGCGCCAGCGCGGCTGTCGGCACCAGGGCCACAGCGATGATCACGGCAATGCCGATCGTCCGGTCGGTACGACGGTCCACGGGATGTCCTCCTGAGGGGGTTCAGGGGAAGATTCAACAGCAAATGACTCGCAAGTAACAACAGGTGCCAGAAGCGGCGCCCGGGGTCAACCCGCCCCGGAGTAGTGCCGGAACAGTACCGAATTGACATATCTCGCGCCCGGAAACAGTATCCGGCTGGGAAATGACCGGGCCAGTTGTACGGCGTGTGAGCGCTGATGCGATGCCAGATCGAAACCTTCCAGTGGCCGCCACCGGCCGTCCAGCAGCACCTCCCCCCGGTACCCCCAGCCGGACAGCAGGGTGATGACCGGTTCGATCGGCTGGTGCCTGGCCTCCAGCTCCAGCAGCAGCACGGGGAGGTCCCGGCGGATCGTCCGTTCCGCGCCCAGCAGGGCCGCCAGCTCATGCCCCTCGATGTCGAACTTCATGAAACGCACGTCGGAAAGAGAGAGATCGTCGATCCGGACCCGGGGGACGGTGGCGGAGACGGAGCCCGCGGCCCCGTGCTCGACAGAGGAGATCCCGACGATCGCGCCCGCCGGAGGGGACCACAGGGTCGTGCTCCCGTCCCGGTCGGAGGCGGCGGCGGCCACCACCCGGGCGGTGGGGAAGGCGCGCTCCAGCAGCCGGGCCAGCCCCGGGTCGGCTTCGACCGTCACCACCCGGTCGGCCCGGCGCAGCAGGCGCGCGGTCCAGGGGCCGAACCAGCCGCCGACGTCCACGGCGGTGCCGCCGTCCGGGACGAACTCCGCCAGCCGTCCCAGCTCCGGCTCCACCCGGGGGTAGAGGCGCCGGATCACCGCGCCGAGCAGGGGCTTGGGCAGCAGGTCGGCTACCGCACGGGACAGGCGCTGGCTCATGCGCCCGAAGGTACCGGGCAGCGCCCTGCACACGGCAAACTGGTCGGATCCCCCGAGAGGTGAAAATGCTGGCCGAACCCCCTGCCGTCGTGCGGACCGAGCGTGCCACCGGACATCTGGCCGCGCTGGACGGCATGCGCAGCGTCGCGATCCTGCTGGTGGTCGGGGTGCACGTGGCGGCGGCGACCGGGATGACCGTCGAGGGCGGCCTGGGCTGGCGGATGCTGGCCAACGGCGGCGTCGGCGTGTCGATCTTCTTCGTGCTCTCGGGCTTCCTGCTGTACCGGCCGTTCGCGCGGGCCGCCCTGGACGGGACGGACGCCCCGGACGTACGGCGCTACCTGCGGCGCAGGGCGCTGCGGATCCTGCCCGCCTACTGGCTGATGCTGCCCTTCGTGCTGCCGCTGTTCAATCCCGAGGAGGCGCGGGACCCCCTCGTCTGGCTGCAGATGGCGACGCTCACCCACAACTACGACCCGCATCCGCCGTGGCCGATGGCGGCCTCCGGGCTCGACGGGCTCGGGCCGATCTGGAGCCTGTCGGTCGAGGCCACCTTCTACGTCGTGCTGCCGGTGCTGGCTCTGGGGCTGCGCCGCTTCTCCCGCGGCGAACCCCGGCGGCTGCTGCTGGGGCTGGCGGTGCTGGCCGGGCTGTCCCTGCTGGAGGCCGTCGGGCTGCGCTACATCGAGCATTTCGGGTCGGTCTTCGGCTGGAACCCCTACCGGCTGCTCTTCTACAACGAGCATCTGCTGCCGCGCTCGCTGGTCTTCTTCGCCCTGGGCATGATCATGGCGGTGCTGGCCGAGCGCCCGAACCGCTGGAGCCGCGCCATCGGCTCGACTCCCGGGACGAGCTGGACCGTCGCGGCCTGCGCCCTGGCCCTGATGTCCACGCCGCTGGCCACGCCGATGAACGGCGCGCAGAGCGCCCACCAGTACCTGCTGCACAACCTGCTGTCGGTGGTGATCTCCGCGGCGGCGGTCGCGCCCGTCGCCTTCGCGCCGCGGAGCCCCGTCGCCACGGCACTGCTGGCCAATCCGCTGATGTGCAGGCTGGGCCTGGTCTCCTACGGCGTGTTCCTGTGGCACTCACCGGTGATCGAGCTGTGGTACGACCTCACCGGAAGGCCCCTGTTCCTGGGGGACTTCTGGCTCGTCCTGGGCGTCACGGCGCTCTTCTCGCTGTTCCTCGCCGCGCTCAGCCACCTCTTCGTCGAGCAGCCCGCCCAGCGGCTCGGCCGCCGGGGTGAGAAGTAGCGCTCCGAGCAGAAGGATCAGGAGGGACGGAAGCCACCGGGTGAAGAACGCGTAGGGCTCCGGGAGGCCGTGCGTGTACAGGTAGCCGCCCAGCACCGTCGACCAGGCCGCGAGCCCGGCCAGGACCGGTGGCGAGAAGCCGGGGAGCCGCCGGGCCAGCGGCAGGGCCGCGGCCCCGGCTGCGAGCCCGACGGGGCCTGCCGTCCACAGCCCGAGGAGCGGGACGGCCCAGCGGAGGCGCGCGCCGCGTCCGGTGGGGCGTGCCGGGGTCGGCCCGGTGCCCGGGACGGCGGCGAGCACCACGACGAGGAGGACCAGCACCAGCCCCACCAGGAGGCACAGGCGGTAGGTCCGGTCCGGTTCGTAGAGCAGCCGCACCGTCCCCGAAGCCCCGGCGGGAAGCTCCCAGGCCTGCTTCCACCCGTCGAGCCGCACCGCCTTGAGGCGCTTTCCACCCAAGGCGGCGGTCCAGCCCTCGTTGAAGTTCTCCGCCACCACCAGGTAGGACGCGGTGCCGGAACCGGATGGGCGCACGTCCACACGCCGTTCGGCGGCATCCCATCGGGTGATGGTGGTGCCCCCGTCCTGCGCCACCGTCTTCGCCGGGACGGCCGAAGGGGCGGGACGGAGGGCGGCGGTGGAGATCAGGAAAGAGGCGTTGGTGGAACTGAGGGTCTGGCGGCCGGCGGGGGAGGAGACCGCCCGGCAGGACTCGTAGCGGACGGGACGACCCGCCAGGAGATCGGATCGGGTGGCGCCGACGAGGCGGGTCTCGATCTCGGCGGAGCCGAGGGTGAAGGAGGGGCCGGTACCGCAGGAAGAGGGGACGGGGCCGGTGAGCCGGAGCACCGGGACGCCTGGGATCTCGACCTCGGAGACCTGGACGGCCTTGGCGAAGGGGAACCCGATGGTGAGGGTCTTCGTCTTCAGCGGGGCGAAGGTGAAGACGCCCTTCTCGTTGATGAGGCCCTCCCGGGTCTGGCCCCGGTCGCCGGAGACGGTGACGCGGGTGACGCCGCGTTTGGCGGGGAAGCGGAAGACCAGCCTGGAGACGGTGCGGGCGGCGCCCAGTTCGCGGGTGAGGGTGGGCTCCTCCTCGTCCATCGAGCTGATCCAGACGGTGGCGCGGTCGCCGTCGAAGGCCGAGCGGGGAAGGGCCGCGGGGTGCTCCACCAGCAGGGAGGAGGCGGTGATCCCCTCCGCGCCGGTGTGGCCGGAGACCGTCTCGCCGTCGGCGACGATCGTGGTGCCGCTCAGCCGGACGGGACCGCCGGGAGAGGTGAAGGTGCGGTGGAAGGAGCTCCCCTCCTCGCTCTCGGCGGCCAGGTAGGGCGAGCACACCCAGCTCTTCGAGCCGCGCATGCAGGCGGGGGAGTAGCCGTTGAGGCCGGTGAACACCTGGGTTCCGGCGCTGCCGGGCACCGAGACGGCCCGGCGCGGGGTGACCCCCGGGACGGCCAGTTCGCTGATCGCCACCCGGGTGCCGAGGGTGACCTCGGAGGTGGCGGCGGTTCCGGTGACCTTGATCCGGAGCCGGGTCGTCGCTCCGGCGGGGACGTCGAGGGGCTGCGCCGCGCTGGTGTCGCGGACCCGTTGGACGAGCCGTCCGGCGGCGGTCGAGACCTCCACCTCGGTGACGGCCGGGCCGAGGAAGTCCCCTCGGCCGAAGGCGACCTGGATCCTCTTCGGGTCCCTGGCCTCGGCGAACTCCACCTCGAGCCACTCCCCGGAGGCGCCCGACCAGCCGGAGGAGGCCCAGTAGGTGTCGGAATCTCCGTCGAGGGCGGCGAACGGATGCCGGGCGAGCGAGCCGTTGTCCGGCGCGGAGGTGATGTCGGCGGCGCTGGAGGAGGCGGTGACCCCCTTGATCCCCGACAGCTCGGCGACGGACCGGTACGCCTCCCACCCGTCCTCGGTGAAGTCCTTGACCGCGGCGTCGCCCGTGTACTCCTGGTCCGCTTCCAGCGTGGGTGAGGAACCGCCGCGCAGGTTCGAGAAGGAGACCTCCCGCCTGCGCAGGGTGTCGGTCGCGACGTCGGGGTCCCCGTCGTTGAGCAGCACGGGCCTCCCACCGTCGAGGAGGCCCAGGTCGGCCAGCGCGATCAGCGCCTCCGGACCGCCGCCGACCCGCAGCGGCTCCTGCTCCGCGACCGAGGCCACCGTCTCGGTCCGGGGCACCTCGTAGATCTCGACGGGTTCGTACTCCTGGTCCACGGAGCCGGTGGCGTCGGTGAACTTGGCCCCCACCGGATCACCGAAGGCCGCCACCCGCCGGATCTCCGGCATCGCGGCCAGCGCGTCGTGCAACCTGGCCGGCCAGGCCCCCTTGAGCACGTTCCGGTCCGCGTCGTTGCGGATCAGCAGGTAGCGGACCCCCATCCGGGACAGGACGGCGGCGAGGCCGGGTGAGCCCAGGCCGTCGGCGAACCGCTCGTCGACCGCCTCCATCAGCCGGGCCAGCCCAGCCGAGCCGCCGGGCGTGACCATCCGCCCGGCCCAGCGGCCCTGGAACAGGGACTGCAGCGGATCGTCCATCATCTGCCCGTACACGTACTGCCCGAACTGCTGCCCCGGCAGCGACAGCACGGCTCCGTCCCGCTGCCCCAGCCGCTCGTCGAGCCAGCCCGTGGCGTCCTGCATGTACCGCGGGACGCCCTTGGGCGCGTTCGGTATACCGAGGCCGGGCGTCACGGCGGGCACGGCCGTCAGTCCGACCATCACCACCGCGAGTGTCCGGGCGGCTCCGAACCGCCGCGCCCTCTCCACCGCGCGGAGCCCGGCGGCGGTCCGCCTTTCTCCGGCGAGGTCCAGCGCCTTGCGCCGCGACGCGGAGAACCATCCGGGGGCCTTCCAGCCGTACACCCGGTACCGGGCGGCGACAGGGAGGAGGCAGGCCAGGCCGAGGGAGAGGGGCAGGCGGAGGAGCGCGTCGAATTTGTGGAGGTTGCGGAAGGCGGCGAGGGGGCCGTCGAGGAGGTCGCGGAAATGGTCGGCCAGGAAGGTCCCGGAGTGGCCGGTGACGATGACGGCCAGGCCGAGGAGGAGCGTGGTGGCGAGGAAGGGCCGGTGGGGGGAACGGCGGATGCCGAGCAGTCCCAGCCCGGCGACGAGGGCGGTGGCGAGGATCAGCCAGGTGGAGTAGGCCAGGACGTTGCCCGCGGGCCACCACGGGTTGAACCAGGTGGGGAGGAAGGCGGTCCACTGGGAGGTGCCGCGCAGCACGTTGACCGGCGAGGTGATCGACGTGGTGGTCGCCGCGGTCTCGGTGTAGGGGAGGAACTCGAAGATGTGGCGGCCCATCAGGTAGGTGGGGGCCAGCCACCAGAAGGACGCCGCGGCGACCAGCGGGAACCACCACCCCAGCAGCCGCCCGCGGTGCCACAGCAGGTAGAGCAGCGGGACCACGAGGACGGCCAGCTCGGCGGTGGCGTTGATCCCGCCGCAGGCCACCACGGCCAGGGCGGACAGCGCCGCGGCCCGCCTCGGGGAGCGGACGGTGACCAGCGGCAGCAGCATCCAGGGCAGGACGGCCGTGGGCCAGAACTCCGAGGAGTTCGTGCCGAGCAGCACCTGGGCGCGGGGCGCGAGCGCGTAGGCGAACCCGGCGAGCAGCCGCGTGGAGGGAGAGCCCATGCCCAAGGCTTTGGCGAGCTTGACGACGCCGAGGAACGCGGTGCACAGCACCAGCCCGAGCCAGAGCCGCTGGGTGATCCACGGGGGCACGTGCAGGAGGTCCCCGAGCAGGTAGAACGGGCCCATCGGGAAGAAGTAGCCGTAGGCCTGGTTCTGGACCTGGCCCAGCGAGACCGCCGGGTCCCACATGTGCAGCGCTCTGGACAGGAACCCCGAGGGGTTCAGCGCCATGTCCAGCTTGGTGTCCGGCAGGATCCGCCCGGGCGCGGCGGTGAACGCCAGGGTCTGCAGCACCAGCAGGGACACCAGGATCCGCGCCCTGTCCCGGGCCCGGGTGTCCGGGGGCGTGCGGGCGGGGCGGAGGTCAGAAGGCATCCAGGTCGTCCCGGATGAGGCGGTGCATGCGGTCGCCGCTGGATTCCCAGGTGAAGGTGGCGGCCCAGGCGGTGCAGGCGGCCCGGATCTCGGGGCGGCGGTCGGCGAGTTCCTTGAGGGCGCGGCGGACGGTGTCGGCGAGGTCCTCGCCGGGGAGGGCGAGCCAGCCGGTCTCGCCGTCGCGGATGGCGTCGCGCAGGCCGTTGACGTCGTAGGCGACGGTGGGGACGCCGAGGGCGGCCGCCTCGATCACCGACAGGCCCCACCCCTCGTAGCGGGAGGCGGAGATGTGCAGGTCCGAGCCGGCGAGGAGCTCGTCCTTGGCGTCCTCGGAGAGGAACCCGTGCAGTTCGACGTGCTCGTCCAGGCCGAGGTCGCGGATCTGGGCGGCGAGCGCCCCGTGCTGCTCGCCGCGGCCGACGATGTGCAGGCGGACGCCCGGCAGCTCCTCGCGCAGCCGGCCGGTCATGGAAACCAGCAGGTCGAGGCGCTTGTGGGCGACCAGCCGTCCCACGCAGACGATGGAGGGGGAGCCGTCGGCGGCCGCGCCGGGCCGGGGGCGGGGCGGGGGTGCGCCGTTCGGCACGATGTGGACCGGTCCGCTCCAGCCGAGCCGGTCGCGCAGTTCGCGCGCGGTGGACGGGGAGACCGCGACGGTCGGCCGGTCCCGGTACAGCCGCCGTGCGACCGGTCCTTCGAGGAACCGTCCCACGGTGGCCATGAACCGTCCGAAGTAGACGAAGAACTGCCTGTCGTGCACGTGGTGCACCAGAAGAATGATCTTGGTGCGCCGGGCCAGGGCCAGCGGCGAGAAGAACGGGACCCCGTTCATGCAGTCGATCGCCACGTCGAAGGAGTTCCGGTGCCGCAGCAGCCAGCCCAGCACCAGCGGGTAGCGCGAGTAGACCCCGCCCATCCGGACGATCTCGATGCCCGAACGCAGCTCGCGGCGGGCCTGCCCGGACTCGCGGCTGGTCACGAAGGTGACGCGCGCGCCGCGCAGGCGCAGCTGCTCGCTGATCTGCCAGGCGTAGAGCTCGGCGCCTCCGGCGGTGCACTGCCAGGGGTCGCGCCAGTTGATCATCGCGACCCGCAGGGGACCGGCTCCGTCGCCGCGCAGGCGCTCCGCCTCCCCCACCGTCCCCGTTGTCCGTGTCACATCGGCGGCGCTGCTAGCGCCCCCCGTACTGGTAGATCGCGTTGGGCTTGGGGGCGGGCTTGCCGGTGGAGGCGCTGACGACCGCGACGGACGAGGCGGTGGCCAGCAGCACTCCGGCGATGATCGCGAACAGGATGCGCATCGTCAGCCTTTCTCGGTTCGTCCGGGAGGGTTAAGAGTAGAGCTATTTGTACCAAATCAGCCAGACCGGTCCAGCAGATAGACGAGCAGGGTCGGCCCTTCCAATGCAATTTCGGCGTTTCTCAGGCGAGTTTTCCAAGATTCCTCGGATGCATCCCTGCTGATCACCACATAGCGGAAACCCGCCTCCATCAGCGGACCCGCGAGATCACCGGTGCCGCCGCCCGCGGAGAGCAGCCGGTCGGCGGCCACCGCCTGGGGGTCCTCCTGCTCCAGCGCCCGCCCGCCGACCTGCAGCCCGTCGTTCCAGACGACCCGACGTCCCGTCATCCGGGGCCAGGGATCCAGGACGGCTCGCCCTCCGTTCCACGCGGGCCGCCGGTAGGCGCCCCAGGGCAGCGACAGGACCTTCCCCTCCACCGGATCCGCATTGATCATCTGCTGCGCCGTCCGCCACTCCACCGGGTACCGCACGGCCTCCAGCCGTCCGGAGACGCCCCACGCCAGCGTGGGCAGCACCATCAGCGGCACCACCGCGATCCAGCCGCCGCGCCACCCCCTCACCTCCCGCGCGATCCGCGCCGCCGGCCGGGGCGCGTCGGTCTCGTCCTCCTCCCCGGCTTCTGAAGGGCGGGTGGCGAGCCGGGCGAGGCCGAGGGCCACGGCCAGGGCGAGGGGCGCGACGTAGAGCTGCGCGTCGCGCAGGACGCCGAAGGCGGGCCAGAGGTCGACGAGGGCGCGGAGGGCGGCGCGACCGGGCGCGGTGATGCCGAGGGAGGCCAGGGTGAGGCCCAGGGCCGCGGAGAAGAGGGCCGCACGGGACAGGGGGGAGGAGCGGTGGGCCAGCAGGGCGGCGAGCGCGGCCAGGGAGAGGAGGAGCCGGAGGAGGGCGGGAAGGAAGGGCGAGAGCCCGGGAGGAACGGCCTCGGCGTTCCAGATGCCGCCCAGGGAGAGGAGGCTGCCGAAGGCCCCGAAGGGGGTGTCGGCGCGGGCGGCGAAGAGGTCGACGCCCAGGGGGTCGGTACGGGTGCCGGAGGCGTTGAGAAGGGCCGGGACCAGCCAGGGGAGCGCCATCGCCAGGAAGGTGAGCAGGACGCGGAGGAAGTCCTTGCCTCTGGTGGCGGCCAGGCCGCCCGCCAGGACGAGGGCCGTGATGTTCATGGCCGCGAAACCGCCGACGGCGGCGGGGACGAGGGCCGCGGCGAGGCCGAGGGCGCGCCGCCGCAGGACGGCGTCGAGAACCCAGGGGAGACCGGCGTAGCCGAGCAGCAGGGCCCAGTGGCCCAGCAGGAGGCGTTCGCCGACGTAGGGGTTCCACAGGTAGAGGACGACGGCCGCGGTCTTCGCCGCCGTCCCGCCCGGTACGAGCCGGCCCATGCCCGAGGCCGCCAGGACGAAGACGGACAGCAGGATCAGCTGCTGGGACCAGGGGAGGAAGGACAGCGCGGCGGCGAACGCGTCGCTGGGCACCTGCCGGGGGAAGCCCGCGGTGCCGCCGAACATCGCCTCGGTGCGCGCCGGGTCGGGGACGAACACCATGTCGTAGCTCAGGACGAAGCCCGGACGCAGCGCCGGGCCCAGGATCAGCAGGCCCAGGCCGAGCCCGGTGAGCGCGGGAAGGAACCGACGTGCCGTCAGGGCTGGTCTCCGGTCTCGGGGGTGCCGTTTCGTGGCCAGAGACTACGGCCTGGTATCAGCCTGCTCGACAAAAGCCTACGGAAACGCCACTCCGGTATGGTTACGCGCGAGTACGGGCAGAGGTCGCAAGTCGGGCCTTCTAAGGGTTTCTCCGGAGGTACTGAAGTCATGAAACGCGGCGGCTTCCTGCTCGTGATGCTGGGTGCGTTCTTTCTCGCGATGGCGCCCCTGACCCGCTTCTACATAGCGGACCGGGTGATCGCGGCGCCCCTGGACTTCGGCAAGAACCTCACGCTGAAGGCATCCGAGGCGTCCTACTTCGACGCGTCCAAGAACCTGACCGGGAAGGTGGTCTCCGGCAAGGAGCTGGAGGCGCGCCTGAACGTCGGCGGCGACGTCAAGTCGGGCACCGACGAGCTCATGGTCCTGAACGGGATCCTCCAGCTGTACTCGGGCGAGCACGCGATCTCCCTGAACGAGTTCCGCCTGGCCTTCGACCGCCGGACGGGCATGCTGCGCAACGCCGCGGACTCGAACGTCGACCGCGACACCGAGGTGGTCCAGTCGGGGTACTGGATGATGCTGCCGGTCGGCAACGTCCACAAGGAGACCTACCAGCTCTTCGACCTGGTCACCGGCCGGACCTGGCCGGCCCGGTTCTCGGGGGTCGAGGAGGTCGAGGGGATCGCCGCCTACCGGTTCGAGCAGCACGTCGAGCCGACGATGGTGGGCCGTTCGAAGAAGACGGTCGCGCCGACCGTCGTGGGCCTGCCCGAGACCGCCAAGCCGGTGAAGATCGACCGCTACTACGAGGCGAAGAACACCCTGTGGATCGACCCCCGCACCGGGATGCCGATCAAGATCCAGCAGAACGTCAACTCCACCCTGCGCACCGAGAAGGGCGACGAGGGCGCCTTCGTGCTGGCCGATCTGGTGCTCCAGGACGAGGACGTGAAGGACCTGGCGAAGATGTCCGAGGAGTACGCCGGGAAGATCGACCTGGTGCGGACCACGCTGCCGGCGATCGCCCTGGCCGCGGGACTCGTCCTGCTGGCCGGGGGCGGGGTGCTCAGCCTCGTCAGCGGGACCAGGCCGGCCGGGCGGGGACGGCGGTCCAGCTCCGGCCAGAAAGTAGAACAGGTTCCGGTTGGTTCCCGTGATCCGCTGGCCGGAGCAGTGAAACACAAATAGAACCTGTTGCAGTTTCACCCCCGCGCGGCTTACAGTGCGGGGGTGCGGACACGTGTAACCGAAATGTTCGGTATTGAGTACCCGATCTTCGCCTTCAGTCACTGCCGCGACGTCGTCGTGGCGGTGAGCCGCGCAGGCGGCATGGGCGTCCTGGGTGCGCTGTACTTCACGCCGGAGGAGCTCGAGCTCGAGCTCAAATGGATCGACGAGCACGTCGGCGGCAAGCCGTACGGTGTGGACGTCGTGATGCCGGCCAAGTACGAGGGCGCGGACCTGGGCGACGCCGAGGAACTACTGGGCAAGCTCCAGTCCATGATCCCCCAGCAGCACAAGGACTTCCTCGAGGGCCTGCTGGCCGAGCACGGCGTCGAGCCGTCCACGGAGAGCGCCGACAGGGTGCTGCTGGGCTGGACGGACCAGACGGCGCGGCCGCAGGTGGAGGTGGCGCTCAAGCACCCGATCGCGCTGCTGGCCAACGCCCTCGGCCCGCCGCCGGCGGACGTGGTGGAGCTGGCCCACGAGCACGGCGTGAAGGTCGCGGGGCTCGCCTCCAGCGCCCACCACGCCCTCAAGCAGGAGGCCGTGGGCGTCGACATCATCGTCGCCCAGGGCACCGAGGCCGGCGGTCACACCGGCGAGGTCTCCACCATGGTCCTCATCCCGGACGTGGTCGACGCGGTCGGCGAGGACACCATCGTCCTGGCCGCGGGCGGCATCGGCCGGGGCCGCCAGGTCGCCGCGGGCATGGCCCTGGGCGCCGAGGGAGCCTGGACGGGCAGCATCTGGCTGACCGTCGAGGAGGCCGACACCCCCGAGCAGGCGGTGCCCAAGCTGCTGGCCGCCACCAGCCGCGACACGGTGCGCTCCCGCGCCTGGACGGGCAAGCCCGCCCGCTTCCTCAAGACCGCGTGGACGGAGGCCTGGGAGTCGGAGAAGTCCCCCGGCTACCTGCCGATGCCCATGCAGTTCATGCTGATCTCCGACGCCCTCAAGCGCATCGGCCGCTCGGGCGACGGCGAACTGGTCACCTTCCCGGTGGGCCAGATCGTCGGCTCCATGAACCAGGTCAAGCCGGCCGCCCAGGTCGTCTACGACCTCATGGAGGAGTACATCGAGGCCATCGAGCGCCTCAACACCATCACCAACGCGGACTGACCTCCGGTTCTCGTGAACGGAAGAAGTCCCCGGCCCGAAGGCCGGGGACTTCTTCCGTCGTCCGGGTGACCGGAGCCCGGGACGCGCGGGCCGGGTCAGCCGCAGTTCGGCTTGAAGGCGGGGTCGGCGGGGCCTTCGCGGGTGAGGGCGTGGTCGACCCACTGGACGGTCAGGTCGCTGGCGACGATCAGGGCGTGCTCTGAGAAGTGGGACGGGCAGGCGTCCTGGAGGACGACGTTGGTGAGCTGGTGGGCGGGGCCGCTCAGCTGCTGGCCCTGCCAGGGGACGACGAACTCGTCGTACCGGGTGACGATCGTGGTGTAGTCGACGCCGGGTTCGACCTCGCGGTCGGCGTTGAGCTTGGTGAGCAGCGCGGATCCGGGGGTCTGGTCGATGCAGGCGTTGCAGATCTGGAAGCCGATCTCGGGGAACCAGGTGCCGTGCCAGGTGCCGTGGTTGGACGGCGCGATGCCGACCATGTCGTTCACCTTGGCGGCGCCGCCGAGGAAGCGGATGTAGTAGCGGGGCATCATGCCGCCCTGGCTGTGGCCGACGAGGTCGACCTTCTCGGTGCCGGTCGCGGCCAGGACGCCGTCGACGAACGTGGCCAGCTGCGGGGCCGACTGCTCGATGTGCGCCATGCCGGGGAACGGGTTGCCGGGGCGGTGCCCGTATTCGAGGGCGAAGACGCAGTACCCCTGTGAGGCGAGGGCCTGGGACAGGTAGATCCAGTTGGCCCACCCGATCCCGACCGTCCCGTGCACCAGCACCAGCGGGCGCGGCCGCTGCGGGCTCGGCTTGCAGTTCCAGTCGTTGGCGCCCCGGACGCCCGGCGCCTCGTACTTCTTGGCCGCGGCGATCAGCTCGGCCTTGGACGGTGTCGCGTGCGCGGTCCCGGTGAAGGCCGCCCCGCCCAGGGCGGCGGCGGTGACGAGCGTGAGAAGAACATTGACGGCAGCGCGCAAGGGTCTCTCCGAGATCCGTCGCACCGTTTTCGACGGCGCGTCCAATACCGTCGGGGAGCCTATGTCAGCAATCGCTTACTTGGCTAGAGGCGCTCGGCGTGACACGCCCGCGGCCCCGGTCGTCGAAGGAGAACCGGGGCCGCAGGCTCGGAAGATGCTCAGGCGAGGCACCTGGGCCGGAAGGCGGGGTCGGCGGGGCCCTGGCGGGTGAGTGCGTGGTCGACCCACTGGAGCGTGAGGCCGTTGGCGACGATCAGCGCGTGCCCCGAGAGGTGGGCGGGGCAGGCGTCCTGGAGGACGACGTTGGTGAGCCGGGCGGCGGGGCCGGACAGCTTCTGGCCCTGCCAGGGGACCACCAGCTCGTCGTACCTGGTGATGATGGTGGTGTAGTCGACGCCGGGCTCGGTCTCGCGGTCGGCGTTGAGCTTGGTGAGCAGCGCGGATCCGGGGGTCTGGTCCTCGCAGGCGTTGCAGATCTGGAAGCCGAACTCGGGGACCCAGGTGCCGTACCTGGTGCCGTGGTTGGACGGCGCGATGCCGACCATGTCGTCGACCTTGGCGGTGCCGCCGAGGAAGCGGAGGTAGTAGCGGGGCATCATGCCCCCCTGGCTGTGGCCGACGAGGTCGACCTTGTCCGCGCCGGTCGCGGCGAGCACACCGTCGACGAACGTGGCCAGCTGCGGGGCGGACTGCTCGATGTGTGCCATGCCGGGGAACGGGTTGCCGGACAGGTACCCGTATTCCAGGGCGAACACGCAGTAACCACGCGAGGCGACGGCCTGGGACAGGTAGATCCAGTTGGCCCATCCGATGCCGCCGGTGCCGTGCACCAGCACGACCGGGCGCGGCCGTTGCGGGGTGGGCTTGCAGTTCCAGTCGTTGGCGCCGCTGACGCCGGCCGCGGCGTACTTCTTGGCCGCCGCGATCAGCTCGGCGTCGGAGGGCGCGGCGTGGGCGGTTCCGGCGAGGGCCGTCGCCGTGAGGACGGTGGTCGTGAGGAGGGCGAGGAGAGTGAGGAGTGCGCGGGAGAGGGTGCGCAAGGGTGGCCTCCCGGGTCCCCAGCACCGTTTTCGACGGTGCGTCCATGGGTCCCGAGAGGATAAGTACGTAACTGCTTACTTTCCTAGGGCGTGCCGCGAAATCTCCGCTGCCGGAAGCGGCCGCGGCCTTTCGCCCCGGTGCGGGGGGGAGCCCTACTGGCGGATGAGGAGGGTGATCAGGGCCGCGATGACGGCCAGGGCGAGGGCGGAGAACCCCCAGCCGATGCCCTGGGGCTCCCATTTGCGGCCGTGGTCGAGGCTGTAGCGGCCCGGTCCGGTGAAGGCGAGGGCCAGGGCGGCGAAGCCGAAGAGCATGGGTTTCTCGGTGGCCATGTAGAAGCCCTTCTCCCAGTCCACGTAGATCGCGTTGAGCATCACGCCCATCACCATGGCGGCGCCCAGCGGGGTGAACAGGCCCAGGGCCAGCAGCAGGCCCCCGACGAACTCGCTGAGGCCCGCGATGACGGCGAAGAGCTGCCCGGGCTCGTAGCCCAGCTTGGCGAAGGCCATCCCGGTGGCCTCGATGCCGAACCCGCCGAACCAGCCGAACAGTTTCTGCGCTCCGTGCGAGGCGATCGCCAGCCCGAAGAACAGCCGCAGCAGCAGCAAACCGAAGTCCATGTCCATCGAGCGTAATCACCGGGCCCTTATCTCCCGGCAAAGCCGGAGCGCGGGGGACCAGCGGATATGTCGCTAAAAGCGAAAACTCGGCTAAGCCGAAGAATGGGGACCAGTGCCCGACACCGGAGGCCTTCCGGGCGCCGGCCGTGTCGCCGGCGCCCTTCTCGACGGGTCGTGGACTGCCTGGTTCCCCGCGGGGGAACGGTCAGGCGACAACGGCGCGGCGGCGGGTGGCGTAGGCCAGGAGGGAGCCGATGCCCCAGTAGACGAGGGCGGCGAGGCCCCAGTTGAAGAGGACGGCGAGTTCGCCGTTGTCGGGGGTGAACATGCCGTGGAAGGGGGTGGTCAGCCAGCTCGCGAAGTCCAGGATCAGGTCGACCAGGACGTTGCCGCGGTTGGCGTCGGCCCAGATCAGCACGATTCCGAGAACGATGACGCCGACGACGATCGACGTGATCACGTTGATGACAGTGGTGACGGGGTTACGGTGCAGTACCACGCGCTCTCTCCAGGTAGTAGACATGCCAGGTCTCTGCCCGGTGGCGGCGTGGCGACAGCAGAAAAGCCGAAATTGGCCGCATTAGGCCAATTTAAAGGTAGCGGTTTCGAACCCTTTTGTGGTTAGGGCCACAGGTCCCGGCGGGGAGGGGGCTGGCCGCGGAGCCCTCCCCGCCGGAGCCGCTACTTCCCCTGGAAGTTCGCGTCGCGCTTCTCGCGGAAGGCGAGGGCGCCCTCCTTGGCGTCCTCGGAGGCCATGACCTCCCAGCCG
The DNA here is from genome assembly GCF_039533685.1 of Actinocorallia aurantiaca. Lineage (NCBI taxonomy): Bacteria > Bacillati > Actinomycetota > Actinomycetes > Streptosporangiales > Thermomonosporaceae > Actinocorallia > Actinocorallia aurantiaca. The sequence goes on along the minus strand of NZ_BAAATZ010000025.1, from coordinate 58,007 downwards.
ATGGAGTCGGAGACGGCCAGGGCCTCCTCCTCGGGGAGGTGGAAGGTCTCGCGGTGGGTGCGCAGGATGGCCTGGACGGACAGTGGCGCGCTGGCGGCGATCTGGTCGGCCAGTTCGCGGGCGGCCTTCAGGGCTTCGCCGTCGGGGACGATCCTGTTGATCAGGCCGATGGACAGGGCCTCCTGGGGGGTGACCGAACGGGCCGTCAACAGGATGTCCATCGCGGCGGCGTAGCCGATCTGGCGGGGCAGGCGCAGGACGCTGCCGCCCATGGGGAACAGGCCGCGCCTGGCCTCGAACAGGCCGAGGGTGGCCGATTCGGCGACCACGCGCAGGTCGGTGCCCATCAGCAGTTCGGTGCCGCCCGCCACCGCGTAGCCCTCGATGGCGCAGATGATCGGCTTGGTCGGCACGGCCTCGCGCAGCAGGCCCTTCCAGTGGTAGTTCTCGATCTCCGAGGCCCGCTGCCGCACCCGCTCGTCGTCGGACGGCCTGCTCATCGCCTTCAGGTCCGCGCCGGAGCAGAAGTCGCCGCCCGCGCCCGTCAGGATGCCCACGCGTACCGACGGCTCGGAGCTGATGTAGGCGAAGGCCTCCGCCATGCCCACGAGCATGTCCGTGCTCAACGCGTTCTTGGCTTCCGGGCGGTTCATCGTCACGATGACCACATGGCCGTCTTGCTCGACGGTGCAGTGCGCCGTGCTGATCGGCAGAACTTCCGGCATCGGGTGCCTCCACAGAGTCCAGAATGAGAACGGATTCTAGTTAGTAGATCACCTGCACAACAAGAGTAAAACCGACCCTTGCCGACTCAAACTAGAACGTGATCTACTGCGGTTCTGGACTCGAGTCTCACGCTTATCCACCCCCGAGTGCAAGGGAGGTGCTTCATGGGCACCCTGGGCTTCTGGCGTCTCGCGGAGCAGGATCCGAACTGGATCGCGGCCGTCGACCCCGACGGCACGGAGTACACCGCAGGGGAGCTGCTGAGCCGGTCGAACCGGCTCGTCCACGCGCTCCGCGGGCTGGGCCTGGAGAAGAACGACGGCATCTGCGGGCTGGTCCCCAACGGCGTCGACGGTCTGGTGCTCTACCTCGCCGCCCTGCAGGCCGGCTGGTACTACACCCCGATCAACTGGCACCTGACCGGCCCCGAGATCGGCTACATCGTGGCCGACTCCGAGGCCAAGGCCTTCTTCGTGCACGAGCGGCACGCGGACGCCGGCGTCAAGGGCGCCGACGAGGCGGGCGTGGAGGCGTCTCGGAGGTTCGCCTTCGGCGCCGTCGAGGGCTTCACCCCGGTCGAGGAACTTCTCGCGGGGCACCCCGACACCAAGCCCGAGGACCGCAGCAACGGCGCGACGATGCACTACACGTCCGGGACGACCGGCCGCCCCAAGGGCGTCCGCCGCGCGCTCTACGGCATCGACCCCGACGACAGCGCCGAGTTCATGACGTTCCTGCTGAGCCTGTTCGGCATCCCGCCGGGCGCCGCCGTCACCGGCGAGCCCCAGGCGCACCTGATCACTTCGCCGAACTACCACACGGCCGTGACGCAGTTCGGCGGCACCGCCCTGCAGATGGGCCACACCCTCGTCTACATGGACAAGTGGGAGGCCGAGGACACCCTCCGGCTGATCGAGAAGTACAAGGTCACCAACACCCACATGGTGCCCACGCACTTCAAGCGGCTGCTGTCCCTGCCCGAGGCGACCCGGACGAAGTACGACGTCTCCTCGATGAAGTGGGCGATCCACGCGGCCGCGCCCTGCCCCGTCCCGATCAAGCACCAGATGCTCGACTGGTGGGGATCGTGCATCTGGGAGTACTACGCGGCGACCGAGGGCGGCGGCACCATCGCCTCGCCCGAGGACTGGCTGGCGCACCCGGGCACCGTCGGCAACGCCTGGCCGATCTCCGAGGTCATCGTCGTGGACGACGACGGGAACGAGCTCCCGGCGGGCACCGCCGGCACCATCTACATGAAGATGGCGGGCGCCGACTTCGAGTACAAGGGCGACAAGGCGAAGACGGCCGAGTCCCGCCTGCGCGACTTCTTCACGCTCGGGGACGTCGGCTACCTCACCGAGGACGGCTTCCTGTTCCTGTCCGACCGCAAGTCGGACATGATCATCTCCGGCGGCGCGAACATCTACCCCGCCGAGATCGAGAACGAGATCATCCTGCACCCGAAGGTCGCGGACGTCGCGGTCTTCGGCATCCCCAACGACGAGTGGGGCGAGGAGATCAAGGCCGTCATCGAGCCCGCCGCGGGCGTCGAGGCGGGAGAGGCCCTCACCGAGGAGCTGTTCGAGTTCCTCAAGCCCCGCCTGGCCAAGATGAAGTGGCCGCGGACCATCGACTACACCGAGGCGCTGCCGCGCGAACCCAACGGCAAGCTCCTCAAGCGCAAGCTCCGCGACCCTTACTGGGCCGACCGCACCACCGCGATCTGAGGCAGGAGTCAGAAGTTGTCCCAGTCGTCACCCAATCACGTCCTCGAGTTCCCGGGCGGGTACACCCGCTCGGTCGGCCCGGTCATCGGCCGCTTCCTCTCCGACCTGCGGGACGGCCGCCTGGTCGGGGTGCGGACCCGCGCCGGGCGGGTGCTCTTCCCGCCGCTGGAGTACGACCCCGACACCGGTGAGGACGTCACCGGCGAGTTCGTCGAGGTCGGCCCGGTCGGCACCGTGGAGTCCTTCTCCTGGGTGCCGGAGCCCCTGTCCTCCCACCCGCTGGACCGTCCCTTCGCCTGGGCGCTGATCAGGCCCGACGGCGCGGACACCGCGATCCTGCACGTCCTGGACGTGGGGGAGTTCGAGCGGGGGGCCAAGCAGCCCAAGCGCCTCAAGACGGGCCTGCGGGTCCGCGCCGAGTTCCGGGGAGACCCCAAGGGCGAGATCTCCGACATCAAGGCGTTCCGCCCCGAGGTCAGCATGATCAACTCCCCGACCCGGCTGGAGTACGACCTCCGGCCCGGCAAGGCGCTGGACCGCTTCTTCGAGGGCGTCGCCGAGGGAAGGCTCCTCGGCCACCGCTGCGACGTGTGCGGCAAGGTCATCGTCCCGATGGCGGGCCTGTGCGCCAAGGACGGCGTGCCCACGACCGAGGAGGTCGAGGTCGCCGACACCGGCGTCGTCACCACCTTCGCGGTCAACAACCTGCCCGACCCCCGCGCGCCCGAGGTGCCGTTCGTCTCCGCCTACATCCTGCTGGACGGCGCGGACATCACGATGCTCGCCCTGGTCGCCGGCATTCCCGCCGACCAGGTCCGGATGGGCATGCGGGTCAAGGCCGCCTGGAAGCCCCGCGAGGAGTGGGGGCCGACCCTGACCAACATCCGCTGGTTCGAGCCGACCGGCGAGCCCGACGTCGCCTTCGAGACGATCGAGGAGTACCTGTGAAAGATGTCGCGATCGTCGCGTTCTCTCAGACCCGGCACACCGCCGAGGACGAGGGGCTGAACGAGACGGAGCTGCTGCTGCCGGTGATCAGCGAGATCAAGGAGCAGGTGGGGATCAGCCGGTTCGACTTCACCTGCTCGGGCTCGTGCGACTACCTGCTCGGCTCGCCGTTCTCCTTCGTCTCCGCGCTGGACGCCGTGGGCGCGTGGCCGCCGATCTCCGAGAGCCACGTCGAGATGGACGGCGCCTGGGCGCTGTACGAGGCGTGGGTGAAGATGCAGTACAGCGACGAGGTGGAGACCGCCCTGGTCTACGGCTTCGGCAAGCCCTCCCAGACGAGTGTGCGCCAGGTCCTCGGCCTCCAGCTCGACCCGTACTACCTGGCCCCGCTCGGCGTCGACCAGGTGTCGCTGGCCGCCCTGCAGGCCCAGGCGTACCTGGCCCGCTCCGGCGCGAAGGAGGGCGACCTCACCGCGATCGCCGCCCGCTCCCGCGCCGCCGGGCGGGAGAACCCCTTCGCCCTGCACCTGGACGCCCCGGCGGACGACGCCCCCTACGACGTCGCCCCGCTGAAGGTCCACGACGTCGCCCCGCAGGCCGACGGCGCCGCCGTCGTCGTCCTCGCGACGGGCGACAAGGTCAGGGAGATCAGCGAGCGGACCGGGCTGAAGCCCGCCTGGATCCGCGGCATCGACCACCGCGCCGACGCCCACTCCCCGGGTGTGCGGGACCTGTCGGTCTCGCCGTCCGCGCGGATCGCGGGTGAGAAAGCGGGCGCCGTGAACGTCGAGGTCGCCGAACTGCACACGCAGTTCAGCCACGAGGAGCTGATCCTCCGCGAGGCGCTGAACCTCGGCGACGACGTGAAGGTCAACCCGTCCGGCGGGCCCCTGTCGGCCAACCCGGTGATGGCCACGGGCCTGATCCGCATCGGCGAGGCCGCCGCCCGCATCCACCGCGGCGAGGCCCGGCGCACGCTGGGCCACGCCACCAGCGGCCCCTGTCTGCAGCAGAACCTCGTCGCCGTCCTGGAGGCCTGACCATGGGCAACCCCTGTGCCGTCATCGGGATCGGCCAGACCCACTACACCACCAAGCGGCTCGACGTCTCGATCGCGGGCCTGCTGCGCGAGGCCGCCGGGCGCGCGCTCGACGACGCCCAGCTGACCTGGGCCGACATCGACGCCGTCGTCATCGGCAAGGCGCCCGACATGTTCGAGGGCGTCCCCATGCCGGAGGCGTACCTCGCCGACGCCCTGGGCGCGACCGGCAAGCCGATGATGCGCGTGCACACCGCGGGCTCCGTCGGCGGCTCCACCGCCATCGTCGCGGCCAGCATGATCCAGTCGGGGGTGCACCAGCGGGTGCTGACCGTCGCCTGGGAGAAGCAGTCGGAGTCCAACGCCACCTGGGCGCTGACGGTGAACAAGCCGCACAACGCCTCCCTGGTGGTCGGCGCGGGCGGCTACTTCGCCCCGCACATCCGCGCCTACATGCGCCGCTCCGGCGCCCCCGACCACATCGGGATGCTGGTCGCGGTCAAGGACCGGGAGAACGCGCTCAAGAACCCCTACGCGCACCTGAAGATCCCCGGCATCTCCCGCGAGATCGTGGAGATGACGCCGATGCTCTGGGAGCCGATCCGCTACCTGGAGACCTGCCCGTCCTCGGACGGCGCGGTCGCGATGATCATGGCGAGCGAGGACGCGGCCAAGAAGGCCCCGAACAAGCCGGCCTGGGTCCACGGGACGGCGATGCGCTCGGAGCCGATCTTCTTCGCCGGTCGCGACACCGTGAGCCCGCAGGGCGGCAAGGACTGCGCCGCGGACGTCTACCGGCAGGCCGGCATCGCCGACCCGCGCCGGGAGCTCGACGTCGCCGAGGTGTACGTCCCGTTCTCCTGGTACGAGCCGATGTGGCTGGAGAACCTGGGGTTCTGCGGCGAGGGCGAGGGCTGGAAGCTCACCGAGTCCGGCGTGACCGCGTTCGACGGCGACATGCCGTGGAACCCGTCCGGCGGCGTGCTGTCGTCCAACCCGATCGGCGCGTCGGGCATGATCCGCTTCGCCGAGGCGGCCCTGCAGGTGCGGGGCCTGGCGGGCGAGCACCAGATCGAGGGCGCGCGCCGCGCCCTCGGCCACGCCTACGGGGGAGGCGCTCAGTTCTTCGCGATGTGGATCGTAGGGAGTGAGAAGCCTTGACCGTCTTCAACCACGCCGACCTGTTCGAGGGGATCGCCGACGTCATCCCCGACCGCCTCGCGCTGGTCTGCGGGGAGGAGCACCTCACCTACGCCGAGCTGGACCGGCGGGCCAACCGGCTCGCCCACGCCCTGCTGGCGCAGGGCGTCCGGGCCGGACAGCACGTGGGGATGCAGCTGTACAACGGCATCGAGTACGCGACCGCGCTCCTGGCCACGTTCAAGATCCGCGCGGTGCCGATCAACGTCAACTACCGGTACGTCGAGGCCGAACTGACCTACCTGTACGGCAACTCCGAGATCGTGGCGCTGTTCTACGACACGGAGTTCGACGACCGGGTCGCCGCCGTCGCGCCGGACTTCCCCGGGCTGCGGCTGCTGGTCGCCGTCGGAGGGCAGACGACCGTCCCGGAGGCGCACGAGTACGAGGTCCTCGTCTCCGGGCAGCCGGAGACCCGCGGTTTCGAGCCGCGCAGCGAGGACGACCACTACATCATCTACACCGGCGGCACCACCGGCATGCCCAAGGGGGTGGTGTGGGGGGTGAAGGACATGCTCTTCTCCTTCGCCAACCCCACCTACCCGCCGCCGGAGACCCCGCAGGGCTGGATCGACCACGCCGCCTCCAGCGGTCTCCTGACGATGATGTCGGTGGCCCCGCTCATGCACGGCGCCGCCCAGATGAACACGTGGATCGCCTGGTGGATGGGCGCGACCATGGTGTACGTCCGCAAGTTCGACGCCGACACCATCTGGCGGACGATCGGGCGGGAGAAGGTGAACTCGCTCACCGTCACGGGCGACGCGATGGCCATCCCGCTGGCCGACGCGCTGGAGGGCGGCGACTACGACCTGTCGAGCCTGTACGCGTTCGTCTCCACGGGCGCGATCCTCACCGGCACCGTCCGGGACCGGATCGCCTCGCTGCTGCCGAACGTGATGATCCTCGACCGGTTCGGCTCCACCGAGTCCGGCTCGACGGCCCAGGCCATGCCCGGCTCGTCACCCGAGAAGGGGCTGCGCTTCGCCTCCGACGTCCCGGACGTCGCGGTGCTGGACGAGTCGCTGCGGCCGGTCGAACCGGGCTCGGGCGTGCTCGGCCAGCTCGCCCGCACCGGCTTCATCGCGCGTGCCTACTACAACGATCCGGACAAGACCGCCAAGACGTTCCCGGTGGTCGACGGCCGGCGCTGGCTGCTCACCGGCGACATCGCCACCGTCGAGAAGGACGGGACGATCGCGGTGTTCGGCCGCGGCTCGCAGGCGATCAACACCGGCGGGGAGAAGGTCTACCCGGAGGAGATCGAGGCGGTCCTGAAGGGCCACCCGGCGGTCTTCGACGCGGTGGTCACCGGCATCGCCGACGAGCGGTTCGGCTCCCGGGTCGCGGCCGTGGTCCAGCTGCGGGAGGGGGGAGCCACCTCCGAGGAGCTGGACGCCCACTGCCGCAGGGAGCTGTCGGGCTACAAGGTGCCGCGCACCTACGCCTTCGTTCCGGAGATGCGCCGTTCCCCCGCGGGGAAGGCCGACTACCGGTGGGCGAAAGAGGTCGCCGAACAGGCCTGATCAGACGATTGACAGACCCGGCGGGGTCCCCTGCTCCCGGAGGCGGCTAGTCTCATTGCCATCGGGAGCAGGGAAAGAGTCGTTTTGTCTAGCGAATCAAAGTCAGAGCAGGAACTCCAGGAGAAGGTGCGGCGCCACGCCATCTGGGCGGTGACGCTGCACAACGCGGGAGCGGCCAAGGCGGGACTCAACGCCTCGGACGCCCAGGCGCTCAACCTGTTGCAGGTGCACGGGATGATGACGCCCGGCCGGCTGGCGGAGGCCATGAGCCTCACCACCGGCGGGTCGATCACCGCCCTGATCGACAGGCTGGAGAAGGCGGGCATGGTCCGCCGGGTCAGGGACGCCGCCGACCGCCGCCGGGTGCTGGTGGAGGTGGTGGAGGAGAAGGCCGAGGCGCTGCTGAGGCAGTTCCTCCCGGTCAACGAGGCCGCCTGGGAGCGGCTGTCGGGCTACACCGAGGAGGAGCGGCAGGTGCTGATCCGGTTCTTCGACGACGTGCACGAGAACGTTCCGAGCATCCTGGCGGATCTGCGCGCCCTGCCGTGATCGCGGGCCCGTGTGCCGGTCAGCGGGACCTGGAGCGGCGCGGGAGTGTCTCCGCGCGCTACTTTCTAACGATCGTTAGGTCGGTTTTCGGGAGGTAGCGTGCTCAAGGAACGCAGGCTCGCCATCGAGGGGTGGTTCACCACCGACCCGGTGGCGCTGATCGGGACGCGTTGCGGGGAGTGCGGCACGCCGTACTTCCCCAAGAACACGCTGGCCTGCCGGAACCCCGGGTGCGCGGGGCCCAAGGACGGGTCGGAGCTGGAGGAGTACACCTTCTCCACCCGGGGACGGGTCTGGTCCTACGCCGACTCGCGGTACAAGCCGCCCCCGCCCTACATCTCGCCCGAACCGTTCCGGCCGTACGTGCTGGCGGCGGTCGAGCTGGACGTAGAGAAGATCGTGATCCTCGGGCAGGTCGTCCCGGGCGTGACCGTGGACGACCTGGCCGTCGGCCAGGAGGTCGAGCTCACCCTGGGGACGCTGTACGAGGACGACGAGGCCGAGTACGCGGTGTGGATGTGGAGGCCCGTCTCATGAGCGGCAAGGAGATCGCGATCCTCGGCGCGGGCATGCACCCGTGGGGCAAGTGGGGACGCAGCTTCATCGAGTACGGGCTGGCCGCCGCGCGGTCGGCGCTCGCCGACGCCGGCCTGTCCTGGCAGGACGTGCAGTACGTGGCGGGCGCGGACACCATCCGCAACGGCTACCCCGGCTTCATCGCCGGCGCGACGTTCGCGCAGGCGCTCGGCTGGTCCGGCGCGCAGGTCTCGTCCTGCTACGCCGCCTGCGCGTCCGGCGCCCAGGCGATCGCCAACGCCCGCGCCCAGATCCTCTCCGGACTGTGCGACGTCGCGCTCGTCGTGGGCGCGGACGCCGCGCCCAAGGGCTTCTTCGCCCCCGTCGGCGGCGACCGCCCCGACGACCCGGACTGGCTGCGGTTCCGCCTCCTGGGCGCGACCAACCCCATGTACTTCGCGCTGGCCGCCCGCCGCCGCATGGCCCTGTACGGCTCGACGTCCGAGGACTTCGCCCAGGTCAAGGTGAAGAACTCCAGGCACGGGCTGAACAACCCCAACGCCCGCTACCGCAAGGAGGTCGCGGTCGAGCAGGTGCTGGAGTCCGCCGTCGTGGCCGACCCGCTGCGCCTGCTGGACATCTGCGCCACCAGCGACGGCGGCGCGGCGCTCGTCCTGACCTCCATGGAGTTCGCGCGCTCGCGCGGCCTGGAGTCGGTCCGCATCTCCGGCCTGTCCACGGTCACCCCGACCTTCCCCAAGACGGTCCTGGACCTGCCGGACTTCGCCACGGACTCGGCGATGACCGTCCAGGTGCCCGAGCGCCCCTTCCGCGCCGCGCTGGCCCACAAGGCCTACGAGGAGGCGGGAGTCGGCCCCGAGGACGTCTCCGCGGCGGAGGTCTACGACCTGTCCACCGCGCTGGAGCTCGACTGGATGGAGGACATCGGCCTGTGCGAGCCCGGCAGCGCCGAGTCCCTGCTGCGCGCTGGCGAGACGTCGATCGGCGGCCGCATCCCGGTCAACCCGTCCGGCGGCCTGGCCAGCTTCGGCGAGGCGATCCCCGCGCAGGCCATCGCCCAGCTGTGCGAGCTCACCTGGCAGCTGCGCGGCCAGGCCGAAGGCCGCCAGGTCGAGGGCGCCCGCGTCGGCATCGCCGTCAACCAGGGTCTCTTCGGCCACGGCAGCGCCACGGTCGTCACCCGCTAGCCCGTCCGGCGCGCAGTACTCCCTGCAGGCGCGCTCCGCCCCCGGTACGGCATCGCCCGCGAGTTCGCGGCCGCCGTACCGGGGGCGACGTCGTTCCCGCACGCCTGCCGTTTCCAGGCGCGGCCTTCTCCGGGAGCGCGGAGCGGGCGGACCCTTTCAGGCAGGGGAGCCGGCCGCGCGGCGGTCAGCTTCCGAGGAACTCGCGGGTGCGGGGGTCGAGGTCGAGGTCGGCCGTGGTGCGGCGGAGGGTGGCCAGCAGCAGGTCGTTCAGGTCGCGGTGGGCGGCCAGGCGGGTGACGTCGAGTTCCAGGTCGCGGCCCGCGGAGTCCTCCAGGCGGAGGGCGGGGCGGCGGGAGGCGGTGTTCAGGCGGATGTGGCGGAGCCTGTCCGTCCTCACCCAGGAGGCGCCGTAGCGGAACCAGTCGGAGCCCGCGGCCATGACGGGGGTGCGGGCCCAGACGAACAGGGCGAACAGCGCGGACAGGACGGCGGGGGCGATCCACAGCAGGGGTTCGGCGGCCCAGGAGAAACCGCCGTCGGCCAGGCTGAACAGCCCGATGGACAGCAGCAGGGAGCCCAGGAAGGCGACGAGGAGGCCGCGGGGGTCGCGGGCGGTCCACGCCAGAGGCGAGGTCTGACCCGGCGGCGGCTTGGGCCTGCGTGCCATGCGCACTCCGTTCCGCGTCCTCGGCCCGGTCACTCGCGGAGCGACTGGACGGCGTAGCGGAGGCGCGCCTCGACGATGAGGTGCTCGTCCTCCGGGCAGTCCAGCATCTCCCGCGCGCGGGCGACGAGCTGCTCGTCGGTGAGGGTGGTGTCGGCGGCGGCCCTGCGCACGACCTCGATCAGCTCAGCCCGCCGGTAGGCGACGATGGAGCGGCCCGGCGTGAGGTCGAGGGGCTCGTCGCCGGAGCGGGCCACGGGACCCTCGGGAGGCGGGGAGGGAAGCCGTCGCCCGCCGTCCGAGCCCAGCTCCAGCACCGGGAACCGGGCGGCGAGCGCGCCGAAGAGCGTCGACTCGGGGGTGAGCGCGCGGTCGGCGGGCACCTGCCCGCCCTCGCCGAGGAACATCACCTGGGCGGCGTGCCACAGCAGCAGGAGCGACTCGACGCCCTCGTCCGCCTGGTCGACCAGCACGACGTCGAAGGAGTCGGGGGCCGCGGGCAGCGCGGAGACGACCTCCGCGGACGGCATGATCCACAGGGGCGGCGGGGCGTCCGGCCGGGCCAGCACCCACCCCCACGCCTGGGCGTAGGACAGGGTGGTGCCGGCCTCGCGGGCCTGCTCGCGGGTCCGCTCCAGCGACTCGGTCAGGTCCAGGTCCTCGCGGGTGCGCGGGTGCTCCAGCAGCTGGGACGACACGTGCGCCCAGCGCCACGCGCGCTCCCACTCCTCGGGCACCAGCGTCGGCCGCCGGGCCAGGTCGGGGTGGACCTCGCGCAGCCGCTCCAGCAGCTCCACGCAGCGCAGCTCCGCCGCCTGCTCCCTGCGGACGCGGTCGAGGTCGGCCAGGCACCTCTCGTAGGCGGGCAGGTCGCGGGCGGTCAGGGCGGCGGATGCGGCCTGCAGCTCCGGCGGGGCCTGCCCCTTGGCCAGCTCCAGCTCCAGCCCCTGGCGCAGGGACGCCAGCGCCGTCCAGGCCGTCGAGGCCCGCTGCCGGACCCGGACGAGCTCCAGCGCCTGCCGGTAGGCGCGCCACGCGGCGGGGGTCTGCAGCGAGAGGTGCAGGCCGATGCGGCGCAGCAGCCGGTTGGTCTCGGTGACGGCCCGCAGCGCCGTCCTGACCTGGCCGAGCCTGGAGTACAGCACCGACAGCTGGGCGACCAGTCCGTCGAGCGCCTGGCTGTCGGCGAGCTCCACCCCGACCGACCGCCACGCCTCGGCCAGCTCGGCCACCGCCTGCCGGCTCTCCAGCGCGGCGATGACCACGTCCAGGCGTTCGGGGGTCCGGGGCGGGCCGCCGTCCACGGTCGTCTCCTCCAGGAGGAGCTCGGCGCGCTTCTGCACCGCCGGTTTGAGCGGGCCGCGCTTCAGCGCGCCCCCGGAGGCCAGGTAGCGGCGCAGCTCCAGCGCCGTCTCGATGAGCTCGCCCTCGGCGCCGGGCGGCAGCACCACCCAGTGGCCGCCGACCGCGCGCAGCGCCCGGTCGGCGGTGGCGGCCCGGCCCGCCAGGTCGCCCAGGTACTCCCACAGCGGGGCGGGCCCCGCCAGTCCCTCGCGCAGGGCGCGGGCGGTCCAGTCGCCGCTGCCCCAGTCGATGCCGAGGTCGTCCATGGCGCGCTGGACGACCCCCGCGTACTCCTCGAGCCGCTGCAGGACCTCGGGTTCGCGGTCGGAGAGCCGCTGGGCTAGGTCGCCCGGCTCCTGCGCGGGCACCTGGGCCATCGCCACCAGCAGCCGCACCCGGCCGGGCGCGGGCAGCGCGGCCGGGTCGGGGAGGCGCTGGCGGACCCTGGCCTCGCGGGCGGGGGTGCGGGTGGCCAGCAGCTCGGTGAGCTCGGCGGCCTCCGCGGGGGTGAGCGGGGGCTCGGCGGGCAGGCCGGGGAGCACCGGCAGCCAGGGGAAGCCGGGGGACAGCATGGCCTCCAGCTCCTCGCGGGTGCCGGAGTAGCCGAAGGCGAGGTCGATCCGCTCGGCCTGCTGGAAGGCGGCGAGCCGGGCCTGCAGTTCGGTGGTCTCGCGGTCGAGGGCGACGGCCCTGGCCTGGTGCTCGGCCAGCGCCCGGTCGTAGCGCCCGGGGTCGTGGGAGGCGAGGCGACCGTCCAGCTCGCGGGTGCGCTCGGCCAGGTCGGAACGGCCGCCGGTGAACGTGACGGCCAGCCCGGCCAGCTCGGCGGGCAGGGAGTCGCGCAGATCCCGGGGCCGCGTGGTGGTGACCAGGACGCGCTGGCCCCGGGCGAGCAGGGCGGTGAGCAGCCCGCCCGCGGAGGAGCGGTCCGGCAGGTGCGCCAGCCGGTCCTGCGGGCCGGGGTCGAGGAAGCGGGCCATCCCGGCGGGCAGCGGGTGGCTCTGCAGCCCGGCGAGCATGGCCTCCAGCCGCTCCACCAGGGCGGAGCCGGAACGGGGGCGCAGGACCAGCGCGGGCGCGAGCCTGACGCGGGTGCCGGGGCCGCCCTCGTCGGCCCAGTCCTCGCGGAAGGGGACGGGCTCGGTGAAGGCGGACGACCCCCACTTGCGCAGGACGTCGGAGACGGAGGCGTGGAGCGCGGCGCCCTGCCCGGCCCGGACGGCCTCGCGCAGCCAGTCGGTCCGCGCGGGCTGGAAGGCGGGGACCTCGCCGAGGACGTCGACGTCCTGGAGGACCGCGTGGCCCTCCCCGATCACCACGTCGATCCGTCCGGTGCGGGTGTCGGTCTCGACGCGCACCGGGGTGGCCAGCAGGTGGTTGCGCACCTGGACCGGGTCGTCTCCGGCGTCGTCCGTCCAGGTGAGCAGGCCGGTGGCCAGGACGAGCTCCCGGCCGTGCGGGCCGTGCGGGGACTCGAGCGCCTCGGCCAGCCCGCGCAGCGTGCGGTACCAGCGGCGCAGGCCGAGCCAGGTGTCGAAGCCGGCCGCGTCGGCCACCGAGTCGGGCGCCTCCATCGGGATCGGCGGCAGCCCGAAGAGCACCTCCCCGGGGCCCGCGTCGGGGTGCAGCCGGACGTCCGCGGGCAGTTCCGAGAGCCAGTGCACCTGGTCGTGCGCGGCGAGGTCGGGCATGGCGACGCGCCGGGACCGGGCGACGTCCCGGAGGAAGCGCAGCAGCTCCTCCGCCTCGGCCTCGATCTCTCCGGCCTTCAGCTCGTCGCCCACCCGCGCCCCCTTCGGTGACCTCGGTGTCCGGGGCGGCCCGGGTGTTCGGGCGCCGCGTGCTCAACCAATCAGACTAATGTCCAATAGTGCTGCGATTCAGTTGGTAGCGTACGGTGACCCGGGAAGCACCGTACGCATTTTCCATGGTTTTGGAGACCGGCTGTCAGATCCGGGCGGCCCGGTACTTCTCCTCGTTCGGCATCATGATCCACAGGATGACGTACGCGATGAACTGCGGGCCGGGCAGCAGGCAGGACAGCACGGCCAGCGCCCGGACCAGTCCGGGGCTCATCCCGAACCGCCGGCCCAGTCCGGCGCACACTCCCGCGATCATCCTGCCCTGCCGGGGACGGTAGAGGCCTTCCATGTCGACTCCTTCGCTAATGGTGCTGATGACTACCACGCTACGAAGCCGTTGGGTCTAACAAATCGGTCTTATGTACTGTTCTTAGCTGGTCCTCGAGGGGTAAGGGAAGTCCCTTAAGGGATCAAAAGGTCGGGAAGTTCGGCGAGCGAGCCGAGCCGGAACCGGCAGCGGGCGAGCGCCTCGTCGTCCCGCTGCACGTTGCCCCACGGGCCGCGCCTGAGGAAGGCGACCTGGAAGCCGGCGGCCAGCCCGGGACGGACGTCGTTGTCGATGCGGTCGCCCACGTAGAGGATGCGTTCGGGCGGCAGCCCCGCCTCGGCGCCGACCCGGGCGAAGAACTCCGGAGACGGCTTCTCCACGCCCCAGTCCTCGGACATGCCGACGACGTCGGCCTCCAGTCCGAGCGCGGCGAACTGGGCGGCGGCCTCCTTCGGCTGGTTGCCCGCCACCCCCACCAGCAGGCCCATCGCCCGCAGATCGGACAGGCACCGCCGCGCGTCGGGGTAGAGGTCCTCGGGCCCGAAGCCGTTCGGCACCCCGGCGGCGCGCCGGGCGGCCTCCTCGGCGGCCAGGTCGAAGCCGGGCTTGAAGTGCTCCAGGACCTCCAGGTGGTGCCCGCCGCGGGCGATCACCCCGCCGAGGACCGCGTTGAAGGTGTGCCGAGGCACGCCCAGCCAGTCGGCCCACTCGCCGTAGATGCGCCCTTCGTTGATGAGGGTCTCGCCCACATCGAAGAACACCGCCTTGATCTCCATCCGCCCATCCTAAAGACGCCCTTCCCATGCTCCGACTCAGGGTTTACCGTCGCAAGACCTACCTAGCGCTTGGTAAAGAGAGGAGGCGGCGTGCCGGTACCCGACCAGCGCGACCCCGCGCTCACCCGGGAAGTCCTCACCCGCTGGCTGGACGGGCGGCTGCCCGGAGCCACCGTGGAGCATCTGGAGACCCCCTCCTCCAGCGGCTTCTCCGCCGAGACCCTGATCTTCCGGGCGGGCGGCGCGGACTACGTCGCCAAGGTCGCGCCGACCGGCCACCAGATCTTCCCCGAGCCCCGCTTCGCGGAGCAGTACCGCGTCCTGCGCGAACTGCGCGCCCGAGGCCTGAAGGTCCCGGAGGTGTTCTGGTACGAGCCCGACCCCTCCCTGCTGGGCGCCCCGTTCTTCGTGATGGCGGCCTGCCCCGGTCTCGCCCCCTCCGACATGCCGCCCTACCACCAGGCGGGCTGGGTCACCGAGATCTCCTCGGCGGAACGGGCCGCCCTGTGGGACAACGGCCTGCGCGCCATGGCGGAGATCCACGCCCAGCCCACCGAGGGCCTCGAATACGTGGACCAGACGGCGTACGGGCCGACAGGACTGGTGCAGCGCCTCGACTACTACGAGCACTACCTCCACTGGTCCTACGAGGGAAAGGTGCCCCTCGCCGAACGGGCCCTGGAATGGCTGCGCGCGAACCGTCCCGAGGAGCAGCGCACCCCGTCGCTGCTGTGGGGAGACTCGCGCATCGGCAACATCCTGTTCGTCGACGGCGAGATCAGCGCGATCCTCGACTGGGAGATGGTCACCCTCGGCCAGCCCGAAGAAGACCTCGCCTGGTACCTCTACCTCGACCGCCACCACTACACGGCCGTCGAGCTTCCGCCCCTGGAAGGTTTTCCGACCCGAGAGCAGACCGTGGAGCGGTACGAGGAACTACTCGGACGCCCCATGGAGAACCTGCGCTATTACGAGGTGCTCTCCGGCCTGAAGTTCGCGGTCGTGATGGCACGCATCGGCCAGCTGTTCATCAACTACGAGTTGGTGCCCCCGGACGACCCGTTCCCGCACACCAACACCGCCACCGCCCTGCTCGCCACCGTGCTGGAGGAGTTGTAAGCCTCGTAATGCGTCACATGGGGACGTCCGGCAAACCGACGATCAGGGATTCGTGAGGTTAGGCCGCGTAGGCGTCGAGTCAGGTAGGCCGCCTCGTTGTCGGTGACGCATCTGCAACAGCTCACCGACCCAGGGGTACGGCCGCCCAGTCGTCAGGACCCGCCTCTGTCCATGCAGTTCAGAGGTGGGTCCGTTGGATTCCCGTGTTCGCTACCGGACCTCCGACATCCTCAGAAGCAGAGGGTCTTGGTGACGAGAGCAGGCCACCAGACGGAACTCGTCGCACCCATGGTCTTTATCTCTATGAAGGGGGGCCACGGCATAGTGACGCAGGACTGTCCGGCCGCTGCCCGCGACGGGGCCTGGACGGGTGCGGCCTGGGCGGGCGCCGACAGCGCCGGGACGGCGAAGGCGGCCGCGAGCGCGGCCGCCGCGGTGAGAGTGCGCAGCTTCATGGCTGACTCCTCGGGTCGGGGACCGCCAGTCTTCTCGCCGCCCGCGCATCGCGGCATTGGCGGATCCGACGAAATACCGGCTTCCGGTCGTCGGGCTCGACCATTTATACGAGGACCGCTCGGGCCCATCGGATCCGCCATCGACACGGGTGAAATCCGGCCAGGGTTCCAGCTTCGGGTCCTTCGACACGGCCTGCACGGCTGTTTCCGAGGGACGACCCGTTCCCGCACACCAACACCGCCACCGTCCTGGAGGGCCTGTGAGCCTCTCCCTCCGAATGAGGCAGGGCGGGTGATCGTCTACGGTGTCCTCAGGTTGCCGGCTGCGGTGTGACGGGTGCCTCTGGCACCACCGCGAACCAGTCGGGGAAGCCGCTCGGGTCGTGTCGGTAGGGAGCGGTCCTGCCCACGTTGCCGGACAAGGTGCTGTCCGACCGGCTGGCACAGCTCGGCGAGGCCGGCGTCGTCCAGCGTGATCGTCGTCCGGGCTGGCCGCCGCGAGTGCGCTACACGCTCACCGCGCATGGAAACCGACTCGGCCCGGTCCTCCAAACCCTGTGGGACTGGGGAGCGGAAGCCCCGGTTTGAGAGGCGGGGCCGAGATCAGCTGTGGGGCAGCCCTCTTCGGTCATTCGTCGAGCCCTGATCGGGAGGTCACGCATCGTCCGGCAGCGGTTCGCCGGTCTCCAGCAGCGTCTTCAGGCTCGCCACCACGCTCGGCCAGCCGTGGCCGACCATCTCGGCCAGGCTCGATCCGGGCTCGAAGCCATCGTGTACGACGGTGAGTTTCACGACCTGTGCGGCGGTCTCCTCGACCGTGAAGGTGACCTTCGAGCGGGCCTCGCCGGACAACCGGGCGAGAAGCTCCCCGTCCCAGCCGAAGCGCTTCGCGAGCTCCGGGGTGATGGCGTGCCAGGTGTAGGAGAGCCGACTGTAGGGTTCGGCTTCCAGCACGACCTGCTCCGGGTCGCTGATCAGCACGCCGTGGTTGTCCCAGGTCATCGGCGAGCCGACGGACCAGTCCGTGGTGAACTCCGTGGCCCAGTAGCGGCGGGTGAAGGCGGGCTCGGTCAGCGCCTGCCAGAGCTTCTGCGGGGTGGTGCGGATGTAGGTGGTGTAGACGAAGGTCGGCGCGTCCATCGGGGTCTCCTCCAGAGCGAGTTTCAGGTCTGCCAGGGCTTGGACCCTGGCCCGGTCGTAGCGGCTGATCCACCGGTGGGCGATCTCGTGCACGGGCGCGGCGTTGAGGTAGTGCAGCTTCTCCCGGCCCCGCCGCACGGTCGTGATGAGCCCGGCCTCCTCCAGCACCGCGAGGTGCTTGCTGACGGACTGCCTGGCCATGTCGAGTCCGGCGCACAGCTCGCGCAGCGTCTGCCCGTTGCGGACGTTGAGCGAGTCGAGCAGCGCCCGCCGGTTCGGATCGGCCAGCGCCTTGAACACCTCGTCCATGCCCGCCCTCGTATTCGGGTCGCCACCTGTAGATATGCAGCCTCTTGGCTGCCTTTAATTTAGGCAGCCAGATGGCTGCACGTCAAGACGCGCTGGTTACGGCGGGCGAATTTCCTCCCGGGCGTCGTCAAGGTCCAGGTGGTAGTCCGCGACGATGAGATCCTCTTGCAGATCGAGGTCGCCTGAGCACCGTTTCGGCCGTGAGCGCCTTCGGCAACATGAGGGTGAGGCGTCACCATGGCTCGGAGATTTTCAACAGCCGGACGCACACCCCGACGAACCAGCGCGTCCTCCACAATGGAACGGGACATGTCGCGGAGAATGAGGGGTTGTCGTGGTCAAGAAGCGGTGGAACGAGCTGAGTGAGCGGAGCCGCAGGCTGATCGTGGCCGCGACGGTGGGCGAGGTCCTTTTGAAGGCCGCGGCGCTGATCGACCTCAAACGGCGCCCCGCAGCCGAGATCCGGGGTTCCAAACGCGCATGGGGGGCCACGGTCGCGTTCGTGAACTCCCTGGGCGCGGTCCCCATCGCCTACTTCCTCTTCGGCCGCCGAAAGCCCGCCGACGACTGACGGTGATGATGCTCGTGGTGGCTCCGCGGCGGGACTGCGGGCCTCCCCGCATAACGCCCTCTCGGAAACGATGATGAGTACTTCGCGCCGGGGCCGCCCCCTTTGTTCGAATGACGGTGGGAGAAGCGGAAGGCCCGCACCGCTGTTGTGGGCGGTGCGGGCCTGGCGGAGCGAGCGGGTCAGGCCGTGGCCGTGGGGGCCAGGGCGCGGACGGCGTCGGGGCCGTTGAGGTTGCTGTTGGGCAGCGGCATCAGGATCGGCGTGGTCAGGCCGTTGTCGACGTACTCGCGGATGCGGGCGCGGCACTGGGCGGGGGAGCCGTGGATGATGAGGTCGTCCACCACCTCGTCGGGGATGGCCTTCAGGGCGCCCTGCCGGTCGCCGGAGGCCCAGAGCTCGTTCATGGGGCTGAGGGCCTCGCCGCGGCCCAGCCACTCGTGGAACTTCTGGTAGACGGGGACGTTCAGGTACGAGGTGATGAGCCAGCGGCCGAGTTTGCGGGCCTCGTCGGCGTCCTCGGTGGGGACCACGAAGAGGCGGGCGAGCAACTCCTTGTCGGGGTCGAACGCCTCGCGGACCGTTCGGACGTCCGAGGGGGACAGCCAGTTGGTGATGGCGGCGTCGGCCTCGCGGGCGGCCAGGCGCAGCATGCCGGGGCGCAGGGCGGCCAGGGCGATCTGCGGGGCGACCTTCGGGGCCGTCTCCAGCTTGAAGCCCTTCACGTTCAGGGTCTCGTCGGTGACCTTCTCGCCGGCCAGAGCCTTGCGCAGGAAGCGCAGGGTGTCGCGGACCTTCGCGAAGGGCTCGGTGAAGGGGATGCCGTTCCAGCGTTCGACGATGGTGTCGCTGGAGGTGCCGATGCCGAGGACGAAACGGCCGGGGGCCAGGTCGGCCAGGGTCGCGGCCTGCTGGGCCAGCAGAGCGGGGCCCCGCGTGTAGACGGGCACGATCGCGGGGCCCAGGCGCAGTTCGGGCGCCCACTGCGAGGCGAGTGCCAGCGGGGTGAATCCGTCGGTGCCGTTGGTCTCGGCCGACCAGGCGTCGGTGTAGCCGAGGCCGGGCAGCTCCTGAATGATCTCTTTCTGCTCGGCCAGCGGGATGCCGGCCAGCGGAATGGTCAGTCCCCAGTTCACGGTGGTCTCCTCGGGCTCGTCGGATTCGTCAGGCGATGGACGGGCGGATGATGGACCCGCCGTCGACGACCATGGTCTGCCCCGTCATCCAGGAGGAGGCGTCACCGGCCAGGAAGACGGCGGCGTTGGCGATGTCCTCGGGCACGCCCAGGCGGCCCAGGGGCAGGGCCTTGCTGATGGCCTCCTCGTTCTCCTCCCACAGGGCCCGCGCGAGCTTCGTCTTGACCAGGCCGGGCGCGATCGCGTTGACCCGGACCCCGGGGGACAGCTCCATCGCGAACTGCCGCGAGAGGTGGATGACCGCCGCCTTCGTGGCGTTGTAGTACCCGATGCCGTGCTCGGTCACGAGCCCGCCGACGCTGGCGATGTTGATGATGGAGCCGCCGTTCCGCTCCATGGACGCGCGCCACGCGAGCTGCGTCCACATCACCACCGCGTACTGGTTGACCTCGACGGTCTTGGCCGCGAGGGAGGCGTCGATGTCCACCATCGGCCCGTAGTGCGGGCTGGTGCCGGCGTTGTTGACCAGCACGTCGATCCGGCCGAACTCGGAGACGGCCGCCTCGATGCAGGCCCGCGCCTGCTCCTCGTCCCCCACGTGCGCGGCCTTGGCCAGCACGCCCACTCCGGGGTGCGCGGCGCGGATCTCCGCCGCCACCTCGTCCAACGCCTCCTGCTTGCGCGAGGACAGCACCACATTGGCGCCCTCGGCCGCCAGACCGAAGGCGATCGCCTTCCCGATGCCCCGAGACGCGCCCGTGATCAGCGCGGTCTTGCCTTCCAGTCCAGTCCGCATGTCACCCTCCAGAACGTGGTTCGCCGCGCACTCTACCCAGTAACTGACTCACGGGTTACTTCGACCCCCGGGGTGGGAGGAGAGGGTGAGGGAGGTCGCGTTCGTAGCCGAACTCCCCGGGGTAGTGAGAACATCTAAGGCTTAAGCAATGCTGCGTTTGCGGCGCTGACGTTATGCACCTTCGAACCTGGATATGGTCGCTTCTATGCCGAACGAGACCTCGAGTGACCGGTTGCTGGCACGTCGATACCGGCTTCACACACAGGTCGGCCGAGGCGGGATGGGAACGGTCTGGCAGGCCTTCGACGAAGTCCTGGGCCGGGACGTCGCCGTCAAGGAGGTGATCCTCCCCTACGGGCTGAGCGACGACGAGCGCGAGCTGCAGCACCGCCGCACCTTCCGCGAGGCCCGCACCGCCGCGCGGCTCGCCCACCCGGGGGTCGTCACCGTCTACGACGTGGTGGAGGAGGACGACCGCCCCTGGATCGTGATGGAGCTCATCAAGGCCCGATCCCTCGACCAGGTCATCAAGAAGGACGGCACGCTCCCCTTCCAGCGCGCGGCGGCCCTCGGCGGGCAGATGCTCAGCGCGCTGCACGCCGCGCACGAGGCCGGCGTGCTGCACCGCGACGTCAAGCCGTCCAACGTGCTCATCACCGACGACGACCGGGCGGTCCTCACCGACTTCGGCATCGCCACCGCCACCGGCGACGCCACGCTGACCGCGACCGGCCTCGTCATGGGCTCGCCCGCCTACATCGCGCCGGAGCGGGCGCGCGGCAAGGTCGCCGGGCCCGCGTCCGACCTGTGGTCGCTGGGCATCACCCTGCACGCGATGGTCGAGGGCCGCTCGCCCTACGACCGGCCCGAGCCGATGGCGTCGCTGATCGCCATCATCACCGACCCGGTGCCGCACTCGGAGAAGGCCGGACCGCTCTGGCCGGTCATCGAGGGCCTGCTGGACAAGAACCCCGACACCCGGCTGACCGCCATCGAGGCGGGCCGGATGCTGGACGAGATCGCGCGCAACGGCACCGTCACCCCGCCGGCCTCCAGCACCCGCACGATGGTCGAGCCGCTGCCCGAGGCGGTCTCCGAACTCCCGCAGACCGGCCAGGTCGCCCGGCCCGAGAAGTCGGGTAAGCCGGAGAAGGACGGCGTGCTCGGCCTGTTCGACGCGCAGCCCACCCAGGCGGGGTCGACCGGACGGGGCGGTCGCGCCACCGCGATGGTCGTCGCCGCCATCACGCTGGTGACCGCGCTGGTCGTCGGCGGGTTGGTCTGGGCGCAGAGCGACAACGGCGGGTCGGGGGAGAAGAAGGAACCCGGCACGGCGTCGAGCCCGAGCGCCTCCCAGGGGACGTCCAAGCCCACCGAGAAGGCCGAGGCGACCCCGAGCCCGACGATCGCCGGGCCGCCGGCGGGCTTCCGCCAGTACAAGGACTCGACCGGCTACTCGCTGTGGCTCCCGAACGACTTCACCGGCCCCTCCAAGCAGGCCAACGGCGATTTCTTCGACGGGTCCAACGGCGTCAGGATCCAGATCGATCAGACCGACGACCCGGGCGAAAGCGCGCTGGCGGACTGGGAGCAACTGGCGCAGTCCCCCAATTTCAACGGCTACCAGACGGTCCGCATCGAGAAGACCGGCGACCATCCGCCGGTGCCCGACACCGAGAACGGCGCGAAGTCCGCCGACTGGGAGTTCACCTTCACCGGCAACGGCGGCGGCAGGATGCACGCGCTGAACCGGGGCTTCGTGACGGGCGGCATGGGATACGCCATCCTGATCATGGCGCCCGAGAGCTCCTGGACCGAGACCTGGGCGAAGCTCCAGCCCGTCCTGCAGGGTTTCAAGGGCCGAAGCTGATCATCTTTATGGTTCCGTGAGCAACTCTCGATAGGGTCCCGGCATGACACAGGGGGAGGAGCGGCTGCTGGGAAGCCGCTACCGGCTGGACAGGATGCTCGGACGCGGGGGAATGGGGACCGTCTGGCATGCCGTCGACGAGGTGCTGGGCAGGTCGGTGGCGGTCAAGGAGGTGACGACCCCGCCCGGTCTGGACGACGCGGCCCGCGCGGTCCTGCACGAGCGCATGCTGCGCGAGGCGCGGGCGGCGGCCCGCCTGACCCACCCGGGCATCGTCACCGTCCACGACGTGGTGGAGGAGGACGGGGTCCCCTGGATCGTCATGGAGTTCGTCCAGGCGAGCACGCTCCAGGACGCCATCGACACCGAGGGGGCGCTGCCGGTCGCCCGGGTCACCGAGATCGGACGACAGTTGCTGGGGGCGCTGCGGGCCGCGCACAACGCCGGCATTTTGCACCGGGACGTCAAGCCGGCGAACGTCATGCTCAGCGAGGACCGCGCGGTCCTCACCGACTTCGGCATCGCCCAGATGGAGGGCGACGTCTCGCTCACCCAGACGGGCATCGTCATGGGCTCGCCCGCCTACATGTCGCCGGAGCGGGCGCAGGGCGTCAAGCCGGGCCCGCCCGCGGACCTGTGGGCGCTGGGCGCGACGCTGTTCACCGCGCTCGAGGGCTACTCGGCGTTCGAGCGGCCCGACGTGCTCTCGACGCTGGCGGCCGTGATGATGGAGCCGGTGCCGCAGCTGCGGCGCGGCACGCAGCTCGCCCCCCTGATCACGGGGCTGCTGGAGAAGGACCCCGACGTCCGGCTCAACGCGGCGGCCGCCTCCGAACTGCTGCACCGGGCCGACTCGGAGGCCGCGGCCCCGCTGCTGTCCACCACGCCCGACCGCTCCCACCAGGAGTTCCTGCCCACGGCGGCGTTCGAGGAGGAGCGCCCGTCCGTCGGCGAGGGGTTCGACTCCCTGTACCGCCCCTCGGCGGCCCCCTCCCGTCCGGCCTGGCAGGACGCCCCGACGTTCCACACCTCGTCGGCCCTCCCGCCCGTCCGGGACGTTCCCCCTCCCGCGCGGCCGGTCTCCTACGAGCAGCCCTCGCCGGTCTCCTACGAGCAGCAGCCCTCGCCGGTGTCCTACGGCCAGCCTCCGCAGGCCTCCTACGAGCCTTCGCCCGCGAGGCACCAGACTCCCTCGACCCGGCACATGGCGCCGCCTCCGCCGGCGCACCAGTCCCACCCCTCCCACCCGACCCACGCGGCCCAGCGGTCCTCCGACGAGCAGTGGATCCAGAACCTCGACACGGGACGCGCGCCCGCGCACCGTCCGGGGAAGCGAGGGATGGGCTTCTCCGCTCTGGTCGGCTCGGTGGCGGGGATCCTGGCGATCATCGCCCTGATCTTCGTCCTGAAGCCCGCGATCCTGTTCGGGGAGTTCAAGGAGGTCTCCGGCGAGGGCTTCAGTCTCGAGGTCCCCCAGGACTGGGACAAGCGGGTGGAAGAGAACTCCACCTTCTGGAACGACCCGGATTCCGATGCCTACGTCCAGGTCGACCGCACGGACTGGACCGTCGACGGCAGCGCTTACCGGTCGCTTGACGGGTTGAAGACGTTCAAGGGCTTCGAGCAGGTCGAGCGGAAGAAACTCGAGAAGATAGCGGGGGAGCCCGCTGCGCAGATGGAGTTCCTGTTCCGCAGCAAGACCGATGAGCCGAGGCACGGCATCAACCGCAAGCTGAAGCTGGAGGGTCGGCCCTGGGCGCTGTTCGTGGTCTACCCCGCGGACGAATGGCCGGAGAATCAGGAGGACGCCCTCCGTATTCTCGATTCGTTCGGTCCGTGAGATGCTTTGAACCTGCGGGGAGGCTCACGCGTCCCATGTAAGACCAGCGGGATCGAGGCGAGGGGAGCTCCGGTCCCGACGAGTTCTCCACAGTTCGGGGAGAGACCGGATCATGGGACAGTCGGCGGGGCGCCCGCTCGGTGGCCGCTACCGGTTGCACAACGAGATCGGACGAGGCGGGATGGGCGCGGTGTGGCGCGCCCGGGACACCATGCTGGACCGCGAGGTGGCGGTCAAGGAGGTGACGTTCGGGCCCGGTCTGAGCGCCCGTGAGAAGGACGTGCTGAAGCAGCGCACGCTCCGCGAGGCGCGGGCCTCCGCCCGGCTCAACCACCCCAACGTGGTGACGGTCCACGACGTGGTCGAGGAGGAGGGCCGGCCGTGGATCGTCATGGAGCTGGTCGTGGCCCGCTCGCTGCAGCAGATCCTCGACGACGAGCGGACGATCCAGCCGTGGCGGGCCGCCGACATCGGACGGCAGGTCCTGGACGCGCTGCGCGCCGCGCACTCCCGCGGCATCCTGCACCGCGACGTGAAGCCCAGCAACATCCTGATCACCCATGACGAGCCGCCCCGGGTGGTGCTCACCGACTTCGGCATCGCCCAGATGGAGGGCGACGTCACCCTCACCCAGACGGGCCTGGTGATGGGGTCGCCCGCCTACATCCCGCCGGAGCGGGTGCAGGGCGAGAAGGCGACGGCGGCCTCGGACCTGTGGTCGCTGGGTGCGACGATCTTCGCCGCGGTCGAGGGGTACGCCCCCTACGAGCGGCAGGACGCGATGGCGGCGCTGTCGGCGGCGTTGTCGGAGCCGGTGCCCAAGCCGCGGAACGCCGGGCAGCTCACCCGGGTGCTGGAGGGGCTGCTGTCGCGCGAGCCCGCCACCCGGATGACGGGCGAGCAGGCGATGCCGCTGCTGGCGGACGTGGCGTCCTCCCGGCCGAACCCGATCCTGGCCGCGGCGACCCAGTTCGACGAGACGATCCTGGACCGGCCCCGCGAGAGCGAGGACCCGCTGGAGACCGTCCTGGACCCGGGGCAGCTCGGCCAGGTGTCCCGGCAGATCCGGCAGCAGCGACCGTCCGCGTCACAGCCGCAGCCGCAGCCGCCGCCGCCCCGGCAGGTGGAGCCGGAGGCGAAGACCCTGCTGGAGCCGAACGCCTGGCCCGCCGCCGGCGACTACCAGGGCTACCAGGCTCCGCCCCAGCAGCAGCAACACCAGCAGCAGCCGCTGCCCTACCAGTACGACTACGGGCAGGTCTACCAGCAGCCCGCGCCGGTCCAGGGGGGCGCGGAGGACGCGAACGGCAGGACCGCGACGATCATCGTCCTGGCGGTGGTGATCGCGGTGGTCGCGCTGGTGCTGCTGGTGACGCTGCTGACATGACGTCCTCCCGGCCGTGCCGTGGGGGCGGCCGATGGCGGTCACCGCCGTACAGTGCGTGACGGGGGTCCGGGCAGGCCGGACGGTCCTCGGCGGCGTTCATGTGGCGAATGGTGCATTTTGAGACCTCCCCTTGGCCGTCTTTCCACCGCGCATGCGGGAGGATTGTGGACAAATAACTGGAGGTGTCCCTTGACCGGCGACGTACGGATCACCGTCACGCGCACTCTGAGCAAGGAGCAGCAGGCGCGACGGGCACGGCTGGTCGGGGCCGCACGGGAACTCGCGAGCGAGGGCGGCTACTCCGCGGTGACCATGCACGACGTGGCCGACCGGGCGGGCGTGGCGAGGGCGACGGTGTACCGCTACTTCTCGTCCAAGGACCACCTGCTCACCGAGGTCGCCTCCGAGTGGGCCCGGGTGCTCGCGGACGTGCGGGCGCCGGAGGCGGACCCCGCCGAGCGGCTGAGCGTCCTGCTGGAGGCGCTGGTCGACCTGGCCGCCGCCAACCTCCCGCTCACCTCGGCGGTCGTCCAGGCGGTCACCTCCCAGGACGCCGGGGTGGACGAGTCGCGCAACGAGCTGTTCGGCTACGTCCGCGACGGGTTCAGCGGGGCCATCGACCCGGACGGGACGCTCGGCTCGGTGGCCGGGGTCTCCCTGGAGGACGTCGAGGCCGTCGTCGGGCAGCTGGTGCTGTCCGCGCTGATCAGCCTGACGTCGCTGGCCCGTCCGCGGGACGAGGTCCGTTCCATGGTGCGTACGGCGGCGCGTCTGATCGTCGGCTCTCGTTGACGTCGTTATCACGTTCGTAACAAATATCGCGGTGCTTTTGTCGGCTTGCTAGGTGCGCCGGTATGAACGTGCGAGTAACTTGCGAGTGCGGTGACGTATCGATGAGGGAGGCCGGCCATGTCCATCGCCCTGGACGGCTCCTCGGCGCGCGCCTTCCCCCAGCTCCCCGACGAGTGGACCGGTTTCCTCGAGTCCTTCCTGACCAGCGTGGCCGACGAGATGATCGCCGAGATCCAGGTCAAGGTTCCCGAGTACTCCCGGTTGGACCCGACGTACGAGGCGAACATCCGCGCCGCGGTCGAGGGGGCGCTCCAGCACTTCGTGGAGCTGGTCGCCGACCCCGAGGCGTCGCTGGAGAAGCTCACCGAGGTCTACCGGTTCATCGGCTGGGGAGAGGCCCGCGAGGGCCGCAGCCTGGACAACCTGCAGATCGCGATGCGGCTGGGGGCGCGGGTCGCGCTCCGCCGCATCACCGCCGAGTCCGAGCGCTACGACCTGCCGCGCTCGGCGCTGGGCGAGATGGCCGAGGCGATCCTGCTCTTCCTCGACGAGCTGGCCGCGGCCGCCGCCGCCGGGTACCACGCCGCCAGCGAGCAGGTCGCCGGCGAGCAGAGCAGGCGCCGCCGCAGGCTGCTCGACCTGCTGCTGGCCGAGCCGCCGGCCTCTCCGGCCATGGTCGCCGAGGCCGCGCGCAGCGCCGAGTGGCGCGTCCCCAAGTCGGTGGCCGCCGTGGCGCTGCGGGAGCGGCGGACGGAGGAGTTCCTGCAGCCCGCGCTGCCCCCGGACGTCCTCATGGACCTCAACCGCCACGAGCCCTGCCTGATCGTGCCGGACCCGGACGGGCCCGGCCGCAGGCAGATGCTGGAGGGCGCGCTGCGCGACTGGTCGGCGGCGATCGGCCCGACGGTCGAGGCCGGCGAGCTGGGAAGGTCTCTGCGCTGGGCGAGGGACACACTGGTGCTGGCCGAGCGGGGCGTGGTGCCCGACGACGGGCTGATCCGCTGCGTCGACCACATGCCGAGCCTGGTGGTCTTCAAGGACGAGGAACTGGTCTGGACGGTCGCCAAGACGAGGCTGGCGCCGCTGTTGGACATCAGGGCCCGGCACCGGGACAGGCTGGCGCGCACCCTGCTGGCCTGCCTGCAGAGCGGTTTCAACGCCACCGAGGTCGCCAACCGGCTGCACGTCCACCCGCAGACCGTCAGGTACCGGCTGCACCAGCTGGAGGAGCTGTTCGGCGACCAGCTCTACGACCCCGAGGCGCGGATGGCGTTCGAGATGTCGTTGCGGGTCTGGCTGACGCTGGTCGCCGAGGGCCGCGAGGTCTGAGCCTCCGCGCTCAGCCGGAGACGACCCCGAGCAGGTGCGCCACCGTCCGGGCCATGGCGTCGCGGGCGGGGGCCAGGTACCCGCGCGGGTCGACCCCGGACGGCAGGTGCCCGGCGACCGCGCCGGTGAAGGCGACGTTCAGCGCGGTGCCGATGTTGATCTTGACCATGCCGTTGCGCACCGCGCGGCGCAGCTCGTCGTCGGGGACGCCCGAGGACCCGTGCAGGACCAGCGGGACGGGCAGCGCGTCCCGCAGCCGGAGGATGAGGTCGTGGTCGAGCCTGGCGGTGCGGTCGGTCATGGCGTGGGAGCTGCCCACGGCCACGGCCAGGGCGTCCACCGAGGTGTCCGCCGTGAACCGGGCGGCCTCGCCGGGGTCGGTGCGGACGCCGGGGGCGTGCGCGCCGTCCTTGCCGCCGATCTCGCCGAGTTCGGCCTCCAGCCACAGTCCGTTGGCGTGCGCCCACGCGGCGGCCTCCGCGGTGCGCGCGACGTTCTCGGCGTAGTCGTGGCGGGAGCCGTCGTACATCACCGACCCGAAGCCGTGGTCGGCGGCCCGGCGCAGCAGCGACTCGTCCGTCACGTGGTCCAGGTGCAGGGCGACCCGGGCGGAGGAGGACTCCGCGAGGCTCACGGTGGCGGCGGTGACGGGGCCCAGCCGCCCGTGATGGAACTTGACGGCGTTCTCGCTGATCTGGCAGATGACGGGCGCCCCCGCCTCCTCCGCGCCGGCGATGATCGCCTCGGCGTGCTCCAGCGTGATCACGTTGAACGCCGCGATCCCGGTGCCGGGGGACACGAGCTCGGCGGTCTTCACCAGGGGCATGGGACTTCCTTCACGCTGACTCGGGGCCGGAACCGCCGGTAGGCGGCATGGTCGAAGGATCCCGCGACGGGAGCGAGGACGGCCGCCGCGGACAGGGCCACCGCGTCGCGCAGGGCCTCGTCCCACGGGGCCGCGTCGCGCAGCGCGACGGCCAGGGCCGCAGCCGCGGCATCCCCGGCGCCCGTGGGGTTGCCCTTGAGGACTTCGGGAGGCCGGGCCTCCAGGCAGCGGCCGTCCGTCATGGCGACCATGCCTCCGGCGCCCTGGGAGACGACGAGAGTCCCGGTCGGGGAGAGCCCCGCCTCGGCGAACTCCTGGGCGTTGGGCTTGAGGAGGTCGGGGGACGCGGTGACGGCGGCGCTCAGGGCGGGGCCGCTGGCGTCGACGATGACCTTCGCGTCCTTCGCGAGGCGGGTGAGCACCGCGTAGGCGTCGACGGGAAGGCCCGGCGGGAGGCTTCCGGACAGGACGACGACGCTCGCGGACTGCACGAGACGCGAGAAACGGGCTTGGAAGAGCGACCATTCGGCGGGGTGGACGAGCATGCCGGGCTCGTTGAAGACGGTCGCGTCGTCGTCGACCACCACCACGGTGCGTCGGGTGTCACCGGAGACCGGTTGGAAGGAGTGGGGGACGCCGCCCTCGTCGAGGTCTTCGCGGACGAGGTCGCCGGTGGGGCCTCCGCACAGGCCCGTGGCGAGCACCTCCTGGCCCAGGGCGGCGAGTACGCGGGCGACGTTGACGCCCTTGCCTCCGGCCCGCTTCTGGACCCGCCGGACCCGGTGGCCGGCGTGGCGGGTGAGCTTCCCGACGTCGTAGGTGACGTCCAGCGCGGGGTTGAGGGTGACCGTGAGGATCACGGGACCTCGATGACCCGCAGGCCGTCGTCCAGGAAGACCAGGTCGGCGCGCGCGCCGGGCGTGAGTGTTCCGCGGTCGGTGAGGCCGAGCACCCGGGCTGGGACGGCCGAGGCGTAGTGGGAGGCCGTTTCGATCGGCAGCCCGACGTCGTTGACGGCGCGGCGTACGGCGGCGTCCATGGTCAGGGTGCTTCCCGCGAGGGATCCGTTCTCGATGAGCCGGGCCTGGCCGTCTTTGACGCGTACGTGCATCGCGCCCAGCAGGTAGTCGCCGTCGCCGATGCCGGTGGCGTCGATGGCGTCGGTGATGAGGGCGAGCCTGCGGGGCGCCAGGCGGTCGAGCATCCGGACGACGGCGTCATCGAGGTGCACGCCGTCGTTGATGACCTCCAGCACGACGTCCGGGTGCTCTCCGGCGGCGAGAAGGGGGCCTGGTTCGCGGTGGTGCAGGCCTCGCATCCCGTTGAAGACGTGCGTGACGAGGCGGGCGCCGGCCTCGATGCCCGCCCGCGCCTGCTCGTAGGTGGCGTCCGTGTGGCCGATGGCCGCGACGACGCCGCGTGCCACGAGGTCGCGGATGAGGTCGAGGCCGGTGTCGCCGTTGGTGTTGACCAGTTCGGGGGCGATGGTGACCTGGCGGATCGTGCCGCGCCCGGCGTCCAGGAGCCGCCCGAGTTCCGCGCGGTCGGGGGCCCGGAGCGCGTCCGGGTCCTGCGCGCCGCACCTGGAGTGCGCGAGGAACGGGCCTTCGAGGTGGCCGCCGAGGACCAGGCCCTCCTCGGTCAGGTCGGCGATCCACCCGGCGGCCTCGGCCATCCGGTCCAGCGGGGAGGTTACCAGGCTGACCAGCGTCGAGGTGGTGCCGTGGGTGCGGTGGAAGGCGATGGCCTCGCGGATCGCGTCCCGGGAGGCCAGGGCCGAGTGGCCGCCGCCTCCGTGGACGTGCAGGTCGACGAAACCGGGCAGCACCCAGGCGCCGTCCAGGTCGCGGCCTTCGGCGGGGCCTTCGCCCAGGGCGTCGACGCGTCCGCCGGCGACGCGCAGCCAGCCGTTCTCGACGACCCCGGAAGGGGTGACCAGGCGGGCGTTCGTGTAGGTCGTGGAGTTCATGGAGTCCGTCATGGGTCAGGTGAGGACGATCGACCGGGTGAGGTTGCGGGGCTCGTCGGGGTTCAGGCCCTTGCGTTCGGCCAGGGCGACGGCCAGCCGCTGGGCCCGGATGAGGTCGGCGACCGGGTCGAGGCCTGAGGCCGAGACGACGGCTCCGGTCGCCTTCACCTCGTCGGCGAGCCCTTCGGGAGGGGCGCCGAAGAACCAGGTGACGCTGCGTTCGTCCGTCACGCTGATGGGGCCGTGCCGGTATTCCATGGCGGGGTAGGACTCCGTCCAGGAACCGGACGCCTCGCGCACCTTCAACGCGGCCTCGTGCGCGAGCCCGTTCGTCCAGCCCGCGCCGAGGAACGTGAACTGGGTGCGTTCGGCCGCTCCCTCGGGAAGCGGCGCGTTCACGGCCTCGGCGGCCTGCGCCACGAGGTCGCCGGGCAGCAGGGACGGCTCGGAGAGGGCCAGGTGGGCGCGGAGCAGGGTGAGCGCGGTGGTGGCGAAGCGCGTCTGGACGACCGACTTCTCGTCCGCGAACTCCAGGGGGACCACGGTGTCGGCCGTCTCCACGATGGGCGTGCCGGGGTCGCCGATGACCGCGACGCTGGGAGTCCCGGTGCGCCGCAGGAGTTCGAGGACCTCCGTCGTGGTGCCGGAGCGGCAGATCGCCACGACGCGGTCGTACCGGCGCGCGTACGGGAACTCGGAGGCGGGGAAGGCGTCCGTTTCACCGAGTCCGGCGGATTCGCGGAGGGCCGCGTACGACTGGGCGATGAACAGCGAGGTCCCGCAGCCGACGACGGCTACCCGCTCGCCCGCCGAGGGCAGCCCCTCCGCCCCGGGGGCGAGAGAGACGGCTCGCTCCCAGCAGTCCGGCTGGCTGCCGATCTCTTCGGCTACGAACGTCACGACGACCCCCGATTGTTCAATCCTGCGTGAATTACCCGATAAACGTACAAGAATCACCATGCCGCTGCAAGAATGAGCGGTATGGCCTCCGCTCACTCCCGCCGCACGCGGCTGCTGGAACTCCTGGCCGACCGCGGCCGCATCGACGTCGAAGAGGCCGCCCTCGCCCTGGACGTCTCGCCCGCGACCATCCGGCGGGACCTGGACGAGCTGGCCCGCCAGCAGCTCCTCCAGCGCACCCGGGGCGGTGCGGTCTCCGCCGAGGTCGCCTATGACCTGCCGCTGCGCTACAAGGCGGCCCGCGCCGCCGCCGAGAAGCAGCGCATCGCCGGGGCCGCCGCCGCGCTGGTCGAACCGGGGGCCGTGGTCGGGCTGAACGGGGGCACCACCACGACGGAGGTGGCGCGGGAGCTGGCGGCACGGCCGGGACTGACCGTGGTGACGAACGCGGTGAACATCGCGGCCGAGCTCACCGTCCGGCCCACCGCCAAGATCGTCATGACCGGAGGGGTGGCCCGGCCGCACTCCTACGAGCTGATCGGGCCGCTGGCCGCCGCCACCCTCGACGTTCTCTCCCTGGACCTGGCGATCCTGGGGGTGGACGCCCTGGACGCCGGCTTCGGCGCCTCCGCGGCGCATGAGGGCGAGGCGGAGATCAACCGGCTGATGGCCGAGCGGTCCGCCCGGGTGGTCGTGGTGGCCGACGCCTCCAAGCTCGGCGCGCGGGCCTTCGCGCGGATCTGCCCGGTCTCCCGGATCGCCGTCCTCGTCACCGACTCCGCCGCGGGGGAGGAGCGGCTCGCGCCCTTTCGGGAGGCGGGCCTGGAAATCGTGCTGGCCTGACCTCGACAGCCGATATAGATCGACAAAAGGCGCATTTTCTCTGATTACCTTTACTGACTTTCCGTGTTAATGGGGAGATCGGGGGTGATTAAGGCACGATAGGGCGGGGGTAAGGGCGCGCATCGGGGTGGGGGAGGTGTCGGTTGTCCGCGACGAGAGTGCGCATCGTGGAGGGCGACCCGGTGCTCCGGCTGGGGCTGGAGGCGCTGCTGCGGGAGGCGGGGGGCTTCTCCGTCGTCGCCGGCGACGCCGAGGCGCTGGTCTTCGGGCTGGCCGACGCGGCGGGCGTCCGGGAGGTCGAACGGCTGGCCCGGCAGGGCGCGGTCGTGGTGCTGACCTCGCTGGAGAGCCCTTCGGTCCTGGTCGGGGCGCTGGCGGCGGGCGCCTACGGGATGCTGCGCCACGGCTGCTTCGACGCGGCCGAACTGGCCGGGGCGATCAGGGCGGCGACGCGGGGCCGCGCCTTCCTCTCGCCTCCGGTGGCGACAGCGCTGGTGGAGTGGCTGCACTTCCGGTCCCAGGCCGGGCCGGGGCGGCTGCGGGCGCTGGAGCACGAGCTCACGCCCCGGGAGGCGGAGGTCATGGAGCTCATCGCCCAGGGGCAGGACAACCGGACCATCGCCGCCCGGCTCTTCATTTCCGAGAAGACGGTGAAGAACCACGTCCACCATATTTACCGGAGACTCAAAGCGGACAATCGGCAGCACGCTGTGGCGAGATGGCGTTCCATCAGTGCTTTTTAAGCGACATATCTATTTGTCGTGCGGTCTGTTGAACGGGTCCTAGGACCGGCCCATTCCAGATTTTGAACCTGCGTTTACCTCTCTTTGACCCCTGCGATACCGGACCCTACAGAGGGCAACCAATCGATCACAGGGGGAATCAGTGAAAGGTCCGGTACGCAGGACCCTGTCGGTGCTCGCGCTCACGGCGGGCCTCGTGGCCCTGCCCCAGACCGCGCACGCGGCGGGCCCGAGGATCGACCTCAAGGTCCTCGTCGTCAGCGACGGAGGCCCGTCCGTCCAGGCGATGGTCGAGCAGTTCAAGGCCGAGGGCGTCCCGCACAGGGTCGTGAACCTCAACGACGGCTCGCGCCCGGTCATCGACACCGCGTTCCTCCAGGACACGGTGCAGGGAGCCCCTCGCGCGAAGTTCCAGGCCGTCGTCCTGCCCAACAGCGACCCCTTCCAGAACAAGGCCGAGATGGACGCTCTCGTCGCCTTCGAGCAGCAGTTCGGCATCCGCCAGCTCAGCGCGTACGTCTACCCGAACGCCGCCGTCGGGCTGAACACCCCGACCCACGCGGGTCCGATGGACGGCTTCTCCACGCAACTGACGACCGCGGCCAAGGCCGGCGCCTTCCGCTACCTCAAGGGCCCCGTGCCCTTCGAGGACCTCGCGCCGAACGTCACGGAGACCTACGGCTACCTGTCGACCCCGCTCCCGGACGGCCAAGGCACCCGTTTCGAGCCCTACCTGACCAAGGACGGGGCCACCCTCGCCGGCGTCTACACGCGCGAGAACCGCAGCGAGATGGTGCTGACGTTCAGCGCCAACGCCAACCAGACGCAGTTCCGCACCCTCGCCCACGGCTTCGTCACCTGGCTGACCAAGGGCGTCCACCTGGGACTCAACCGGCAGTACTTCAGCGTGCACGTGGACGACGTGTTCTCGGCCGACTCCCGCTGGAACGCCGCCGAGAACTGCACGCCCGGCGAGGACTGCGCCGAGCCGTCCACCACGACGCAGCCCATCCGGATGACGCCGGCCGACGTGACGTACGCGGTCAACTGGCAGAACCAGCGCGGCTTCAAGCTCGACATGTACTTCAACGGAGGCGGCAGCAAGGACGTCGTCCAGCAGAACGGCTCGGACCCGCTGCTGACGGCCTTCCAGCAGAACAAGGCCCGGTTCCGCTTCTCCAACCACACCCTGGACCACACGTACCTGGGCTGCGAACAGGACTACACGGTCAGGCCGTGGGTCTGCAAGAAGAACGCGCAGGGCGAGACGGTGTGGGCGACGCGCTCCTACATCCGCTCCCAGTTCAACGACAACCGCAGCTGGGCGCTGCTGAAGGGCATCTCCTCGGAGTGGGACGAGGTCGTCACCGGCGAGCACTCCGGCCTGAAACTGCTGCCCCAGCAGCCCCAGGACAACCCCAACCTCATCGGAGCGGTGGCCGACGCCGGGGTCAAGTGGCTCGGCTCCGACGCCTCCCGCGACTTCGACCAGCGCCCCGTCGGCCAGGCGCTCACCGTCCCGCGCTACCCGATGGCCAACTACTTCAACGTCGGCACCGCCGCCGAGATGGTCGACGAGTACAACTGGATCTACACCAGCCGCGCGGACGGCGGCAGCGGCATCTGCGAGGACAACCCGCAGACCGTCACCTGCATCGAACCCCTCGACCCCGCCACCGGGTACGAGCAGCACATCGTCCCCCTGGACGCGCGGATCACCCTCACGCACATCCTGCGCAACGACCCCCGGCCGCACTACGTGCACCAGTCGAACCTCGCCGAAGGCCGGATCCTGTACCCGCTGCTGGACAGGGTCCTGAACGGCTACCGCACGGTGTTCGCCGACAACAGCCCCCTGATCGAGCAGCGGATGCGCGACAACGGCGCCGAACTCAAGCGCCAGGCCGGCTGGAACGGCGTGAAGAACGACGTCACTGCCTACTGGCAGGACGGGAAGGTCCACATCACCGGCGGAGGCGGCACCCCGGTGCCCGTCACGATGCCCGAAGGCACGAAGAACAGCTCCGGCGGGCTGCTCGGAGGGCTCCTAGGCGGGCTGCTCGGCACCGACACGTTCGGCGTCCAGTACGGCGGTGAGAGGTCGGACTACCAGGCCGGCACCGTCACCCTGACGGTCGGTGCGACGACGATATGAACATCACCCTGGTCACCGAAGGCACCTACCCCCACGGGCACGGAGGTGTGAGCGTCTGGTGCGACCAGCTCGTCCGGGGCATGCCCGAGCACACGTTCCAGGTGGTGGCGCTGACCGCGACCGGAACCGAACCGCTCGTGTGGGACCTGCCTTCGCACGCCAAGGTGGACGCCGTTCCGCTGTGGGGCGCGGTTCCCGCCGGGCGGGCTCCGTCGGGAGCCGCCGCCCGGGAGTTCACCTGGCTCTGCCGGGCGCTGTTCGAACTCGTCCTGGACGGCGGGCCCTACCGGCTGTTCTCCGCCGCCCTGCGGTCCCTTCACGAGTTCGCGCAACGGGAGTCCCTGCCGGCCGCGCTCAACGGAGAGGAAGCGGTGGACACGCTGCTCAAGCTGTGGGGAGAACGGTCGCTGCCGGAAGGCGTGGCACCGACGGTGCACGACGCACTGACGGCGGTCTCGCTTCTGGAGCACGCGTTGCGCCCGCTGAGCCGTCCGGCGGTGAAAGGGGACGTGACGCACGCCGTCTCCAACGGGGTGGCGGTACTTCCCGCGATGGTCGCCAAGTGGACGTACGGGACGCCGTTGTGTCTCACGGAACACGGGATCTACCTGCGTGAACGCTATATCGGCTACGGGAAGGACTACCCATGGGTGGTCAAGGCGTTCATCCTCGGGTTCTTCCGCATGCTGTGCGAGGCCGGATACCGGGCCGCTGATCTGGTCACCCCCGGCAACCAGTACAACCAGCGCTGGGAGACACGCTGCGGAGCCGATCCGGAGACGATCCGGACGGTCTACAACGGCGTCGACCCGGCTGGATTCCCGCCCGCCGGAGAAGAGCCGGTCCGCCCCACCCTCAGCTGGGCCGGGAGAGTGGACCCGATCAAGGACCTGGAGACCCTGATCCGGGCGTTCGCGATCGTCCGGGAACACCGGCCGGAGACCCGGCTCCGCCTCTTCGGCGGGGGAGACACCGGCTATCGGAAGCGATGCGAGCGGCTGGCCGCCGACTTGGGCGTCGCGGGACACGTCACTTTCGAAGGACGCGTCGAGAACATCCGAGACGCGTACGTGGCGGGAACCGTGGTGATGCTTTCGAGCATCTCCGAAGGCTTCCCCTACACGCTCATCGAGGCCATGGCGTGCGGACGGCCGACCGTCTCGACCGACGTGGGCGGGGTCGGCGAAGCAGTGAAGGCCGCGCCGGACCGGCAGGCCGAGGAGTGCGGCCTGGTCGTCCCGCCGCGCGATCCGCAGGCGATGGCCGCGGCGGCCCTGCGGCTGCTGGGGGACCCGGAGCTGCGCCACCGGATGGGGGATGCCGCTCGCCGCAAGGCCCTGGAGTTCTTCACCGTCGACCAGGCGGTGTCCTCCTTCCGCGGCGTCTACCGCGAACTGGCGGGGGCGGAAGACCCATGACCAGAGTGCTGATCCGGCCCGGTACGACGGTGGATCGGGACTTCACAGAGCTCGCCGACGAGATGAAGGAACTGCTCGCCGGAGCGGTGGACGCTTTGGAAGTGGCCGCGGGGCTCGAAGCCAAGGGCATGAGTGACAAGACGGCCCGCCGTTACGGGGACCCGGACGTCTTCGCGCTCGCCGCCCGCCTTTATGAGCGCACGGTACGCCGCCCCGCCTTCACCGGGCCCGCGGCCAACCCCTGGCGCTCCCAGGAGCCCACGTGGCGGAGAGGCGGACGTCATGTGCTGCGAGGGCTTCTGTTCGGGCTGCCCGGGATGGGGTACGTGGCGGCCGCGCCGCTGCTCGGCGGACCGTCGACGGGCCTGGTGCTCACCCTGGCGCTCGTCGCGTGCTGGCCGCTCGGCCAGGGCCTGGCCGCCCTGGCCTGCTCCCGACCCGTCCCCGCGGCGGCCCGCCGGGTGCTCCGCCACGGAGTCCTGGCCGGGACCGCGGCGATGGTCCCGGTCTGCGCCGCCCTGGGGGCGCTCCTCGGGACGGGCCCTGCCGTGGTGGCGCTGGCCTGCGCGCAGAGCCTCTACCTGCTGGCCGCGACCGCCGCACTGGTGACGGGAGGGGAGGTCTGGCTGCTGCTGGTGCTCCTCCCCGGCCTGTCGGTGTCGTTCGCCGGACCGCCTTGGCAGCTCGTCCTCGTCGGCTGGGCGGTCACCGGGACGGGCGTCCTGGTACTCGCCTACGAACGCACGCGCGGCGGTACGGCCACCGGGATGTCGTGGCCGAGCCTGCGTATGGCGCTGCCGTACGCGCTGTTCGGGCTGCTCGTAGGCGGGCTCCTCACCTTCACGCTCATCGCGGCGTACACCGGGTACGGGACTCCGCCGGCGGCCACGAGCGCCGCGATGGTCGCGTTGTCGCTGGCGATGGGGCCCGCCGAATGGGTGCTCTACGACTTCCGGGCACGCGGCCACGA
Source organism: Actinocorallia aurantiaca (assembly GCF_039533685.1). Taxonomy (NCBI): domain Bacteria; kingdom Bacillati; phylum Actinomycetota; class Actinomycetes; order Streptosporangiales; family Thermomonosporaceae; genus Actinocorallia; species Actinocorallia aurantiaca. The sequence goes on along the minus strand of NZ_BAAATZ010000025.1, from coordinate 21,086 downwards.
ACTGCTCCAGGAAACCCGCAGCCTGAGGGAGTTCGCGCTGCACGTCCGGGTGACGCTCCTGGAACTGGTCGTCCGCTTCCTGGCCGTCCTGGCCGTCCTGCTGGGGCTGGCTCTCCAGGCCGCAGGCACCTCACCCGGGCTCACGCAAGTGGCCGCCTGCTCCCTGCTGACGGGCGGAGCGCTGTTCGTCGCGCTGATGCTGCAGTCCTGCGGGCGGATGGCGGTCCCCCTGACCTGCTGCGGCACCGTGCTCACCGCGGAGACCGCCGTCCTGGTACTGGCCGCGCCCCCGCCCTCGGCGGTGCAGCTCTACGGAGCCGCCGCCCTGTTCACCGTTCTGCTCGCCTACGCCGTGGCCGTCCTGGGCCGCGCCACGGCACACCGCTGAAAGAAGGAGACACATGAGCGAGACCACCGGCCTGGTCGCCGTCACGGGAGCCGACGGGTTCATCGGATCCCACCTCGTGGAACTGCTCGTCACGCGAGGCCACCGGGTGCGCGCGCTCGCGCAGTACAACTCGTTCGGATCGTGGGGATGGCTTGACACGCTGCCGCCGGACATCCTGGCGCAGGTGGAGGTCCACCTGGGGGACGTACGCGATGCGGGCTCCGTCAACGCCCTGGTCAAAGGCACCGGGACGGTCTACCACCTGGCCGCGCTGATCGCGATCCCGTACTCCTACCACGCGCCGCGCTCGTACGTGGAGACGAACGTGATCGGGACGATGAACGTGCTGGAAGCCGTCCGCGCCCACGACGTGCACCGCATGGTGCACACCTCCACCAGCGAGACGTACGGGACGGCGCAGAGCGTCCCGATCAACGAATCCCACCCGCTGCAGGCGCAGTCCCCGTATGCGGCGTCCAAAGCGGCGGCGGACAAGCTCGCGGAGAGCTACTACGCGAGTTTCGAGACGCCGGTCGTCACACTGCGCCCGTTCAACACGTTCGGGCCGCGCCAGTCCGCCCGCGCGTTCATCCCCACGGTCATCTCCCAGCTCGCCGCGGGCGCCACCACCATCAAGGTCGGCGCGCTCACGCCCACCCGCGACTTCACCTACGTCAGGGACACCGCCGCCGCGTTCGTCGCCGCGGCCACCGTCCCCGGCCTGGAAGGCCGGGTGTTCAACGCGGGCACCGGACACGAGGTGTCGATGGGGGACCTCGCGCGGACGATAGCCGTGCTGATGGCACGTCCCGACGTCCGGTTCGTCACCGAGGACACCCGCCGCCGCCCCGACAAGTCCGAGGTGATGCGGCTCGTCTGCGACAGCTCCCGGCTGCGCACCGCCACCGGCTGGGCGCCCCGCCACAGCCTCCAAGAAGGACTCGCCGAGACCGCCCACTGGCTCACCGGCAACCTCGAGCGCTACCGGCCCGGCGTCTACACCGTCTGAAGGAGAACATCGTGCACGCAGTGATCATGGCGGGCGGCAAGGGCGTCCGGCTCCGCCCCTACACCAGCACCCTGCCCAAACCCCTGGTGCCGATCGGCGACCGGTACTCGATCCTGGAGATCGTGCTGCGCCAGCTCGCCTCCCAGGGGTTCGGCTCCGTCACCCTGGCGATCGGCCATCTGGGGCACCTCATCCGCTCCTACGTCGGCGACGGCGAGCGCTGGGGGCTGAAGGTGGGCTACACCGACGAGGAGTCGCCGCTGGGCACCGTCGGGCCGCTCCTGGGGATGCGGGAGCTGCCCGAGGACTTCCTGGTGATGAACGGGGACATCCTCACCGACCTGTCCTTCGCCGGGCTGCTGGAGGCGCACCGGTCGGACGGCGCGCGGCTCACCGTCGCCACCTATCGCCGCGAGGTGAAGATCGACTTCGGGGTGCTGACCGCGGCGGACGGCCGGATCACCGAGTTCACCGAGAAGCCCGTCTTCGACTACCGGGTGAGCATGGGCGTCTACGGGCTCAGCCGGGAGGTCCTCGACCGCTACCCGCCCGGCCTGCCGCTGGGGTTCGACGAACTGGTGCTGGACCTCCTGGCGGAGGGCTGCAACCCGGTGGACCACGCCTTCGACGGCTACTGGCTCGACATCGGCCGCCCGGACGACTACGACCGCGCGAACGCGGAGTTCAGTACGCTTCAGCCGGCGCTCCTGGGCGGCACGGGATGAGGCTGCTGCTGCTCGGCGCGACGGGCTTCCTCGGCCGCCACGTGGCGGCGCGGGCCGCCGGACACGACGTGGTGACCGCGTCCCGGCGGCCCGGCGCGGCGGACCTCTGGCTGGACCCGGGCGCGGACCCGTCCGGTCTGGAGAGGGCGCTGCGCGCCGTCCGGGCGGACGCGGTGGTGAACTGCGGCGGGGCCGTCGACGGCACGCCCGCCGAACTCGTGGACGGCAACGTCACGGCCGTCTCCCGCCTGGTGGAGGCCGTCCGCGCCCGGGGGTGCCGCCTCGTGCACGTGGGTTCGGCCGCCGAGTACGGGACGGTGCCCGCCGGCGTCCCCGTCGTCGAGACGGCTCGTCCACAGCCTGTGGGAAGTTACGGCGTCACGAAGCTGGCGGGCACCTCGCTGGTCCAGACCCTCCAAGATTCGGTGGTCCTGCGGGTCTTCAATCCGGTGGGTCCCGGCGCGCCCCCTTCGTCCCTGCCGGGGAAGGTCGTCGCCCAGTTGGCCCGCGGCTCCTCCGAGATCCGCACGGGCCCCCTGGACGCCGTCCGCGACTACGTGGACGTCCGCGACGTCGCCGACGCGATCCTCGCCGCCGCGGACTCCGGCGCCCGGGGCGTCCTCAACGCGGGCAGCGGTGTTCCCACCCTCTCCCGCGACCTCGTCCGGACCCTCCTGGCCCTGGCGCCGGGCCGCACCCTGACCGAGGAGGCGGGCGGCTCGTCCCGCTCCCCGGCGGTCCCGTGGCAGCAGGCCGACCTGACGGTCGTCACCCGGTCCCTGCCCTGGAAACCCGTCTTCACCCTGAGGGAGTCCCTGCTGGACCTGCTTCAGGAGGAAGGGTGCTGAGCCGCAGGAAACTCCTCCAGGTCGTGACCGCGGCGGCTGTGACCCCCGCCGCCGCGGTCCGTCCCAGGCCCGTCCCCGACAGCGCACTGGTCCCCGCCTACTTCCACCCCGAGGTCTCTCCCGAGGACTGGCTGAGCCTGGCCGACCGGAGGCTCTACGCCGTCGTCCTGAACATCGACAGCGGCCCCGGCCCCGCCCCCGACCCGGTCTTCCAGCGGGTCGTCCGACGCATCGAGGACGGCGGCGGGACGGTGGCCGCCTACGTGGACGTCTCCTACGCCCGCCGGGACCCCGCCCTGGTCGCCGAGGACCTGCGCCGCTACCGCGACTGGTACGAGGTCGCCGACGTCTTCTTCGACCAGGCCCCAGCCACCCCCGACGCCCTGCCCTACATGCGCTCCGTCACCGAGGCGGCCCGGACCGAGGGCGCCGACCTGGTCGTCTTCAACCACGGCGTCTACCCCGACCCCGCCTACGCCGCCCTGGCCGACGTCCTCGTCACCTTCGAGGGCCCCGTGGACGCCTACCGGGCCCTCGTCCCGCCGTCCTGGCCCCGATCCCACCCCCGGCACCGCTTCTGCCACCTGGTCCACACCTGCCCCTCCGGCAGGCTGGAGGAGGTCCTCACCCTGGCCCGCCGCCACCACACGGCCCTCGTCTACGTCACCGACCGCTCGATGCCCAACCCCTACGACCGCCTTCCGCCCTACTTCCCCCGCCTCCTCGCCCTCGGCTCCTGACCCGCGGCGTCCGTCAGCGGAGGGCCACGGGGAGGCTCTCGGGGCTGCGGAGCATGGTTCCGGGGGAGCGGTAGACCGGAGCGCCGGCGGAACGGAGGGCGGGGAAGCGGCGGAGGAGGCGGGGGAAGAGGACCTCGGCCTGGAGGCGGGCCAGAGGGGCGCCCAGGCAGTAGTGGGGGCCGGCGCCGAAGCTGAGGAGGGGGACGGGCGGGCGGGCGATGTCGAAGCGGTCGGGGGAGGACACGACCTCGGGGTCGCGGTTGGCGGAGGCCAGGAGGCCGAAGACGACGCCGTCCCGGGGGACGGGCACACCGGCCAGGACGGTGTCCTCGTAGGCGGTGCGGACGACCAGTTGAACGGGGGAGTCATGGCGGAGGAGCTCCTCTGCGGCCGAGGGGGCCAGGGAAGGGGAGGCGCGCAGCAGGGCGGCCTGGTCGGGGTGTTCCAGGAAGAGCCGGGTGCCCAGGCCGATCAGGCTGGTGGGGGAGTCGGCCCCGGCGCTGAACAGCATGGCGACGGTGCCCAGGGCCGCCCGCTCGGCCTCGAGGGGGTCGCCGGGGAAGGGATGGCGGGCCAACCGGGAGACGAGGTCGTCGCGCGGGTCGCGGCGGCGGGCGGCCAGCAGCCCGGCCAGGAGAGGGACGATCCGGTCTCCGGCCTCGTGCTGGAGGGCGCGCTGGGCGGCGGTGGCCAGCGGCTCGAAGACGATGCCGGCCGGGCGCAGCAGAGGGGCCAGCTCCAGGGCGAGGGAGTCCGGGACGCCCAGGACGCGGCCGATGGACAGGGCCGCGAACGGCAGGGCGAGGGAGGCCATCAGGTCGGTCTCGCCGTCGCCGCGCTCCAGTGCGTCCAGGAGCTCCTCGGCGAGCCCGACGACCGCCGGCCTGCCGGCGAGGGCGGCGCGCCCGGCGAACTCCGAGGAGACCAGGCCGCGGCTCGCGCGGTGGTCGGGACCGTGCTGGAAGGCCATCGCCTGGTAGAGGCAGGAGGTGAGCGGCTGCCGCCGCCAGCCGGGCGACAGCTCGTCCAGGCGGTCCCGGGACAGCGGGCCGAACGCGCGGTGGCGCAGCAGCCCCGTCACCGCGGAGTGGGCGGCGGCCACCCACGCGGTGCCCAGGTCGGGCAGCCGGACGGGGTGCACGGGCGCGAGCTCGCGCAGCCGCCGGTACTGCGGGTACGGGTCGGCGAGCGGGCGGGGGCGGACCAGCCGCAGGAAGATCCGCGTCGCCTCCCGGACGGAGGAGGGCTCCAGGGTGAGGGAGGTCACCGGCAGACCTCCCGTGCGGTCTCCAGCAGGTCGAGCATCGTCATGACCGTGGCCTCGGGCCGCTCCATGACGGGGCTGTGCGCGGCCCCGGGCAGCACGGCCTCGGTGGCGCCGAGCCGCACCGCCATGTCGTGGTAGGCCTCGTGGGTCCACAGCCTCCGGTCTCGGGAGCCGTACAGGACCAGCACCGGCACCCCGCTCCCGGCCAGTTCGGCGGTGAGGTCGGGGGTGACGCGCATGGAGTCGGCGGTGCCCTGCACGTAGGCGTGGTTCATCGCCTGGAGCTTGTACCGCCAGAAGCCGGAGAGCACCTCGTCGTCCTCGGGCAGCAGGCGCTGGACGGTGGGCCACATGCCCATCAGCCCGCTGGTCGCCAGCATGGCGTCCAGCCCGGTCCACATCGCGCGGTGCCGCACCTCGTGCAGGTGCGGGCCGCAGCACGCCAGCGTCAGGCTGCGGGCCCGGCTCGGACGGTCCAGCACGGCCCGGCGCGCGACCAGCCCGCCCATGCAGTGCCCCAGGTAGTGCACGCGCCGGTCGCCGACGAGCTCGACGAGGTCGGCGGCGAGCAGCTCCAGGGTGTAGTCGTTGTAGGAGTCCAGGCCGGTCGCGCTGAACTGGTCGGTGTAGTCGTAGGCCCAGCAGTCGTACCCGGAGGCGGCCAGCAAAGGCATGACCAGGCGGAAGTCCTCCTTGGAGCCGAAGTGGCCGGGGACCATCACCACCGTCTCGCCCCGGCCGGGCGCCGGCCCGGTCGTCGCGGCCGGGTGGCGGATCGCCTCGACGGTCCCGCGCCGCAGGCGCAGGACGTGCCTCTCGAAGGACTCGGGGAGCGGCAGGATCACAACTTCACCATCGTTTCCGGGGACTCGGGGTGTTCGGGGAATCCGGATCCGGGCATGCCGGGCAGGGCGTCCTGGACGGGACCGGTCCGGACGCCGAGCAGCCGCAGCGCCTCGCCCGTGCCGTCCTCGGCCCGCATCCGCCGTCCCAGCCTCTCGGCCCGGTAGATCAGTTCCAGGTCGTGCAGCGCCAGGTCGAGGGCGGGCGCCAGGCCGCGCACCGACAGGTCGCGCAGCCGCGGCGAGGGAGGGGCGACCCCCAGCCGCCGCATCCGCCGCGCCCAGAACGGCTGGTCGAACCCGATCGGGCAGAGGATCTGGGGGACGCCGGCCGCGGCGGCGGTGCCCGTCGTGCCGGCGCCGCCGTGGTGGACCACCGCGGCGCACCGGGGGAACAGCCAGTCGTGCGGGACGTGCCGGATCACGTGCACCCGGTCGGAGTTGGTGACCCCGCGCATGCCCCGGTAGCCGCCCGCGACCAGCACCCGGCCGTCGACCTGCTCCGCGGCCTCGACGACGATCCGGGCGGTCCGCTGCGGGTCGCCCAGCGGAAGGCTGCCGAATCCCACGTAGACCGGGGGGTCGCCCGCGGCGAGGAACTCCCGCAGCCGCCGTCCGGGGGTGAAGGGGAGCTCGGGCAGCCGCCAGTAGCCGGTGAGGTGGGCGGACTCGGGCCAGTCGGACGGGCGGGGCAGCACCTGCGGGCTGAGCGCGTGCAGCACCGTCGCCGGCTCGCCGTCCGGCCGCACGAGGGGGTCGCGCCAGCCGCGGCGGCGGCGCAGGCCCAGCGTCTGGTGCCGCCAGTGGTCGAGCTCCCGGCCCCAGGGCCGGAGCATGAGCCGCCGGGTGGCGGCGTAGGAGGCGCGGGGGAAGGGGGAGCGCACCCCCCACACGGGTGAGGTGAACTCGCGGGTCGGCTGGAGCACGGGGGTGGGCACCGCGGCCACCGACCGCGCCCCCGCCCAGTCCGCGAGGTGGTGGCCCAGGGGCAGCACCGGGTGGTGGACGACGACGTCGAAGTCGCCTTCGGCGGCCCGCACCACGCTCTCCAGCGCCTCGGGCGCCAGGGAGCCCAGGACCCGGGCGAACCGGAGGAACTTCCGCAGTCCGTGGGCCCCGGCCAGCGTGTCGGAGACCCGCAGCATGTCGAGGTCCAGCGGGGCGAACGGGACCTGGTGGGAGTCGGCCAGGCTCTGGAACAGCCGGGGGGCGGCGAGCAGCGGCTGGTGTCCCTCCCTGCGCAGCCGGTCGGCCAGCGCGACGAAGGGCAGGACGTCTCCCTGCGACCCGACGGTCAGCAACAGCACTTTCATGTCACTCGATCCCCCCTGGAGTGTCACCGAAAGTAACCATAGGGGATCTGATCTGAGAAGACGCGCCGTTGCGGAACGCCTGTGGAAGAAGTATCAGTCGCCGGTCCGGCGCCGCGGCGGCAGCGGGATGCGGTCCAGGTCGCGGGCGAGCACCGCGCCGGGGTGGCCCGCCTGCTCCAGGAAGAGCGGCTCGTCGGCCTCGGTGTACCGCTCGGAGACGTGGGTGAGCACCAGCCGCCGCACCCCGCACTCGCGGGCCACCCGCCCGGCCTGGCGCGCGGTGAGGTGTCCGTGCTCGGCGGCCTGCCGCTCCTCGGAGTCGAGGAACGTCGACTCGATGACCAGCAGGTCCACGCCTTCGGCGAGCGCGAAGACGTTGTCGCAAAGCCGCGTGTCCATGACGAAGGCCATTTTCTGCCCGGGCCGCGGCACGCTGCACTCCTCCAGCAGGGGGCCGCTGAGCCGCCCGATCGCCGGCCCCCGGACGCCGTGCTCGCGCAGCTTCTCCGGCAGCATCGTCCGCCCGTCCGGTTCGGCCAGCCGGTACCCGTACGCCTCGATCCCGTGGTCGAGCCGCAGCGCGGTGAGCGTGAAGCCCTCTCCGGAGAGTTCCGCGCCGCCGCCTTCGACGGGGTGCTCGGTGATGTCGGCGGTGTCGTGGAAGACCGCGGCGTGCCGCAGGCGCCTCCAGTACGCCTCACCGCTCGCGGGGTAGACGGCGTGCACGGGGTGCGCGACGCCGTCCCGCGAGACGCGCTGCACGATGCCCGGCACGCCCAGGCAGTGGTCTCCGTGGAAGTGCGTGACGCACAGCCAGTTCAGGTCGTTCGCGGCCAGCCCGGCGTGCGCCATCTGCCGCTGGGTCCCCTCGCCGGGGTCGAACAGCAGCCCCTGGCCGTCCCAGCGCAGCAGGTAGCCGTTGTGGTTGCGGCGCCGGGTGGGCACGGCACTGGCGGTGCCGAGCACGAACAGCTCCCTGTTGGACATCCCCTCATCCTCCCGCACCGCCCGTATCGGCACGTTCCCGGCAGGGCGGGGAGTCCGCCGTCAGATGACGGGCGTGAGGGACAGTCGCGGGGCGACGAGGGTGCCGTCCGTCAGCGGGATGATCCACTGGTCCCGGTAGAGGGAGAGGAGCGCCAGGTGGAGGTCGTCCAGGCCGGTGAAGCGGCACACGTGGCTCTCGTGCACGAAGCTCGCCTCCCGGTCGGCGGTCTCCAGACCCTGGAAGTCGAGCGCGGCGGCCTCCAGCACGGCCAGGTCGGCCGGGATGAAGTCGCCGTACCGGATGAGGACCGAGTCGCAGAACCGCTCGCCCTCCTCCCAGCCGGACATCCAGTCCGACACCCAGGGCAGGTCGAGGAACTCCGCGCGCCCCCAGACGAGTCCGGTGGCGGGCAGCCACGCCGGCGAACCGGAGGGGTCCACGGCGGCGGCCAGCTGGGCCAGGGTCAGCGGCGGCTCGGCGGGCACCAGCCGGTACAGGTCGGGATCGTAGGGGTCGTCCGGGGCAGGGGGGCGGGAGACGTTGGCGGTGCAGCGCCAACGCACATGACGGACCTGCCGTCCGGCCCGTGATCGGACCATCGCAACCCTCCGTACTCTCACGAGCCGTTCAGGACGCTGCGATCCTAGACAGGACGAACCGATCACGCCTCCCCTGTCCAGCTGTTAAGACGAACCGGCACCTTACCTTTACCGAATTCGCGGCCCTTTCTTCAGCCCGTCCGGATTGCCCGGGTGACCGGTCCCTGAAGGATCCATTGCCCGGATCGGAGTTTCGCGCGTGAACCGGAAGGCCAGACTCGAGATCATGGTCGAAGCTGCGAGCAGACTGCTCAGAGACGTCGCGTGCTGGTACCTGGGGGAGGCGGGCCGGGAAAGGCTGAAGCCGCTTCCCGACCAGGAGAAGATCCGGGAGTGGGAGGGCCTCTGCGATTTCGTCCTGCTGGAGCGCGAACTCCTGGACGTGGCGCGGGCCGACGAACTGGAGCGCATCATCGCGCACTACGGCGGGGTGCTGTCCCGGCTGATCAAGGACTACCGCGCCGACCGCCTCTGAACCCGGCTAACGCGCCCACAGGCCCTGCGCCCAGGCGGGGCAGCCGAGCAGAGGGAGCAGCAGGCCGCGGCACTCCCGGAGGGCCGGGGGCGCGGGTGCGGGCTCCGGTTCGGGCTCGGGTGTGAAGGACGTCCGGCGCTCCGCGGAGGGAGGCGCCGAAGGAGAGGGCTTCGTCGTCGCGGCGGGGGTCCGGGAGGGCGTGGAGCGGGCCTGGGCGGACGAGGGGGCTTCCGTGCCCGCCGGTCTCGTGGCGGCGTCCGGGACCGGGGTCCGCGCCGCCTCGCCCGTCGGCCGCGCCGTGACCGTCACCGAGGATCCCCGGGATCGCGCCGTGCCGCCGGGAGACGGGCGCGGCGTCCCGGCGTCCTTCTCCGTCCTCGTGCCCTTCTCGTCCTCCGCGGGGGCGTCGCCGGGCTCGCCGGGCCGGAAGGGCGAGGGGGACGGCGTCGTCCGCACCGGAGCGGGCCCGGCGGTCGGCACGGGACGGGATGTGGCCGCCGGAGTCCAGCGGGGTTCGACGGTGCGGGCGGGGGTCCGGGCGCTCGACGTCTCCCGGGGGGAGGGCGCCGGGCTCCACGGCGGGCGGGCGGCCGACTGGGCGATCTCCTCGGGCGCGTCCGGGCGGGTCCGGGCGTTCTCGAGGTCGGAGACGTCTCCTCGGGGCGGAACGGGCGGGGGAGGCTGGTGCAGCAGCCCGGCGACCACCCAGGAGAGGACGGCCAGCACGGGCAGACCCGCGGCCGTGAGCCTCCTGAACCGGTACTCACTGCGAGCGGCGTGCAACGCCGGGTATCTGCTCACGTTCGGACGGTCGCACACCTCGGCCGCCGGGGCCGGGAGGTGTGCGATTTTCGTTATGGGTCATTCGGTGACCAGGCGATCACCTGGCGTGGTGATATCCGGTCCAACCGGAAAAAGAGCAGAAAGCCCCGCCGCGGTCTCCCACGACGGGGCTTCGATCTCTGGTGCGGGTCAGCCGTTGATCTCGGCCAGCAGCTTGGCGCGCTGCTGCTCGCCGAGGCCGCCGACCCGGCGGTTCTCGTCGATGCCGAGCTTCTCGATGAGCGCGGCCACCTTGGCCGGCCCATAGCCCGGAAGGGCCTTCAGGACCTGGGTGACCTTGGTCTTCTTGGCCACGGCGTCCTCGCGGGAAAGCACGTCACCCAGGCTGAGCGTCCCGGCCTTGAGGGCGGCCAGCAGCTCGCTGCGCGCCTTGCGGGCCTCCTGGGCCTTGGCGAGAGCTTCGGCCCGCTGCTCGGGGGTCAGCGTCGGCAGAGCCATCGTTTCTCCTCGTCGTCGTCGAACCGCCCATGCGGTAGGCCTGGGCGTTACGACCCATCATGGCGAACCGGGTCGCCCAATGCCCACTTGAGCAGCGGATTAGTTCGATTCGACGTGGTCCGGTGACCGAACGTGATCACGTTCGGCCCGCTGTTCCAGTAGCGCGGCGACCGTGAGCGCCCGAAGAGACCGGGATCGGATGGGGGAATCAGTCGTTCTTTCGCTCCGTCGGATGACGGTGTCCAAAAACTCCTCCTGCATGGCTTGTAGGGGATGAAGTAGTACACCGTGTACAACGATAAGAACCAGTTGTTATTCCCGTTAAAGGTGGGGAATCAGCGCAATTCAAGCAATTGCCGGGCCTGTCGGTACTCCTTCTTGCTCTCGGAGGAGTACAGCCAGGCCAGTGCCAGGTCCTTCGAGGGGTGCGCCATCGACAGGTGGTGGCGCGCCATCGTGAGGTCCCGCAGGTGGTAGAAGGCGGCGCCGAAGTACTGGTGGGCCTCCTGCGACTTCGGATGGTTCTGCGGCGCGGCCAGGAACTTCGCCGACGCGGCGGCCAGCCGTCCGTGGACGTCCGGACGGGCCAGGTGGAGACGGGGCTCGGCGTCGGAGGCCACGGCGGTCTCCAGGCAGACGGCGGCCACGATGGCGTTCAGCGGGTGGCCGGGCGGGGCCCGGTGGAAGGTCTCGTCGGCGAACTCCAGGCTCTCGGCGTCCGAACCCTGCCATTTGGCGGCCAGGACCTGGGCACGGCTCTCGTGCGCCCCGTACAGGTAAGGGTCACGCCGCGTGATCTCGGCCCAGTAGCGGTCGAGTTCCGGGCGGGGGAGCTGCATGCCGAGCCCGTAGAACTGCAGGGTCTTCCACGGGGCGGGGTCGTCGGGCAGGAGGGCCGCCGCGCGCAGCAGCGCGTCGCCCGCCTGGGAGAGCACCAGCCAGAACCGCTTGAACTGATCCTGTTCCACGTACTGTGCCCGCGAGTCGCCGCGGATGCGCCAGGCCTCCTCGATGCGCACGGAACCGGCCCACAGCAGCAGGTCGGGATCGTGGGGCCGGGCGGCGCGAAGCGGGGCGAGACCGGCGAGCGTGCAGGCTTTGGACAGGTGGGCCAGACGGCGGTCCCGCAGTTCGTGGTAACCCCGGCTGGCCGCCAGTACCGCCAGGCCCGCCTCGGGCCGGCCCGCCCGCACCGCGGCGAGCGCCTCGACGAGCTGAGGATCGGGATCGTCCTGGCGCCCGCGCTTGAACAGGCTCCGGCGCTCCTGCTCCAGAGAGGGAGCGTCCAGCGACAGCGGCGGCCCGCCGTCCTGGGGCTGGGGGATGTCCTCCCGAGGCGGCATCCGGACGAAGACGTCGGGCCGGACCGACCGGTCGATGGCGTGGACGAGCGGGGCGGCGTCCCGGAACAGCGCCGGCTCGACCCGGACGGCGATGCCCTCGGGCGCGAAGAGCTGCCGCGCGCCGTCCGGCCAGGCCAGGACCGCGGTGCACTCGGCGTATCGGATGGTCCCCATGGACGTCCCGGTCACCTTGCTCAACCCGGCGGGCGCGGCGATCAGGTAGCTGGAACCGCTCCAGGGGTGCAGGACGTGCCCTTCCAGCGCGTACGGCGAGTCGCCGGGCGCGGGCCGGTAGCGCCGGTCGGAGGGCTCCACTCCGGGAGGGAGGGCGAGCAGCGCCGAGTCCCGCACCTGGGCGCCGGTCCGCTGGACGTCCTGCGGCGTCACCTCCAGCATCCGTTCGAGGTGTTCGCGGGGCGTGCGGACGGTGGCGCCCATCAGCTCGTCCCAGGCGGCGGACATGACCCGAGCCGTGGCGGCGTCCCGGTGCTCGAGGTCCTCCTGCGCCTGCTTCTTGGCCTCCGCCAGCTCCGCCTCGTCGACGGGCCGCGAGGCCAGGTCGTCGAACACCTCCAGGAAGGCGGAGGCGAGTTCGCCGGAGACCGACTGGAGGCCGTCGGCGAAGGCGACGATCTCGGCGGTGCGCGCCTCGTCGGGCCGGTACTCGACCGAGGTGGAGTAGCTCAGCGCGCGTTCGCGGCGCAGCACGTCGTGCAGCCTGCGCTGGAGGACGCGCCGGTAGAGGGGGGCGGCGGGGCCGCGCTCGACCTCGGCGTGCAGCATGACGCCGTCGAGCCGCATCGGGAAGTGGGCGGGGAAGTCGGGGAGGACCGGCGCGGACGGCGCGCAGGGACGGCGCGGGCCGTCGGGGAGGTCGAGCACGAGGCCCTCGGGCGGCGGGCCGCCGGAGAAGGCGAGCACCGCGTTCCCCCGGGTGAACCAGTACCTCGTCCAGGACGTGATCAGCTCGGGGGAGATCTCGGGCAGCCCGAGCTCGGGGTAGCCCAGCAGGCCGCGCCCCTGGGAGCCGTACCGCCACAGCAGCAGGTCGCCGAGGGCGCGTCCGCCCTGGCCGGCCTCCTCGGTGCGCAGGACCTGCTTCTCGGCCTCCAGGCGCTCCATGGGCGGCCGGGCCAGCCCGGCGCAGACGCCCTTGAGGTAGCGGGAGGCGTCCTCGGGGGAGCCCTGCTTGACGAACGTGGTGGTGCGGGCGTCGACCACGCCGTTGAAGTGCCGTTCGGCGCCGCCGAGCTCGTGCAGGGCCAGGTGCTCGACGAGATGGGTGATCCCGCTGCGGGCCAGTGTCTCGTCGGCCCGGCCGACCCGGAACACGAGCGCCGCCCGGTATTCGGGCCCGTCCGTCCAGTAGGCGGGGACCCCGCTCACGACGGTGCGTGTGATCTCCACTGATCCTCCACATTCACGGCGTGGAGATCATAAGGGGAAACCCGAGGCCGTCATATGCCTAGAAGACGGAAGTCGGCGGGTGCACGGCGGAGACCTGGATCGGGCCGGGGCACGGGCTCCACGGCTTGGCGAGCTTCGCCGGGGCGCCGGTGTCGCCGGGGGCCAGGAGGGCCAGGCCCGCGGCCTCGGCGCAGGACTTCCCGGCGGTGCTGTTGTCGTTGACGACCACGTAGACGACGGCCTTGCCGCCCTTCTCCAGGGTGACCTTGCCGGGCTTCCCGCCGATGGACCCGAAGTCGGCGGGGACCGAGGCGGTTTTGAACCCCTTCTCCCGGGTGCCCGAGGTGTCGTAGGGGTAGACCTCCGGCCGCCCTTCGAGGGTGCACAGCCCCCCGCCGTTGACGATCTCCAGCCGCTGGATGTGGGTGCCGGCCCCTCCCTGGCCTCCGGCGGCCGCCAGCGAGAGCTGCGCGCTCTTGCAGACGGGGGTTCCCGCGGGGGCGGGCGGGGCGGTGGTCTTGGCGGGCTCCGGCCTGGTCTCGGCCTCCTGCGGCGCGGTGGGCGCGGCCTGCTCGGAGCGGTCGGGGGAGCTCTGGGAGGCCGCCTCCTCCTGCCCTCCGCCCCCGCAGGCGGCCAGGGTCAGCCCGGTGAACGCGGTGACGGCGGCGAGGATGAGGGGGGATCGTCCTGAACGCATGGGTCTCCTCGAGAAGCCTGGATGGAATCCGTTGGAGTCTGCCCCAAATGTCGGGATGGGTGGGAAAGGAAGGGGAAAGGGGGAGGCGGGAAAGGGTGGGAAACGCCGAAGGACCCGTAGGCGATCGCCTACGGGTCCTTCGTTCGGTGCGCTCCCGGCAGGATTCGAACCTGCGCTTTTGCCTCCGGAGGGCAACGCTCTATCCCCTGAGCTACGGGAGCCCGCAACGACAAGAAGATTACCAGGGTTCTGGAGGCGGCGCGCACGGGTTTGTTTTCGGTGCGCCGCGGCGGGAGGCGGGCTAGCCTCGGCGGATGGCTGAGAGTCTCGGGCGGGTGCTGGTCGTCGACGACGACGAGGTGATCCGGCAGCTGATCGCGGTCAACCTGCAACTCGAGGGGTTCGAGGTGCACACCGCGGTGGACGGGCGGGACTGCCTGGACCGGGTGCGGGAGGTGGCCCCCGACGTCATCACGCTCGACGTGATGATGCCGAGGCTGGACGGATGGGTGACCGCCGTCCGGCTGCGGGAGGACCCGGAGACCGCGGGCATCGGGGTGGTGATGATCACCGCGCGGGCGCAGGAGCGGGACGTCGAACGAGGGATGGGCATCGGGGTCGACGCCTACGTGACCAAGCCCTTCGATCCGGCGGAGCTGATCAGGACGGTGAGGGAACTGGCCGCCCGCGCCGGCGGCGGGGCGGGCCGGAAGGAGTCCGGGTCCTGTCCGGGCGGCCGAAGCGGGGCGTGAAACCGGTCGTTTGTCCGGATGGTGGTCGGCTACCCTCGGTGCCGTGACACCCGGGCAAGCGAACGAGGCGGTACTGGCCGCGGTGGACGCCGTGCACGGCGTCCGGCCGGCCGCCGCGTCGATCACCTGGGAGGACACCTACGTCTCGCCGGTCGCCGCACGGCACCGGCTGGAGGCGGAGCCGATCGCCGAGCGGCTGGCGCTGCACCCCGAGATCTCACATGTCGAGACGCGGGGGGCGGGTCTGCTGGCGCTGCATCTGGCCGTGCCGGGCCGGGTGGCCGCCGCCATCGCCGGTGACGAGGGATACGGCCGGGGTGAGATGATCGAAGGGGCCTGGGCCGACTTTCCCAGGACGTTCGACAACCCCGGATTCCGTGTGCGTTTCGCCTATGAGCGGGCCTGCGCGGTGGAGCGCCGGGCCCGTGATCTCCAGGTGCCGCCGGGCGACCCGGCGGCCTTGACCGCGCCCGGGGAGCTCAGGCTGCTCGGGCTGCTGGCGGGGTTCGACGGACACCGAAAACCGGTGCTCCAGCTGGAACGGATCGCGGACGCCTACCACGACGTCCACGAGAGTTCCCGCGAGGAGCCCACCCCGCAGCACGGTGCCCGCGTGATCCTGGCCGGCGCCGTGCGCGTCACCTTGAGCAACGGGCTGCGCAGGCTCGGCGAGACGGCGAGAGAGAGATTGTGAGCAGAGTTCATCCCGCGGGAGACAGGCACGCCGACGTCCTGTCCGAAGACCACCCGATGCCGCCCCCGGCGGACCTGAACGAGCTGGAGCCGCTGGTCTGGCCGCGCACCGCGCGCCGGCTGGAGGGCGCCATGCAGGTCGGAGGGGTCGACGTCCGCGACCTCGCGCGCGAGTTCGGCACCCCGCTCTACGTCCTGGACGAGGAGGACGTGCGCCAGCGCGCCCGCGAGTACGCCGGCGCCTTCGCCGACGGCAGCGTGCACTACGCGGGCAAGGCGTTCCTGTGCGGCGCGCTCGTGCGCTGGCTGGCCGAGGAGGGCCTGGGCCTGGACGTGTGCTCCGGCGGCGAGCTGGCCCTGGCCCTGGCCGTGGGCTTCCCGGCCGAGAAGATCACCCTGCACGGCAACAACAAGTCGACGGACGAACTGGTCGCGGCGCTGGAGGCCGGCGTCGGCCACATCGTCCTGGACTCCTTCGAGGAGATCGCCCGGCTGGCCTACCACGCCGAGCGGCTCGGCAGGCGCCCCAAGGTCATGATCCGGGTGACCACCGGCGTCGAGGCGCACACCCACGAGTTCATCGCGACCGCCCACGACGACCAGAAGTTCGGGTTCTCCCGCAACTCCGGCGCGGCGCTGGAGGCGGCCCGGCGGGTCCTGGCGCTGCCCCAGCTGGAGCTGGTCGGCCTGCACTCCCACATCGGCTCGCAGATCTTCGAGACCGACGGCTTCGAGATCGCCGCGCACCGGGTCGCCGAGCTGCTGGTGGCGATCAGGGACGAGCACGGCGTGGTGCTGCCCGAGCTCGACCTCGGCGGCGGCTTCGGCATCGCCTACCTGCCGGGCGACGACCCGATCGACGCCAAGCTGATCGCCGACAACATGCGCCGGATCGTGGCCAAGGAGTGCGGCTCCTACGGGCTGCCGGTGCCGCGGCTGACGGTCGAGCCCGGCCGGGCGATCATCGGCCCGGGCGGCGTCACGCTCTACGAGGTCGGCACGATCAAGGACGTCGAGGGCATCCGCACCTACGTGAGCGTCGACGGGGGGATGAGCGACAACCTCCGCACCGCCCTGTACGGAGCGGAGTACACCGCGAACCTCGTCAGCCGCGAATCCGAGGCTGAGCCGATGCTCAGCAGACTTGTCGGAAAGCACTGCGAAAGTGGGGACATCGTGGTGCGTGACCTATGGTTGCCCGAAGATATTGCGCCCGGAGACCTGGTGGCGGTCGCCGCCACCGGTGCGTACTGTCGATCGATGGCGAGCAACTACAACTACGTGACCAAGCCGGCCGTGGTGGGGGTCCGGGACGGCAGAGCGCGTGTCATCGTCCGCAGGGAGACCGTGGACGACCTGTTGAGGCTTGATGCGGAGGTTGGAGAGTCGTGAAACCGGTGCGGGTGGCGTTGCTCGGGTGCGGTGTGGTCGGCACCGAGATCGTCCGGCTGCTGGAAGAGCAGTCCGACGATCTGGCGGCGCGGGTGGGCGCGCCGGTCGAACTGGCGGGCATCGCCGTCCGCCGGCCCGACCGGGTGCGGCCCGGGGTGCCCCGGGATCTGCTGACCACGGACGCCATGGGCCTGGCCACCCGCGAGGACGTCGACCTGGTGGTCGAGGTGATCGGGGGGATAGAGCCCGCCCGGTCCCTGATCCTGGGCGCGCTGAAGACCGGCAAGTCGGTGGTGTCGGCGAACAAGGCGCTGCTGGCCGAGGACGGCGAGACGCTGTTCGCCGCGGCCCGCGAGTTCGGCGCCGACCTGTACTACGAGGCGTCGGTGGCGGGGGCGATCCCGCTGCTGCGCCCGCTGCGCGAGTCCCTGGTCGGGGACAGGATCCACCGGGTGCTGGGCATCGTCAACGGCACCACCAACTACATCCTCGACCAGATGGACACCCACGGCGCCGCCTTCACCGAGGCGCTGGAGGAGGCCCAGGCGCTGGGTTACGCCGAGGCCGACCCCACCGCGGACGTGGAGGCCTTCGACGCCGCGGCCAAGGCCGCGATCCTGGCCCGGCTGGCCTTCCACACCCCGGTGACGGCGGCCGACGTGCACCGGGAGGGCATCACCGAGGTCACCGCGCAGGACGTGGCGGGCGCGAAGTCCATGGACTGCGTGGTCAAGCTCCTGGCCATCTGCGAGCGCGTCGAGGACAGGGGCGTCTCGGTCCGGGTCTACCCGGCCATGATCCCCCGGTCGCATCCGCTCGGCTCCGTCCGCGGGGCCTTCAACGCCGTCTTCGTGGAAGCGGAGTCCGCGGGCAGCCTCATGTTCTACGGCGCGGGCGCCGGCGGCGCCCCGACGGCCTCGGCCGTCCTGGGCGACATCGTGGCGGTCTCGCGCAACCTGGTGGGCGGCACCAGCGGCCCCGCCGAGACCAGCTACGCGGCCCTGCCCGTGCTGCCCATGGGCGAGACGGTCACCCGCTACTACGTCCAGCTCGACGTGGCCGACCAGGCGGGCGTCCTGGCGCAGGTCGCCGAGGAGTTCGCCGGGCACGGCGTCTCCATCCAGGCGGTCCGCCAGGAGGGCCACGGCGACGACGCCCAGCTCGTGATCGTCACCCACGCGGCGCCCGACCGGGCCCTCGCCGCCACCGTCGAGTCGCTCCGCACGCACCCCTCGGTGCGGGAGGTCGCGTCGGTGATGCGCGTGGAAGGCGATTTCTGACCGTCCACATGCCGGACCACCCCTGGAGCCGCAGGCCCTGTCAGCCAATAGACTCAATCCACCAGCCGGATCGAGGACGCGGATCCCGTGCTGGTCTACCGGGACGCTCGCCGCGATCGGCGCTCCCAAGCGCCGATCGCCGCCCTGCCGCCAGGCGGGGCCCACAAAGCAGGAGGAGCCGTGAGCGCTTGGCGCGGGCTGATACAGGAATACCGTGACCGGCTTCCGGTCACCGACAGCACTCCCGTGGTCACGCTGCTCGAGGGGAACACGCCGCTCGTTCCGGCCCTCCGGGTCTCGGAGCTGACGGGGTGCGAGGTCTTCCTGAAAGTGGAGGGGCTGAATCCGACCGGTTCGTTCAAGGACCGGGGGATGACGATGGCGATCTCGAAGGCGGCCGAAGAGGGCGCCCAGGCCGTCATCTGCGCCTCGACGGGCAACACCTCCGCCTCGGCGGCCGCGTACGCGGTGCGGGCGGGCATGACGTGCGCGGTGCTGGTGCCGCGCGGGAAGATCGCCATGGGCAAGCTGGCCCAGGCGCTGGTGCACGGCTCCAAGCTGCTGCAGGTGGACGGGAACTTCGACGACTGCCTGGAGCTGGCGCGCAAGCTGGCGGTGGACTACCCCGTGGCGCTGGTCAACTCGGTGAACCCGTTCCGGCTGCAGGGGCAGAAGACCGCGGCGTTCGAGATCGTCGACGCGCTCGGCGACGCTCCGGACGTGCACTGCCTGCCGGTCGGCAACGCCGGCAACATCTCGGCCTACTGGATGGGCTACAAGGAGTACGCCGCCGACGGGATCTCCTCGAGGCGGCCCCGGATGATGGGCTTCCAGGCCAGCGGCGCGGCCCCGTTCGTGTCGGGCGGCCCGGTCGCCAACCCGCAGACGATCGCGACGGCGATCCGGATCGGCAACCCCGCCTCGTGGGAACTGGCGAGCAACGCCAGGGACGAGTCGGGCGGCGCGATCGGCGCGGTCACCGACCGGCAGATCCTGGCGGCCTACCGGCTGCTCGCCCGCGAGGAGGGCGTGTTCGTGGAGCCGGCCTCGGCCGCCTCGGTCGCGGGTCTGCTGCAGGCCCGCGACCAGGGCCTGCTGGAGTCGGGCCTGAGGGTGGTCTGCACGGTCACCGGCAACGGCCTCAAGGACCCGGACTGGGCGATCTCGGGCGCGCCCGCGCCGACCACCGTGAAGGTGGACGCGCACGCGGCGGCCTCGGCGCTCGGGCTGGCATGACGGACGGGTTCGAGACGGCCGGAGTGACGGTCGAGGTCCCGGCCACCAGCGCGAACCTGGGGCCGGGGTTCGACTCGCTGGGCCTGGCGCTCTCGCTCTTCGACGAAGTGAGCGTGGAGCTCACCGACGGCGGCCTGGAGATCGAGATCCGGGGCGAGGGCGAGGAGCTGGCGGCGCTCGGCGAGAGACATCTGATCGTCAGGGTGTTCCGCCGGGCCTGGGAACGCGTCGGGGGCGCCCCGCAGCCGGCGGGGCTGCGCCTGAGCTGCGTGAACCGCATCCCGCACAGCCGGGGGCTGGGCTCCTCGTCGGCGGCGATCGTCGCGGGGATCACCGCGGCCCGCGCGCTGCACCCGGAGGGGAAGTCCTTCTCCGACGCCGGCGCGCTGCGGCTGGCGACGGAGATCGAGGGCCATCCCGACAACGTGGCGCCCTGCCTGGCGGGCGGCCTGACGGTCGCCTGGAGCGGCCAGGACGGCCCGCGCCTGGTCCGGCTGGACCTGGACCACCAGGTCACGGTCTTCGTCCCGGAGCACCGGCTGGCGACCGAACAGGCACGCGGTCTTCTACCGGAAACCGTGTCACATCACGACGCGGCGGCGAATTCTGGTCGTGCGGCCTTGCTCATCGCGGCGCTGACCAGCAAACTGGGCTACGACGTGCTGCTGGACGCGACCGAAGACAGGTTGCACCAGGCCTACCGGGCGCCCGCGATGCCGGGCTCCGCGGCGCTGGTCGCCCGGCTCCGGCAGGCGGGAGTTCCGGCGGTGATCTCGGGTGCCGGACCGACCGTTCTGGCGTTCGGATGGCCGTCTCCCGATTGGCCGGGCGTCGATACGGGTAATGGCTGGCATATACACCAGCTGAACGTCAGCCCTTTCGGCGCTCGTGTTCAACCGCGCGATCCGCGGACACGCTGACCTCAAGGAATCCAAGTGCACCCTGGTGGTGTTAGGCTGGAAGCCGCACCAGATGCCCCGCTCGGGGCCATAGGTCCATCGGCAGTGCCGATGCGCCCGTGCACCAGACTCTGCACTTCTGATTCCCTCGGGGCAGGGGACGAGTACGCGATCATCTGGCTGTTTTCAGAAATTCTCTCCGGCGGTCTGGAAGACGATCGCCGCATTCGGCGCCCCCGCCGAAGCGAACCATCGGGTAGATCGGCCTCATCCGGCCCACACCCGCTCCCTGGGAAGGACCCTTTGTGAGCGAATCCAGCGAACTGCTGAACGAAGCGACGGGCGAGAAGCCCGCGCCGAAGCGCGCCCGACGGGGCACCGGACTGTCGGCCATGGTGCTCCCCGAGCTGAAGACCCTCGCCTCCCAGCTGGGCATCAGCGGTACCACGGGGATGCGCAAGAGCCAGCTCATCGCTGCCATTCAGGAGAAGCAGGGCGGCCCGGCCGCGGGCGCGCAGGGGGCCGCGGCCAAGACCGAGAGCAAGCCTGAGGGCAAGCCCGAGGCCAAGACCGAGAGCAGGACCGCGACCCGCTCCGAGCAGCCCGTCGAGAAGGCGGAGAAGCCCGCCGAGCAGCAGGGCGGCGGGCAGCCGGCCGGCGAGCAGGCGGCGGCACGGCCCGAGCGGGCCGAACGGCCCGAGCGCACCCGGCGCGGTCGCGCCGCGCAGCGCGAGGAGCCCGCCGAGGAGCAGTCCGGCGAGAGCAGGTCCACGGCGGAGAAGCCCGCCGAGCAGCAGCAGCAGGGCGAAGGCGGCGGCCAGCAGCGTGAGGGCCGCCAGCGCAGCCGCAGCGGCCGGGAGCGCGGCGAGCGTCAGCGGGACCGCGGCGAGCGCGGTGACCGGGGCGAGCGCG